>NZ_JBFAGG010000006.1:0-198716 GCF_040653595.1 Sphaerisporangium sp. NPDC051011 | reverse complement strand
CCAGACCCGCACGGCCCAGACCCGCACGGCCCAGACCCGCACGGCCCAGACCCGCACGGCCCAGACCCGCACGGCCCAGACCCGCACGGCCCAGACCCGCACGGCCCAGACGGTGCCTCAGACAGTGCCTCAGACAGTGCCCCAGATGGTGCCTCAGACAGTGCCCCAGATGGTGCCTCAGACAGTGAAAGGACATTGATGACAACCGCAGTACCGGCCGGGGTGCGGGAGGCGGCGCCCGAACCGGCCGCCCCCATGACGCACCGCGAGATCCTTGAAGCGCTGTCGGGCCTGCTGCTCGGCATGTTCGTGGCGATCCTGTCGTCGACCGTCGTCTCCAACGCCCTCCCGACGATCATCGCCGACCTGCACGCCGACGAGACCACCTACACCTGGGTCATCACCTCGACGCTGCTCGCCACGACGATCTCCACCCCCATCTGGGGCAAGCTCGCCGACCTGATGAGCAAGAAGATCCTGGTCCAGCTCGGCCTCGCCATCTTCGTGCTCGGCTCGGCCATCGCGGGCCTCGCGCAGAACCCGGGGATGCTCATCGGGGCCCGTGTCGTCCAGGGCCTCGGCGTGGGCGGCCTCACCGCGCTCGCCCAGGTCATCATGGCAGCGATCATCTCGCCGCGTGAGCGCGGCCGGTACTCCGGCTACCTCGGCGCGGTGTTCGCGCTCGCCACCATCGGCGGCCCGCTCATCGGCGGCGTCATCGTGGACACCTCCTGGCTCGGCTGGCGCTGGTGCTTCTACGTCGGCGTGCCGTTCGCCGTGATCGCGCTGCTCGTCCTGCAGAAGACCCTGCACGTCCCGACGCTCAAGCGCGAGGTCAAGATCGACTGGACGGGCGCGGTCCTCATCTCCGCGGCGGTGTCGCTGCTGCTGGTGTGGGTGTCGTTCGCGGGCAACAAGTACGACTGGCTGTCGTGGCAGACCGCCGCGATGGTCGGTGGCGCGGTCGTCCTCGGCCTGTTCTTCCTGCTGGCCGAGGCGCGGGCGAGCGAGCCCATCGTCCCGCTGCGGCTGTTCCGCAACAGCGCGATCAGCCTCGCCGTCGCGGCCAGCCTGTTCGTCGGCGTCGCGATGTTCGGCGCGACGACGTTCCTCAGCCAGTACTTCCAGCTCGCGCGCGGCGAGTCGCCGACCATGGCCGGCATCATGACCCTGCCGATGATCCTCGGTCTCGCCGTGTCGTCCACGGTCGCCGGGCAGATCATCACCCGCACGGGACGCTGGAAGATCTTCCTGGTCATCGGCGGCCTCTTCCTGACGGCCGGGTTCGGCCTGATGGGGACGCTGCGGTACGACACCGAGTACTGGATCGTCGCCGTCTACATGTTCTGCGTCGGCGTGGGCGTCGGAATGACCATGCAGAACCTCGTCCTGTCGGTGCAGAACCAGGTCAGGCCGGAGGAACTGGGCGCGGCCAGCTCGGTCGTGGCGTTCTTCCGCACGCTCGGCGGCGCGCTCGGCGTCTCGGCGCTCGGCGCCCTGCTCGGCAACCGGGTCGTCCACTACCTGGAGGAGGGCCTGGCCAAGCTCGGCGTCACGGCCATGCCGGGCGACGGCTCGGTTCCCGTCCTGTCGTCGCTGCCCGCCCCGGTCCGTACGGTGGTCGAGAGCGCGTACGGGCACGGAGCAGGCGACATCTTCCTGTACGCGGCGCCGTTCGCCCTGCTCGCCCTGATCAGCATGCTGTTCATCCGGGAGGTGCCACTGCGCACGTCCAACGCCGAGCAGATCCGGGCCGCCGCCGACGAGTACGCCCCCGTCCGGAACGGTTCGACGCCCGGCCGTCACGCGCAGCGCGAAACCCAGGAACTGGTCTCCGTGGGCGTCGAGCCCGCGGCGAACGGCCTCGCGGCGTCCCGCAACGGCAGCGCGCGGGAGGCGTACGTCGCGGCGGCGCGGGTGCGCGACGCGTACGCCGCGGCGGCGCGGGTGCGCGACGCGTTCGACGCGCCCACAGCGGGGGACGTGGGAAACACGGAGGGCGGCAGCGGGATCCGCGGGTTCGTCCGGGGCGCCGACGGCGGGCCGGTAGGCCACGCCACCCTCACGCTGATCGACGTGCGCGGGCACCAGCTCGGCCGCGCGGTCACGCGGCCGGACGGCGGCTACGACCTGTGGACGCCCGGGAGCGGCACCTACGTGCTCATCGCGTCCGCCGGCGATCACGATCCGCAGGTGGCCACGCTCGTCGTCGGCGACCAGCCGCTCGACTTCGACGTGGTGCTGGCCGGCTCCGGCCGCCTGCTCGGCACCGTCCGCACCCCCGGCGGCCTGCCCGTCGCCGAGGCGATGGTCGTCGTCACCGACGTGCGGGGCGAGGTCGTCTCGACGGGCACGACCGACGCGGCCGGCGCCTTCGGCTTCGCCGGGATCGTCGCCGGCGTCTACACCCTCACGGTCAGCGCGGCGGGGCACCGCCCGGCGGCCGTCCCGGTCGAGGTCGGCATCGGCCAGACCAGGCAGGACGTCGAGCTGCTCGGCGCCGCCCAGGTCAGGGGCACGGTCCGGGTGAAGGACGGCGGGCCGCTCGCCGACGCGCGGGTCACGCTGCTCGACGGCGCGGGGAACGTGGTCGGCTCCTCGACCACCGGCGCGGACGGCGAGTACGCGTTCGCCGACCTCACCGGCGGCCAGTACACCGTCATCGCCACGTTGAAGGTCGAGCTGGACGTCCAGGCCGTCCAGGGGGAACGCCTGCCCGAGTCCTGATCGTTGGGCGTCGGGGCGTCCGCGCGCGGCGCCCGTGCCCGCGTGCCCGGAGATGGGCGGCGCCGGGCGTTCGATACTGGAACAGAGAGGAGGCTTCACGATGACCGAGACTCAGGCGGCGCCGTCCGCCGAGGCGCCCGAGGGGATCCCGGGCGACGAGTACGAGGCGTTCCGTGCGGTCGAGCGTCAACTGGGCGTCCTCTTCCGGCGCTCGCGCGCGCTGTCGGCCGAGATGGGCCGCGAGGTGCACCCCGAGTTGGAGCCCGGCGCGTACGGGATTCTGGTCCGCATCGACGAGGCCGCCCCGGCGCGGCCGAGCGACCTGGCCGCCTACTTCGGCGTCGGCAAGGGGACGATCAGCCGTCAGCTGAAGGTGCTGGACGAGCTCGGGCTGATCGGGCGCCAGCCGGACCCGCTCGACGGCCGCGCCCACCTGCTCGATCTGACACCGGAGGGCCGGGCGAGGCTCCTACGCGCCCGTACGGCCCGCCAGCGGCGTTTCCACGCGCTGCTGGGCACCTGGCCGCAGGAGGACGTCCGGTTGCTGGCGCGCATGCTGGAGCGCTTCAACACCCTCGCCGAGAGCCCGGCCCTCACCGGCGGCCCGGAGGAGCCCGGCCGGGCCTGAACCTGGCCTGAACCTGGCCTGAACGGGCTTCCTCCCGCCGCTCACTTCGTGGGCAGGGGCGATGCCGCCGCCGTTCCCCGGGGCGTACGCCGTGATGCCCGGGGGAGGGGGACCAGTCGTTGTGATGGTGGTGGCGCTCGTACGCTGGGGCGCCTTAACGGTAAATTTCGTTGAACAATACGACAAGGGGTTTGAGGGATGAAATCGGCGGGATGTCCTTCGCGGTGGGACTGACGTGCCCTTTCGCGCTGGAGGGTCGATTGGTGACCTGGGGATGCGTGTCGTTTCCCGAAACTGACGGTGCTTGGGAATACTCTGTCCGGCTATGGAGACGCGCTGGGTCGGGCCCGACGGCTACGAGATAACGGCCGCGACGCGCGACGGCCGTCAGGTGCTCCGTCTTCGCCGGTACGGAGAACTGGTCGCCGACTGCTTCGCGGTGGACGAGTTGCGCCGTTTCGTCGACCTCGCAGATCTGTGCGAAGTGGTCACCCTGCCCTTCGGGGAACGGTCGCCGACGAGGCGTCGCGAGGCCGTCCGCTAACCCTCGCGGGCCGGGCGCCGGCACGGGTTCCGGGGCCCGGCGTGCGCGGCGCCGGACGGGTTCCCCGATGGGCGTTCTGATTCGCGTCGGTCGCGGGGTCCGTGTATGGTTACACCTGTCCGCAGCGCGACGCGGGAACGCGGAACGCGAGTGACAGGCCCCTTTAGCTCAGTCGGCAGAGCGTCTCCATGGTAAGGAGAAGGTCTACGGTTCGATTCCGTAAAGGGGCTCGACAGCGCAAACGCCCTCTCTCGGGTTTCCGGGGTGGGGCTTTTCGCTTGGGTGGGTTATCTGACCGTGCTCAATAGTCCGCCTGCCGAATAAAGGGGAAGTGCAGGCGTCCAGCGATCAGGCATACTGGGAGCACCTAGCCCAGATCGGGTACGTGAACACGTGTACGCGATCGTCGTACAGGTCGGGTATCCTTTCCAAGCCGGTCGCGTTCGTCGACCCTGAGGCGGAGTAGCTCAGTCAGGCAGAGCAAGCGGCTCATAATCGCTGTGTCGCCGGTTCAAGTCCGGCCTCCGCTACTACCCTGCCGGGTTTCCTGTGAAGGTCACCTGGTTCGGGTTGTCCATGTGTCCCAAACGTAGAAAGGCACTCCCACGTGGCTGCCACCGACGTTAGGCCGAAGATCACGCTGGCCTGCCAGGAGTGCAAGCACCGCAACTACATCACGCGGAAGAACCGGCGTAACGACCCGGACCGGCTTGAGCTGAAGAAGTACTGCCCCAACTGCAAGTGCCACCGTCCTCACCGCGAGACCCGCTAGGCACACGCCGTCTCGGCGCCCTGGGGCGCTGAGAGGGGCGCGGCGGTCCTTTCGAGGTCCATCCGGTCCGCCGAGTTCCGAGCTACGTGATCGCCGGTCGTACCGGCCGTCGCGGTCTTCCGTCGATCCGTCCGGGGGTAGGCACGGGTCGGTCGCGGATGCTCCTATCTGTTCGCGCGCTCGCTGGTCTATCGGTGCGCGGCGGAGACGATCTCGGGGGCGTGGTACGGCGAATGTCCGCCTGAGGCGGGTCGCCGAGTGGGCTCGCCCGGCGCGGCGGCCGGCATCGCCGTCGTAGGTGCGGTGCCAGGCATCGGCTGGGTTCTGTGTGCGTGACCGGCGTTCCATGACGGAACGCCGGTTTTCCGTATGCGCGGAAACCGATGGGTATTGTGCATTTGGTGGGCGTCCCATGTGCGTTCGCCCTTGGTGAGCGGGATCGGCCTGAGGCTGGTCTCGGTGAGGGGCCGAGGCGGGCTCCCGCGATGTGATCACCGCGACAGGCCGGGCTCCGCCGGTTCGCGGAGGAAACGGGCTAGCGTTCTCCGTGTCCGGCGGAATGACGCGAGGCCGCGGGGGTGGGAACGTTCTTCCGCCCGACCACGGCCGAAGGTTGTTCTGTTACCGTCGGGCGCAACAGCTTCGCGTTCCGAAAGGGCACCCGCACGATGGCTTTGAACCGCGATTTCGTCGGGAGGACATACCCGGCGTCCACCTCTTACGAGGTGAGCCGCGTCAAGATCAAGGAGTTCGCGGCCGCCATCGGCGATCACAACCCGATCTACCGCGACCCCGAGGCCGCCCGCGCCGCCGGTCACCCCGACGTCGTCGCCCCGCCGACGTTCCCCATCGTGTTCACCCTCGCCGGCGCCGGGGAGGCGCTGGTCGACCCCGATCTGGGGCTCGACTTCGCCATGGTCGTCCACGGCGAGCAGCGGTTCGAGTACGTCCGCCCCATCCACGCCGGCGACGAGCTGCTCTGCGAGTCCACGATCTCCGAGATCCGCAGCATGGGCCGCAACGAGCTGCTCACCGTCACGAGCCAGGTGACGACCGTCCAGGGCGAGCCGGTCTGCACCACCTACAACACGCTGATCGAGCGGGGAGGGGCGAAGTAGGCATGGGCGCCACCATCAAGTACGACGAGGTCGAGATCGGCCTGCAGATCCCGGCCGTCGGGTACCCCGTCCACCGCGTCAACCTGGTCATGTACGCCGGGGCGTCGGGCGACTTCAATCCGATCCACTGGAACGAGCGGTACGCCAAGGCCGTCGGCCTGCCCGACGTGATCGCGCACGGCATGTTCACCATGGCCCAGGCCGGGCGGTTCGTCACCGACTGGGCGGGCGACCCGGGCGCGCTTGTCGACTACGGCGTGCGGTTCTCGTCCATGGTCGTCGTCCCGGACAACGACGAGGGCGCCGTGATCACGGTCAGCGGCGTCGTCGAGGACAAGCTGGACGACAACCGGGTGGTCATCTCGCTGACGGCGAGGTCCGGCGACTCCCGGGTGCTGTCCAAGGCCCGCGCCACCGTACGCCTCGCCTGACCTGCCCTTTCGTACCTCTGCGCTCGGGCGGCCGGTAGGCCCGTGCCCCGGATGGGCGGGGAGCGGGGCGGTCCGGTCTAGGCTTGAGGGCCGGTGCGCGGTGTCCTCGCGCCCGCGGACGCTTCGGGGTGCTGGGAAGGGTGCATGGCTGACCATGTGGGTGGTGTACGGCTCGCCCCGTACACCACGTTGAGGGTGGGCGGGGCGGCCCGCGCCTTCGTGGAGGCACGTTCCGGGGACGAGTTGGTCGCGCTGGTGGCCGAGGCCGACCGCGCCGGGGAGCCGGTGCTGCTGCTGGGCGGCGGCAGCAACCTGGTCGTGTCCGACGACGGGTTCGACGGGCTCGTGATCAAGGTCTCCTCGCGGGGGGCCGAGGTCCTGGACCGGGGGGACGGCGCGGTGGCGGTCGCCGTCGAGGCCGGGGAGGACTGGGACGCGCTGGTCGCGCGGACGGTCACGGAAGGGTGGTCCGGGCTGGAGTGCCTGTCGGGCGTCCCGGGGTCGGTCGGGTCGACGCCGATCCAGAACGTCGGCGCGTACGGGCAGGACGTGTCGCAGACGATCACCGGGGTCCGCGTGTACGACCGTCGGGCGCGGGAGCTGCTCGATCTGGACGCCTCCCAGTGCGGCTTCGCGTACCGGCACAGCGTGTTCAAGGATGATCTCGCGCGTTATGTCGTGGTGTCGGTGACGTACGTGCTGGAGAAGTCGGATAAATCCGGGCCTGTTGCGTACAAGGAGCTGGCCGCGCGGCTCGGGGTGGAGCTCGGTGACCGGGTCGCCCTCGACGAGGTGCGCACGGCCGTCCTCGCGCTGCGGCGCGGCAAGGGCATGGTGCTGGACGCCGCCGACCCGGACACCCGCAGCGCCGGCTCGTTCTTCACCAACCCGATCCTGAGCGCCGCCGAGGCCGCCGAGCTGGAGCTCCGCGCGCCCGGGTTCCCCCGCTGGGACGTTCCGGGGGGTGCGGTGAAGGTGCCGGCCGCATGGCTGATCGAGCACGCCGGGTTCCTCAAGGGGTACGCGCGCGGCCCGGCGCGCATCTCGACCAAGCACACCCTCGCCCTGACCAACCCCGGTACGGCCACCGCGTCGGACATCCTGGCCCTGGCCCGCGAGGTGAAGGACGGCGTCGAAGCCAAGTTCGGCATAACCCTCGTCAACGAACCCATCTTCATCGGCCTGACCCTCTGACCTTCCTCTACGCCCGGGCGGCTCGACGTACAGGGGCGCCGTCGTCCCTTCCCGCCGTCGCGGCGCCGGGATCAACAGTCCACAGGGCGCGGGGTGTGGACGCCCTCGCCGCACCGGGTGGGTGCGGACGGGCCCGGCAGGTCAGCCGGGGTGACGGGTGCCGGCCGGGGATCTCAGAGGACGCGTCGAGGATGAGGGCGGTGCCGACGGGTGCGGGCCGTGGAGTGTCAGAGGACGGCTTCGAGGATGAGGGCGGCGCCGAAGAGGGCGAAGGCCGCGGCGGCGGCGTAGCGGATGATCTTCTCGGGCAGGTGCTTGCCGAGCATGCGGCCGACGACGATGGCCAGGGCGTCGGCGACGACCATGCCGACCGTGGAGCCGATCCACGTGCCGAACCAGCCGTGCTGGGTGGCGAGCGTGATCGTCGCGAGCATGGTCTTGTCGCCGAGTTCGCTGAGGAAGAAGGCGACGGTCACCGCGATCAGCGCGCTGCGGGTCGTGCGCTGCGCCTTCTGGGACTCCTCGTCGCTGAGCTCGTCCCCGCGCAGCGTCCACAGGGCGAAGCCGAGGAACGCGATGCCCGCCACGATGGCGATGGCCGTCTTCGGGAGCGCGTCGCCGATGAGCCCGCCGAGGCCGACGCTGAACAGGTGGACCACGGCCGTGGCGATGGTGATGCCGGCGAGGACCGGCCACGGTTTGAATCGGGTGGCGAACGTCATGGCCATGAGCTGGCTCTTGTCGCCCAGTTCGGCCACGAAGATGACGCCGAGACTGATCCAGAACGCTTCCACGGGGGGTCGCCCTTCTAGGTCGCGCGACCGGGCCGGGAGCGTGCACCGCAGGGAGTCAGGCGCGCGACCTCGGCCCGGTGGCGTGCGTGCATTGCCACAGGGCCGAAGGTCTCGTCCGCCTCGTCGAACCGAGGCCCGCGCGACCGGGCTTGCGCCAGCGTGTCGATCACGCGATTGGGACTACTCCCCTTCGGTGTTTCCACCTCACCCTAACCGATCCCCGGCGGAAGGTCGTTCACCAAAGCGCCGCTCATGAGCGCGTCTCCGGCGTCCGTGCGCGCGATCCCCTGACCCGCAGGCGATTCACGCCAAGGTAAAGAAAGGCGGGGAGGAGGTCAGCTCAGGAGGGACAGGCGGTACGCGGCGGCGGTGGCCTCGCCGCGGGTGGAGACGCCGAGCTTGGCGAGGATGTTGGAGACGTGCACGCTCACCGTCTTGGCCGAGATGAACAGCTCGGCCGCGATGTCCCGGTTCGACCGCCCGGCCGCGACCAGCCGCAGCACCTCGGTCTCCCGGGGGGTGAGGTCGGTGGCGGCGTGGGACGTGTCGCCGGGCTGGGCGGGGACGGATTCCGAGGAGAACGTCGTCCCGACGCGGCGGCCGAGGGCCTCGATCTCGGTCACCATCGGCCGCGCGCCGAGCGCGGACGCGATCGTGTGCGCCTCGGCCAGCCGCGCGGACGCCGTGTCGCGGTCACCGGCCTCGGCCGCGGCGGCCGCGATGTCCGTCAGCGCCCTCGCCTGGGGGTACGGACGGCCGAGGCGCCGCCAGGCGGCCTCCGCGGCCTCGAAGTCGCCGCGGAACGACAGCCGGAACGCCTCGGTCACCGGCCCGTGGGAGTCCAGGGTCGCGGCGAGCGTCATCGCCGCCGCCCGCACCTCCCGGGCCGCCTCGGGGGAGATCACGGCGGCGGCCTGGCAGACGCGCCGGCTCAGCGCCAGGATGCGCCAGCCCAGCATCGGCTTGCTGGAGTGCTGCGTCCCGCCGGACTCCGACAGCAGCGACGAGGTGACCTTGAGGGCCTGAAGGGGGTCTCCGCGCAGCAGGTGCAGTTCGATGAGCAGCCGCGCGTCGGTCATCCACTCCTGGGCGAACTCGGCGGGCTCGCCATGCATGGCCCCGATCTCGGCGAGGACGCGTTCGAGCAGGTCGGTCTCGCCGCGGGCCGCCGCGATGTCGGCGCGGGCCCGGATCAGATGGCCGCGGGTGCGCGGGATCGGGTCCATCGCGAGGGCCTGCTCGATGACCTCGACGGCCTCGTCCCAGCGCCCGAGCGAGTCCAGCGCCTCGGCGCGGTTGTTGGCGATGATCGCCCCGTTCACCCGGAACCGGCCGTACTGCCGGGCCACCGTCTCGCCTTCGAGGGCGAGTTCGACGGCCTGCTCGGAGCGGCCGAGGTTGTCCAGGGTGTCGACGTTGTTGGCCAGGGCGCGCAGCACGATGCGCGCCGTCCGCAGCCCCCGGCCGATCTCGGCGGCGCGCTCGTTGGTGCGGTAGGCGGCCTCGAGGTCGCCGGTGAGGGACTGGCCGAGCGCTAGGTTGGTGAGCAGCTCGGCCTCCAGGCACTGGTCGCCGATGTCGCGGGCGAGGGCCAGCGCCTCGTTGGTGAGCGCGGAGCCCTCCTCGGTCTGGTTGACGAACATCAGGAACGACCCGAGCTTGGTGAGGACGTGAGCGCGCGTGTACCCGGGCCAGGGGACCAGCCGCTCGGCGTAGCGCAGATCCTCCAGACCGCCGCGCCTGCCCTTGTCCTTCTTGAGCTGGGAGCGGCGGACGAGCAGGTGGGCGACGCGCTCGGGCTCGAGGGTCTCGTCCAGCTCGGCGAGCGCGCCCTTCACGAACTTCAGCCCGCGGTCGGTCTCGCCGCTGATGACCGCGGCCTCCGACGCCATCTCCAGGATCGTGGTCTGGTCGACGTTGATGCGCTCGGCGGCGTCGGGCACCCGGTCCCACAGCGCGAGGACGCGTTCCAGCAGCTGGATCTGCTCGGTGTAGGCGAACGCGTTGGCGGCCTTACCGGACGCCTCCCAGGCGGAGATGAGCGCCCACAGGTGGTCACGGGCCGAGTACCAGTGGTGGGCGATCTCGATCGAGGCGCGCCCGGGCGGCACGAGCCTGCGGTCGCGGTCGATCTCCTCGGCGAACCGCGCGTGGATGCGGTTGTGCTCGCCGGGCAGCATCTCTTCGTGCACGGCCTCGCGGATCAGCGCGTGCCGGAAGACGTACGTGCCGCCGTCGGCGACCTGGATGACGTTGCGGGCGATGGCGGGCCGCAGGGCGTTCTCGAGGTCGACGTCGGACAGGTCGGTGACCGCGCTCAGGAGCCGGTGGCCGACGCGGTTGCCCCCGGCGGCGGCGACGCGCAGCACGCGCTGGGTCTCCTCGGGCAGCCGTTCGACCGAGCCGATGATGAGGTCGTGGAGCGATTCGGGGACGTTGCGGTCGTCCTCGCGCTCCATCAGCGCCTCGACGAACAGCGGGATGCCCTCGCTGCGCTGGTAGACCTGTTCCACCAGCGCGAACTCCGGGGTGTCGCCGAGGATGCCGGCGATCTGCGCGGCGACCTCGGGCTTGCTGAGCCGGGGCAGGTCGAGCCTGACCACGCCGTCGACCCTGCCCAGCTCGGCGAGCACGGGACGGAGGGGATGCTGGCGGTGCAGCTCGTCGGACCGGTACGTGAGGATCATCAGGACGGGCGAGGTCCTGAGGTTGCGGCTCAGGAAGGCGATCAGGTCGCGGCTGGACCGGTCGGCCCAGTGGATGTCCTCGATGACGAGGATGACCGAGCGTCGCTCGGCGAGGCGGATCAGCAGGGTCAGGAACTGCTCGAAGAGGCGCGCGCGGCCGGTCTCGGTCTCGCGGTCGCCGCTGGGCTCGCCGAACTCGGGCAGGAGCCTGGCGAGGTCGCGCGCCGCGCCGCCGGGGAGCAGGGCCGCGACCTCGGCGGCGCCCATCTCTTTGACGAGCTGGCGCAGGGCCGCGGTGAAGGGGGCGTAGGCCAGCCCTTCCCTGGACAGCTCGACGCAGCCGCCGAGGAGGACGTGCGCGCCGGCGCAGGCCGCCTCGTCGGCGAAGCGCGTGACCAGGCGCGTCTTCCCGCCGCCCGCCTCACCGCCGAGAAGGACGGCGGAGGCGGCCTCCTTGCGGGCCTGCTCGAAGGCCTCGGACAGTGTGCGTAGTTCGTCCTCGCGTCCCACGAAGACGGGACTCACCATCCGGCCCAGCATGTCGGCAAGCATGTCATGACCCATGTGATGTTCCGCACCTGGTTTTCACGTTGTGATCTGTGGACGGGTAATGGCGGTGACCCGGCCGGATCCCCGGTCACCGCCCCCGTCACTTCCCCCGCGCCGTTCGCCGGTCACGGGGGTTGTGCTGCCCGGCCGGGAGGGAGGCTCCGGCCGGGCTTCGTGGTGCATCGTTTCCCGCGCCTTCCGGTGCGGGATGTTCCGGTGGTCGCCCGTGAGGCCGTGCCCTTGTGACGGCCGGCCCTGTTGCGACCGGTACGGGCGTCGTGCCGAGGGTTCACGAGGTGCGGAGCTTGCCGAAGGCCGCGCGCACGCGCTTGGGGGAGCCGCTCTCGCGGGACTTCCTGCCGGCGGCGGCCTCGCGGGCCCGGCGGTGGTCGTGGGCCTCGCGCTGGAGCTCGGCCACTCGGTCGACGATGAGCTGGTAGTGAAGCTCGGGAGCCATGGGGGTTCTCCTTGGGACGTCCCTTTTTCTGACACCTCTAGCCTCCGGCTAAGGCCCCCCTCGCCACATCGGACGGATGCCTTATCTCAGGCGTCGTCTTGGTCCTAGGTCCTTGGTTCTAGGGTCCTAGGAGCGTCTAGGCATGCCCGGGGAGGCCTTAGACGGGCTTGCGGCCCGGGTGCGGGCGACATTTGCTGAAATGTCGCCCGTCGTCTCGGCTGTGGCCCGGTTTGGAACAATCAGGCCGGTCGGCGATGCTGGGGAGGTGTCAACACTGACGACTCCGCTCGCCGAGGTCGCGGCGACGAACGCGACCCTGAGGGCATTCCTGCACGGCCTGCCCGGCGTCGATCGCGTGGGCGCCGACCAGCGGGCGGCCATGCTGGGAACCCGCTCGATCAAGACCACCGCCAAGGCCCAGGCCATCGACCTCGCCATATCGATGGTCGACCTCACCACCCTCGAAGGCGCGGACACTCCAGGCAAGGTGCGCGCGATGTGCGCCAAGGCCGTCCGCCCCGACCCCGGTGACCCCTCCGTGCCCAAGGTCGCCGCCGTCTGCGTCTACCCCGACCTGGTCGCGACGGCCGTCGAGGCGCTCGGGCGGTCCGGCGTGCGGGTGGCCAGCGTGGCGACGGGCTTCCCGAGCGGCCGCACCTCGCTGGAGGTCAAGGTACGCGACACCGAGCTCGCCGTGGCGGCCGGCGCGCACGAGATCGACATGGTGATCGACCGCGGCGCGTTCCTGTCCGGCGACTACCGCAAGGTCTTCGACGAGATCGCCGCGGTGCGGTCCGCCTGCGCGCGCGACGGCGGCGAGGACGCCCACCTGAAGGTCATCCTGGAGACCGGCGAGCTCGCGACCTACGACAACGTGCGCCGCGCGTCCTGGCTGGCCATGCTGGCGGGCGCCGACTTCATCAAGACCTCGACCGGCAAGGTCGCCCCCGCCGCGACGCTCCCGGTCACGCTGGTGATGCTGGAGGCCGTGCGCGACTTCCGCGCCCAGACCGGCCGCATGATCGGCGTCAAGCCCGCGGGCGGCATCCGCACCACCAAGGACGCGATCAAGTACCTCGTCCTGGTCAACGAGACGACCGGGCCCGACTGGCTGACCCCCGAGTGGTTCCGCCTGGGCGCATCCAGCGTGCTCAACGACCTGCTGATGCAGCGCCAGAAGCTGACCACCGGCCGCTACGCCGGCCCCGACTACTTCACCCTCGACTGAGGCGGCCTGACATGTTCGAATACGCACCGGCGCCCGAGTCGCGCGACGTCGTCGACATCCGGCCGTCCTACGGGCTCTTCATCAACGGCGAATGGGCCGACTCGCTCGGCGACGCGCGCGAGAAGACCATCAACCCGGCGAGCGAAGAGGTGCTCGCCGAGTTCGCCGTCGCGAGCGAGGCGGACGTCGACCGCGCCGTCGCGGCCGCGCGCAAGGCGTACGACGCGGTGTGGGGGCAGATGCCCGGCCGCGAGCGCGCCAAGTACCTGTTCAGGATCGCCCGCATCATCCAGGAGCGCGCCCGCGAACTGGCCGTGCTGGAGTCGCTGGACAACGGCAAGCCGATCCGCGAGTCGCGCGACGTCGACCTGCCGCTGGTCGCCGCCCACTTCTTCTACTACGCCGGCTGGGCCGACAAGCTGGGGTACGCGGGCCTCGGCGCCGACCCCAGGCCGCTCGGCGTGGCCGCGCAGGTCATCCCGTGGAACTTCCCGCTGCTCATGCTCGCGTGGAAGATCGCGCCCGCGCTGGCCTGCGGTAACACCGTCGTGCTCAAGCCCGCCGAGACGACGCCGCTGACCGCGCTGGCGTTCGCCGAGATCTGCCGCCAGGCGGACCTGCCGCCGGGCGTGGTCAACATCGTCACCGGCGCGGGCGAGACCGGCCAGGCCCTGGTCGACCACCCGGACGTGAACAAGGTCGCGTTCACCGGCTCCACCGAGGTCGGGCGGCTGATCGCCCGCTCGGTCGCCGGGTCGGGCAAGAAGCTCACGCTGGAGCTGGGCGGTAAGGCTGCGAACATCGTGTTCGACGACGCCGCCATCGACCAGGCCGTCGAGGGCATCGTGAACGGCATCTTCTTCAACCAGGGCCACGTCTGCTGCGCCGGCTCGCGGCTGCTGGTCCAGGAGTCGATCGAGGGCGAGCTGCTGGGCGCCCTCAAGCGGCGCCTGTCCACGCTGCGCATGGGCGACCCGTTGGACAAGAACACCGACATCGGCGCGATCAACTCCTCGGCCCAGCTCGCGAAGATCAGGGAGCTGAGCGAGGCGGGCGAGAGCGAGGGCGCCGAGCGCTGGTCCGCGTCCTGCCCGATCCCCGACAAGGGGTTCTGGTTCCCGCCCACGCTGTTCACCGGCGTGGCGCAGTCGCACAGGATCGCCCGCGAGGAGATCTTCGGCCCGGTGCTGTCGGTCCTGACGTTCCGCACGCCGGCCGAGGCCGTCGAGAAGGCCAACAACAGCCCCTACGGCCTGTCCGCCGGGGTGTGGACGGAGAAGGGCTCGCGCATCCTCTGGATGGCGGACAAGCTGCGCGCCGGCGTGGTCTGGGCGAACACCTTCAACAAGTTCGACCCGACGTCGCCGTTCGGCGGTTACAAGGAGTCCGGATACGGCCGCGAGGGCGGCAGGCACGGATTGGAGGCGTATCTCGATGTCCGACCCATGTGAGCACCGCAGGAGGCCCCGCCGGTCCCGCCGCGCGCAGGCCACGAAGGGACGCGCCTACGCCCGTGCGGGCCGCACGACCACGACCGTCCGTCAGGGATGGTTCGCCCACCGCTGCGGGGTGAGCCGCTGCCGCCAGGTGTTCGTGCCCGCACGGCTCTCGCCGGAAGAGATGACCTGGAGAGGCGATGACTGAGCCGGGCAGGCTGGCCGTTCGCAAGACGTACAAGCTGTACATCGGCGGGGCGTTCCCGCGGTCGGAGAGCGGAAGGTCCTACGTCGTGACCTCCTCCAAGGGCGAGTTCCTGGCCAACGCCTCGCGGGCCTCGCGCAAGGACGCCCGCGACGCGGTGTCGGCCGCGCGCAAGGCGTTCGCGGGCTGGTCCGGGGCGACCGCCTACAACCGGGGGCAGATCCTCTACCGCGTCGCCGAGATGCTGGAGGGGCGCCGGGCCCAGTTCGCCGCCGAGCTGGTCGACGCCGACGGCGTGTCGGCGCGCAAGGCCGGCGAGCTGGTCGACGCCGCCGTGGACCGCCTGGTCTGGTACGCGGGTTGGTCGGACAAGATCGGCGCGCTGCGCGGCGCGGCCAACCCGGTCGCGGGGCCGTACTTCAACCTCTCGACGCCGGAGCCGACGGGTGTGGTGGCCGTGGTGGCGCCGCCCACGGGGCCCCTGCTCGGCCTGATCTCGGTCATCGCGCCGGTGATCGTGACGGGCAACACCTGCGTGGTCGTGGCCTCCGAGCGGGCGCCGCTGCCGGCGATCACGCTGGGCGAGGTGCTGGCGACGTCCGACCTGCCGGGCGGGGTGGTCAACCTGCTCACGGGCCGGGTGGCCGAGCTGGCGCCCTGGCTGGCCTCGCACATGGACGTGAACGCGATCGACCTGACCGGCTGTCCGGAGGAGCTCGCGGTGGCCTGCGAGCGGGACGCCGCGGAGAACCTCAAGCGCGTGCTGCGTCCCGCCACCGGGAAGGTCGACTGGCTCGCCGACCCGGGCGTGGAGCGCATGACGGCCTTCCTGGAGACCAAGACCGTCTGGCACCCGATCGGGGTCTGACCGTTCCATCCATGAAAAGGGCGCCGGCCACGTGCCGGCGCCCTTTTCGCGCTCGGGGCCCTGCTCGCCGGTCTCGGCGAGGCGTTCCTGGCCGGCGTGGCGTTCGGCGCGCTGCCGAGGAATTTCGCCGGACTGGTCGCTGTTCCGTCCGGCATCGTGCTGACGATCGGGGTGGTCGGGTCGGGGCTGCTGCGGGCCATCGGCTTCGCCGGAGTGGGCCTCGGGGCGCTCCTGTTCATCCCGGTCGGCCTGCCCGCCAGTGGGGGGCCGCTTGGTGCCCGCTTTGTCCTGGAATGGTATGCCTGGGGCGCAGGTTTCTCTTTGTGGGACCGGGGGCGGAAGCGGTGCGGAACGTCGTCTACTTCGGTGGCGCCGCGCTCGCCGTGCCGCTCGCGGTCCTCGCCGGCCGGGCCCTGCTCGGCCTCGTCCTTCTCGTCCTTCTCGTTCTTCCGGCCCGGCGGCCCTCTGCCGAGCCAGAAGCCCCTCGCCACCCGGTGACCGCTTCCGGAATCTGAGGGCTACTCCCCAAAAGCGGTGAACCAACTGTTCGCTGCACGCCCGGACGTTTCGGGAAACCGGAAAGATCGGGCCGGGCAACTGTCGGGATCCGGCACTCGCCCGGCCCGCCCACGGACGTCATGATCCTCACGAGGAGGCGATGGTGGGAACGATGGCCGCAGAGAGGGCCAGTGAGATGGGCGACGCCGAGGCGCCCGCGGGCCGACCACCCCGGCCGCGGACCCGGCTGGTAGGGCGGTTGTTCATGATCGCCTGTGTGGTGGTCGTGGTGGTGACGTTCCGCGACCGACTGCCGGACCCCGGCGAGATATGGGCGCTGATGACGGGCGCCCACCCCGGCTGGCTCATCGTCGCCGTCACGCTGGAGACGTCGTCCATGCGCGCGTACGCCCGGCTGATCCGGCACCTGCTCACGGCGGGCGGCGCCCGGCTCACGCTCCCGCGCGCCGTGGCCGTGACCTACGCGCGCACCGCGGTGTCGAACTCCCTGCCCGGCGGCCAGGTGCTCAGCGTCGCGTACACCACCCGGCAACTGCGCGCGCTCGGCGCGACGACCCCGCTCATCGCCGCCACGCTCGTGCTGCTCGCGGTGTTCTCCACGATGACCTTCCTCGCGCTCGGCGTGGTCGCCCTGCTGGCCGAGCCCGCGACGCGCGCCCCCGCCGCGTGGATCCTGGCGGCGCTGGCCCTGACCGTCGCCCTGACGGTCAGGTTCCGCCCGCGCGGCCTCGTCCGGTGGCTCGCCGGGCGCGGCGGGCGCATGGGCGCCATGGTGCGGGGAGTGTGCGACGCGCGCGCGGCGATCTCGCTCACGCGGCGCGACGCGTTCGTCCTGCCCGGCCTGGCGCTGCTCAACTGGCTGCTCGACGTCGGCTGCCTGGTGGCCGTGTGCCTGGCCACCGGAGTCTCCGTCGGCCCGAACACGGTGCTGCTCGGCTACGTCGCCGCCAAGGCCGCCGGCGTGATGGCGCTCGTCCCCGGCGGCCTCGGCGTCACCGAGATCGGCATGGCCGCGACCTTCGCGGGAGCGGGAATGACGGGCGCCGCCGCCGCGGCCGTGGTGGCGATCTACCGGCTGATCTCGTACTGGGGCGTGCTGATCGCGGGATGGGGCGCCTGGCTGGTGCTGAACGTCATCGCGACTGGAGCGCGTCCAGAGCGACGGCCATCGCGATGATCAGCCGCCGGTCGAGCCGAGGGTCGTGGATCTCGACCATGTAGCGGTCGCGCAGGCCCCACTTGCGGTCCACCGAGAACGCGATCTGGGCGCCCACCCCGAAGTCGAAGTGATACGGCAGCCACGACAGCAACTCGGTGCGGCGCAGCAGGGCCACAAGCAGTCTGCGTTCCCGTCCGGTGAAGGTCGGCATGCCCGGCTGCTGGAAGTGCCACGTCGAGCGGAGCAGCGACTTGGCGAAGTCCTTCTTGAAGAAGCCGATCGGCTGCCCGTTGTGGTCGACGACGTCGTAGCCGCTGGCGAGGTCGATGACCTTGCGGGCCTTGAACCCGGCGAGCACGTACTCGCGGGAGTCGTCGGTGTAGAGCGTGACCTGCTCCTTTAACGCCATCCGCTTCTGCTCGGCGAAGGCGACCA
Source organism: Sphaerisporangium sp. NPDC051011 (assembly GCF_040653595.1). NCBI lineage: Bacteria > Bacillati > Actinomycetota > Actinomycetes > Streptosporangiales > Streptosporangiaceae > Sphaerisporangium > Sphaerisporangium sp. NPDC051011. The sequence continues at coordinate 180,965 of NZ_JBFAGG010000006.1, read as the reverse complement.
TCGGGCCCTCCGACCCGTCGGGCTGCTCAAGATGGACCGCATAGCGGTTCACCATCATGGTGATCTTCTGGCGCACCAGCAGCCGGCGCTGTGATTGTAAGGTCGCGAAGTCCATGTCGCTCTCCATGGTCGGGGGATTGCCACTGTAAGGGGTCCGTCTGGGAGCGCGGCGTCATGGTCTTCACCCCGGAACGACCCTGACCTCCCTCCGGGATGACCCTGATTTCCCCCGGGACGACTGAGGTCCGGGAACGGGGCATGGGTCTTCTTAGTTGGACGGACTGGAAGAAGATCCGGGGGAGGAGACAAATGCACCGGTCACGAGAACACAGGATCATCGCGGGAGTCTGCGGTGGCCTCGCCGAGAGCTGGGGATGGCGCCCCACGATGGTGCGCCTGCTGTTCGTGCTCTCCTGCATTCTGCCGGGGCCGCAGTTCCTCATCTACCTGCTCTTGTGGGTGTTGATCCCGAAGGCGCCGCCCCGTGCCGGGCGCTGGTAGCCCGTCCATGAGCCAGGCGCCGCGCGACGGCGGCGCCCGAATCGTCCATTCATAGGACGTATGCTCGGACTGTGAGCGAACGAATCGTACGCGCGCGGCCGCTGGCCCTGATCGAGGACGACCTGGTCGACTACGAGAAGGCCATGGAGCGCATGACCGAGCTGGTCGCGGCGCGCCAGCAGGACGAGCGGCCGGACACGTTGTGGCTGCTCAGCCACCCTCAGGTGTTCACCGTAGGGAAGCGCACGCTCCCCGAGCACATGCCCGACCCCGAGCGGGGCATCCCCGTCGTCGCGACCGGCCGCGGCGGCCAGCTCACCTACCACGGCCCCGGCCAGCTCGTCGGCTACCTGATCGTCAAGCTGCGGCCGGACGAGGGCGTCGTCGACTACGTCCGCGAGGTCGAGCTGCGGCTCGTCGAGGCCCTCGGCGAGCTGGGCCTGGCCGCGGAGCGGCGCGACACGCCTCCGGGGTCGGAGCTGCTCACCGGCGTCTGGACGCGCGACACCGGCCGGAAGATCGCCTCGATCGGCATGCGCGCCGGGCGGGGCGTCACCAGCCACGGCTTCGCCCTCAACGTGGACGGCGACCTGGACCCGTGGCACTACGCCGTGCCGTGCGGCATGCCGGAAGTCGAGATGACGTCCCTGGTCAATGAGGTCGCCTCCGCCCCGGATGCCGAGCGCGTCCGCCGCGTGGTGGCCGGGGCCTTCGAGGCGTCCTCCAGCTGACGAACCCCTCATCGGCTCGCGCCGCGCGGGCGCGAGCCGATGAGGCACGGGCTCAGCCGACCGGTTCGGCCTTTCCCGCGGGCAGCTCCTCGATGTTGCGGCGCGGGCCGCTGAACCAGTGGCGGGCCGAGACGAACCACCAGACGGCGATGGCGAGGATCACCGCCCCGACGGCGATCGGCGCGTAGTTGACGGCGGTCCAGGCGAAGTCGTCCGCGCCCGGCACCCCGGCGGGGCTGATCGGCAGGACGAAGTAGATCGAGATGACGATGATCTCGATCACCGCGATCCAGCCGAACGCCTTGTACTTGCTCCCGAGCGTCCACGGCCCCGGCTGGAACGCCGCGCCCATGCGCAGCCGCAGCCAGATCGGGATGAGGAACGCCAGGTAGAGCCCGATGACGGCGATCGACACGACGGCGAGGAACGCCACCGGCGTCGTCGAGCCCTCCGGCGCGTACAGGGCGGGGATCGTGATGAGCAGCGCCACGACGCAGCCGGCGATGATCGCGTTGACGGGCGTCCTGTTCTTGTCGACGCGTGACCACAGCCGCCAGCCGGGGATGGCGCCGTCGCGGGAGAAGGCGTAGGTCATGCGGGACATCGAGGTCACGCAGCTCATGCCGCAGAAGAACTGCCCGATGGTCGAGATGAGGAAGACGACCTTCACCAGGTTCGCCGGCAGCGAAGACTCGAAGATCGCGCCGACGAAGCCGCCCGCCTTGTTGACCGCGTCCACGTCGGTGGCGGCGAACAGGAAGGACAGCAGCAGCACCCAGCCGCCGATGGCCGAGTAGAAGATCGACTTCCACAGGCCCTTGGCGGCGCTCATGGCGGCGCCGTGCGTCTCCTCCGACACGTGCGCGCAGGCGTCGAAGCCGGTGATCGTGTACTGGGTGAGCAGGAAGCCGAGCGGCAGTACGTACAGCCAGAACGCCGGGCCGGAGGTGCCGTCGCCGAAGCCCGAGTTGTTGAACCGCTCGAACAGGAAGCCCACGCTCTGGTGTTCGGAGGGGCCGAAGACCAGGATCAGGATCACCACGGCCGCGCCGGCGACGTGCCACCACACCGAGATGTTCTGCAGGATCGAGATCAGGCGGTGGCTGTAGATGTTGATCAGCGCGTGCAGCACCAGGATGACCGCGAACAGCAGGAACGTCTGCTTGAGCGCGTCGCCGTTCGCCCAGCCCTCGTCGAACAGGCCGATCGTGATGTTCAGGAACGTGGCGCAGCCGTAGTCCACGGACGCGGTGACGGCGATCAGCCCGATCAGGTTCAGCCAGCCGGTGAACCACCCGTGGACGGGCCGGCCCAGCTTGGCGGCCCACCAGTAGATGCCGCCCGCCGTCGGGTAGGCCGAGACGAGCTCGGACATGCAGAAGCCGATGATCAGGATGAACGCCGAGATCACCGGCCAGCCGACGGAGATGGCGAGCGGCCCGCCGTTGTTCCACGCCTGGGCGAAGGTGGTGAAGCACCCGGCCAGGATCGAGATGATCGAGAAGGAGATCGCGAAGTTGGAGAAGCCGCTCCACGTTCGCGCCAGCTCCTGTTTGTAGCCGAGCTGGGCCAGGCGTTCGGCGTCGTCGTCGGGGTAGGACTGCTGGGCCATCGGGCCTCCTTGCGTGCGCGGTGGTGCCGTGGGGGGTGCGCGTCGGGCTGAGTGGAGATGATGGTCGGGAAGAGCGGCGCTCTACCCGGGGCGGTCGGTCGGACGGGGAGGCGACGGCGGGCGGGGACGGGACGCGGGCCGTCGTCCCCGGGCGCCGTCGATGAGCGGGCCGAACCCGGGATCGTCCAGGTCGCGCACGGCCTGGGCGAACTTGTCGGCGGCTTCGGCGTCGTAGTCGAAGTCGGCCGCGGCGGCGTGTTCGGCGAGCAGGCCGTGGTGGACGCTGAACCACAGGGTCCAGGTGAAGTTGGACATGATCAGAAAAAGCTGAACTCTTGCCGCGGGATCCTCGTCGCCGAAGTACGCATTCGTCAACCTTTTGACCATTTCTTGGTCGTAGTCCGCCTCCGCCGCGATGTCGCCCAGCTCGAACGCCGGGTCGTAGTTGCCGGAGAGCTGGTAGTCGACGATGCGGACCGCCCTGCCGTCGAAGATGAAGTTCTCCGGCAGCAGGTCGTTGTGGCAGGGGACGTCCGGCGGGCGGCGCGCCTCCAGGGCCGCCTCGATCTCGGCCACCACCGGAAGCCGGTCTTCGAAGCCCTGGGGGATCTTCAGCCCGTGCGTGTGGCACAGGCCGAGCAGCTCCTCCAGCTTGCGGAAGATCGAGAAGTCGGTGGCGAAGCGCGGGCCCGCGTGCAGGCGGCGGCAGGCCTCCGCGATGCGCCCGGCCATGGCCGGGTCCCGTACGGCCGCCGCGTCCAGGGTGACGCCGTCGATGTATTCCAGCAGCACCGCGCCGGGCAGCCGCAGCAGCACCTTCGCGCCGACGCCGGTGCTCGCCGCGGACACCGTGTTGGCGATCTCCAGGTCGAGGGGGATGCCGAGCCCTACGGCGGATACGCGCGGGTCCAGGACGCGCAGCAGCCAGCGGTCGCCCTCGGCGGTCTCGACCAGGACGATCCTGTGGCTCAGGCCGCCCTTGATCTGGGTATGGGTGACCGGGCGGCCGGCCCAGGCCGTGACGAGTTCGAGTGCCGAGGTGAGGACATCTGGCACGCGAGCCTCCTTTGGTCTACCTTCAGACCATTGATCCGATTCTCCGGGCTGGTTGTTACACGGGGGTACCAATGGTGAAACTTCCCGCCGAGGCCCAGGCCGTGGTCGTCGGTGGAGGTGTCGCCGGATGCAGCGTCGCCTACCACCTGGCGCGACACGGCTGGACGGACGTCATCCTCCTCGAACGGCACGAGCTGACGGAAGGGACGACCTGGCACTCGGCGGGATTCGTCGGCCAGCTCAGGTCCACGGTCACCCAGACCCGCATGATCATGTACTCGGCCGGGTTGTACCCCGAACTGGCGGAGCTCACCGGCCTCGACCCCGGCTGGCACGGCGTCGGCGGGTTGCGGCTCGCCACCACCCCCGAGCGGCACGAGGAGCTGCTCCGCCAGGCCGGCGCCGCCGAGACGTACGGGCTCGACATGGAGCTGCTCTCGGCCGGCGCCGCGCGGGACATGCTGCCGCTGATGGAGGTCGCCGACGTGCGCGCGGCCCTGTGGCTGCCCGGCGACGGCTGGCTCGACCCCGCGAGCCTCGCCCGGGCCCTCGCGGCGGGCGCCGAGAAGCTCGGCGTGCGCATCGTGACCGGCGCCGAGGTGACCGGGCTGGACGTGCGGGACGGGCGCGTGCGCGGGGTGCGGGTCGGCGAGCAGGTCATCGCCACCAAGACCGTGGTGAACGCGGCGGGGGCGGCGGCCGGGACGATCGGGCGGCTGGCCGGGGTGGACGTGCCCATCGTGCCGATCAAGCACCAGTACGTCGTGACGCCGCCGTCCGGAGTGCCGGCGACCACGCCGACCGTGCGGGACCCGGACAACATCGTGTACTTCCGGGAGGAGGGCGGCGGCATCCTGGTGGGCGGGTACATCCGGAACCCGGAGATCTGGGACACGGCCGCGCCGCTGGCCGAGCCGCGCACGCTCTTCGACCCCGATATGCCGAAATTTCAGGAATCGTGGGACTCGGCGCGGCACCGCCTGCCCCACCTGCGCGACCTCGACGGCACCGAGTCCGGCGCGTTCGCCAAGGTCGTCCACGGCCCGGAGGCCTTCACCCCCGACGGCGAGTTCCTGCTGGGCGAGACCGCCGTCGCCGGGCTGTGGGTCGCCGCCGGGTTCTGCGTCCACGGCCTCGCCGCCGCGGGCGGGGTCGGCAAGGTCATGGCCGAGTGGATCGTCGACGGCTCGCCCGAGTACGACGTCTTCGGCATGGACATCCGCCGGTTCGGCGCCCACGCGCGGGGCTCCCGCTGGTCCCGGGCCAAGGCCCTGGACTCCTACAGCAAGTACTACGACATCGTGTACCCGGGGGAGGAGCGCACGGCCGCCCGCCCGCTGCGCCGCTCCCCGGCCTGGCCGCGCCACGCCGCCCTCGGCGCCGAGTTCGGCGAGAAGGCCGGCTGGGAGCGGGTGAACTGGTTCGCGCCGGGCCCGGAGGACGAGGGGGAGGAGTTCCGCCCCGCCGGGTGGGCCGGCCGCGTCTGGTCGCCCGCGATCCGCGCCGAATGTCTCGCCACGCGGGACGTCGCCGCCCTGTTCGACCAGACCTCCTTCGCCAAGCTGGAGATCAGTGGCCTGGCAGGCCTCCAGCGGCTGTGCGCGGGCGACCTGGACCGTCCCGTCGGCTCGGTCGTCTACACGCAGATGCTCAACGAGCGCGGCGGCATCGAGGCGGACGTCACCGTCACGCGGCTCGCCGAGGACCGCTTCCGCATGGTCACCGGTACGGCCTTCGGCGTCCACGACGCCGCCTGGCTGCGCCGCCACGGCCTGGACGTGCGGGACGTCACCTCCGCGTACGCCTGCTACTGCCTGTGGGGCCCGAAGGGGCCGGCCATCCTGGGCGAGCTGACCGGCGACGACCTGACCTTCGGCTACATGCGAGCCCGGGAGATCAGCGTCGGGTACGTGCCCGTGCTCGCCCAGCGCGTCACGTTCGCCGGGGAGTTCGGCTGGGAGCTGTACTGCCCCGCCGAGTACGGCCTGACGCTGTGGGACACGCTCATGGAGGCCGGCCTGCCGCACGGCATGCGCCCGGCCGGGTACCGCGCCCTCGACTGCCTGCGCCTGGAGAAGGGCTACCGCGTCTGGGGGCTGGACATCACGCCCGAGACCACCCCGATCGAGGCGGGCCTCGGCTTCGCCGTCCACCGGGACAAGGAGTTCCTCGGCCGCGACGCCCTCGGCGCGCCCGCCCGGACGCTGCGGTGCCTGGTGCTCGCCGACCCCCGGCAGGTGTGCCTCGGCGGGGAGCCGGTCCGGGTCGGTGGCGTCCCCGCGTCCCGGGTGACCAGCGGAGGGTACGGCCACCGCGTCGACCGCTCGATCGCCTACGCCTACCTGCCCGCAGGGGACGAGCCGGGCGACGTCGAGGTCGGCGTGAACGGCTCCTGGGTGGCCGCCGAGATCGTCTCCGAGCCGCTCTACGACCCGGGCAACAAGCGCGTTCGCGGCCTGCCGGGCACGTAGCGGCGCCGGACAGGGTTGAGGCGGGCCCGTGGCGTGAATACACACAACCTACGGGCCCTCGTCACCCGGCGCTCCGCCCGCCGAGCTGGAACGAGGCGAACTGACCACGCGCAACCTCACCCATAGGAGAGCGAGCATGGGCACTCCCGCCGCCGACGGCACCGGCCGCGATCCCGTGACGGTCAACCTCATGGATCCCGGCCTGATGGCGGATCCCTTCGCGGGCTACGGGCGCCTGCGGGAGGAGGCGCCGCTGGTCCGGGGCACGTTCTTCGGCCGTGGCACGCCGATGTGGCTGGCCACGCGGTACGAGGACGTCAAGATGGTGCTCGGCGACCATCGGTTCGTGAACAACCCGGCCAGCGTGCCGGGGCTGGACGTCGAGAACATCCGCCGGCGGGAGCTCGGGGCCCGCGGCATCCCCGCCGACTTGGCCGAGTACGTCCTGGAAAGCGTCCTGGACGCCGACGGCGCCGACCACATCCGCCTGCGCAGGCTCGTCTCGCGCGCGTTCACCGCCCGCCGGGTCTCCGAGCTGCGGCCCCGCGTGGAGCAGATCACCGAGGAACTCCTCGACCGGCTGGCGGCCACGGCCGAGGACGGCGTCGCCGACCTGATCGAGCACTTCGCCTACCCGCTGCCCATCACCGTCATCTGCGAGCTGGTGGGCATCCCCGAGGAGGACCGCCCGCGGTGGCGGGCGTGGGGCAAGGCACTGGTCACGCTGGAGAACGGCGGCATGGGAGAGGCCCTGCGCGAGATGGTGGCGCACATCCACGAGCTGATCGACCGCCGCCGCGCCGCGCCGACCGGCGACCTGCTGACCGGGCTCATCCGCGCGCACGACGAGGACGGCGACCGGCTCAGCGACACCGAGATGGTGACGCTCGTGCTCACGCTGGTCCTGGCCGGGCACGAGACGACCGCCCACCTGATCGGCAACGGCACCGCCGCGCTGCTCGCCCACCCCGGCCAGCTCGCCCTGCTCAGGAGCGACCCGGCGCTGATGCCGCGCGCCGTCCACGAGCTGATGCGCTGGTGCGGCCCTGTGCAGGCCACCCGCATGCGGTACGCGACCGAGGACCTCACGGTCGGCGGCATGCCGGTGCGCAAGGGCGAGACCGTGATGGCCGTCCTGGTGGGAGCCAACCACGACCCGCGCGCGTTCGACGACCCCGAACGCCTCGACATCACCCGCGAGCCGGAGGCGGGGCGCAAGGAGACCCACGTCGGCTTCGGCTACGGGCTGCACTACTGCCTCGGCGCGGCGCTGGCGCGCCAGGAGGGGGAGGTCGCGTTCGAGGCCCTGCTGCGGCGCTTCCCCGACCTGTCGCTGGCCGTCGACCCCGCCGACCTGGAGCGCCAGCCGATGCCCGGTTCCTGGAGGCTCGCCCGCCTCCCGGTGAAGCTCTGACCCTCTGGCATTGTTGTGCCGGTCCGTCCCTCATGCGGGGGACGACGCCCGGTACCGCAGTGCGAGCGAGAGGAACGCGCGATGACCCGCCGCTGGAGCCCCCAGGAGATCGCAGCGCCGGTCGGCCAGTACAGCCACCTGGCATCCGCGCCGCCCGGAGCGGAGCTGCTGTTCATCTCCGGTCAGATCGGCGCCCTGCCCGACGGCCGTATGGCCGGGCCGGACGCCGAGGCGCAGTCCCGCCAGATCTACGAGAACCTTGGCGCGCTGCTCGCCGTGGCCGGGTCCGGGCCCCGGCACCTGCTGCGGCTGTTCACGATGGTGGCGGGGGCCGAGCACCTCACGGGCGTCCGCGCGGGCCGCGCCGACACGTTCGCGAGGTGGTTTCCGGACGGCGACTGGCCCGCGCACTCGCTGATCGTCGTGAGCGCGCTGGCCTCGCCGGAGATCCTCGTCGAGGTGGAGGCGGTCGCGGTCGTCCCTGGCGGGTGAGCGCCGGTCCTTCGCGGGGTGAGCGCCGTCGGTTTCCGGGGGTGAGCGCCGTCAGAAGGTGAGGGGCGGGAGCTCGGACCTGGTCGGGAGGCCCTGCCAGGGGCTGGCGCTGGCGACCGTGAACGCGGCCAGCGCCGATCCCCGGCGCAGGCGGTCGGTGGGGTGCAGCTCCTCCAGCAGCCCGCTGAGGTAGCCGGCCGCGAACGCGCCCCCGGCGCCCAGCGGATCCACGACCGTGACCGGCGCGGCCTGGGCGTCGTAGCGCATGCCGTTGACGGTGGAGCTCGCGCCCTTGCCGCCCCGGGTGACGACCAGCTCGCGGATCGTCCCCATGACCGGCTCGATGAACGGGAGCTCGTCCTGGTTCACGAACAGGACGTCCGCGCCGGTCGCCAGCTCGGCGAGGGCCTCGGCGGCCTCCTGGCGGTCGGCCCAGAGCTGCGGCCGGTGGTTCACGTCCACCGACACCGTGACGCCGGCGTCCCTGGCGAGCTTGACGGCGTGGTGGGCGGCGCTCCAGGCGGTCCCGCTGAGCGCCGGGGTGATGCCCGTGACGTGCAGGACCTTGGACGACTGCACGGCGCGGGGCGGGATGTCGCCGGGGCCTAGTCGTGACCCGGCGGACCCGCCCCGGTAGTGGACGACGTGCCCGACCCGGCCGATGCGCCGCTGCCTGATCACGAGGCCGGTCGGCGCGGCGGGGTCGGACAGCGCGCAGGAGACGTCGACGCCCTCGCCCCGCAGCACCGTGAGCACGCGGGCGCCGAGCTCGTCGGCGCCGACCCGGCCGAGCCAGGTCACCGAGTGGCCCAGACGGGCCAGGCCGACGGCCAGCGTGAACTCGGCGCCGCCGACCTCGAGGCGGACGTCGGTGTCGTGGCGCAGGCGGTCGGCGGAGACGATGCCCAGCGCCTCCCCGAGCGTGAACACCTCGGTCATATCTGGATCACTTCCGCCATGCCGTTCGCGGCCTGCCCGCTTGATGGCGCAAAGCATGGCAGAGACCCATGACGCTTACAACGGAATGTGCGCGACCCGGTCTGGCCGGTCGCCGGTCGCGTCCGGAGATGTCCGGGAACATCCCGCCGCACGTCCCGCGCCGGTTCAGCCCGTGCCCGTCGGAGGGCGGTACATGCCTCGCCGGGTCTCGCCCCCTGGGGCCCGCTGGATCTCGCCTAGATCTCGTCGCGCAGGGCGGTGAGGAAGCGCCGCGACTCCGACGCCGTGGCGGCCTCGACGCACAGCCGGTCCATCACCCGCATGTAGGGGTCGGTCTCCTCGCGCTTGTCGAGGTAGAGCGCGCTGGTGAGCTGCTCCATGTAGACGACGTCGGGAAGCTCGGGCTCGGCGAAGCGCAGGATCGTGAACGGGCCGCCCGCCGCCGCGTGCCCGCCGTGACCGAACGGGATGACCTGGACGGTGACGGTGGGGATCTCGATCAGTTCCAGGAGCCGGTCGACCTGGGCGCGCATGATCGCGCGGCCGCCGAGCGGGCGGCGCAGCGCGGCCTCGTCCACCAGGGCCCACAGCCGCGGCCCGTCCGGGCCGGTCATGCGCTCCTGCCGGGTCATCCGCAGCGCGATGCGGCGGTCGATCTCCTCGGCGCTCGCGTTGGCGTGGCCGAGCTTGATGATCTCGCGGGCGTAGTCCTCGGTCTGGACGAGGCCCGGGATGAACTGGATCTCGTAGGTGCGGATGATGGAGGCGGCCTCCTCCAGCCCGACGTACAGCTCGAACCACGTGGGGAGCAGGTCGCTGAACTTGTGCCACCAGCCGGGGGCGTTGGCCTGGGCGGCGAGGGCGACGAACGTGCTCCGCTCGCCGGGGTCGGTCACGCCGTAGAGGGTCAGCAGGTCGGCGACGTCGCGGGTCTTGAACCCGACCCTGCCGAGCTCCAGGCGGCTGATCTTGGCGTGCGAGGCGCGGATGGCGTGGCCCGCCTCCTCGCGGCTGATGTCGCGGGCGGTGCGCAGGCGGCGGAGCTGGGCGCCGAGGAGGATCCGGAGCACGGTGGGACCGCCCCGTGAGTAGGCGAGGACATCGTTGTCCTCTGGCCGGTGTTCGGGACCGGGCGCCGACGTCATGGGAGCTCCCTGAGAGCCGTGGATCAGTTGATTGACGCGCCAGTGTCTCATCCCTCGTCGAGCGACGTACACAGCGGGTGATCGCGGCATATCTCACACTGATGCCGTTATGTGCACGTCATAGGGGTAGCCGTCGGGATTTCGTTGGAGAAAATTCGATCTGCACGTGCATCTGCTCTTGCACCCGTACGCCCAGTGAAGAAAGATTGACCTCCCACGTCATGCCCCCGACCGCGCCAACGGCCCAACGTAGCGAGGATCCCGATGACCGCACACCTGGTACGCCGGCAGAACGTGGTACGGGGTGAGGCTCCCTGGTGGCTCCTGCCGACGATGGAGTACAACCTGTGGGAGCCGGTGGACGCGGAGCTCTCCGGGCTGGGGCGCACCGGCACTTCGATCAAGACCGCGCGCGACTTCACCGTCGCCACGCTGAGCGACTGGGGTCTCGGGGAGCTGTCCTACGACGCGCGCGTGGTCATCTCCGAGCTGGTCACCAACGCGGTCCGGCACGCGGGCGAGCCGACCCGCGTCCGCCTGCTCCACCACGCCTCCCACCTGGTGTGCGTGGTCGCCGACCCCACCGACCGACCGCCCGTCGTCACCGACGCCGACTACTTCGCCGAGACCGGCCGCGGCCTGCGCCTGGTCGAGAGCCTGAGCTGCTCCTGGGGCTGGCGCCTGTTCGACGGCCGGGGCAAGCTCGTCTGGGCCGCCTTCACCACCCCCGCGACCCTCCACCAGCGCCGCGCCTCCGCCTGACCCCGGTCTCGCGCGGCCGGACCCCTAGCGTTCGAGGGTGCGCCCCTCTTCCAGGGCCAGGCGGGTCAGCTCGACCCGGGAGCCGACGCCCAGCTTGCGGAAGATCTGGCGCAGATGGAACGCCACCGTGTGCACACTGATGAACATCTGGTCGGCCACCTGCCGGTTCGTCCACCCCTCGGTGACCAGCAGCGCGACCGTGCGCTCGGTGTCGGTCAGGCTCGCCCAGCCGGACACCGGCCGGTCGGCGGTCGCCCAGTGCCGGTGGCGCACCCCCATCTCGCGCAGCCCGCGGCGCACGCGCGCCGCGTCCCTGACCGCCTCGGCCTCCTCGTAGCGGGCGAGCGCCCGTTCCAGCGCGCGCACGGCCCCCGGACGGTCGTCCCGGCCGGCGAGCTCCACCCCGAGGTCCTCGGCCGCCGACGCCCGCGCCCACGGGTCGCCGCCGCTCTCGCAGGCGGCCCGTAGTGCCTCCGCGTCGCGGTCGAGCAGCCCGCGGGCGTGCAGGGCCGCGGCGCCGGCGGCGGCGAACCCGGGGTTGCGGGCCGCGAGGTTCTCGGACGCGGCCGTCACCACCTCGGCGCCCGCGCGGTCCCCGGCGGCGAGGGCCAGCCTGACCAGCCAGGACGCGGCGTCGGGCTCGCCGGCCAGCACTCTGCGCGCCTCCCGGGCACCGGAGTAGAGGTGCGCCACGAGCTTGGCCGCCTCCACCGGGCCGTCACGCGCCTCGGTGGCCTGGGCGGCGACGATCGCGCACCACGCGGGCGTGACCGTCCCGGAGCCCGGCGGCTCCCGCGACGCCTCGGCGTGCCGGCAGGCCCCGCTCACGTCGCCCCTCCGCAGCGCCACGGTGGCGAGCACGGATTCGGCGAGCGGGCCGAACAGGCGCCTGCCGAGGCCGTCGGCGAGGTCGAGGGCGGCCCGGGCCTGCGCGGCGGCCTCGTCCAACCGGCCCGAGACCAGCTCAACGCGCGCCCGTACGGCGGCCGGACCCGCCGCCCACGCGACCTGTCCCAGCGCGTCGGCCTCCCGGCAGGCCTCCTCGACCACCGCACGCGCCTCGTCGGGCAGGCGCGCGTCGGCCAGCATCGAGGCCAGGGCCAGGCGCGGATGCGTCCGGGACGCCGGTCCCCTGTCCGCCCGCCGCACGGCCTCCCTGGCCAGCCGGAGCCCCTCGGCGAGACGGCCCGACTCCCACCGGATCACGGCCAGCACCACCATGGCCCCGGCGACCACGCCCTCGCCGCGCCCGTCCCCGGCCGCCCACACCGCAGGGCCGCCCCGGCCGAGCAGGACCCTCCCGGCCTGGTGGCGCAGCGCGTTGCGCACGGGCGCGGGCAGCCCCTCGGCGACCGCCCGCCACATCAGCTCGTGCCGGAACTCCAGCTCGTCGCCGGCGGCCGTGAGGACGCCCGCGTCCAGCGCCTCCTCGAACGCGGGCAGCAGCGTCGCCGCGTCCGTCCCCGCCAGCTCGGCCGCGTCCTCGGCGCGGAACGTGCGGCCGAGGACGGCCGCCGTCTCGACGAGCAGCCGGGTCTCGCGGCCGAGACCGTCGAGCATCGCGCGCGCGACGGCGAGGACCCGTTCGGGCGGCCGGTCGGACAGCAGCCGGGCGCGCCCGCACGCGACCTCGACGGCGCCCTCCTCGCGCAGGCCGGTCAGCAGCTCGGTGAGCAGGTGCGGGTTGCCCCCGGCGCTCGCGGCGAGCGCGAGCACGTCCGGGTCCGGCGCCGCGCCGAGCAGGTCGGACGTCAGCGCGGCCACCGCCTCCTCGTCCAGCGGGCCCAGCGCGGCGCGCGCCGCCCCGTCCCGTTCCAGCACGTCGAACAGGCGCCGCGCGTCCTCGTCCGGCCGCGGGCCGGGGGTCTCGGCGATGCCCGTGCGCCGGGCGAGCAGCCACACCACGGGCGCGTGCGCCAGCTCCCAGTGGAGCGTCCGCAGCGCCGCGAGCGTGTCGTGCCCTGCCCACTGCAGGTCGTCCAGGCAGACGAGCACCGGCCGGGTGGACGCGGCCTTCTCCAGCCGCGTCCGCAGCCGTTCCAGCAGGTGGAGCCGGGGGTCGCGCCAGTCGCCCGGCGCCTCGTCGTCGAGGAACTCGCCGACGGGTGGCTCGTCCAGGGCCCGGAGCAGTGGCGCCAGCGGGACGAACTCGCCGAGCCGCTCGGCCCCGCCGCTGATCGCCAGGAAACCCTCCTGGGACGCCCGCGCGGCCGCCTCGGCGAGCAGGGCGCTCTTGCCCGTTCCCGGCCCGCCCTCGACCAGAAGCGTGCCGCCCTTGCCCGTCCGGGCCGCCGTCAGCAGCCGGGTGACGGTGTGCCATTCGGGCCCGGGCGGTCGTGAATCGCGTCCGCGCATGCCTCCCCCCGCTCGCGGGGTCCGTCCGTTTTCCTCCACCGTACACATGGGCTGAGCTGGGCTTTCCTACCAGGTTGAAGGATGTGCCCGGTCGTTTCGCCGACCAATGTCGTATGTGGGCGTTCGTGGGGTCGCGCCCGCTTCGCGGGGCGGCCCCGCCGCGTCGGCGTGCACGCGACCGGGGGGTCACGGGACCGAGGGAAGTCTCGGGAGCCAGGGGGAGGACGCAATGGCCAAGGCAGTCGGAATCGATCTCGGTACGACCAACTCCGTCATCGCGACGACGGAGGACGGGCAGCCGGTCGTCATACCCAACGCGGAGGGCCAGCGGACCACGCCGTCGGTGGTGGCCTTCACCGAAACCGGCGAGCGCCTGGTGGGCCAGCTCGCCCGCCGCCAGGCCATCCTCAACCCCAAGGGCACGATCTACTCGGTCAAGCGCTTCATCGGACGCCGCTACGACGAAGTGCAGAGCGAGATCAACGCCGTGTCGTTCGACGTGGTGCCCGGGCCCGAGGGGGCCGTCCGGTTCAAGGTCAGGGACAAGCTGTACGCGCCGGAGGAGATCTCGGCGCTGATCCTGCGCAAGCTCGTCCAGGACGCCTCCAAGTTCCTCGGCGAGAAGATCACCGAGGCCGTCATCACCGTCCCCGCCTACTTCAACGACGCCCAGCGGCACGCCACCCGCGACGCGGGGAAGATCGCCGGCCTGGAGGTCATGCGGATCATCAACGAGCCGACGGCGGCGGCGCTCGCCTACGGCCTGGACAGGAAGGGCAGCGAGACCGTCCTGGTCTTCGACCTCGGCGGCGGGACGTTCGACGTCAGCGTCCTCGACATCGGGGAAGGCGTGATCGAGGTACGGGCCACCGCGGGCGACACCCACCTCGGCGGCGACGACTTCGACCGGCGCGTCGTGGACCACCTCGCCGACGAGTTCCAGCGCCAGGAGGGCATCGACCTGCGCCGGGACCCGCAGGCGCTCCAGCGGCTGTTCGAGGCGGCCGAGAAGGCCAAGGTGGAGCTGTCGTCGGTGACCCAGACGACGGTCGGCCTGCCGTTCATCACGGCGGACGCGAACGGGCCGAAGCACCTCAACACCACCCTGATGCGCTCGACGTTCGAGGAGATCACCCGCGATCTGGTGGAACGCACCATGGGCCCGGTGAAGCAGGCCATGGAGGACGCCAAGCTGACGGCCGACGACCTCGACGAGGTCATCCTGGTCGGCGGCTCCACCCGCATGCCGGCCGTGCAGAACATCGTGCGCCGCCTCACCGGCGGCAAGGAACCGAACATGACCGTCAACCCGGACGAGGTCGTGGCGGACGGCGCCGCGACCCAGGCCGGGGTCCTCAAGGGCGAGGTCAAGGACGTCCTGCTGCTCGACGTCACGCCCCTGTCGCTCGGCATCGAGACGCTCGGCGGCGTGATGACCAAGGTCCTGGAGCGCAACACCACCATCCCGGCCCGCCGCACCGAGACCTTCAGCACGGCCGAGGACGACCAGAGCGCCGTGGACGTGGTCGTTCTGCAGGGCGAGCGGGAGCGGGCGGCCGACAACCGGGCGCTCGGGCGGTTCCGGCTGGAGAACATCCGGCCCGCGCCGCGGGGCGTGCCGCAGGTCGAGGTCACCTTCGACGTGGACGCCAACGGCATCCTCAACGTCACCGCCAAGGACAAGGACACCGGCGGCGAGCAGCGGATCACCATCAGCGAGAGCTCCAACCTGGACAAGAGCGAGATCGACCGCATGGTGCGCGACGCGGAGGAGCACCGCAGCGAGGATCAGCGGCACCGCGAGGCGATCGACGCGAGGAACGAGCTGGACTCGGTGGCCTACCAGGTGGAGCGCAGGCTCACCGAGCTGGGGGACGCGGTGCCCGTGCACGAGAAGGCCCGTGCCGAGCAGCTCGTCGCCGACGCGCGGCAGGCCATCAAGGAGGAGGCCCCGACCGAGCGGCTGCGCGACCTGAGCTCCGAGCTGCAGCAGATCTACCACTCGTTGAGCGCCGTGTCGCCGCGGGGCGAGACCGCGGGCACGGGGGGCCGGCGGCAGGGCGGGACCGGCGGCGGGCAGGACGACGTCATCGACGCGGAGTTCACGACATCCGATTGAGGGCCCGTCGAACGGACATAGGGCTTATATCAGCAAATATCGGGCGTGCGTAGGCAGGGGTCGCGCCGCCGGCACGCATCGACTTGGACGGGCGTGGGCTGACATGGCTGATCAACACGACGAGGCGCCCAGGGCGACACGGGCCGGACCCGCCGAGCCCGCTGGGCCCGTCGAGCCCCCGGAGCCGCCGGGGTCCGGCGCCGGGACCTCGCGGACCTCCGAGACCGAGCCCCCTGAGACCGCCGAGAACTCCGTGGGGTCGCCGGTCGAGGACATGGAGGCGAAGCTCGCCGAGCTGGAGGACCGCTGGCTGAGGTCCGCCGCCGAGCTGGACAACTTCCGCAAGCGCATCGCCAGGGACGCCGAGCGCATCCGCATCGACGAGCGCGACCGCGTCACCCGGGACTGGCTGCAGATCGTCGACAACCTGGACCTCGCCCTCCGGCACGCGGGCGATACGGAGGGCACAGGGGAGTCGCGCCTGGTGAACGCCGCCGTCATCGAGGGCGTGCGCGCGGTGCGGGACCAGGCCGTCGGGCTCCTCGCCCGGCTCGGGTTCCGGCGTCACGACGAGGTCGGGGTGCCGTTCGACCCGGCCTTCCACGAGGCCATGGGCACGGTCGAGAACGACGAACTGCCCCCGGGGACGGTCATGGAGACCGTGCGCCCCGGCTACGGGGAGGGCGAGCGGCAGCTCCGCCCGGCGGCGGTGATCGTCTCGACCGCGCCGGAGTGAGGCGGCGACGATGGCCGCGCGCGACTACTCCAGCGATTACTACGAAGCCCTGGGCGTGCCGAGGACGGCCGACCAGGACGAGATCCAGCGCGCGTACCGCAAGCTCGCCCGCACCTACCACCCCGACGTCAACAAGGACCCATCGGCCGAGGAGAAATTCAAGGACGTCTCCGAGGCCTACGACGTGCTCTCCGACCCCGACAAGCGGCGCCGCTACGACGCGTTCGGCCCCGACTGGCGGTCGGTGCCCGAGGACGTCGACCCCCGCGCCTGGTCCCGGGCGCGCGCGGGAGCCGGAACGGGCTTCGGCGGCGGGCCGTGGGGCCGCGCCGGGCGCGCGTCGGCCGGGCAGGGCCGGGGCTTCCGCTTCGGCTCCGGGGAGGGCATCGACATCGACCTGGGCGACCTCCTCGGCGGCATGTTCGGCGGCGGGAGACACGGCGGCCGCTGGGGGCCCACCCCGGGAGCCGACCAGGAGGTCGAGCTGCCCCTCACCGTGGACGAGGCGTATCACGGAGGCCGCCGCTCGCTGACGATCCATGCGCAACAGGGCCATGCGCAACAGGGCCAGGGCCCGGGCGGGCCGAAGACGCTCCAGGTCATGATCCCCGCCGGGGTCACCGACGGCCAGCGGATCCGGCTGGCCGGCCAGGGCGGCACCGGCACCGACGGCGGCCGGGCGGGAGACCTGTACCTCATCGTCCGCCTCTCCGACCCCCGCTACCGCGTCGAGGGCCGCGACGTCTATGTCCCGCTGCCGCTCGCCCCGTGGGAGGGGGCGCTCGGCGCGACCGTCGCCGTCGACACCCCCGCAGGTGAGGCCAAGGTCAAGGTGCCGCCGGGCACCTCGACCGGCCGCCGCCTGCGCCTGCGCGGCCGCGGCCTCCCCAACCCGAAGGGCGCCCCCGGCGACCTGTACGCCGAGGCCCGCGTCATGGTCCCGCCCCACCTCACCGGCGAGGAGCGGGAGCTGTTCGACCGGCTGGCGCGGGCGTCCACCTTCAACCCGAGGAGGGGGACGCCATGAGCGAGGCGGGTCCCGTGAGGCCGAGCGAGGAGAGGAACACGGGGAACACGGCGAACGTGGGGAACGTGGGGAACATGGCGACGTCACTCGTCCGGGCGCCCGGCATCGGCCTGGAGGCGTTCGCACGGGCCGGCGGGCTCCACCCCGACCAGGTGAGACGGCTGGTCCGGCTGGGGCTGCTCGATCCCGTGGACGCGTCCGGGACGGACATGAGATTCCCGCCCTCCCAGCTCGTCCAGCTCGGCAGGATCGAACGCCTGCACGCGGGGCTCGCGCTCAACTACGCGTCGCTCGGCGTCGTCCTCGACCTGCTCGACCGCATCGAGCGGCTCGAGGACGCCCTGCGGCACCGTCCACCACCTACGGGAGTCACATCGTGGACCCGAACCGACTGACCCAGAAATCACAAGAGGCCCTGCACGACGCGCAGACCAAGGCCATACGCTTCGGGCACACGGAGGTCGACGGCGAGCACCTGCTGCGGGCGCTGCTCGACCAGTCCGAGGGGCTGGTCCCCCGGCTGATCCTGGCGACGGGCGGCGACCCCGACAAGCTGCGCCTGGAGCTCGCCGCCGAGCTGGAGCGGCGCCCCCACGTCAGCGGCCCCGGCGCCTCGCCCGGCGAGGTGTACGTCACCCGGCGCCTGTCGCGGCTGTTCGACACCGCGGACGCCGAGGCCAGGCGGCTCAAGGACGAGTACATCTCCGTCGAGCACCTGCTGCTGGCGCTCGTGGAGGAGGGCCCGGAGACGGCGGCGGGCCGCCTGCTGCACGGCCAGGGGCTCACGCGAGACCGCCTGCTCGATGCGCTCACCCGGATCCGCGGCAACCAGCGCGTCACCTCGGCCACCCCGGAGGTCGCCTACGAGGCGCTGGAGAAGTACGGCCGCGACCTGGTGGCGGACGCGCGGGCGGGCAAGCTCGACCCCGTGATCGGGCGCGACACCGAGATCCGCCGGGTGATGCAGATCCTGTCCCGCAAGTCCAAGAACAACCCCGTGCTCATCGGCGACCCCGGCGTCGGCAAGACGGCGATCGTCGAGGGGCTCGCCCAGCGCATCGCCCGCGGCGACGTCCCCGAGGGGCTGAAGGACAAGACGATCTTCGGCCTCGACATGGGCGCGCTGATCGCGGGCGCGAAGTACCGCGGCGAGTTCGAGGAGCGGCTGAAGGCCGTCCTGACCGAGGTCAAGGCGTCCGAGGGACGGATCCTGCTGTTCGTCGACGAGGTGCACAACGTCGTCGGCGCGGGCGCGGCCGAGGGCGCGATGGACGCCGGGAACATGCTCAAGCCCATGCTGGCCCGGGGCGAGCTGCACCTGATCGGCGCCACCACGGTCGCCGAGTACCGCAGGTACATCGAGAAGGACGCGGCCCTGGAACGCCGCTTCCAGCCGGTCTTCGTGGACGAGCCGTCCGTCGAGGACGCCATCTCGATCCTGCGCGGGCTGCGCGAGCGGTTCGAGGTGTTCCACGGCGTGAAGATCCAGGACGGTGCGATCGTCGCCGCCGTCGTCCTGAGCCACCGGTACATCACCGACCGGTTCCTCCCCGACAAGGCGATCGACCTGGTCGACGAGGCCTGCGCGATGCTGCGCACCGAGATCGACTCGATGCCCGCCGAACTGGACGAGCTCACCCGCCGCGTGACGCGCCTGGAGATCGAGGAGGCCGCGCTCTCCAAGGAGGACGACCCGGCGAGCGGGCGGCGGCTGGAGTCGCTGCGCCGCGAGCTGGCCGACCTGCGGGCCGAGGCGGACGCCATGCGCGCGCAGTGGGAGGCCGAGCGGCACGCCCTGAAGAAGGTGCAGCAGCTCCGCCAGGAGATCGAGACCGTGCGGCGCGAGGCGGAGCGGGCCGAGCGCATGTACGACCTCAACCGGGCCGCCGAGCTCACGCACGGCAGGCTCCCGGAGCTCCGGCACAAGCTGGCCGTCGCCGAGGAGCAGCTTCAGTCCAAGCAGGGCGGGCACCGGCTGCTGCGCGAGGTCGTCACCGAGGACGAGATCGCGGGCATCGTGTCCCGCTGGACCGGCATCCCGATCACCCGGCTGAAGGAGGGCGAGCGCGAGAAGCTGCTCAAACTCGACGAGGTCCTGCACCAGCGGGTCATCGGCCAGGACGAGGCGGTCGACGCGGTGGCCGACGCGATCATCCGCGCCCGGTCGGGTATCAAGGACCCGCGCCGGCCGATCGGCTCGTTCATCTTCCTCGGCCCGACGGGGGTGGGGAAGACCGAGCTGGCCAAGGCCCTCGCCGAGGCGCTGTTCGACAGTGAGGAGAACATGGTCCGCGTCGACATGAGCGAGTACCAGGAGCGGCACACGGTCAGCAGGCTCGTCGGAGCCCCTCCCGGCTACGTCGGGTACGAGGAGGGCGGCCAGCTCACCGAGGCCGTGCGGCGCAAGCCGTACTCGGTCGTGCTGTTCGACGAGATCGAGAAGGCGCACTCGGACGTCTTCAACACCCTGCTCCAGGTCCTGGACGACGGGCGGCTGACCGACGCCCAGGGCCGTACGGTGGACTTCCGCAACACCGTGATCATCATGACGTCGAACATCGGGTCGCACTACCTGATCGACGGCGTGACGCCCATGGGCGAGATCGAGCCGGAGGCCCGCGACCTGGTCATGGCCGAGCTGCGCACGCGGTTCCGTCCCGAGTTCCTCAACCGCGTCGACGACACCGTGCTGTTCAAGCCGCTGACCGAGCCGGAGATCGAGAAGATCGTCTCGCTGATGTTCGACGACATCAGGGCGCGGCTGGCCGACCGGCGGATGACCCTGGACGTCACCGAGGCCGCGCTGAGGTTCATCGCCGAGCAGGGCTTCGACCCCGTCTACGGCGCCCGGCCGCTGCGCCGCTTCATCGCCCGCGAGGTCGAGACCCGCGTCGGCAGGGCCCTGATCGCCGGGGACGTCCGCGACGGCGCCCTGATCCACGTGGACGTCGCCGACGGCCACCTCACCGTCGGCTACGAGAGCCCCTCGGAGTGGGGCGGGTGATCACCGATGCCGGGGCCGAACCAGCGCGTGCGTGCCCGGGTGCTGGGGGAATGTCGTGGATTCGTTCTCAGCGAAATTCGTCCAGAGCGTAATCGGCGTCCAGGAAATGTGCCCTCAGTGAAAAAGGTGTCCGCCCGGTCGGATATCTGGCAGCGTTAAGTCACCTTATGGCGCGCGTAAAAGCCCGTCATTACCAGGCGACTAATCTCTGGGAGCAGGTGACCAACGGTGACCCCGAGGCGTTCTTCCCGTGACCCGTTCACGACCACCTTCGAGACCGGCTCGCACCCCGTCCAGGTGCAGCAGCCGATGATGGACCCGCTGAGTCAGCGCCTGCTGCGCGAGCGCATCATCTTCCTCGGCCAGGAGGTCGACGACGAGATCGCCAACCGCATCTGCGGCGAGCTCCTCCTGCTCTCCGCCGAGGACTCCGAGCGTGAGATTTTCCTTTACATCAACTCCCCGGGCGGCTCGGTGTCGGCGGGGCTGGCGATTTACGACCTGATGCAATACATCCCGAACGAAGTCTCGACGGTGGCGATGGGCCTCGCCGCCTCGATGGGCCAGTTCCTGCTGAGCGCGGGCACCCACGGCAAGCGGTACGCGCTGCCGCACGCCCGCATCATGATGCACCAGCCGCTCGGCGGCATCGGCGGCACCGCGGCCGACATCAAGATCCAGGCCGAGCAGATGCTCCACACCAAGAAGACCCTTGCCGAGCGCACCGCCTTCCACACGGGGCAGACCGTCGAGCAGATCGAGTCCGACTCCGACCGCGACCGCTGGTTCACCGCCTACGAGGCCAAGGACTACGGGCTGGTCGACCACGTCGTGCCGAGCGCCAGGCTCGTGCCATCCGAAGGCCCGGTCTCCTCGCCGTCCCCGGCATGATCCCCGGACCGGTGGCGACCTCAGAACCCCGCGAACGGAGGCGATCATGAGCGATTCGACAATGCCCGGCTTCTCCGGCGAAGTGGCGCCGATCCACGGCCGGTACGTCCTGCCGTCCTTCACCGAGCGCACGACGTACGGCGTCAAGGAGATGAGCCCGTACAACAAGCTCTTCGAGGACCGCATCATCTTCCTCGGGGTGCAGATCGACGACACCTCGGCCAACGACGTCATGGCCCAGCTCCTCACGCTGGAGTCGCTCGACCCCGACCGTGACATCAGCATCTACATCAACTCGCCGGGCGGCTCGTTCACCGCCATGACGGCGATCTACGACACGATGCAGTTCGTCAGTCCCGACGTCCAGACCGTCTGTATCGGCCAGGCGGCGTCGGCCGCGGCCGTGCTGCTGGCGGCGGGTGCGCCCGGCAAGCGTTTCGCGCTGCCGCAGGCGCGCGTCCTGCTCCACCAGCCCGCGATGCAGGGCACGTACGGGCAGTCGAGCGACATGGAGATCGCGGCCCGCGAGATCCTGCGCATGCGCGCCCTGCTGGAGGAGCTCGTGGCCCGCCACTCCGACAAGCCGGCCCACGTCTTGCGCCGCGACATCGATCGCGACAAGATCCTCACCGCCGAGGAGGCCAAAGAGTACGGCCTGATCGACGAGGTGTTCTTCCCCCGGAAGCGCGTGGCGGCGGGTCCGCCCACGGTGGTGCGCTGACTGTTCGCCACACCGTCGGGCGCTTACGCTGCGCCTGCCGTAGCATGCTGACGGGCCGATCACCGTGATGCGATGACAACACGCCGAAGGCGCCCGCCCCAGATGATCCGGGGAACGGGCGCCTTCGTGTGGTCCCGAGTCGCCGACCGTCGGATGGTCCGGTCGTCGATTCGATCGCCGGCCCGGTCACGTCAGACGGACCCGGCCGGCCTTCTCGTCACGTCAGACCTGGCCGGCCTTCTCCAGGGCCGCGCAGCAGGTGTCCACGATCAGGCGGGTCACCACGTACGGGTCGCAGTTGGCGTTCGGGCGGCGGTCCTCGATGTAGCCGTGCTTGTCGATCTCGACCTGCCACGGGATGCGGACCGACGCGCCGCGGTCGGCCACGCCGTAGCTGTACTCGCTCCACGGGGCGGTCTCGTGCATGCCGGTGAGGCGGTGCTCGATGCCCGCGCCGTACCCGTCGATGTGCTCGGCGGCCTTCTCACCCAGCGCCTCGCAGGCGGTGATGATCGCGTCGT
Organism: Sphaerisporangium sp. NPDC051011; assembly: GCF_040653595.1. Classification (NCBI taxonomy): domain Bacteria; kingdom Bacillati; phylum Actinomycetota; class Actinomycetes; order Streptosporangiales; family Streptosporangiaceae; genus Sphaerisporangium; species Sphaerisporangium sp. NPDC051011. The sequence goes on along the minus strand of NZ_JBFAGG010000006.1, from coordinate 158,468 downwards.
AGCCCGAGCGCATCGCCGCGGTCGAGAAGTTGGTGTGCGCGCCCGCGCCGTTCCAGTCGCCCTTCACCGGCTTGGGGTCGAGCGTGGCGGACACGTCGAATTCCTCGGCGATGCGGTAGAGCAGCCAGCGGGCGACCCAAAGCTGGTCGGAGACCTCCAGCGGCCCGCCCGGGCCGACCTGGAACTCCCACTGGCCCGGCATGACCTCGGCGTTGATGCCGGAGATGGCGAGGCCGGCCTCCAGGCAGGCGTCGAGGTGCGCCTCGACGATGTCGCGGCCGTACACCTCGTCGGCGCCGACGCCGCAGTAGTAGAAGCCCTGCGGGGCGGGGAAGCCACCGACCGGGAAGCCGAGCGGGCGGCCCTCCTTGAAGAAGGTGTACTCCTGCTCGATGCCGAACCAGGAGTCCTGGTCGGCGAACCGCTCGGCGACGGGGGCGAGCTGCGCCCGCGTGTTGCTCTTGTGCGGGGTCATGTCGGTGAGCAGCACCTCGCACAGCACGAGGACGTCGTCACCGCCACGGATCGGGTCCGGGCAGGTGAAGACCGGCTTGAGGACGCAGTCGGAGTTCTTGCCGGGGGCCTGGTTCGTGCTCGACCCGTCGAAGCCCCAGAGAGGCAGTTCCGCGCCGTCGGCAAGGATCTTCGTCTTGGAACGAAGGCGTGCGGTCGGCTCGGTGCCGTCGATCCAGATGTACTCGGCCCTGTAGGTCACTTCGATCCCTTCGGCAAGGCGGACAGTGGCGTGATGGAGCGGGACTCGACGAACTCTCCGCGCTTCCTCGCAACGCCGACGTTGCCAATCAGCCGTTTCAAGGCTGTTGCCCGTTTATAAACGCCGTGTGAAATCGGTCGCGGTCCAGCGTGTCTTCCGTCACACATCGTCCCTGGTCAGGTACCCCGCCTGGGTGTTCCCGGCCGCGGAGCCATCAAGCTCAAGATCTGGAAAGGGATGACCGTGCCGCCGCTCCGGCCCGCCGTCGCCTAGTCTGAGGATCATGGCCAGAAGTTCCTGGTCAGCCAGGTCGAGATCGGGCCACGTTCACGGCATGGACGCTCGCGCCCGGAACACCGGGCGAACGGCACGGAAGCTCGCACGTGCGCCCGGGGTGGTGGTTCTCCGTGCCGCCTCTCGATCTTTCGCCGTTCGGTACGTGTCTGGAGGAAGCTCATGATCCTGGTCACCGGAGCCACGGGCAACGTCGGTCGCGAGGTCGTCGACCAGCTTCTCGCGGCCGGGCACGACGTCCGCGCCCTCACCCGCGACCCCGGGACCGCGCGCCTGCCCGGCGGCGTGGAGGTCGCGGCCGGCGACCTCACGCTGCCCGAGACGCTCCCGGCGGCCCTCGACGGGGCGACCGCCGTGTTCCTGTTCCCCGTGCCCGGCAGCGCGCCCGCGTTCCTCAAGGCCGCCAAGGACGCCGGCGTCCGCAGGGTGGTGCTCCTCTCCTCCATGGCCGTGGACGACGACGCCGAGGTGCAGTCCAACCCGATCGCCGCCTTCCACGCCGTCATCGAGGACGCTGTGGCCGGGTCGGGCCTGGAATGGACGTTCCTGCGCCCGGGTGCCTTCGCGGCCAACTCCTACCAATGGGCGGAGCAGGCCAAGGCCGGTGACGTGGTCCGCGTCCCCTTTCCCGGGGCGGTCACCGCGCCGATCGACGAGGCCGACATCGCCGCCGTGGGCGTACGGGCGCTGACCGAGGACGGCCACAACGGCGCGAAATACGCCCTCACCGGCCCCGAGCAGCTCACCCAGACCGACCAGGTCCGCATCATGGGCGAGGTCCTCGGCCGGCCGCTGCGCGTGGAAGAGCTGCCCGCGGAGGTCGCGCGGGAGCGCATGATCAAGCACACCCCCGCGGAGATCGTCGACACGTTCCTCGACATGTTCGCCAAGTTGGTCGGCGGCGAGGCCCTGGTAACCGGCACCGTCCAACAGGTGACCGGCCGCCCCGCCCGCACCTACGCCGAGTGGGCCCAGACCCACGCGAACGCCTTCCGCTAACCCCGCCCCGGCCGCTCTAGGCCCAGTCCTTGGCTCCCCCCGGGGTCGTCCAGTCGAGCGGGAGGCCCTTCGGGATCGCCCAGGAGACGAGCACGCCCTCGCGCTCCAGCCGGAAGTCCCAGTGCAGGCGGCGCGCGTGGTGCTCCTGGACCACGAACGTGTCGTCGCGGCCCCGCGGAAACGGCCCGGGCCCGGGTACGGGTACGGGTGCGTACTCTCGGGTGTGATGTTCGCGCGGGTTCGACCGAACGGCTCACCGGTTGTAACGAAGATCGGCTATGGTGCGTCTGGCCGCAGGCGCCATCTGGCCGCAGTCGATGCTCGCGTGACGCCCGTGAGGACCTTTGACGACGCAGGAAGTGCACCAGCCACCCGCCACCGTCTCCGCGTACCAGCAGGACCGGCAGGCAGGCGACCGCAGTAGCCGCCTTACCCGCTGGACACGACTTCGTGACCGGGCGCTGCCGTGGACGCTCGTCGCCGGCCCCCGCCTCCAGGCGGCCTTCATGGCCGGGATGCTCGCGCTGATCGGCCTGTGCGTGGGCGACGCCGTCGCGGGGTTCTTCCCGTTCGGCGCCTCCACTCGCAGCGTCAACGACCTGGGCAACCAGTACATCCCGTTCTACGCGTACTACTGGGATGTCCTGCACGGCCACGCCCGCGGCGACCTTTTCGTGAACTGGGCGTCCGGTTTCGGCTCCAGCTACCTGCCGGACGTGTTCTACTACCTGGCCAGCCCGTTCTCGTTCCTCATCGCCCTGTTCCCGCGCGACCAGATCGACCTGGCCGTGTACGTTCTCACGGTCGCCAAGATCGCCACCGCGGCGGCCGTCATGGCCCTGTATCTGCGCTGCCTCAGCGTCCGCGGGCGGCTGCGCTCCGGCTGGGCGGCCGTCTTCGGCGCCGCGTACGGCCTGTGCGGCTGGGCCGTGACCGACGCCGCCTACAACCCGATGTGGCTGGACGGCCTGATCGCCTTCCCGCTGCTCTGCCTCGCCGCCGAGTGGGCCCTGGCCCGCCGCCACCCCGTCCTCGGCACGCTGTGCGTGGCCTTCACCTGGGCCTGCAACTTCTACACCGCGTACTTCGCCATGATCGGCGCCGCCGTCGTGCTGCTGATCCGGCTGGTGTCCGAGCACCGTCCCCTGCGCGACCGGCTGCGCATCTCGGGTCGCGCGCTGCTGTGCGGCGGGCTCGGCGTGGGCCTGGCCGCGCCTATCGTGCTGGTCGTCTTCAGCGCGGCCCGCGACACGTGGCCGGTGGCCTCGAGGATGTTCATCTCCGTCGACGCGGCTCCTCTGCTGGGGCGGCTGCTCGCCGGCAGCTACGCGTTCAGCTCGCCCGCGCTGTTCGTGGGCACCTTCGCGCTGTTCGCCGCGCTGACCCTCCCGTTCAACCCGGCCGTGCCGCCGCGCGTCCGCGTGGCATGGACGGTCGCGATCATGCTGGTCCTCGGCTCCATGCTGTGGGAACCGACCGTCCACCTCTGGTACGCCTTCACCAATCCCAACGGCAGCTACTACCGCCAGGCGTTCGTGCTGTGCGGCCTGCTCGTGATCGCGGGCTGGAAGTCGTTCTCGTACGGTGTCCCGCGCCCGTACGCGCTGGTGTGCGCCGCCGTCCTGCTCGGGGCGGCGGTCTGGGGCGCGTCCCGATGGCAGAACGCGACCCCGCACATGATCCAGTGGACGGTCGTCACCGCAGCCGTGGGCGCCGTGCTGTACCGCACGCTGACGCTGGTGCGGGGCCGGGGCCCGGCTATGCACCACGGCGTGGCCGTCGCCCTCCTGGCGCTCCTCGCGACCGTCCAGACCGTCGAGGCGGCGGTCAACGTGGCACTGGTGGACGCGCGGCGCGCCGACTTCCTCCACAACTACGCGACCCGCGGCCCGTGGCCGGAGAGCCTGCGCGCGGTCGTGGTGTCCGCCGACCGCTGGCCGGCGTACCGTACGGATCCGGGGGAACCGCGCATAACGGCCAACGACCCGCAGTTCCTCGGCGGCGAGGGCGCGGAGTACTACAGCAGCATGACGTCCACCGCGCTCATCGACACCCTCGCCCACCTCGGTTTCGGCTGGACGTCACGCGGACGTGCCCCCAAGAGCATGGACAACCCGGTCACCGACACCGTCTTCGCCATCGGCGCCCGCGCCCACTCGCGCCAGGTGACCCATCCCATGGGCCTGCGGCGGGCAGCCGAGCCCCAGACGGAGGTGACCCTGACCGTCCGCACGACCGCGCCCCTGGTGACCGTACGGCCACCGTCCCAGCGGCCGCCGCGCTACGGCCACTCGCCCTTCCGCAACCAGGAGCTCCTGCTGGGCGCCCAGGTGTACGACCTTCCCGCCACGACGTACCTGCGCAAAGACGGCACACCGCTCCCCGGGAACCCCGACGGCTCGCTCCAGACCATCCCCGACCCGGTCCGGACCCCCTCGTACCCGTACATCCTGCGCGCCACGTGCCGCCCCGGAGACGAGGTCTACCTCCACGCCCCCGAGTTCTCCGGCGCCGCGACGCTGGCCGGCCGCGACCCGGTCTCCTTCACCGGCGTCGCCGGCCAGAGCCGCGCCTCGATCCAGAAGCTCGGCACGGTCCCCGGCAGCGGCCGCCTGAAGGTCAAGCTGCGCCCGTACCTCGTCAGCCGGGTGCCCGCCCAGGCGCTGGCCTGCCTGGACCCCGCCCGCCTGGCCGAAGCCGTCCGCCACCTGCGAGCCACGGGCGCGACCCGGGTCGATGTCTCGGGCCACACCCTGAAGGCCACGCTGCCCCCCGCCGCCACGGGCACGGCCGTGGTCGCCGTCCCGGCCATCACGGGCTGGACCTGCTCCCTCGGCCCCGGCCCCCGCAGCCGTCCCGGCCAGTACCTCGGCCTCCTCGCCATCCCCCTGAACGGCAAGGAAACCTCCCTGACCTGCTCCTTCACCCCGCCGGGCCTGGGAGTGGGCCTGCTGATCTCCGGCGCGGCCCTGCTGACCGGCGGCGTCCTCTACGTGGGCCGTCGCGCACTCCGCCGCAGGCGAACCCTGCCCAGGCCCGCGCCCGCGACATGAGCCGGGGCACCGCCTAGCTGGGATGATGCCGTAGGCCATGGCGGTCGTCCCGGTGAAGTCGGCGTGCCACGTGGTCGCGCCGCGTCACACCGTGGCGCGCTCGCGCTGGAAGGTGCGGACGCCGGCGACCGCGAGCGGCAGGTACATCAGGGCGAACGCCGTGCCCACCACGTACGTCAGGCTGACCGGGATGACCATCATGCCGACGAAGGCGGCGAGATAGACGGCGGTCAGCCACCACCCGGCGACGCCTGCCCGGGCGAGGGCGACGCTCAGCGAGAGCAGGCCCAGGAAGGCGAGCAGCGTGGTACCGCTCCACAGGGGCATGAACGCCGAGGCGTCCACGGTGTCCGAGACGCGCGCCGCGACGTCGATCGGGAACTGCTGTCCGATGACCATTCGCCACCAGTCGTCGCGTACGGCCCCGGACACGTTGAGCAGCCCGATCGCGGTGGCGAGCGCGCCCAGCAGCGCCGGCCACCGGCCCTTGCGTCCGCGCACCAGCCCGGGGACGGCGAGCGCGCCGAGCGCGCCGAGGATGAGGCCGTAGTGGAGCAGCATGGCCGAGAGCTGCGTCAGGAAGCCGTCGCGCGCCAGTGAGGTGATGTAGTCGACCGTGGAGTCGGAGGCCTGCGGCGGGCAGGCCATCATGCCGCCGAAGATGAGCACGGGACCGCTGATCAGGGCGGCTCCGCCGGCCCGCCGCAGGAAGCGCCGGGTGCGGTCGGTTTCTTCGGTCAGCGGCTGCGCGGTCGCCGTGGCGTTGTGGGTGAGGGGGGTCATTTGGTACCTCCGTGTCGCTTTGCTGTGGGATTTCGTTATGGCGAGAACTCTCCCGCCGCGGGGCCGTCCGGCGGATCAGCCGTCGCGCATCGTGATGGCTCCTCGCTTCGACGGATCGGACGTAGGCCGCGTCCACTGTCCGGTGGACCCGGCGAGCTGCGAGGGTCCGCCATTCGGGGGAGTCGCCGCAGGCCGCGCGCGGTTACGATCGGTGGCCATGACGATGACCCGGTTGAGGGACGTCCGGCTCATTCCGCTGGTTTTCGGGCCGCTGATCAGCTTCCTGGCCGTTCTGGAGACCACGCTCGACACCTCCTCCTTCGGCGCGGGCGCAACGGCCACCCGGATGTCCGGGGTCGCGCTGGGCCTTGGGGTCGTGGTCGCGGCCTGGTACCCGCTGGCGGGCACGGTCATCGCGGCGGTCTGCCTGCCGGTGGGCGTGGTCGGGTTCGGCGCGCCGGGGGTCGGCGGCGCGGCGATGATCGGGCTGATCGGCGTGGTCGGGTGGGCCGGGTGGCGCGAGCCGCCGCGGCGTTCGGCCGTGGCGCTGTGCGTGGCGGGCGTGTCGTTCGCGTGGATGTCGATCGCGGCCGGCGGGACCCTGTGGGAGCTGTTCTTCGTACCGGCGGTGCTGCTGCCGGGCTGGTTCATGGGGCTGCTCGCGCGGCGCAGCGGCGAACGCGCGGTCAAGCTCGCCGAACTGGCCGCCGCGCTCGACGCCGAACGCGAGGCGAACGCCCAGGCCGCGGTGGCGCAGGAGCGCACGCGCATCGCCCGGGAGGTGCACGACGCGGTCGCGCACTCGGTCAGCGTGATGACGCTGCAGCTCGGAGGCCTGCGCCGGATGCTCGCGGACCGTCCGGTCGAGCTGGAGGTCGTGGCCGGGCTGGAGCATCTCGGGCGGCAGACGGTGGAGGAGATGCGCGGGCTGGTCGGCATCCTGCGCGAGCGCGTCGACGGCGAACGCCCGGCGCCCGCGCCGTCGCTGGCCCGGGTCGGCGAGCTGATCGCGGACGTCCGCGCCGCGGGTCTTGAGGTCACGCTGAACGCCCCCGCCGAGCCGCCCCGGCTGCCGCCGGTCCTGGACCTCACCGCGTACCGGGTGCTCCAGGAGGCCCTGACGAACGTGCTGCGGCATGCCGGGCAGGTGCCGACCGTGGTCACCATCGGCTACACCGAGCAGGCGCTCACCCTGGAGGTGCGCAACGAGCCGGGACGTCCCGCCGCCGACGCCCGGAGCGGCGGCCACGAGCTCGGCGGACAGGCCTCACGGCGCGGCGGCCACGGGCTGGTCGGCATGCGCGAACGGCTGACGATGGTGCGCGGGAGCCTGCACGCCGGTCCCGAGCCTGATGGTGGTTTCGCGGTCCGTGCCCGATTCCCCATCCCCCGCATATGGTAGGAAAGGCGACATGAGCATCTCGGTGGCCCTCGCCGACGACGAGGCGATGGTGCGCGTGGGCCTGCGGATGGTGCTCAACGGCGAGCCGGACATCGAGGTCGTCGGCGAGGCGTCCGACGGCGTCGAGGCGGTCGACCTGGTCGCGCGTACCCGGCCGGACGTCGTGCTGATGGACGTCCGCATGCCCAGAATGGACGGGCTGGAGGCGTCGCGGCGGCTCGTCCGCGACCACCCGGACAGCAAGGTCATCGTGCTCACGACGTTCGACGAGGACGAGCACGTCGCCGCGGCCCTGCGCGCCGGCGTCAGCGGCTTCATGCTCAAGATCTCCCCGCCCGAGCACCTCATCGAGGCAGTCCGAACGGTCGCGGCAGGCGGGGGCCTGCTGCACCCGGCGGTGACCCTGCGCGTGATCGCCGCGTTCGCCGGACAGCCCGACCCCGCCCGCGTCCCGAACCGCGCGGCCGAGCTGGACTCACTCACCGGCCGCGAGACGGACGTGCTCAAACTACTCGCCCAGGGCTTGACCAACACCCAGATCGCCGCCCGCCTCTACCTCGGCGAGGCCACGGTCAAGACCCACCTGTCCCGCGTCCTGATGAAGCTCAACCTGACCACCCGAGTCCAGGCAGTCGTCTACGCCTACGAAAGCGGCCTCATCCGCCCCGGCGATCCCGACCGCCCCTGACCATGGCCACCCAGTCGGTTGAGCTTGCTCCCGGTGAGGAAGGGCCCCGGAACCTGCGAGACCAACTTTCCGACGCCGAACGTAGCGTCTCTGAATCAGGCACGTATCATTGATTCAGGAGGTGGGGCGCTCATGGATCTCCAGCAAATAGGTGCACGGGTAAGGCGGGAACGCGAACGGGCAGGTCTCACTCAACGAGAGTTGGCCGACCTGACCGGCATATCTCAGCCCACCCTGGCGCGCATCGAGTTGGGTAGCCGGCCAAGGCTCACGATCGCCGAGCTAGATCGACTCGCTACGGCCGTTGGCGTTCCACTACGTGAGCTCACCTCAGGCAGCCCGGTGAGAAGTCGGGTTCGCATCGCGGCGCGCATGGCTGAGGCGCCTACTGAGGCTCTAGAGGCCGCCTTGCGGCTGGCCGTCGACATACTCGTGCTGGACGACCGCCTTGATCGAATCCTCCAAAATAGTCAGACTCCAGCGGACGAGGCACTTCGTTCGGTCGTGGATCTGCCGCTTCCAGACCCGGTCGACTCCTGCGAAGAGCGAGGGCGCGCGCTCGCGCTGACCGTGCGTAGGGAACTCGAACTGGGCGGTGCACCACTGGCCGACCCTGCCGAACTGGTGGAGAGACTCACCGGAGTCGATACCGCTGTTGTTGATTTCCCTGCGGGGATTGACGGGTTCACTGTGACGGACCCGGCCCGCAACGTCACACTGATCGTGGTCGGTACGCGGGCGGTAGCCGAGCGACAGCGCTTTACCTACTGCCATGAGCTCGGACATCTGCTGTTCGGTGATGGTACCGAGACGCACCTTTTGGACGGGAGTCGTACTCCAGCTGAGCTTCGTTGTGATGCGTTTGCGCGCAATCTCCTCGCCCCCCAGGACGGAATCAGGGCTTGGCTCGGTGCTGAGAGCTCACAGGGCGAGGGGGCCTTCAACGAGCGGACATGTGCGCTACTGGCCCGTCATTTCGGGGTCAGCCTGATGGTGATCCTCATTCAGTTGCAGCGCATGGGCCTGATCACCGAACAGCAGGTTGAGACGTTGCGTGGTCCCAGCGGCGTGCAACTGGCGTGGCGCTACGGGTGGGGTCCCCAGCACGACCGTGAGCAGGAGGTCAGTCGAACGATCCGTCCTCCGCGACGAGTACTCGAAAGGGCCACGGCGGCTTACCAAACAGGCAAGCTAGGCATTCGAGTGCTGGCCGAACTAGAAGGCCAGGATCCAGCGGTTACCGAAGCCGCCCTGACGGCGGCGGGCGTCGTACCCGAACCCCCGCAGATCCGCCGGGCGGACATGGATCGTCTTCTCGCTCGGAGTCGCTCACAAGGACCTCTGCAGGGCTCATCGCCAGAGCAGGAGAAATAGCGGTGTCCGACCAGGAGGAGGAACCTCCAAGCCACCCTGATGAGATATGCGTGCTCGATGCGGTCGTGTGCGTCCATTTCGTGGGCGCCAACCTGCAGCTGATTTTGATCGACGCGCTGGAGAGCACCGGGCTAGTGCTGCAGATCCCTGAGGAGGTGTGCGATGAGATCGCCGGTAAGGATCGCAGGTACCCAGGACTACGGCAGCGCTGGGCAAAGCTTCAAGCGAGTAGGTGGATCCAGGTACTGCCGCGCATAGAGGTGGAAACCGCCCACCCGCGGGTCGTTGAGGTCATTGAAGACATCCGTGGGATCGAGCTCGAGCAGGCTGTCCGTATCAAACGAGACCTGGGCGAAGTAGTTGTCATAGCACGTTGCGTCCATCTCGCCGAGCAAGGGCAGAACGTCATGGCTCTCATCGACGATCAGGGAGGTCAGGCGCTCGCCGCTCGCTGGGGTGTGCCTATACTCACCATCGAAAATGTGCTGACTCTGGCGATTCAGAGAGGCCATTTCCCCACTCGAGGCGACTTGCGCAAGGCGTACGACAGACTGCGCGAGTACGGTGACGGAATGCTCCCGTTGGAGAAGAGCGGCCTCATCGAGGAATACCAACAGTGGGAGGGACAGAGGGACACTTGGGACACTCCATAGGGCGGAGGCGCGTTTATGCGCCCTCGGTCACTCACAAATCGCCCGCTGAGCAGCACCCAGAGCAGCGATCTCACGAGCGCGACGGATCGCCTGTACATCCCCTTCGGTCGGGATGACATCGCGCCAGCCCCAAAAGCCTCCAGCAGCGTGGTACACAATCTCGCGTACCAAACCAGGGGCTTGCCGTTCCCGTGGCCCGTGGTCCCAGGCGCACGCATACCCATCGCAACGTTGGATCTTGGACGGGCGGAGGATCTGTGTCTTCTCGCACCCGTGGCACCGTACGACCACCTTTGGGGCACCTTTACGCCGACTCACCACACACCTCTCGCGGGGCGCGCAGTGCGCTGATACACATCGCCCCGTCTCTCAACGCCATTGAAGACTGCTCCTAGTTTATGGATGAACACTGATGGTCACCGGCTCGTTCGACGAGCCGAGAAAACATTCCCGGACATAGCGTCGCCCGTAGCGGACGCTGTGCCTCGTCGGCCCGCACGTCGCCCTGGCCGAGATCGGTTGGTCGGCCGCTCTAGCGGCGGCCGGTGGGCGGCAACGGGTAGTCCTGGCAGCGGGAGCGTGACCGGTCGGGCTCCTCGTCGACTCTCGTGACCGGCTAAGACCAGGAAGCTTGGGTCTTGCCATCGGGTATTTCCGGGTTTTCTGGTAGGAAATATTGACTGTGTCGTGAAGCGGTGCAAACCTCCTTGCTGTGAGCAGCGCACCTCTGACGATCGTGGTGGTGGGAGCCGGGCCGGGCGGCACCGTCATAGTCGATCGCCTCATCGCCAACGCACCCCCAGGGCGCCGGCTGGAGATCCACGTGGTCGACCCGCATCCCCCGGGCGGCGGGCGGACATGGCGACGCGAGCAGTCAGAGCTGATGTGGATGAACTCCCAGGCCGTGGACGTGAGCCTGTTCACCGACACGAGCGTGCAGATGGAAGGACCGATCCGTCCGGGCCCCGCCATCCACGAGTGGGCGGCCGAGCACGGCTACGACGTCACACCCGCCACGTTCCCGCCCCGGGTCATCCAGAACGCCTACCTGTCCTGGTGCTTCGAGCACATCGTGACATCGGCGCCGTCGGAGGTCACCGTCCAGGTCCACCGGGCCACGGCCGAGGCGCTCACCGAGGCCGGTGGCCGTCAGCGGGTCTGGCTGGACGACGGGGGCGAGCCGCTCGACGCCGACGCCGTCCTGCTGGCCCAGGGCTACCTCGACGCGGCGCCGGGCGGCGTCCATCAGGAGCTGGCGGACTTCGCCGACGAGCACGGACTGGTGTACGTGCCGCCGAACTACGTCGCCGATCTCGACCTGGACATGATCCCGGCGGGCGAGCCGGTCATCCTGCGCGGCATGGGTCTGGCCTTCATCGACACCATGGTCCTGCTGGCGCAGGGGCGCGGCGGCCGGTTCGAGCCCCGGCCTGGCGGCGGATACGTGTACCACCCCTCCGGCGCGGAGCCGATCATGTACGCGGGCTCACGCCGGGGTATCCCGAACCACTCCAAGATCACCTATCCCGAGCTGGGCGCACCCCTGGCCGAGCCCCGCTACTTCGTGCCCGACGCGGTCACCAGGCTGTACGAACAGCACGGCCCGCTCGACCTGCCCCGGCACCTGTGGCCGCTGATGGCCAAGGAGCTCGCTCACTTCTACTACCACGAGCTGTTCGCCGCCCACCCCGAGCGGGTCACGCTCCCCTGGGAGAAATTCCTCGACCGGTACGACCCGCTCGGCTGGGACGACGACGAGCGCATCACTCTGGTGGAGGAGTCCGTGCCGAGGCGCGAGGACCGGCTCGACCTGGCGTACCTGCTGTCACCACTGGAGGGGCTGCGCTTCGACGACGCCGAGGACCTTCAGCAGTGGCTCCGGGCGTACATCGTCGCCAACGTCGAACGGCACGCCGACCCCGCCCACAGCGCCGACCTGGGACTCTACAAGGGGCTACTGGTGATGCTGGGCTTGATCCTTGACGTCGTGAACCGGGGCCTGCTGTCGGCGAGGTCCCAGGCCGAGGATCTCATGGAGTGGTTCCAGGGCGTCTTCAGCTACTACGCGTCCGGGCCTCCGCCGCAGCGGCTCCTGGAGCTGGAAGCCCTGTCGCGGGCCGGGATCGTCCGGTTCCTCGGCGGCGGCGTCACCGTGACCGCCGATCCGGAGGCCGGGCTGTTCCGCGCGTGCGGCACGCAGGTGCCCGGCCACGTCGAAGCGCGGGCGCTGATCGAGTCCCGGCTGCCCGCCGCGAGCATCGCCCGGGTGCAGGATCCCCTGCTGCGCGGCCTGTACGACAGCGGCTCGATCACCGAAGAGGTGCTGACCGGCCCGGACGGCACGACCTACCGGCTCGGCCGGCTCCGGGTCGAGAACGGACGCCTGGTGAACGCCGCAGGTACGGCCCACCCCCGCCGCTTCGCCCTCGGCCACTGGGTCGGCCAAGGCTTCACAATCGCCGGCTTCGCCCGCCCCCACGCCAACGCCTTCCCCTTCCGCATCGCCGACGCCCTGGCCCGCGCCCTCCTAACCGCAATCATCCGCTCGCCCGACCCGGTGCGCTCAACGGCGAACAGCGCCATATAAAGCTCCAGTGAGCCTGTCAATGCTTTGAGCTTCGCGTGACGCTGAGGAATCTGGGCGGTCATACCGCCTTTCATACCCCTTGAGGTGCGGGACGCGGAAGGTCTGCGATCTTCCTGGGGAAGTATCGAAGGAGGTCCTCGCCTGCCTGCCAGTATTCGATGATCTCGCGGCGGCAGATGTCGATGAGGTCGACGTCGGTGAATTTACGCGCGCCGGACAAAACGCCATTCGTGTACTGAATGTCGTACATTACGGGGGATGTGGAGTGGTGTCCGAGTACCACGACCTCGGGCAGCGTGGCCCTCGTCTCCTGAGGTGCGGCGGCTTCTACGGGCAGGATCCGAATCTGCTCGCCCAGTTCGGCCCACGCCATGAGCAGGTGCAGTTCCCACTGAAGGTAGGGAGTCGGTGGTTCGCATACGAACCGGATGCGCCGTTGGACGATCCCACAGCGGTCGAGCTCGCGCTGGTGTTCCATCCGGCCAGGGCGCATCTCGCCGGCAAGCCTCAACGATGTGTCCCAGTCGCCTTCGGCCATGGCCAGCCAGCTCGGGGTGGTGGGTTCTTTGAATGTGAGTTGCCGCTCCAGCTTCCAGGAGGTGTCGATCTCCCAGAAATGATGCTGAAAGTCCTTCTTGTAGCTATCCAGGTCCAGAAACTGTGCGGGAATGCTGCTGAGCTGCTCAATCATCTGGAATGTCCGGTTTGGCGGCCTGGAGGAGGAATCGCGGGATCATCACGAGACGCTCGTCGGCGCGAATGGTTACATCGCCAGGGAGTCGGCCCGCATAACTCGCTGTGACATCTCTCCCTACCACCGCGATGTCCCCGTTCTCCATCTCCCATATGTCAGGGCAGCCGTCCGTATTCGCGGTGCTCCCGAGTTCACGCATCGACTTTCCGAGTCTACGCAGAAACCCGGCCTCCGTCTCCGCTTCCCAAGGTGTGTCCACTGGCCTCACCTTCCAGGTACGAAAACCGTCTCGGAATCTCTCCCAGCGTCACACGACCGATGAAATATATCAATAAATTAGGCCGAAGGTTGATATATGGCGCATCCGAAAGCGCGTATTTCGCCATGGTCGCCGGGCTAAACCGCAACCCGACCCAAGCCCGGGGCTCAGCAGGTCTCACGACGCGCAAGGACGCGGCACGCAGAGCTGCTAGTCGCGCATCGCGGCGGCCTGGGTTGTCAGGTCGGCGATGGCCTGGTCGGTGTTGCCCGGCGCGCCTAGGTCAACGTTGGCGTCTGGTTGCGTGAGGTGGGTCCTCTGGAGCGATCCATATGCGAGTCTCGCCGAAGGGTGCAAACATCGCCGGGCGACCTGGAAGGGGAATGACTTGGGTGAGCCTGCGGTTCGGCCGAATGAGACGACGGTGCCGTTGATGCCGTGCGCGTCCGTGGAGGAAACCTTGGCGTTCTATGAGGCGCTCGGGTTCGAGGCGACCTACAAACAGAGCAAGCCCTATGTATATCTGGCGCTGCAGTGGAGCGGATTCCAGCTGCACTTCGGTCCGGCGCCCAAGGGCCTGGATCCGGTCCGGGAGGAGTCTGGAGGCTGCCTGGTCATGGTCGACGCCGTGGCGCCGTATCACGCGGCGTTCGTCGCAGCGATGCGCCGGGTCTACGGGAAGGTGCTGAGTTCCGGTCTTCCGCGGATCACCCGTTACCGGCCCGGCGCGTCGCGGTTCACGCTGATCGATCCGTCCGGGAACTCGATCATGTTCATCCAGCGCGACGAGCCCGCCGAACTGGAGTATGGCGGCTCGAAGAAGCTGGCGGGCCTGGCCAAGGCGCTCGACAACGCCCGGATCCTGCGCGAGTTCAAAAACGATGATCTGCAGGCATTCCGTGCGCTCAAGTCCGCGGTGCGCAGGCACGGCGCGGACGCCTCGGTGGTCGAGCGGGCCATCGCCCTGTGCCACCTCATCGACGTGGCCATGGTCCTCGGTGAGCCCACCGATCCCTGGCTCACCGATCTGCGTGGCCTGGAGCTCGCCACTGACGACAGGCAGCGCATCGAGTCGGAACTCGGGCATCTCGCCGGACTTCAGGAGTGGCTCCCCTAAATGTGAAGCGACTCCTTCGAGAGAGCAAAGTTGATCAGGCGATGAGGTGGTATTCGTCCTGGTTGTGAGCATGGTGCACGCGGCGGTGCTCTCGAAAATCACCTGACCGGTGGGCGCGGAGTCCCCTCTGCGACCGTTCTCACCGCGGTGAGAACGGTCAGGGAAGCGCGACGAACCGGCCGAGGAACCGCCGCGCCGAGGCGGAGTCCAGCCTGCGGTCCACGTTGGTCGCCCGGCACGCGGAGTCGCCGGTGATCGTCGTGGCCACGAGGAGGTCCGAGTCGGGACCGCCCAGGAAGTCGGGGCCTCCGGAGTCTCCATGGCAAGTACCACCGTCACCGGTCGATGGGTTCTGCGACAGCCTGAGCCATACCTTTTCGAGGCTTAGGAAGGACCCGGACGTCTGGTTGCGCGTGTCGGTGTAGAGGTAGGTCTCGCCATCGGGTCCGTCGGTGGGGGCCGGCGAGCCGTACCCGACCGGGGTGAACGTGGCCGTCGCCAGCGTATGGTCGTCCTTGAGCCGGTCGAGCAGGTTCGCGGTGGGCAGTTTCGCGGGCGTGATGTTCGGAATCGCCTTGGTGAAGACGACCACCGCCATGTCGTGCGGGTCGGAATGGCGACCACCATAGCTCGGGTCCGCGATGTAGCGACCGCTGTAGACCGTGTCACCATCCCGGTAGTGGGTCGAGAACGAAACCCGGGCGGTCGTCTGGCCCGGCTTGCCGCAGTGGGCGGCCGTGAGGAAGACGGTCGGCGAGATGAGCGTGCCACTGCAGTAGGCCCATGTGCCGTCAGCGAACATGTGATCGGCGATCAGGGCCCCCACCTGCGGGTGCTTGTTCCCGTCGGGGGTGCCGTCGGTGATGGCGCCTGCGGGGGAGACGCCACCGGCGACCACCACGACGACGAGCGCCACTGCCAGGAGGGAAGTTCGCATTCGCATGGAACACGATAATAGGTAAAAAACCACCCCAAAACGGACGGCTGAGGCAGTTCGAGGGTAAAGAACTAGGCTGCCGAACCGGCCGAGCGGAGTCCGCAGGCGCGGGCGGCTGATCGGGCGGGTGCCCTTGGGTCGGCGGCCTCCACCGCAGCGAGCCCGGCATCCAAGAGCGCGAGGTCGCCGATCAGGTGTTCACCAGCACATCGAGCCGCCAGGCGTCCAGGCGGTCGCCCTCGGCGGCGTAGGGAATCGTCCGCAGATCGGCCGGCGCCGGATTGCGGCCGGCCCAGCATCGGCGAGCCGCCGAGGTCATCGCTTCTGCAGATCCAGATCCTGCAGGAGATCGACGATCGTGGTCAAAGGGTATGCGCCGCCGATGAACCTAGACGCATCCGAACCGGCGAACGTGATACCGAGCATGACATCTGTCATCGGGGAGGGGTGAACGGCGCATCGGAACCGGTGTGCTGCGGCACTACAGCGACGAGTTGTGCCATCGAAGACTCTGTACATGAGACGACGAACCCTCCTCGCCGCCACCATGGCCGTGCCCGTCACGCTGCTCGGCGCCCGCCCCGCCCAGGCCGCCGCCCCGCGACTGGACCCGCGGACGGGCGTGCTGCTGGACACCCGCGCCCAGGCGTTGACGGCCCGGCAGGCCCTCGCCGGGGCCTCCGGACCGGCGCTGAAGTCCGCGACGGTCGCCGGGCCGACCCGGCTGCGGCTGCCCGCGCCGACCGGCCCGCACCGCATCGGCACCGTGTCCCTGCACCTCGTCGACCGGTCCCGGCCCGACCCCTGGGTGCCGTCCGTCCCGGTCCGCGAGCTGATGGTGCAGGTCTGGTACCCGGCCCGCGACGTGCGCCACCACCCGCGCGCCCCGTGGGTGTCGCCGGCCCTCGCCGCACTGCTCGCCCCGCCCGGCTCCGGCCTCGAACTGCCCACCGCCCACGGGCACACCGGCGCGCCCGCGCTGCCGGGCCGCCGGCCCGTAGTGCTCTACTCGCCCGGCTTCGGCGTCGAACGCACCGCCGCCACCGCGCTCGTCGAGGAGCTCGTCAGCCACGGGTACGTCGTCGTCACCATCGACCACACGCACGACTCGCCGCTGGTCGAGTTCCCCGACGGGCGGGTCGCCCTGAACGCCGTGCCACCGCCGACGGACGACCCCGCCGACGAGGAGCGGCTCATCACGAAAGCGTTCGCCGCGCGGGTGGCCGACACCCGGTTCGTCCTGGAGGCCGTGACCGTCCTCGCCAGCGGCGGCAACCCCCACGAGGGGCGCCGGCCGCTGCCGAGCGGGCTGCGTAACGCCTTCGACCTGCGCCGGGTCGGGATGCTCGGGCACTCCCTAGGCGGCGCCACCGCAGCCGAGATGATGTACCTCGACCGCCGGTTGGTCGCCGGCGGCAACGTCGATGGCACCGCCCTCGGCCGGGTCCTGGAAGATCCGGGCGGCGGACTGAACCGGCCGTTCCTGCTGCTGAGCTCCGACGGGCACGGCCGCGACACCGACGAGTCGTGGGCGCGGCTGTGGGCCGGGCTGCGGGGGCCCCGCCACGAGCTGCAGCTGCTGCGCTCCGGGCACATGTCCTTCACCGACTACCAGGTGCTCCTGCCGCAGGCCGGGGTCCCGGCGGCGGACCTCGAGCCCGGGTTCGGCACGATCGACGGCGAACGTTCGGTGCGGGTGCAGCTGGTGTACCAGTTGGCGTTCGTCGACCGGTACCTGCGCAGACACCGCGAACCGCTGCTCGACGGGCCGTCGGCCCGCTACCCGGAGATGAGGTTCCTGCCGTGACCGCCGTCGTGGAAGCCGTCGCGTTGCAACGCCGCTACGGTGCCTTCACCGCCGTCCGGGACGTCTCGTTCAGCATGCGGAAAGGGGAACTTTTCGCGCTGCTGGGGACGAACGGGGCCGGCAAGACGTCGACGATGGAGCTGGTCGCCGGGCTCGGCCGGCCGGGCGGCGGCACCGTGCGGGTCCTCGGCCACGACCCGGTCCGCGAACGGGCCGTCGTGCGTCCCCGGACGGGGGTGATGCTGCAGGAGGGCGGGTTCCCGCCGGACCTCACCCCCGTCGAGGCGCTGCGGATGTGGGCCGGGACGCTGCCGGCGCCCCGCCCGGTCGCCGAGGCCCTCACCCTCGTCGGGCTCGACCACCGGGCCACGGTCCGGGTCCGGCAGCTCTCCGGCGGTGAACGGCGCCGCCTCGACCTCGCCGCCGCCGTCCTCGGCCGCCCCGACCTGCTCATCCTCGACGAACCGACGACCGGCCTGGACCCGCAGAGCCGCCACGACGCCTGGTCGCTGCTGCGCGGTCTGCTCACCGACGGGGTCTCGATCCTGCTCAGCACCCACTACCTGGAGGAGGCGGAGGAACTCGCCGACCGGCTCGCCATCATGCACCGCGGCGTGATCGTGACCACCGGCACCGTCGCCGACGTCGTCAGCGCCTACCCGGCGCGGATCGCGTTCGACCTGCCGGCCGGGCTGGACCTCACCGACCTGCCCGACCTGCCGGGGACCCGCGGGGTCGACGGCGGCCGGGTGACCGTACACACACCGCAGTTGCAACCGGCGCTCACCGCGCTGCTGGCCTGGGCCGACCGGCACACCGTCGAACTGGCCCGCCTCGACGCGAGGTCGGCGTCGCTGGAAGAGGCATTCCTGTCGATCGCCGAGGAGGGCGCATGAGAAGGCTGCTGTCGATCGGCCGGGCGGAGCTGCTGCTGCTCGGCCGCAACCGGACCGCCCTGTTCAACGCGGTGCTCCTGCCGGTGGCGATCATCGGCCTGCTCGCCGCGACCCGGGACCGGTCCGACCCCACCGGTGGCGCCGTGCTGCTGACCGGACTGCTCGGGTTCGTGCTCGTCGGGGTCCTGTACTACACGCTGGTCAGCACCTACGTCGCCCGCCGGGAGGAGCTCGTGCTCAAACGGCTGAGGACCGGCTCGCTGACCGACACGGAGATCCTCATCGGGACCGCCGGGCCGACCGTCACGGTCGCGCTCGGGCAGATGCTGCTGTTCGTCACCGCTGGCGCCGTCGTCCTCGGCCTGCGACTGCCCGTCAACGCGCTCGTGCTGCTGGTCGGAGTGCTCGCCGGGACCGCCGTGTTCGTGCTGCTGGCCGCGGCGAGCTCCGCGTTCACCCGGACCGTCGAGCTGGCGCAGGTCACCACCCTGCCGGTACTCATGGTGTGTCTGGTCGGAGCCGCCCTCCCCCCGGACACCCTGCCGGCGCCGGTGGCGGAGGCGCTACGGTGGCTGCCACTGGCCCCCACACTGGACCTCTTGCGGCTCGGCTGGCTCGGCACCACCGGGCCGGGGCCCGCACACGACTTCGTCGGGGTGCTCGGTGCGGCGGCCGCCCCGGCGGGGCTGCTCGCCGTGTGGATGGTCCTCGGCTGGCTCGCGGTGCGCCGCTGGTTCAGCTGGGAACCGCGTCGTTGACGTCTTCGGAGGGGGACCGGTGATCGATTGGTGGCGGCGGCAGAGCCAGGCCACCCGGTTCGAGTGGTACGCGCGGGGGTCGTTCTACACCCTGGTGGCGTCGTCCCCGTTGCTCCTCGGCGGGCTCGTCCAGCGCGAGGTCGCCCCCGGGCACCGGTTCGTCTTCATCGCCCTGCTCGTGCTGCACACCGCGGTATGCCTCGTGCTCGTCCACCACGGCATCGGGGCGTACCAGGGGTCCCGGCCCCGCCCGACCGGCCTCATCCTCGTCGGCGGCGGGTTGACCGCCGCCGGCCTGGTCGCCGCGTACCTCGCCTACCCGGAGCCGACCCCCGGCCACGCGGACGGCCCGGCGGCGGGCCTGCTGCTGGTCTTCAGCGTCACGTACGTGTCGGCGCTCGCCGCCGCGGCGCGCCCCCGCACGTCGATCGCCGTCGCCGTGGCCTTCTGCGGCGTCGGCGTGCTCTTCGACCGCACCGGCGAGGGCGTGATCGCCCTCGGCGCACTGCTCATCGGGGTCGTCCTGGCGTACCGGGTGTCACTGTGGATGCTCGGCGTGGTCCGCGAACTGGACCGGGCCCGGCACGTCCAGGCCGGGCTCGCCGTCGCCGAGGAACGCCTCCGGTTCGCCCGGGACATGCACGACGTCGTCGGCCGTACCCTGTCCGTGGTGGCGTTGAAAGCGGAACTGGCCGCGCAGCTCGCCCGCCGGGGCCGCGCCGAGGCGGTCGACGAGATGCTGGAGGTGCGGCGGATCGCCCAGGACTCGCTGACCGAGATGCGCGCCGTCGTCCTCGGCTACCGCGCCGCCGACCTCGACGTCGAACTGGCCGGGGCACGGGCGCTGCTCGCCTCCGCCGGGATCGAGTGCCGCGTCATCGGCGACAGCAGCGGCCTGCCGGCGTCCCTGCAGGGCGCCCTCGGCTGGGTGGTCCGCGAGGGCACGACCAACATGCTGCGGCACAGCGAGGCCCGCACCTGCACCGTCACCATCGACGCGTCGCCCGCCGCGGTGACGGTGACGATGTGCAACGACGGTGTCCCTTCAGGTGCCCCGCCCCGGTTCGGCAGCGGCCTGATCGGCCTGAAGGAACGGATCGCGGACCTCGGCGGGACGGTGACCGCCGAACGCCTCACCCCGGACCGGTTCCAGCTGTCGGTCCACCTGCCCGCCGCGCCTGTCCTTGGCGATGGGGCGGTGCCGGCATGATCCGCGTCCTGCTCGCCGACGACGAGCATCTCATCCGCGGGGCGATGGCGGCGCTGCTCGGCCTCGAGGAAGACCTGGAGGTGGTGGGGCAGGCAGCGACCGGCGCGGAGGCCCTCAACCTCGCCCGGGCCCTGCGCCCGGACGTCGCCGTCCTCGACCTGCAGCTGCCAGACCTCGACGGGGTCGCGGTCGCCGCCACCCTGCACGCCGAACTGCCCACCTGCCGCACGATGATCGTCACCAGCCACGGGCTGCCCGGACACCTCAAACGGGCCCTCACCGGCGGGGTGCGCGGGTTCCTCGCCAAGACCGTCTCGGCCGACATCCTTGCGACCGTGGTACGCACCGTGCACGCCGGCGGCCGGTACGTCGACCCGCAGCTCGCCGCCGAGGCCATCAGCGCCGGCGAGAGCCCGCTGACCGCCCGGGAGGCCGACGTTCTGGCACTCGCCGCGACCGGCGCGCCGGTGGAGGAGATCGCCCGCCAGGCCGCCCTGTCACCGGGCACGGTCCGCAACTACCTGTCGTCCGCAGTCGGCAAGACCGGTGCCGCCAACCGCCACGAAGCCGCCCGCCTGGCCCGCACCCGCGGCTGGATCTAGCAGTGGACTCCGTCCCCCTAGTGGACCTAGGAGATCCGGACGTGACAGCCGCATGCGCTTAGGTGCCGTGGCGGCATCCTCGGTCAGATATCTCGGCCGACGATCCGGACCCCAACGGCCTCCGGCGCGGGGAGCAGGCAGCGGACCTGCTTGCCGATCGGGGTGAGCGCGACGTCCCACCCGGGCGCGAGCGCGTCCAGCAGCCAGAGCCCACGCCCCGACTCCGCCTGGTCGTCATCGGCCGCGATCCCTGTCCGCCTGGGCAGCCGGTACGGATCCGGATCGTGAACCCGAACCCAGATGCCTCGCCGATCCGACTCGATCTCCACCACAACCGGCACCCAGTGCCCACAAGCCCGAACCGCATTCCCGACCAGCTCCGACGCCACCAACCGCGCCGACTCGACCATCTCGCGGTCGACCCCCGCAGCGGTCAACACGCTCTGCGCCACCTCCCGCACGGCACGCAGGTTCTCCTCGCTCACATTCATATGAACGACGAACCCTTCCGGCCGCGTCGTCATATAGAACCCGAGCCCGGCGTCTACACGGTCAGTTCCCACAGTGAGCCTCCCTTGAGAGCGGTACCCCTCTGCCTTGGCCCCTCTGCTCGTTCCAGAGCTATTGCATACGGCGGCCTACGCGCACGAGCCCATCGCCGGCATCACCATGACTCGCACCACTGAAGAGATCGCAGCCCTCCCGGAAATACGCCTGGCACGCCAGGCTGTCCTCATCTGGCCGAGCGCCGCTCAAGGTGTGGGCGGTCAACTCCGAAGCGGTCCTCCGCCGAGGTTCCGCGGTCAGACCAGAGACGATCCGGCACCAACTCTGCAGACTCCGGGAGCACGCCGAACCGCCCACTATGGGGCGGATGGCCCGTTCGGCGAAGTAGTCGGCGAGATCTTGATAGGGGACATTGAACTTGCCGAACTCAGCACAGCGTCATCAGCGGATCCGGGTCAGAGTCGTTCAGCTCCTTCGAGCGGCCCCTCGAGGCTAGTGAAAGAAGCCGATCTGCGGGGCGTCGGGAGTACCGACCAGCATGGCACGGTCGAGGAAGGTGTTGTTCGCTTCGCAACTGACCTCAGGCAGGAGTACACAGGCATAGCAGGCCGCCAGATTGAGACTGTCGGCACCGCTGGCCTCCGATTCCATACATGGAGGGTCTTGAGAGCACCAGGAGATGCGGTCCATTGCGGATCTGAGTGAGTTACGCAGCTTGTGTAGTTCGCCTTGGCTTACGACTCCTCCCAGACTCCCGGCGGAATCACTGGTAGCGGTGTAGATGAGGACACCGGCCATGTCATCCGAACAGTAGATGCGCTCTCGAAGAGCGGCGGCCGGATAGCCACTGTCCAGGCTCCATTCATTTATCAGCGCGTGCGCGAGCGTATGCAAGAGGATGTAACGAGGCGTTATCGGGGAGTCGGTGTCGACGGTGGCATGCCGTCTCTGCGAAAGCTGCGCTCGTCTCAGCAATACTGCACGGTGGTTGTCACGAATGCGGTTCGCACGGGCCGATGGGCCATCGGCATCCTCCCATTCACGCAGCCTGCCGGCTTCGATCGTCAGGAACACACCCTCCCCCATGACCTCGATGGCCGGAAGCCAGTCCATGGCCCGCTTGGACAAGGGGGCAGGCCGAGAGGCGGAGAGGGCAGGATCAGGCATCTCGACTCGGGTGAAGGCTTCAAGCACTCGCACTTCACGGAGCCGCTTGACCAGCATGATCTTGCCGAGACCCGGGGGAATCGGGTCGGACGCGTCCGTCCGCGCGGACTCGCATTCGAAGTCGTCGTCACGCGACACCTCGGTCGTCCCGTTCAGTAGCTCCCTGTACTCCTTTTTCCGTAGGCGGCTGGAGGCGTCGAGTTGTGTCGTCTCCTCTTCTCGATTCTCCTCCCTTAGCTGGCGATGCTCAGAAAGGACACCCAACACTTGGTCCTTGGTGAACGGATACCTCTTGATGATCGCTCCGATGACGGCATCGAGCGCCACTTCGTTCTGTGCATGCTCGAGCAGTTGCTCCAGATGCTTGACGACGAACTTGTGGAGCGCTTGAGACCACGGCGGTATGGAGAGAGATGAGCGCTGAACGGGAAACCATGCCGCCGACGACCCTCGTTGGAGTGCTCGCGGAGTTTCCGAACACGCCTCATCATCACCGTCACGTCCCAACCACGGGCGTCTGCTTTTGCAACGAAAACCGATGGACTCAAGGGCTCCTCCGCCGAGCGCACCTTCCATGGAGACCGGTCTCACGCCGCAGGAGCATTTGATGAGAATCGACCGTAGGGAGGCGGTCCCGCCTGTGTTGTGCAGAGTCAAATCATGGCGTTCACCTCGGTCGCCGGTCGCGTCGCCCGACTTGTTGTGCAGCCATTCCCAGTACGGAAAGTCGTCGAGGTGTCCGTTGACACAGGCTGTGACGAAGCGAGACGGGGTCAGTGGCCTGTCGCAGGCGCCGCAACGGCTCTTTCCTCTCGGTGAGCCGAATCTAGAAAAGGGCTGCAGTGCCTTGCACTCCGGACAGGAGTACATTTCCGGGAACAGTCGGACTCTGACCCCGTCGCCTGCGGGGGGGCTCGCCGCGGGAGGGAGTCGAAACTCGTTCACGGAAAGCCAGTGCTGGAGATTCGGTTCGTGGATGACCGGAGCCAGGTCGGCTTTCCAGGTGTCGAGTCCACTGATGATGAACGACTGGTCGCCGATCGCGACCAGCGAGCCGACACCGTAGGTCGTGATCATCTGTGTGCGTCGTACGGCCCCTTGGGGCGTACGGGTCCGCTCCGTGATCTCCCGACGACCCGGCGCCGGACGCCTGTTGGAACCGATACGCGGAACCATGTCACTTCTCCAGATACAGGTCGGACTCGACGTCTACATCGCGGAGACTCCACAGGGTCGTGAGGCCGTCCTCGAGATCTTCATCAGAGTAAGAACGGAGAAGCGCCGCGTCCGGCTCTCTCGGTTCACTGCGTTTGTACGTGTATGGAGCCTCGTAGACCAGCTCGGAGTTTGATTCGGCGAGATCACGCCAGTGGTCGATGATGATTTCAAGGTCTCGGCGGGTGGCATCGAGCTCCTCCGGCGCCACCTCTTTGACTCTGAAAAGGATCACATCGCAGAGATCGTGTAGCTTGTCGAGGAACTGCTCCACGTTTGCCGCGGCCTTGTTGGGCCGTGCCTCCTCCCGGGTCAAGCGCGCGAGGCCGATCAGTACGGCGTGCAGACCACGATCGCGTGCGCGGGCGGAGAACGGCGTAACGCTCGTGGACTCCACCTGTCGGTACAGGGCGGAGTGATACGAGAGAAAGTTCTCGTAATGCGACCTGTCACGGGAGCGTGCCGCGTTGAGCAACGTTACGACCAGGCCCGGATGCTGTCTGCCTACACGGCTTGTGGCCTGGATGTATTCGGCGGTGGTCTGGGGCTGGCCCATGACGGTCATCAGGCCGAGGCGATCGACGTCCACACCGACCGAGATCATGTTCGTCGCGAGGACGGTGTCGAAGGGCTCGTTCGGAAGTGTCAGTTCCAGACTTTTCAAACGTGTCGGAATCTCGCTCGACTTCACTCGACTCGTGAGCTCCGTTTGTAGGTCCGCCGGGCGCGCGTGGACGCCGTCCCGTTCGGCGAGCAACTGCAGTCGATCCTGGACGTCGTCATTGACCTGTAGTTCGGCGGCGGCGAGGAGTCGCAGACTGTTGAAGTACCCGATGAGGGTCCAGTAGGCGTCCCGCACGGCGTCCTCGCCTCTGACCTGTCCGGCATGATGAAGCAGGGCGGCGTATGCACGAACCAGCAGAGTCGCCTGACTCGTGCTCGGTGTCATGAGCCCCACGTACAGGCGCGAGCCCTTTCTGTCGGCTGGTGCCTCGACCGCGAACCATGAATCTCGAGAGTCCAGCCCCGCGGGCGGGAACTGACTGACCTCTCTGTCGAATAGTGCCTTTCCCTGCTGTCCGGCTCGTCGGATCGTGGCGGTCGAGGCGAGGATCTTCGGCTGGGCGGCGGCCACGTCGATCGCGGTCTCATAGAGGCCTGTGAGTGTTCCCAGCGGTCCTGAGATCAGATGTAACTCGTCCTGCACGATCAATTCCGGTGGCGGTGTTCCGTCCGGACGGTCGAGGTTGAAGAGTGCGGCGACATCAGCACGCCACGCGATCTGGGCGAACTTGTCGACGGTCGCGATGACGAGCGTGGGACGTGCCTTGTAGATCGCCTCGTCGACGACATGTACGGGCAGGCCCGAATGGAAAGCGCAGTCTTCCGCGGGACAGGTGATGCTCATCGTGGTGAGATCGTCGGCGACCTCGTAGTCCTGCTCGCTCATCTCGGTGCCGCACCAGGGACAGGTACGCAGTTGTACCGGATTCTCCTCCAGTAGTTCTGCGCCATCCCGAAGTGCCGCGAGGCCGGTGGCGGCCGCCTTCAGAGTGTTCGGGGTGGCCGCCTTGCCGACCCACATCCCCAGCGAGATCCCCTCGGCGCCGAGCCGGACCACGTCATCACGACGCATCGTCTCCATGGCGCAGATGAGAGTGGCGGCTCGTTCGAACTGTTGCAAGGTGAGGAGCCGCAACGTGTAGCGCATCAGGGCCGTCACTCCACCGCCGCGTACACCTCCGCGGATACGACGAAGGAACACGGTGTACGCGATGAGGCCGAGATACGCCTCGGTCTTGCCGCCACCGGTCGGGAACCACAGCAGGTCTGCGATCGGACGATCAGGATGGTCGTGGTCGGTGATGCTCTCCAGACAGATGAGCAGGAAGGCGATCTGGAAGGGACGCCAACGCCCGGTGAGTTCTACGTCGCCCTTCCGCCGAGCCTTGATCCAGGAGCTTCGTCCTCGTTGGAGTGCCATGGCCTGATTGGCAAGGCGAAACGCGGTCATCGCTTCGGGTGTCTGGCCGAGTAGGGCGATGCCGCCGGCCATGCGGTCGGCGATGAGTCGGCATTGGTCGATCTGCTGCCGCGCGACCTCCTTGTATTCGGTGTCTCGCAGTTCGTCCGCTTCCATGGAGCGGTCGGCGATCCAGGCGCGGTAGCCCGAAAGCAGGCCATGCAATGCGCTGACCACCTCGGTGTCCGGTGCATTGGCGAGGTGAAGCATGTCAAGGGTCGGAACGTCGAACTCGGGGTTCGAGTCGGCGAGTAGGACGTCATGAGTCGGAACGAACGACGACCAGACCGCCGAGACAGCGGCAGCGGTGGCCCTTTCTCGAACCGCGCCACGTGCGTGTGGTGGTGTCCACTGCCATGCGGCGGCACAACCGTGTCCGACCGCGAAGGTAGGGGCATGACGGTGCAGTAGCTTGTTGACTAGGACCTCGTTCTCGCTGGACCCTACCGGCACCGGGCGTTCTACCAGAGGGACGGTTCCTTTCGGCCCTTCGACGTGTAGCACGGGCTGAAAGAAGCAGTGCGTGTCCTGCAGGGCGCCTCTAGCGAGCTCATGCACGTTGACCAGGACGGCGGTGATCGCGACGGCGCCGTTCGTCGGCCTACGAATCCGCAACCTCAGTTCCAATCCAGGCGCCATCGTCTCTGTGCGCTGTCCGGGTTCGGTCACATCGACACGGACGGGTGGGATCTCCAGCGGCTTACGACGCCATCGAGCCTTCAGCTTTTCGGTGGACCGGCGTTCTGCCCGCTGGGCCTTCACGACGTTGCCGGCATGGTCGATGGGCTCGTATATCGCCGCGGAGGTGTTGATCAACACCGTTGTGGAACGACTGGGATCGACCGCGAATGTGAGACCCATCGACGAGGGGGCTTGGACGTTCGCAAGCGAGACGCTGGTGTCGGGCACTTCCTCGACGGCAAGTCGGGCGGGCGCCAGATCGGCATCCTTTTCCCTCTGCTCCTCCTGGGATTCATCTTTGTCTCTACGGCGGGGGAACAAAATTCCAGCGGCATACGTGGTGATCGGGGGATCCAAGACGATCTCATTCTCCCCCCCGGCCGGTCCGAGGAGATCCTGCCGGAGCCGTTCGACCAGCTCAGCCCGGAATCGGTAATGCTCGGCGTGATCAGGCACGGTCGCCCTCCTTGGCCGAACCCTCGTCATAGGTGAATCTGCCGAGTCCGAACAGACGTGGAGCCGCCCACACGCCATGTGATCCCAGTCCGGACAGGGAGCCGGCCGAGACACTTCCGGCCACCGTTTCGATCGTGTCGATGGCGAGGCCACTGATCGTTCTGGGCCAGGAAGACGGGGCGTGGTTTCTGAAGATTCGCATGTAGTCGTAGAGGTCCCTTGAGAAGGATTCAGAGGTGATACCTATGGGACACCCGTTGTCCTTGAGCGTGACCATGTACCTCGGACTCCGATCCGCGTCCGGCGGTTCACCGTCGATGCGCCCAAGCATCACTTCGTCACCGGATCGCACCTTGTCAAGGAGCAGATCCTGCAGGTCAAGCGCCGTGTGCTCGTACCGCACGCTGGGAAGTTCGCCTGGCGAGCCGGGAGGTTCCACCGTATCGACATCACCAGCGATCAATTCCACGCCAAGCCGCAGGCTCTTCTTGCCCATGTGATAAACACCCCAGCGCTCCTGTCGACCGACTTTCCTGACGTACGACGGCACTGTTCGGGGAGAGTTCAGATGCATCAATTCCTGTCGTGCTCGCGTGAGCGCCACATAAAGAGTGCGGGCCTCATCACCGATATTGACAGATCTGCCGCCCTCCTCCCGTAAAGGTCCGGGATCGACGACGATGACCCGGTCGAACTCCAACCCCTTGGCCCTGTGCACCGACGACACGATCAGTTGTGCGGTGGGCTGGGCCGTGAGTTCGTCGGGAAGTCCGCCGTTGAGGATGGCCGTGCGCAACCGCGCCAGATCGAGTGCTCGCCCTCGCCCCCGTCCGGTGCGCAGGAGCATGTTCCAAAGCCGAGAATGGTCCGCTTCATCGAGCATGGCCTGGTCCCCGACCACCTCCAGAAACCGCGACTGCGACAACATCGAGCCGTCGATCGCGCGGAACAGCAAGGACAGCCATGCCGGCACCACTCGATCACGTGCCGAGCGCTGTAAACGGTGATCGACTCCGCCCGCACGGAGCTGCCCGGACACCAGCAAGGCCTGACCGTTCGTACGACACAAGATCGCTGTCGTTCCTTCGTGGTCTCGAAGACTCTCGTGAACGAACGGGTCCTCGAGATCGCCCATCAGGAGGGTTTCCTGGAGAGAGTTCCGCAATGCTCGGTACAACTTTTCGGCGGATCTCGCGGTACCCGCCTGAAGTGCCGGACCGAACGCGAGCGCGATCTCGGCCTCTTCGGTTCGGGCCCGGAAGTTGCGAGTGAGCCGGAGCTCGACCAGTTCGTCTCCGAAGCGGCTTCTCAGCCAGTCGAAGAAGCGGCCATTCTCTCCCGTGCGCTCCGCCTCGGGCACCTGGAATCCATAGATCGCCTGCGCCGGATCGCCTACGACGGTGAAGCCGCAGTTCTGGGTGTCCAGCAGGGCCTCCACCAGGTCCCGTCGGCTGCCGACGAGGTCTTGGACCTCATCGATGACGACGTGGCGAAGGTCGTCGTACAGCTCGTCGAGGCCGTATCTCTCGATGACGTCGGCCGCCGCCGCGATGCGCTCGTCAAAAGCGCGTGATCTCCAATCACCCTCGGGGTCCATCTCCAAAAGGAGTTCCAACGCCCAGGAGTCGAACGTCTGGACACGAACATGCCGAGAGGCTTCACCGTGACGTGCGAGCCGCTCTTTCAGCTCACGTACGGCCGCCCGGGAGAAACTGAGTACCAGTAGATCTCCTGCGCTCAACTGGTCCCGTTCCACGAGGGTGTCGAGGCGTCTCACCAAAGTGTAGGTCTTGCCCGCACCGGCTCCGGCGATGACGAGGGCCCGGGCGTCGTCGGGTAGCCGAACGACCTCTTTTTGTTCGGCGGTGAGTTCCGGGGTGTCTTCGAAGGGGCCGGTCATTTCTTGCTCCAGAGGTGTTCGAACCGGGTGAAGGCGAGTGCCTCACCGAAGTTCGTGATGTTGTCCTGCACGTCGAGGATGAGGCACACCTCGTTGCCGCCGTTCTTAGGTCCCCGCAGCCCACGGCCGATCATCTGCTGATAGACGTTGGGACTGTAGGTGGGACGGGCGACCACGACCGCGCGCGTGGCCGGGGCGTCGAAACCCTGCGCGAGCACACCGAAGTTCGCGATGACACGGATCCTCCGATTGCGGAAGTCCTCGATGATGCGTGCTCTCTCCGAGGTGGGCGTCGCGGATTCGATGACACGAGAGGAAATTCCACGGCCGTTGAGCCGGGCCACCAGCAATTGAGCGTGATTCACCGAGGCCGCGAACAACAGCACCGGCCAGCAGGAATCCAGCGCGGCGATCTCCTTGATCAGCATGTCGTTGCGTTCCTCGTCGGCCGCCAATCGTGCCTCGGCGCTGGTCGGAAGCCCCCGGAAATCGGCCTTCTTGAGTTCTTCGGGCGTGAGGCTGATCGTCGCGCCGACCAGTGGCCGATGTTCCGCACGTGCCAGAACGCCCTGTCGCTGCAAGATCTCGTATGGATCGCCGTCGAAGACGCCCTCATCGAGCCGGGTGGACCCGAAACGGTCGATGAGCAGACGGGTCTGCTCTTCGTTCGTGCTGCGGAACGGGGTCGCCGTGAGGCCGATGAGCGGCCGTTCCGTCTTCGTGAAGGTGAGCCCGAGATGCCGGAAGATCTCGGTGTAGGTGGGCGCCAAGGCGGAGTGCGCCTCGTCCACGATCACCACTGCGGCTTGCCGGAGCCATTCGTACTCATCGTCCCGCAGACGATTCTTGAGCGAGTCGTCGATGGCGACCACCAGGTGCGCGTTCGCGGTCACGGCCGTGGCGGAGTTGCCGTCCCACAACCGACTGATCGTCAAGCGCTCTTTCGGCGGCCCGACCTTGGACCAGAGGAAACGCCAGCTTTGAACGGCCTGCTCGCACAGTTCGCGGGACTGCGCGATCCACAGCACCGGTCCCATGACGCTGTGCGCCTTGATCGCGTTGATCACCGCCTCGACGGCGACCCGGGTCTTGCCGGCGCCCGTGGGCAGCGTCAGCATCGCCCGGCCGGGTCGTGCACGATCCAGTAGACGGAACATGTTGTCGGCCAGTTGCCTTTGGTAGGGGTGTAGGGCCGGGAGGTCGATGGGCCCATCGACGATCTCTTCCGCGGGTAGAGGGATGGCCTTCGTCCCCGCGTAGCTCTCGGGAAGTCCCAGGTCGCTGGTGAAACGACGTGCCGTACCGTCGCCTCTGAAACTGGTGGGGGCCTCAGGTAGGCGCGCCGCCAGATCCTTCCCGTGGTGGCTCAGAATGGCCTCGCCGTGGGCATGTATCGCAAGTTTCGCTATCCGCTGCGCATCCGGAACGCGCCCCGTCTCGGCCTGATCGCTCTCCAGCAACCCCTGGGGAAGTCCTCGCCGGAGAGCCTCCTCGCCCACGAGGAAGAGAACCTTCTCCGCGGGGTCGGGCGCCTCGCGCGCGCGACGCACATGCTCGTCGTTTCGTTGCTGCTCTCGATACTTGAGGATCGAACGACATCCGGCCTCGCCGAGTCCCAGTCGCAGTGTCCGATCGATCGCGGCGAGCGCGGCGAAATCGTCTTCGGGCCGGAGGACGAGCACGTTCCTCTCATGGAGGGTTTCCGCGAGTGCCTGTGTCCGCATCCCGCTCGGCGTTCTGATGATCTCGTCCAACTCGCTGCAGCGAACAAGCGACCAACCGTTCACCTGTGGACGGCGGTTCACTTTGAGGTGCGGGAACTCGTCGATGAGCAGAACAGGCTCGGCCTGCGCCACATACCGGATCTCCTTCTCGACCACCTCGGAGAATCGCAGCACGCCCCAGGTCTCGATCATCGCCTCGGCGGCTTCGACGGAGGGGACGAGCAGCGCAGGGATCTGTTCGCGGATCAGCGTGTCATATTCGTCCCGGTCGGCGGTTACCGCGATCTCGTTGTCGGGACGATCGGTCGCCCACTTGTCGCCGACACGGGATCGCGTCACGGCGCTCTCCGGCCAGGCCGCCTTCGCCTCGAACAGCAGCGCGTACACCTTGCCGGCGAACTCGTGCACGTCGCTCTCAGCGGCCATGGAAACGGCCCTGTCCCAGATCGGCTGCGGGACATCGCTCAGTGCGGATGGCAACCTGAGCGCGACCGCCACTGTGTCGGAGACCCGGGCCACGGGGAGGACGTCGCGGTACGTGGCAAGTTGGGGGCCAACGCATGACCTAATCGGTAGCAGCCCTTGCGATGTGGATAGATAGCCGTATTTCCGGGCTATCCACACGAGGGGGGACACCACCCTGGTCCGGGTGGCGGCCTGACTGCCGTGCTGGAGATGCCAGCTCGTGACGATGGAGTGCTCGGGAAGCGCTTCGAGAAAAGCGGCTCGCCCATCCTCGCTAAGCTCAGGCAGGAAGTGCAACGGGCCGGGAACATGCGCGCCGTCCACGCGGATGCTCTTCAGCTGCGGAGTAGGTGAGGTGCTGGGCAGCGTCTTGACGTACCCCTTCCAGACCGCCTCGACGTACTGCTCGAACCACCACTCCTTGCGAGGATCCTGATCCGGTACCGGCCGGTCGACCAGGCCGAGCCCTTTCAACAATGATAGATCGTCGGCATGGAAGGCCAGGTCGAGGGCGAGGCCGGCGTCGCGTGCCCCGTCCCTGGGGACCACAGGGCCAGGGAGCAGGCAGTGCCATAGCGACTTCCACCCGCCGGACATCACACGGACCCTGATGACCCGTGTGGTGTCCAAGCTGCTCGCCTCAAGGGTCGCGAGCACTCGCGTGGGGCCCGCCTGTCGTGCGAGCTGCCAGAAGTCGCCCCACTGGGCATCGCCGTATCCGTCGAATCCCTGATCGACGATGGCCGCGAAGCGACCTGCCGCGTCCGCCTCCTGGATTCCCAGCGACTCCAATGCCCGCACGGCCTCCTGGTCCAGGAGCAGGTCGGGATGGACGTAGACCATCGTGTCCTGTAGGTTGTCGGCCCCGCTTCGCCGGAAGACCTTCCCGCGCACCGGAGGGACGAGCTCGCCGCTCTCCGTCAGCAGGATCCTAGCCCTGAGCGCCTCGCCCGCCATGGGGTGGTCGGACTGCCGCATGTCGGCGACGATGCGGATGGCACGCGCGGAGGCTTCCGCCGAGCGGTCCGAGACAAGAGCCAGCAGCCACTCCTGGACGGTGGCCGGCCGACCCCCTGACTGTTCGATGATCCTCTCCGCGCGGGCGCGACGCTCGCGCTTCTCGACGGAATGGTGGCACCAGTCGTAGGGCCGCTTCGGGTAGCCCTGCCAAAGATCACGCCAGTGCTCCTGCAGGCCGGCAGGGTGCAGCTTCATCGCCTGCGGGTGTCGAAGCCGACCGGTCTGGTCTGGAAGGGACGGTTTGCGCGCGGCCACGGTCCAGATGGCGTCGGTGAGGCTCTTGTCCGCCCACTGGGGGGCCTCACGTCCCCGGCCGGGGAGAAGATCAATGTAGGAGGCGGGATCGTCCTGGTCCGTGAGATGAGGCAGTGAGTCGACGACCAACTCCGCGGCCACCCTGATCAGCTCGTCGTTGAACTCATTGCGATCGAACAGGTTCTGCCGATCTTCTGAGGTCTTCCAGGGGGCGTTGAGTATGCCCCGGAGCGTCGTCGCGTAGTTCGTGGGGAAGTACGCCCAGAAGATGCCGCGGTCGCGCGCTCGGGAGGGCACCGCCCACGAGATGTCGATCTCTGGTCGGTCGTGCAGCTCCCCGGCCGCGCGCAAGGCGGTCGTGCTGGGACGGTGTGTTCTCCTGAATACGCGCCAGTGATGATCGAGGCTCGCTCCGTCCGGGCGTACCTCTTCAAGGGTGTGGTCGTTGCCTTCGACTCGCTGGAAGATCTGACGCACCACCGGTCGCCCTGAGCGCCGATCTTCCAAGGTGACCGTGTCCACGTGTGGCGAGAACAGCGAGAACTCGACAGGGAACTTGGCGAGGTCGACGCCGAGCCTTCCGACGCTGTCCGGCCGAAGAGGTAGACGGACCACCGTGGTCGCCCACGTCATGAGTTCGTCCAGTACCGGATCGGCAGCGCGGGCCTTCTGCGGGTCCAGGACCCGGGCCATGCGGAGGACCGGGGTCTCGTCCGCTGTGGGGTGCACCGACTTGATCTGCGCGGCCGACCACGTCCGGTCGAAGCCAAAGCCGATCTCCACACCTTCGTCCTTGCTGAAGAACTCAGGGGAGTCGGAGATGCTGAGAACCGATTTGACGCCGACGCCGAACCGACCGATCTGGCCGCCACGTTTGCGGGAGACGCTCATCCGAAGAATGGTGTCGGCGCCGGCGGCCGTGACCGGTGCGCCCTCGTTCGCACAGTACAGATGAGTCGAGGTCAGGACGACACGGACCTCACCTGGGGCGTCGCGCATCTCATCGGCGCCGTTCTGGACGAGTTCGTACACCTGGCGATCACCGTAACCGCCCTGTGTGATCCGCCGCTCGCTGTTGGCATGCTCCTGGACGAGTCCCGGATCGACTTCGTACGTCTTGAGGACTCTGCGCGACTGCTCCAGCACGATCTCGAGAACAGAAGCACCGCCGAAGTTGTCGGCCACGGTTGATCATCAACTCCTCGGGGGCCTGCCTGGCGCCGGCCCGGCGCCAGGCAGGAAGGACAATTGCCGTACCCGCGGTCGTCGGGACCGTCCGTGGGTACGACGGCGGCATGGTCCCACTCAAAGCACCTTGAACTCTGCCTTACATATCGCTGTAGGAGAGTCACAGAAGATGGGGAGGAAGTATCTGTGACCTAGATGGAATCACTCACAGGTGGTGTGATGGGGTCCCGCGAGCTGCTGAGGCACAGTTCCACATGGCCCTGGTCATATGTCACCAGGGAGAGGCGGACGGTATGGAGAACACCATCGAGTAACCACGCGAGCTCGAGAGACTTGTCATTACTGCGGTCGCGATCGTGAGGGGCGCTGTTCCAGAACTGAAACATCAAATGCCAGCCCTTTTCGTTGGCCGATTGAAAGTGAGATCCTCGATAGGGAGCGCCGTACGACTCTGTCTTATAGGACGGCAAGAGCGTAAGGCACAGTGATCACAAGGGCGTGACCAGGCATGTTCGTGGGCGACGGAAGTGGATCCGTCGCGGTAACAGAGAATGGGGTTGGCTCAGGTCTTCACGAGTGCGCGGCCACCTCTCGCTTAGCGCTACGGGTCTACCCAGTGGGGCTGAACAGCGTTTGACACAACAAGCTGGCCCGTGTGCCTCGGGTGGCGCAAGACACAAATCGCCCCTTGCGAATCGTTACGAGACGATCCGTTTGGATTAGTGCAAAGACTACTCCACTTGGCGGCACACTGTCACCTGTCCGCCTAAATCTTCTAGTAACCAGACACGGTGGCATAAATGCTCTATCGGCGTATCGAACCTCCTTAAGTGGCACTACTCGGACATAGGGGACGCGAGCGCCGTTGCGGTGGTGGGGATGCCGCCGACCCGAGACGCGGTGCTCTCGACAGCTTGAAAGATTGGAGTGCGCAGCCTCAGTCTCAAACTGCGCGTCATGGACGTCAAGCGGCATTTGACGTACGCTGCCGTGTCAAAGGGACGGCTGGGCGCTGGCTCACCGCCCAGAGGGGGAGGGTATGGAGGATCAGGGCGGCTTCGGGGTCTGGCTCGGAAGGCAGCTACGGCGCCAGGGCATGAGCCAGGCCGAGCTGGCTCAGCGGCTCGACGTCACGCGAGCCGCCGTCTCGGCCTGGGTCACCGGACGCGCGGAACCTCGCCTGGAGAAGATCCGGGCGATCGAAGAGATCCTCGGGTTGAGCACCGGCTCGGTGATGACGTTGGATGACGTACCCGACTCGGCGGGGCATGTCGTCTGGTATCACCGGCCCGCGCATCAGGACGGCGGTCGAGAGCTGGGCAACCCGGCGGCGTTCGCCTTCGATTCGGACCTGAGAGTGCTCGCGAGGGAGGCGACCCAGAACAGCCTGGACGAGCGGTACGACCACGGCCGGTCGGTGAGGGTGCGCTATGCCCTGCACGAAATTTCCGGTGAGAGGCTGTACCGCTTCCTGGAAGCCCTGCGCTGGGACGAGCTGGAGGCGCACTATGAGGCGGCTGCTGATCCCACCACAAAGGTCGGACGTATCATCGCCAATGGGCTGCGGGAGATGCGCGAGTCCAGCAGCCTGCTGCTGTTGCGTGTCGACGACTACAACGCCAACGGTCTCATGGGACCCGAGTACGGCGACGGCCAATTCTCCGCCGTGGTGCGTCGTCAACTGGACAGTCACAAGTCCAGCGTGGCTGGCGGATCGTTCGGTCTGGGAAAGGCCGTTCTGTGGGCCACCAGCCAGTTAGGTCTGGTGTTGATCAACAGCACGCTCTCCGAGGCTCATGAGGGACGAACCGTGCGACGAGTCATCGGACGTCTCGATCTCCCCTGGCGCCGAGTGAACGGCAAGGACTATGCGGGCCCGGCGTGGCTCGGGGAACCGGACGCCCAGCGAGGAGGAACGGCCTGTTCCTGGTGGGCCGACCCCGGCACAGTTGAGGCGTTGGAACTGCAGCGCGACAACGACGCTCCGGGAACCTCGTTTCTCATCGTGGGCGCTCATGACGGCACGGGGGAAGCGACGACCCTGGAGGAGATGCACGAGGTCCTGGTCAAGAGCCTCGCGGAGAACTTCTGGGCGTCGATGGTCTCCACCGCCACGGAGCAACCCATGTTGGAGGCTTCGGTGATTGCGCTCCGCGACGGTCAGGTCGTCAAGGCGGCGGAACGGGTGGATCCCCGTGAGCACGAGCCAGCTCGTGTCCGTGCTTTCCGTGCCTTTCTTGCAGGGGAGACGGTAGAGCAGTTGACCTCGGACGAGGATGTCGTGAGCACGACCGTGCGCTTGGGGCTTCCCGCCCTGAGACAGCCCGCGGCGAGCGCGTCGGAACCGCCGGCCGCACACGACGCCGTGCTCCTGCTGACCCCGACCACCGACGATGACAAGGCCCCGAACAAGATCGTATGCATGCGTAGCAGTCGCATGGTGGTCATGTCCCGTTCGGTGACGGATCTCCCCCTGGGAGTACGTCGCTTCCAGGCCGTTCTCCTCGCGGGCTTGGCTACCGGCTCTGAGGAAGAGGACGCGTATGCCGCGGAGGAATTCCTACGCGCGGCGGAGCCGCCGGAGCACAATGACTGGAAGAAGACCGACGACCTC
Source organism: Sphaerisporangium sp. NPDC051011 (assembly GCF_040653595.1). Taxonomy (NCBI): domain Bacteria; kingdom Bacillati; phylum Actinomycetota; class Actinomycetes; order Streptosporangiales; family Streptosporangiaceae; genus Sphaerisporangium; species Sphaerisporangium sp. NPDC051011. Next base: position 122,425 of record NZ_JBFAGG010000006.1, on the reverse strand, counting down.
ACGGCCATGTACGTGAGAGGCGCCGCGACTCGGATCCAGGAGTTCCGAGCGGGGATGCTCGCCGAGGTCCGAAAGCTCGTTCGGACACCGGAGAAGAAGTCCGAGGACGGTCCGACCGTGCTCCGCGAATTGCTCAGTCTTGATCTGCCGTCCCCTCCCCGGAGTCCGGGCTTCCCCACGGTCGGAGCGGTCGAGGGGACCGTGAGACCGGATGGCGCCTGGCAGGTGCGGGTCGAGGTCCGGCTTCCGCAACGAGAAGATCCTTGGATCATGGCACCGGTGCTGCGGTTCGCCACACGGTCCGGTCCGAAACCACTGGCCGGGTGGGCTGAACTCGTGCCCGAGTCGCACTGCGAACTCGTCGACGGAAAGCTCCTGCGATTCACAGCCGGCGCCCGGACGGCGGCGTTCACCGGTGTGAGCGATGTCGGCAGCCATCCCGTGGCGGCACAGATGTCCGTGGTCGAAGTGGATCTAACGCGTCCCAAGGAGGCCATCTCGTGAAGACGTTGACTCCGTACCCGACCCTTCACGGCGAGATCACCTTGGAGGTCAAGGAAGCGCGCCTGGACGGCAAACCTCTGCCGCTCGCGCTCATCTCGCCACAAGAACAGGTCGTGGCGTTGCACCAGGTGGAACGCGAAGACTGGGAGCGCGCACGCATCGTCTTCCGCATGCGTACTCCCACTGAGCTGGACTCGGACGAATGGGGCGACCCGCGACGTGCCGTCGTTCTCACGGAGAGAAAGACGAACACCCGCCTCCTCACCCTCATGCGGCCCCACACCGATGGCTACTACATCGGCGTGGTGGAACTGCATCGGGATTGGCACGTGGGGCAGGCAGAGGTCGAGGGCATCGTCACCGCCACGGTCCACGGGGTGGCAGGTCGGGTGGTCGGCCGGACCGACCGCCGATGGACCATCGATCTGCAGGTCCGCACACCCACACGGAAGCGGACGATAAAGACCGTTTGGAAAGACTTCTCCTCGGAGGAGAACCCGTATCTGAATCCGTACAGGACCGATCCCTGGGCCGTTGAGGCCGCCGACGACGAGCCCATCGTCTATCTCAACACCGGCTTCGAAGGATTACAGCGGCTCCTGGATTCGGGTAGCGGCGCCGAAAGGGCCGTTCAAGATGCCGTTGCGGCACAGATCGCCGGGGATTGCTGGGCCGCTCTGTTCAACGCGGCCGTGTATGCGATTGAAGTCGAGGAGGGCGAGCCACAGTGGCCCGGCGGGTGGAGGGAGTCGGTTCTTCGGCGAATGCTGTCCGACGTCTACCCGGATCGCTCACCTGGCGACGCATTGGTCGAACTGTGCGAACGGCGTCGAGAAGGAGAGGGCGGAGGAGAACTCCAGACCCGAATCCTCCACGCCGCGATGAAACAGGCCAGAACATCCAAGTCCCTCGGCGCGTTCATCCGCAGGATGAGCTCCACGGGGGAGGGCAAGTGAACGAACTCGACAGGCCGCAACGGTTGGCTCTGCTGCCGGATGCGACCGTGACGAAGTACCTGACCGTCGGTGTGCGCACCGGCGCGGAAAGCCTGCCCCAGGCCGCGCTCGCCAAGGCGTGTATCGCGCTGGACTCTTCATCGCGTTGGGAGGCGGTGAGGGTGCGTGATCTGGTCGACGAGGCAATGCGGCGGTACGGCGACGTGCCCACGAGGGCCGACGCCTGGTTGGCGCCTCGTCTGCACGCAGCGCTGCGCCTGTCGCGGCGCGAGGCCGCTGACGCGAGACTATGGAACTTCCTCGCCTTGCGGCTCGCATCGGACTATGTGTTCTGGCGCCATCCTGGACGGCCCAGCAAGGAAAAGCCCGTACCTGAGGTGAGCTCCGCTCGTTTTCAGGGAGCTTTTCACACGCAGGCGTTCGCTCGTCTCTGGTGGGTGGCGGAACTTTTCCGGGACGGAGACGACTACGGTCCGGCGGAGATCGCCTGTGGAAACCAGGACATGCTGAACACCACGCTCCGACTCGAGATCGTTCAGCACAGGCCGACCGCCCAGGCGCTCGTCCGAATGCTCGACCGACAAAGCATTCGCATCGGACGGGAGGTCAACGCCTTGGCGAAGGCCGTCAACGCCGCGGGCAGCACCTTGATGTACGAAGTGCTAGCGCCCGACGAGGTGCAGGACGCGGATGCCTACCGTGCGTGGATGGACGACATCGACAGCGTGCACCTGCCGTACGAGTCCCTTCCCGAAGGGCCCGACGACATCCGCGTACCCGAAACGGCCGTGGACGCCCTGGTGCCGTTGTTCGAGAAGCTGTACGAAGAAGCACCCGTCCGGGGGCGCGAAAAGGTGGCCACCGTATCGAACGCTTGAGCAGGCTCGGCGGGAGTGCGACGTCGCAAGGTCGGGGCGACCTGAGGATGGGCCCCGGCCTACCGTTGGAGAACCCGTGAGCGGCTTTCGAGCCGCCTTTTGCATTACTCTTCAGCGGGAGCGCCGATCTCCCCCGTGGCCTCAAGGTAGCTGTAGACCTGTTTGGCGATGGCTCGCGCCAGGCCCACGGGTACTGCATTGCCTATCTGACGAGCGATTTCGGTCTTGCCGCCACACCAGAGAAAGTGTTCGGGAAATCCCTGGAGCAGCGCGGCCTCGTAGTGAGTGATCGGTCGGTGCGCCCAGGGGTGGAGGTAGCGTCCCTTTTCAGGCTTGTAAAACTCCGTGCGGATCGTCACGGACGGTCGGTCGATGTACATTCTGCCCATGACGTCATGGGAGCCCGTCTGATGGTTCATCCAGCTTTCGGTGGAGTTCTCAGGCTGGATGTCGTGCCTGTTCCCCCCCTCGGGGATGTCTTTGTATCGCCGAATCGACAGAGGTGTTGGATTTCTGCCGATGTGCAGGTCCGTGGTCTTGAACGGTCCTGCCACCTCGTACCCCAGCATGTCGCAGCGCCCGTCGGGGAGCTCGGTGGTGGCCGGCACCTCCGCGGTCAACGGCTCCCCCTTCACGCCGAAAACCGAACTCACGGGCACCCATGCAGACAGCGCGTCGGTCTCCGAGAAAATTCCCTCGGTCTTCCGGGGATCGATGTGCGTGGGAGTGGGATGCTTCAAAGGGGCTCCCGCGGGGTGCGATTTGATCAAGTCCCGGTGCGTGGCCAAAACGATGGCGCGCTTTCTGGCCTGCGGTACGCCATAGTCGGCGGCGACCAGATGTTTCGGCTGGAGCTCGTAGTCCTTGAGGTCTCCACCGTTGGCCGCCGCCATGAGCTCCTTGTACTCGGATGATCTGAAGAACCGATCCACGTTCTCGATGACAAATATCTTTGGTTCGAGCTTTTTGACCACCTTAATGTACTCCCGCCACAGTTGGTTCCGAGGGTCGTTCGGATCCTCTTTCCCTAGTCCGGAAAAACCTTGGCAGGGTGGCCCGCCCAAAATCACGTCGACCTTTGCATCGATATCGGCAGGGTTCCAGCGTTTGATGTCGCCGGCGAATATGTGATCCGTTCCGCCTGCCTCTGTCGCGAAGTTCACGGCGTACGTCGTGGCGGCCGCGATATCCCACTCGACGGCACCCACGGTATGAAAGGGTGAATATGCGCCGCCCGTAGGCACGAATTCGTGAAATCCCTGGGTGAAACCGCCGCAGCCCGAGAACAGGTCGACGATGTTGATGCGATCGGACGGTCCGGCGGTCATGCGCGTTACCCTACCGATCGTAGAGCAACACCGACATCTCGATGCGAGAGCGGAGCCTCCCCTTGACGACGGTGCCTGGCCTTGCCGTCGTCCTCAGCGGCTCAGGGCCTTGGCGATGGCGCAGCCGATCGCCGTGGCCAACGGAGGCGGTAGCGCATGACCGATCTGGCGGTATCGAGAGGTCTTTCGTCCCACGACCAGCCAGTCAGCGGGGAAACCTTGGAGGGCCGCGACCTGAGGGATGGTCAGCTTCGGCAGCGATCCACGATCCTCGGGACCGGTACTGGGGCGCATGACGAAGTCTGCGTCAGGAACGTCGTCCGCGATGCTGCCACCGTCCACTCCCAATTGGGCCCACTTTCTCTTCGTTCCTGTCGGTCCGAGATCCGCCCCACCGCGATTCTTGGATCCCCCGACGATCGTCGGCGCGACCTCGTTGGCGAGCAGGCGCCATGCCGCAGCCCCCGTCCAGCCGCGGCTTGCCATCGACGCCCAGAGAACATCGCCGACGGTTCCCGGGGCGCCGGTCGATCCTGGCCACTCGAACCGAGCGAGATCACCCTTGCACATCGCCACCATGACGCCGTGTTGGCGGCGCTGGGGTACTCCATGATCTTGTGCGTCCAAGACGGCCCAGGCGCACTCGTAATCGTTGTTCTTCAGCTCCTGTTCGACGAAGCTGCGGGCTCCGGCGAACAAGTCGTCCTTGACCAGAGCTGGAACGTTCTCCAGCATGATGGCGCGAGGTCGGACCTCGGTGGCCAACCAGACCGCCGCGTGTAGGGGATCACTTCTGGCCGCGACCTGTTCCCTCTTGCCGGCGATCGAGTACGGAAGTCGAGGGAGTCCGCCTGCCAGGAGGTCGACGCCCAGTACCTTCTTGTGCTCGTCTCCCACGAAATCCACAAGGTCGAGTTGACGGACGTCCCATGCGGGGCGGTTGGCGCAGAGGGTGGCACATGCGTCGGGGTCTTCGTCGAAGAGCATCACGGGATCGAAGCCCGCTCTCTCCAGACCGAGAGCCTGTCCGCCGGCTCCGGCGCAGATGTCCAGGCTGGTGAACCTGGTCATCGCCACCTCCCTCTCTGTTGTTGTGACGGAGATTACTCCGAAGTGAGATCGTTTGTTGATCGCTGTCCGAAGATGATCTGGCCTCGCGCGACCTTGCGTTTTCGTACGGTAGACGTATGGCGACCACGAGACCTGTCGGCGCATCCAGTGAGGGCGTCCGCAAGAGCATGCAGGCGAACAAGGGGAGGGACACCAAGCCTGAGCTCGCCTTGCGGCGTGCGGTGCATGCGTTGGGGCTGCGGTACCGGGTCTCGGTTCGTCCGCTGCCGAAGATCCGACGTACGGCCGACCTGGTGTTCAGCAAGGCGAAGGTCGCCGTGTTCCTCGACGGGTGCTTCTGGCACGGGTGTCCTGAGCACCACACCAAGGCCGCCACCAATGCCGACTACTGGGCGGAGAAGGTGGTTCGCAACCGGGAGCGAGATGCCCAAACCGATCGGACTCTCGCCGACTCCGGGTGGCTCGTCATTCGAGTCTGGGAGCATGAAGATCCTGGGGAAGCCGCCGTTCATATCGCCGAGCAGGTACGAAGCATCCGTAACGGGGTCGGGGTTGTGGAGACTCGTACCTCGGAGGGCAGCTGAGGACGTCTTCCTGGTACAGGCTCTCAGGGATTCGCCTCGTGCAATACGCAATGGGCCTCCGACGCGACCGCAGCGGAAAGGTCGCCGTGGAAAACGTATGTCCGGACCATCGTCGTCATTTGATGCTGGATAGGAAGATGTTCCACTCCTGCCCGTTGACGACCAGGACGTCGCCGTCGAGGGTTTTGGAATCACGTACTGCGACTTGTGGACCCATCCGGGCGACCTCTACGCAGTTCTCACCCTGGCCCTGACTGCGGCTGCTCTTCCGCCAAGTAGCACGTGACACGTCGATGTCGTCGCCACTGATCATTCTCGGCTCCCGAGTCCGGACTGGATCGACTGGATGAACTTGACAGACTCCGCTGGTCCGAGGGCGATTGCCCGGAGGTGGTCGAACATCAGCGTATAACGCAGTACTTCTTCAGTCTCCTCCAGATATAGGCCGCTTGCTGCGGTCTCCAGGTAGACGATGGGGGCGAAGAACTCCGGTGCCGGGAAGTCCAGTAGCACGAAGGGGCCGGACAGGCCGGGGTGGGCGCCGGCCGAAGTGCGGATGACCTGGATTGTGACCCTCGGGTGCTCGCTCATGGCGATGAGTCGTTGCAGTTGTTCGCGCATCGTGTCGCCCTCGCCTACTGGCCGCTGGACGGCGACCTCTTCGAGGACGACCCACAGTTGGGGGCCGTCGCGGTCTTCGGCCAACAACTGTTGCCGCGCCATGCGGGCTTCGGTGCGTCGCCTGACCTCCTTGGGGTCCATGACGAGGGCAGCGCGGACCACGGCGCGTGCGTACGCCTCGGTTTGGAGCAGTCCGGGAATCAGCTGTGGCTCGTAAGTCCGCATCATCGAGGCCTGGGCTTCGAGGTCGAGATAGGAGCCGGTAAGGACGTCGCGGTACTCGGTCCACCAGCCTTTCTGACGGACGTGCCGGGCGAGCGCGATCAGGGCGTCGCGCCGCGGTCCGTTGACTTGGTAGATGTCGAGGAGGTCCCTGAGGTCGCCCGTGCTGATGCCGGAGCGGCCGCTCTCGACTCTCCATACTTTGGTCGCATGCCAGTCGAGTCGTTCGGCGATCTCTTCTCGGGTGAAGCCGGCCGCCTCACGGAGACGCTCCAACTCCGCGGCGAGCCTGCGTTGCCGGATTGTGGGATTTGTCTGTTGAGGCATTGCACTTAGCCCTTCTGTTAGTCCTAGATCGTCCTGGTCTTGTGTGATGTGCCGGAATCGGCGATCCCGTGCTGTCACCACTCAAGATCAGGTGTGATTTCCTAGAATTTTTGGATTGTGGTTGCACCGTAGTAGTTGACCCGTCACTCTCGGTAGAGATTGCCATCGAACCTGCTGTGACCGCAGGGAATCCGAGCATCTGGAGGTGACTGGGTGATGACCATGGGACAGGCGGAGTCCGTGGAGGGGTGCGGCTCGGTGTCGGAGCTGATCGGGTCGCCGAGTGGTTGGGCTCTCGTGCCCAACCCGCCCGTGGCGGGCGAGGCGCTGCGGGTGCGTACGTTTCGGCGGGAGACCTTCCGGGCGACCGGCGATCAGGTGTCCCAGGCGCGGCGGGTCACGCAGCAGACGCTTCTCGATCACCCGGCCGCGGAGGTCGCGGTCCTGCTGGTGTCCGAGCTGACGTCGAACTCCATCCGGTACAGCGGGTCTCACTTCTTCACGCTGGCCATCGTCCGGACGTTCGCCGAAGAGCTGCACATCAAGGTGATGGACGAAGGCAAGAACGGCCTGCCTCGGTTGCTGCGTGACGATCAGGGCGCCGAGAGCGGTCGGGGCATGCGGCTCGTCGACACGCTGGCCAAGCAGTGGGGCATCACCCGGCGGCGTGGGGACGGCATGGCGGTGTGGTTCGACGTCGACGAGAAGCTGCCCGACGCGTGGGTGGACCTGCTGCTCGTTGACGAGAGCTGAACCAGGAGGCGGCGGTATGTCTCACCTCAGCGACAGGGAGCGCCAGGCGCTGCGTCTGGCCTCCGAGCTTCGCAAACGCATGGAGGACTGGCTGGGGAGCCGCGGGATTCCCGCGCCCCTGGTGATCTCGCCTTTCGTTGACCCGGCCGGTCACGCGAACGTCCTGGTCAGAATGAACTCACAGGTCGCGCTCGCGATGATCCTCGGTTTCGAGGAACAGCACCGTCGGCTTCACGAAGAGGCCGATGGTGCCACGAGACCGTGTGCTCCGGATGATGTCCGGGTCTGGCCGTCAGGGGGAGGGCACCGGTAACGGATCTCGATTTCGACCGGAGATCCTGCTTAGGCGTCGTTTATGCCTACCGGGGACGTGGATGCCTGCCGTCTCATTGTTCAGGGGAACGATCGGCATGACCCCGGGCGCGCAGGTCTCCGGTTTGTGTGCCCTAGTCTTACCGGGGGCTCCTAGCCGGTCTTCCTGGGCTGGCCCAGTTCGATGTCGCGCTCGATGTGCGGACTTCCGCCGGCTTCCCGGCGCCTCCCTCAGATTCGACGACCCGCACGATCTCGCGCACGCGATCCACAACTGCGGTGCGGACGGTGTCGCGGTCACTCAAGGGACCGACACCATTGCGCGCTGGACCCTGCCGGGTGGGCGGTGTCGGAATGCGGGACGGCCCTCTGTCGGGCGCTCAGATGGGACACCGCCCATAACCTGCCGTCGGCCGAACGGTGCGGCATGAAGGGTGTCCTGTTCACCGACGTCGACGCCGGGATCGTTGAGCCGGAGGAACTCCTTCACCTGAGCTGACCTGCGGCACTCGGAGCCTGGTTCCTACCTCGTAACCGGGTCGCTGAACTGAGCCGTCCGACCGGCGGCCTACCTTCCAAGGCACGCCTGGGGCGTCATTTCAGATATAGACGTTCAGCAACCGGCCGCGTCCGGGCATTCCTCGCCGAGCAGAACCCGCGCGAACTGCACCCGCTGTTCTGGTGTGAGCCGTACCGGCCACAAGGCAGGCAGCAGGAAGACGTCGCCGTTGTTCAGGCGCAGGACGTCTACAGGGGGCTTGGGCGGGGAGGGGGGCATCGCCCGTCCATTGTCCCAGAAACAGCTCCGCCTTACGGCCGATCCACGATGTGCAGTAGATAGGAGCCGGGTTCGGCCCGCCGCGCAACCCCTGAAGCGCGACGCCGGCGGGCCGCGGCCCGCCGCCGCCTAGTCCAGAGGGCTACCACCCTGTGCGGAAGCGCGTCCAGGCAAGGGCAGCGCCTGCTGCTCGGCGCTGGTAGGCGCGCAGGTTCGGCACTCCTGGGGGATCGGGCTTCCGGCTCATCCGCGTCCAGAACCCAGCATATGCGGCGGCGTAGCCGGTGATCGCCTCGGCGGGGGCACTCTCCCAGAACTGAAGGCCGTGCAGTGCCCGCTCAGCGGCATCAGGGATGTGACCGGCCATAATCAGGTGCGGGATCAGGTCGGTCAGGTCCCGCCACTGGTTGCCCCGGCGGGGCTTGGCCCAGTCGACCACGACCACGGTTTCGTGCGCGGTTATGAGCAGGTTGTCGGGGCGGATGTCGCCATGTACCAGGGCGGGGCCGTCGGCGCGGGCGGCCCATGCCGCCTCCAGTTCGACCAGGAGCGGCAGGTTGTCCCGCTCCCACGCGCCGAGGTCCGCAGGTGGGTCGGCGGCCAGCTCGTCCCAGCCGTGGATCATCGGGACGCAGATCGTCGAGGCGCTCGGCACGTCCGGAAGGGGGCACGGCGTCAGCGACTCGGTCATGGCCTCCACGGCGGCGGCCACGGCGGGCACGTCTGGCGAGCCGGGCGACAGATCGGGATGGCGGCCTTCCACGTCGTCGAAGACCAGAAGTACCCAGCCTTCGGCGTCACGGTACAGGCGCAGCCTCGGCGCGGGCACCCCTGTTGGCAGTGCTTTCGAGGTGGCTGCCTCAGCGCGGTATCGGTGGGCGAGCAGGTGATCGTCAGGGAGTGCTTTGACGAACACCCGCGTACCGTTAGTCAAGATCAGCCGGGCGGCTACGCCTGGAGTGAAGCCGCCCTGCTGGACCTGCGCGCTCGCCACTGGCGAGTCGAGACTGTCGTCGACCAGCTCGCGGAAGGCGGACGGCAGCCGCTCCCATGGGGGCCTACCGGCGGTGGCGCCGAGCGGGGGATGATCGGGCTGCTCGGTCATGGATGACCCCCAACGTGAGACGGCTCTGGCGTTCTGCGGGCGATTACTTGGACTGTTGCAGGATATGGCTCGGGCCGGGCCGCTGCGGTTGACCTGGGCGGCAAACCGCCCTGCGGATCAGCAGCGTGTATCGGGCGCCCGAGGTGATGGGCCGAACGCCGTGTAGGTATTGGCGAGTGGCGGGGAAGGCGACGAGCGCCCCACGGGCGGGGCGAAGCTCCAGGGGCGGCTCTATGAAATACAGGTCGCCGCCGCCGTACTCGTCCGGTCCACTCAAGAATAGGAGTGTCGTCAGGTCGCCGCCGATGATGGGCTGGCCGTTAGCCGCAGCACGGTCGGTCTCCTCGGCGGTGACCTCGTCGTGGTGGGTGACGAAGCCGACACCGAGCCCGTAGCGGTAGATCAGAGCGGGCTGACCGGGAACGGCGCGGGTCTCGACCTTGAAGTAGCCGTCGAGGTGCGGTGTCACGGTGTCGGTGACCCTGTCGGCGAGCGGTTGAGGGACCGCGGCGTACTCGCACTTGCGGAGCGACTCGTTCACTATGCCCTGGTAGCTGCGGGGCCGTTGGACGCTGCTGTCGAAGTGCCGGAGCAGTTCCAGGCACAGAGCTTTGGGTAGGACGTTGTCGACGCAGAGGGGGGCGCGGGTGTTCCACGTCGGTGTCAAGGTCATGGCGGTGTCACCTCTCCGGTGAGCTGTGGTGGCAGAGTGTCGCAGGGCGACCGGTGCGGCCGGTGGTGTCGAGGGCCTGGTGAGGCTCCCGGTCAAGATCGGCCAGGCGCGGGCTTGAGCTGAAGCGTGCGCTGGTAGCGTCGCCGGACCTCTTGGGCGTCCGCCCCGCTGGTGGCCAGCCCCTCGGCCTGGGCGCAGAAATTCTCCAAGGCCTGGACGCGGCGTTCCAGGTCGGCATAACAGGCGGGATCGCAGCGCAGAGCCTCGCGCAGCAGCGCAGCTTGCCGGGCATCGATGAGCCCTCGGCTGGAGAGATGGTGGAGCTTCCACTTATTGTTCGGGACGAACAGCCCGGCGGTAGCGTAAACACAGTCGATCACCTCGTCGACTGCGCGGTTCAGCAGGAAGTGGCCGGCCTCGGGGCCGAGCCTGCGGGCCTGGCGCAGCGACATCTCCCGTACGTCCCAGGTGATGCGATTGGCGAGTCTGTCACGCTCTCGGACGAGCTGGGCCTGGGCAGCTTGGGCCTTATCGCGTGCCAGGGCCTGAAAAGAGCCGTCTCGGTCGCATAAGACGTCGCTCTTGTTCAGGAAGACGTCGCATTTCTCGCCGGTCCAACGGGTTCTGGGGTCGCACTCGTACTGGTAGATCAACTGGTGGGCGTTGACCTCCATGGAGCCCCACGGGACCTGGATCCAGAACGCGAACTCGGGAACCCAGTCAGGGATGCGATCGGCGATCAGCGTACAGGTGTCGTCCAGATGGGGTCGCCACTCGCCGGCCCGTATCGGGACGTCCAAGACGATGGCGACGTCGAAGTCCGACTCTTGGTCGAAGCGAGTCGGGTTGTCCGGGTTCTCGGCGCTGGAGGACAGGATGCACAAGGCGTGCAGTTCGGGCTTGGCGGTCCACTCGGCCAGCAGGGGCGACATCGCTTCGCGAGCCGCGCGCAGGGCGGCGTTGGATATCGAAGGCAGGGTCACGACGGCCTCCGGTCGTCGATCAGGGATCTTCCGAGGGCGGCGGCAAGGCCGCCGTGGGAGCGTTGCAGGTTCATGAGGCTGGGGCTGCTATTACCCTCGATGATCAAGGCCCTCCCGTCCTGGTCCACGGCGATGTCCCAGCCGATGATCGGAGTTTTGGGGAAGTGAACGGCGGCTCGCTCGGCCGTGGCCACAACCTGGCTGATCGTGGTGATCCGCTGCTCGGCGAAGGCGAGGCCGGTCACCGGATGACGACGGTGGCGGACCAGTGCGGTGGTGTGCGCGATCTCATCGACGGTGCCGGTGGCTGGGTCGACGCGGGCATACAGGCCACCGTTGCAGGCGTTGTCCACCGCATCGACGCCCGTACTGCTCTTGATCAGTACGTATAGGACGTGGGCACCGTCTGGGCCCAGGGCGGTGATGGCCCTGAAGGTGTTGAGGGAGTGCGGGTTGAAGGCGGCCAGCTCCCGATGCTGGTGGACGAACGCCTCGATGAGCCAGCCGCCCCATTCCTGACCGTAGGCAGCCAGGCTGAACGGCGACCCGTCCTGCTGCCTCAGCATCCCGTGCTCGTTGCACACGACCGTGACGCCCGCGCCGCCGCTGGTGTATCGGGCGGGTTTGATCACCACTTCGCCGGCTCCGTCCAGAGCGGCGTCCAGCGTCGAGGCGGAGTCGGTCGGGACGCGGTCACCGGATCGGTCGAGCCACAGGCCGCTGCGCTCTCCTGTCATCAGCAGGGGCGGTTGGGGGATCCCGGCGTCGGCGAGGATGCGCTTGCATGCGACCTTGTCGTCCAGCAGTTCGACGGCCCGATTCACCACTGGCAGCAGGCGGCTGTAAAACACCGTGTCGGGCAGGTAGGCCGCGACTTGCTCGAAGCTCAGGGACCGGTCGTACAGCTCGTACCGGAAGTAGTGGAAGGGCAGGCAGCGCCATTTGGCGGTCAGGGCGGCCAGTTCGGCTCCGATCCGGACGAGCGGCTTGCGATCGGAGGCCGCGCGGAACCGGGGGAGGTAGACGTTCCTGGCGACCCCGATCTGATGAACTGCCCACAGCGGAGCCGTCACCTTGGGGCCGACCCGGGCGCGGAAGAACTCGTCGAGCATGTGAGAGCGGAGAGTGAACTTCATGGCGGCGTTCTCCTCGTTTTACTCGCGTGGAGCCTGTCCTTGTGATTCCCCTGCGGAGCTACCGGTCCGGCATGCGCACCCTGCTCCCCTACCTCCTCGGCTTCGATCTGCTCCACCAACTCCAGGGCCTTTTGCATGGCTTCGTCGGCGGTCCTCGGCTGCCTCGTCATGAGCTTGAAGACGGCCCAGCTGAGCGCGTCGCTCATGGGATGGGCTCGATCAGGGTCGGGCGCCGGCGGGAATGAACGCCCGGACGCCTTCCACGGTCCTCGTCGCGCACTCGGGGGCCTGTGGTGATGGACATGGTGTGCTCCCTCTCCCAGCTGTAGCCGGGGCCGCTGGGGTGTCTCCATCACGGTCCGCCCCCGAGTGTGAACGGGACAATGCCAGCGTTGTGGCCGAACATTGCTACCCGAAGACAATGTTCCGAACGTGCCGGTGGCGCTACTCTGGGTGCATCTTTTTCGCGCCGGAGGTCGTCATGGCCACGATGAGCCGAGCACGACGGGCCGAGCTGCAACGCCGAGCCCAGGAAATCCGCTTCGCCTGCCAACGTGGAGGAATGAGCGTCGAGCAGACGGTTCGGGCGATCCTCGCTGACCTGCAACCCGAGATGTTGCCGTTGGAGGCGTGGAGGCTGGCCTACGGCTGGTCCAGACCTCAATGCCTCGCCGCGATCTTGAGGCTGTACGAGGCGGACGGGCTGGCCGAGCCTGCGTTGAACTCGTCAATGCTGTGCAAGTGGGAGCACGGCAAGGGCGACCCTGGTCCCGAGTACGGCGGCGTGTTGTGTCGGCTGTACGGGGTGAGTCCTAATCAGCTCGGGTTGAGACATCTCTCCCGGAGTGCCAGCGTCCTGTCCTCCAGCGATGACAGCAGGTACGTTGCCCATCGGGGGTCTGACCTGACGGTGGCGACGAAGAGGCAGGCAACAATGGCGGACGCGGCTCTGGAAGCTCTGCGGGAATCAATCGAACTCGCCCTTGAAGTGGAAGGCCCCGGCGGCGGAGCGCTAGCGCGTGAGCATTTGGGTTCGGCAGTGGGGTACTACGCGCTGCACTACTCGCGTTTCACACCGGGCCTGCTCGCCCTGGAGGTTCACCGGACGCGCGCCTTGGTGGGGCGCATGCTGCGCCAACCTCAAACGGACGTGGACCGGCGAGAGCTCCGGCGCCTGGCTGGCTGGTTGTCGGCGCTGGTGGGAAACCTGGCGTTCCACTTGGCGGACTATCCGGCCGCAGGGATCCACTTTGCCACCGCCGCCCGCTTGGGGACAGCGGTGGGCCAAAACGAGCTGGTGTGCTGGTCGCTTGGCGCGCAGGCCATGACGGCCTACACGCAGGACCGGCCGGCTGAGGCGCTCGATCTGGCGCGACAGGCGCTGGAGTACGCTGACACGCCACTGCGGAGGGCCCAGATCCTCGCATGGGCGCAGTTGCGATCTCAGGCGTTGCTTGGGCAGCGTCAGGACGCCATTGCGACGGCTGCGGCAGCGCAGGACGAGATGGCCGCGGACTCTCACGGCGAACAGCCGGGACGGTTCGGATTCGACTTGGCCGAACTGGAGTTGCATCTATCGGAAGCCGCTCTCCTGCTCAGCGACCACGAGCAAGCCCGAGCCCACGCTGCTGCTTCCCTTCAGCACGTCCCTGTTGGTCGTCCGGGGTGGGCGACAGCGACGTTGCTGCTGGCGCGGGGCGAGGTTGCGCGAGGCCAGTACTCGGATGGCGCAGCGCTGGCGTTGAACGTCCTGTCCACAGTCGAACCGGACGCCTTGAGGGAGACGACTCGGCTGCGGCTCCGCGCCTTGAATCAGGACCTATTTGGGATCGGCGCCCCTGGAGCCGAGGCTCGGGAACTGGCAGAGCGGGTGAGGAGCCTGGCTCCGCTCGTACCCGTCCCGCGGATCAGCGATGAGCCCAATGGGATTCACTGAGTGGTCAGGTGAACGCCATCCCGAGCGCGGCCAGGCCCGGCTGTGGATCTGCGCACCGTTGTAGCGCGTAGGCGGTGACGCCGTGGTGCTCGACGTCCGCACTACCGTCCAGCCCTGGACGTCACAGTAGTAGGCGATGAGGCAGCCAGGTCGACGCTGGCGGTAGGCGGGGTCGGTGACGGTGGTGGCCAAGAATAGAGACGCCTCTGCCCTCTCTGCCTCGTCCCGCCATAGCAGCGGGGACGCCTCGTCATAGACGCTCGTGACCCCAACGACTCGGCCACTGGCACTCTCGACCAGTGCCCACACCGGAAAGGCCTACTCGCCATGGCGACCGGAGGAACCGCGGGAAGGTGAACCACTCGCCTGTATCGAGCGTCTCACCCCCATGAGCTTCGACTGGCCAGCATTCACCGTCTCCGTTCTCGCTCTCGGCGTCTCAGGATTCGCCTTGCGACAGAACCGGAAGGCGAGAGAGGTTGCCGAGGCCTCCGAGAAATCAGCGGCCATCTCGGCCGCCGCAGCAACCAAGTCCGCCGATGAGGCGGCCCGCCTGACTCAGATCGAAGCCGCCCGAGACCGGGTTGCCAATGAGGCGTCGCACCGACAGCTCGCCCCCGCCCACCCCGGGGAGATTGCCGCCACGCTGGAGGGCGAGGCACACAACGCGAGCCTGTTCGGCTCCATCACGTTGACCGGCACCTACCGGGTGCAGGCTCAGGGAGTGGTCGGTGAGACGCGCACTGCGATCTCCGGGCTTCCGCTGCTGCTGCATGCGCACAAGCCGCACAGGTTCCACATCGAGCACTGGCCGAAGGATCGAAAGAGGCCGCAGACGACGGAGATCCTTTTCCGCTTCTGGCCGCCAATTGCCGAGATCGACGACACCGACCCATGGACGTGCCCGTGCGGCCGGCCGACTGGAGAGACAATGAACGGCCCTGGGCATTGGGAGATGCGCGTCCCAGTCAAGCCACCGGTGGAGCCGTTCGTGTTCTTCAGCTAGGCGTTGAAACGCGAAACCCGGGCGAACGCCCGTCCGAGCGCCTCCCGGGTCCACTTCGCAGGGCTACTGGCCTGCCCCCCTGGCAGCAGTCGCCGAATACGACCGCCAGTGGCGGGCCTACGCAACTCCCCGAAGAGATCGTCACTTACGTCCGCGCTGGGATCCAGGCGTTCAACCGCGGGCAGACGTTCAGTCTCGACGGCTGGGAAGTCCGCACGGGCTGACGCCGTCCAGCTCGGCGTGCCAGTCGGCGTCCCAGCCTTCGGTGTCCTGGGGTTCCAGCGCGGGCGGTGCGAGCGTTGCCGCACCTCCGGTAGAGCGGGCGGGCATGAAGGTCCCTCCTTCGTTGGGGCGGGTGGGTTCCCCGGTGCTCCCCTGGGCAGATCCTTTGGCCTCACCCGGGGGAGCCCGGCGGTCTATGGCCAGGTGACGACGACGGTCCCGTGCCGTTTGGTGATGACCCCGCTGGAGGGGGCCGGCGGGGTGGCGGGCTTGGGGATGTACTGGATGGACGCGGCGCCGCGTCGGTGGTACTTGTCCGCCCACTGGCGCAGCAGTTCTACGTACCGGGCGGCGAGGTCCTCGGCCGAGGGCCCGTGGGCGTAGACGCCGCTCTCGTATCCGCTGCCCATGTCGTCGTTCGGTCGCGCGGCCCGGTAGGCGAAGCTGTCGCCGCTGATCAAGGCGGGCACGCCCTTGAGTGGCGGGCGTGCGAGCAAGCCGTGGTCGATGGCCTCCTGGTCGGCGTGCAGCATCGCCATGTTCGGGTCGTTGGTGAGCAGGAACAGCATCAGCTCGTCGGGCATGTCGAACGCGGCCCCGGACCAGCGTTCGATCCTCGGCAGGTGCAACGCCCGGCGCAGCGCCTCCGCATCTTCCTTAAGGTTCTCGTCGTCGAGGCGCAGCACCACCCCGTTGTCGATCGTGACATTCCGCTCAGTGTGGGAACCGGACCCCTGGAACGGCACGAAGACGCACAACCCGTAGCTGCGGCTCACCAGGCCGCCTTCGCTGTCGCGGTCGAACGCGATCCAGCGGGTCGTCCCCTTCAGCCGGAGCGGGACGACGATCCGGCCATCGTGGGCAAGCTGGTCGATCCACGCGGGCGGGATGTCCCAGCTCCCGGCCGTGACGATGATCCGGTCGAACGGAGCAGCGTTGGGGACGCCTTCCTCCGCGTCGGCCTGGAGCACGTTGACGTGGTGGTAGCCGGCCTCGTTGAGCAAGGTGCGGGCGCGCTCGACGATGTCGGGGTCGATGTCCACCGTGGTTACATGTCCGCCGTCGCCGACGAGCTCGGCCAGCAAGGCTGCGTTGTAGCCTCCGCTCCCAACCTCGCACACGCGCATGCCGGGTTTGATCTCGGCCGCTTCCAGCATGGTGGCCTGGAGATGGGGGGCGGATACGGAGCTGAGGGTCAGGCCGTTGTCGTCGCGCTTGACGATCGGCGCGTTGTCCGTGGCGTAGGCGACCTTCAGCGGCTCGCCCGGCGTGAACAGATGGCGTGGCACGGCGGTGAAGGCGGCCGCCACGAGCTCGGACTGGATCGCCCCCTGGTCGCGGAGTTCACGCACCATGGAGGCACGTAGCGCGGCGACACCCTCGACGTCGTTGTCGGTGGCCAAGGTTGGGTCCCCTCTTCTTCGCTGTGATGGACAACTGGTCGATGCTGGCTGTTGGCAGGCTCCTCCAGGGTTAACCGCGCCGTTTGGCCGTTGTCGGCGACGTTCATCTGAGCGTCGCCGCTCCGCTCAGCGAGTACGCCGCAGGCGCGGCCGACCTGGTACGCGCCGGCTGTCACCTGACCTACCTCGGCTGGCTGCCCCGCCCGAAGCTCTGGCAAGCCTTCGCCGACCACGACCTGCTGCTCATGCCGTCCACCACTCTGGAAGCTTTCGGCCTGGTCGCCATCGAAGCGCAGGCGTGCGGGCTGCCCGTACTCTACCGACCGGTGCCCGGCCTGATCGAGGTCTTGGGCGAGTCCGCACTGGGCGTCGAGCTGACCGACGCCACAGCCCTAGCCAAGATCCTCACCCGATTGGAAACAGACCCGACCATGCTGGACGAGCTGCGCGCCACGGGGCGGCGTAACGCCGCTCGCTTCCCGCTCAGCGCCACAGCCGCCGCGTTGAACGTGCAGATCACTTGACCTGCCTTGTCACTACGCTGACCAGCAGACGCCCACCGACCTTGAGGACAGCGATGGCCCTACATGACGAGATCACACAGCTCCTCGAGGGCGGAGTTCGCGGGGGGAGTCGGGATGCTCATCGGCTCATGGGGGTGGTTCGGGCGAGGGCGAAGGTTCCGGCGGCGGCCAGCAGGACCGCTGCTACGGCGGCCCTCGTGTTCGTCGGCAGTGGTTCGCCCAGGAGCAGCGCGCCGCAGGCGATCGCGGTGAGCGGATCGGCCACCTGCACGGTGGCGTACGCCACGGCGAAGTGACCGATTGCGTAAGCGCGCTGCAGCAGCAACAACGCCGCCAGGGCGGGGAACGGCAGGATGGTCAGGAGCCACAGGTCCCAGCCTGTCCCTCCAGCCAGGACGCGGGTGAGCGTCGCGACCGCGCCGTACATGACGCCCGCGCCGATCGCGAGCAGTGCGGTACGGCCGGCGCCCGCCAAGCGCTTGGCGATGGCGAAGCAGGCCAGGGCCGCGAGCGCGGCTCCC
Organism: Sphaerisporangium sp. NPDC051011; assembly: GCF_040653595.1. Taxonomy (NCBI): domain Bacteria; kingdom Bacillati; phylum Actinomycetota; class Actinomycetes; order Streptosporangiales; family Streptosporangiaceae; genus Sphaerisporangium; species Sphaerisporangium sp. NPDC051011. Next base: position 104,582 of record NZ_JBFAGG010000006.1, on the reverse strand, counting down.
AAGAGCATCGTGACCGCGTCTCTGCTGTTGAGAGCGGGGGTGTGGCTGGAGGTGGGGACGAGCAGGATGAGCCCGGTCAGTCCGATTCCCACCACGCAGGCTGCGGCGAGCTCGCTCCACGAGGGTTTGCGGCCGTGCAGTGCGGCGGCGACCGCCAGGGCGAACAGGAGGCTGGCCACTCCCATCGGCTGAACCACGGTCAGTGGCCCGACGCTCAGCGCGGAGATGTGCAGCCCGCTGCCGACGGCGATCGACGCTCCGGCGAGCAGCCAGCGAGGCCTGCGAAGGAGCACGCTCAGGCGCGGCTGGGCGGCGCGGGCCGCCTCGTGCTGCTGCAGCGCCGCTCCCAGCGCGAAGAACAGCGAACTCAGCAGCGCGATGCCGGCCGCGAGCACGGTCATGACACCTCCTTCCGATGAATGAAGACATGGCGTCATGGCAGGAACACCTCATAGAGGCGGCCAGGGGAGAAACGCGGGACTAATGTCGACCGTGGTCGCCCGCCGCGGGCTGCTCAACCGCGGTGATCGGTGCCAACAGCACGTGAGGTGCGGGGATCGCGTATCCGGCGAACACCCCGGTGATCTGGCCCCCGCCGGTCATGAGCATCCACGGCTCGCCCATCAGGTAGTCGAGCGCGCCGCCGCGCTTGTGGCGATGGCTGTCGGCACGGCAGTCGCCGCAGGTGGTTACGACTCCCGTTCTCGGTGTGACCCGCCTGAGCCCGCAGGTGCGCAGCGGTCGATGTCGGCGAGGGAATGCAGGGGGCCGGACTCTTTGATCATTTGCGGTCAGGGCTTCGCTTAGCAGTCGCGTAGCAGGCGGTGGAGGGTGCGGGTGCCGAAGTGTAGGGCGTCTATGGGGACGCGTTCGTCGACGCCGTGGAACAGGGCGGTGAAGTCCAGGTCCGGGGGCAGCTTGAGCGGGGCGAAGCCGAAGTTGCGGATGCCGAGCCGCTGGAACGATTTCGCGTCGGTGCCGGCGGAGAGCATGTAGGGCAGCAGCCGCGCGCCAGGGTCCTCCGCGGTGATCGCTGCCGTCATCGCGTCGACGAGCGTTCCGTCGAAGGTCGTCTGGACCGGCGGGAGACTGTCCCAGTCGAGTTCGACGTCGGGCCCGAGGATTTCGGTGAGCGCGGCTTCGAAGGCGGCTTCGCGGCCGGGGAGCATGCGCCCGTCGACGGTGGCGTGGGCGACGGACGGGACGACGTTGGCTTTGTAGCCGGCGTTGAACATGGTGACGTTGGCGGTGTCGCGCAGGGTGGCGCCGATGAGCCGCGACAGGTTGCCCAGCCGGGCGACCGCCGCCTCGGGGTCGGACTCGTCGAAGGGCACGCCGGTCAACTCGCCGACGCCGTGCAGGAAGTCCCGGACCGGGTCGGTGAGCACGAGAGGGAAGCGGTGCTGTTCGAGCCGGGCGATCGCGGCGGCGAGCTTGGCGACAGGGTTGTCGGTGTGCAGCATCGACCCGTGCCCGGCGGTGCCGGTGACCTTGAGCCGCAGCCACATGGCGCCCTTTTCGGCGGTTTCGACGAGATACGCGCGGACGCCCCCGGTGAGTGTGATGGAGAAGCCACCGACCTCGCTGATCGCTTCGGTGGCGCCCTCGAACAGATCGGGGTGGTTGTCGACGAGCCAGCGGGCGCCGTGGAATCCGCCGGCTTCCTCGTCGGACACGAAGGCGAAGATCAGGTCACGGGGCGGGACGATGCCGTCGCGCTTGAACGCGCGGGCGACGGCGAGGGTCATCGCGACCATGTCCTTCATGTCGACCGCGCCGCGGCCCCACACATAACCGTCGCGGACCTCGCCGGAGAACGGGTGCACCGACCACTCCGCCGCGTCCGCGGGGACGACGTCCAGATGGCCGTGCACGAGCAGCGCCCCGCGCGACGCGTCGGCGCCGGGGAGCCGGGCGATGACGTTGCCGCGGCCGGGTGCGTCCGACTGCAGGTAGGTGGTGTCGTAGCCGACCTCGGCGAGCTTCTCGGCGACGTACTCGGCGGCGGCGCGCTCGGTGCCGAGGATCGACGGGTCGCCGGTGTTGGTGGTGTCGATCGCGATCAGCTCGCTGGTGAGCGTGACCACTTCGGCGACGGCCGCATCGACGCTGAGGTCGGCGGCCGTCCGCTCAGCCGACGGCGACATCGTCGGGGACCCGGGCGGTCTTGAACGTCACGGTTTGGCGCAGCCGGAATCCGAGCGACTCGTACAGGCGGATGGCGTTCGTGTTGTCGGCGGCGGCGTGCAGGAATGGGGTTTCGCCGCGGGCTCGGATGCCGGCGGCGACCGCGCGCACGAGCCGCGTCGCCAGGCCCTGCCCGCGGTGGGCGGCATCGGTGCAGACGGCGCTGATCTCGGTCCAGCCGGGCGGGTGAAGCCGTTCACCGGCCATGGCGACCAGCTCGCCGTGGCGGCGGATGCCCAGGTAGGTGCCGAGCTCGATGGTGCGCGGCAGGAACGGGCCGGGCTTGGTGCGCTGGGTCAGGGCGAGCATGTCCGGTACGTCGGCCACCGTGAGCCGGATCGCCTCCTCGTCCGCGACGGCGGCGATGCCGTCGTCGACCATCTGCACGCCGGCACCATGGATCTGGACCTCCCATCCGGCTGGGGGCGGGACGGCGACGCCGATCAGCGGGACGAACCCGTCCGGGTCGGCCAGCGTGGCGATGTCGGCCCAGTCCTGCGCGGTCGGGACCTCGGGGAGGGCCACGAACGACGACACGTCGACAGGGTAACGAAGAATATTGCCGCGCCGCTCGGCGAAGTGCGCGTGCGGCCCGGTCAGCGAGGATCGGGCCGGATTGTCGAGCGGGTGCGGCGAACCGGTCTCGGCCGCGTCCAGCGGGGCGCCGGTGGCCACGACGCGGTCCGGCTCGGGCCCGGCGGTCTCACGGTGACCGGCGATGGATGCGCTCACGGGTTCTCCTCCGTCGGGCAGGTGAGCGAAACGCCGCTGTGCCCGCCGGTTCGCCCGCTCACGGGGCGACCTCGATGACGATCTTGCCCTGGGCGTGGCCGGAGCGGCACCTCGCGGGCGTGGTGCTCGCGTCGCAGCGCGTCGGCGGTCGGCTCATCGGCGGGCGGGTCAGATCGACGGCGGTCGAAGTAAAGCATTGCGCATGGCCGACATGATCGCACAATATCCGATTATATTGGTAGGTATAGCCGGAGAAATCACCCGCGACACCCTCATCCCGTCACCGTGCCCGCAGTGGACGGAGCCGACCGTGCCAGTGCGGGATGCACCAGCGGACGACGTCCGGATCGCGAATAGTGGTTCTGCCACAGGTAGCACTACCCGGCCGAGGGGCACACGACGGGAAGGCAGAGCAATCCGGCCGCACCGGTTGAGGGTTGGACGAACGACAACATCAGCGGCAGGGCCAGGCGGCCCATCAGCAGCAGCCCGGTCGCATCGAGGTCAGGAGAGCCCGTCCGGCCCCGCGCGGGAGGCAGGTGGCGTGCCGCCAGCGTGACCAGGCGACACGGCACAGTGAGGAGAGACTCCGACGCCTCCCCGTCGTCATCCTCCAGCTACTGGATGTCGAACTCGAGGGCGCGTCCGCTGGCCTCGCGGGCGGCCAGCGAAGAGCTGGCCAGTCCTCGGAGCCTCGCTGCAGGTCGGACATTTCGGCCAGGAGACGAGCCACGGCGAGCCCCAACACGGACATTTCTCTCACGTGGTAATAGAGTGGATCTGTCAAGGAGGCTCCTCAGGAGGTCGCTATGACCGCGAGCCTGGTTACCGAGTACGGCCCCGAGAAGTGGGACGATCAGGTCCGCCGCGGACGGGAGTTCGTGGGCGGCGAGACCTTGTCCCAGTTCGGCGTGGGGGATGTCGCCCTGGAGATCGTGCCATTGCCTCCGCCGGGGAAGCGGCTACCAGCAAAGGCTTACAAACTTCTTGGGTTGTACGCGGAGGAGGTGGGGCTTGAACTCCCCCGCCTAGAAGAGTATCGACTGGTCTCTGGCTCATGGCCGAAGGAACGGCGCAATGAGCATGCGTCGTGGACGGTGCACCGGATCCTGTCCTACCAGCCTGACCGCTTCAACATGATCAATGACCCACCCGTCTACCAGAGGACAGGCGAGCGGCGCTGGACTTGCGATGCTGCCAATCGCGCGCTCGGTTGGAAGCCTGACACGCCCGAAACGGCGGAGGAGGCGATCCGACACGTCGAGGATCTAATCAAGGACGACCGTGTGGCGGTCGAGGTGCTGGACCGGGTCATGCAAAGACCAGAAGTGGTCAGGCGAGCAGTCGACAGGCCACACGTGCGAGAGACATTCAACAGGGCGCAAACGAGCAGTATTCGGCATGCTCATGACGAGACCAAGAAACGTCCTGATGTCCGGCGGGTGAATGAGCAGCAGGAAGTGCTTACCGTGCTAGGACTGTGCTCCGCGTTTGCAAGTGGCGTGGGCAGGACTCTGCCGGGGCTCCATCTCGCTGAACTGTCGGACGACTCCAAGATTTCCATTCGAGAAGGGATTAACCGGGTTAGGGCGGCCGTCGACTGGATCGAGCACGTCTTGGATACCGGGAGATTGGACTTCGACAAGGACCTCATAAGACTTCTCGAAGGCGGGTCGTGAGAAGCAGTGGCGATCTTGTATATCGGCGTCAAATTGACAGTCCAGGCGCGACACACATCCGCTGACACGATCTTCCGTCTGGGGGGAGATGCAAGAGCATGACAGCGCACGTCCGCCCTGAGGTTGCAGCTCGCAGTGTCTTCGACGCTCTGCAATCTGCAAGAACCCGAGGGCTGACTTTTAGTGAAATCCTACAGGTGACAAACCTTACTCCGCATCAGGTGCGGAGTGGCCTGAGTTTTCTGCGGGAATCTCTCGCGGAGTTAAAGGAAAGCAACGCGGTATTTTCGTACAGCCCGCGAGGCCACCGTTACCGTACTGCCTATCTTCCTGAGCTAGCCGAAGCATATGAGATCATGCGTCTTCGTGCGGAGGCAACGCGCAGCTATCGAGTGCTCACGGGTACGGTCATACCTCACGCCAAGCAGTCCCGGACGAGGCAGCTTCGTATGCTCCGTCGCCATCTACAACTCGTGGTGGATGACGCGAGGGACATCCTTTCACCGGCCTGAGCCGCAGGTTCGGCACAGAGCGTCGACCTCGCCGAGGTTGACGCTATAGCCATATACGCTGTATGCAGCGGCGAAGCGCACCGTCGGGCGCTGGGTTACGATGGGGGTCCTCTCTCTGTGGAGGAGTTTTCAACCCTGGGACCGGCGAGCTTCCGAATCTGAGCCTTCGGGCTCCGCTCGCCGGTCCTGGTTGTTTCCGGGGTGAACTCAACGGGGGAGGGGTGCCCGCCCCGGGCTGGCTACGCGGGGCGGGGCGGCTGCTCGCTACAGGTCGAGTAGCCGGGCATCCGTTCTCTCGGGCCGAGTGGCGGGCCCGGCCGAGGGCGTCGCCGCGTCGCGAGAGCGCTGATGGCCACTTTCGGCTGATCGGAACGGGTTGTCGCCTCCGGCCGCGCACGAGCACCGGAGCCGGGCGGGTTCAGTGTGACGGCCGCCCGGTCGGGTGCGACTCCGAGCCGAGGGCCGCCATTCAAGCTGGCCTCCGGCTCAGGTGTCGGTGTTCGGCTTCGTGCCGTTCTCTGCTTCTTCGCCTGGCTGTTCGTCCGGCGCCGAGTGTGTGGAGCTTGCGTCGGGGTGGGCGGCGATGAACTTTTCGAGGACCTCGTCGGCGACCTTTCCACGTGCGGGTACCTCCAGCCCTTGCTCGCGTGCCCATTCGCGAACGTCGGTGAGTGTGTAGCCCTGCAATCGGGGGGAGGGGTCGGCGGCCTTCTTCGACCGCGACGCCTGCTTCACCTCGCGGGAGCTCGCCAGGACCTCTTCGATGAACGCGAGAGCCTCGCTCAGCCGCTGCTGGTTGGCATCGGACAGGTCGATGGCGAAGGTCCGGTTCAGCAGCGGGAACTCCCGTCTCGCCACGTCGTCGCCCTCGGAGTGGTCGAGGTCGTCAACCAGTATCACCTTCTGCGCCACGTGCAGCCCTTTCCAGGTGGATCACCGTCTGTCTGGACCGTGGCATCATACTGGTGTTCGAGAAGTGATCGCGTGATTGACTCGGTCGAAGCGCCCACCACATGCCGAGGCGCGCCGGAAGTCGCCGACGTCGACTGGCAGGGTCCGCATGGCCTCATCTGGCGCGGGTGCGGCGGGTGAAGGTGGCGGGTAGGAGATTGATCATCCTACCATCAATCCTACCGATGCTATTGTTGGTGGCATGAGTGGTGGAACGAGGAAATTCAGCGTCACGATCCCGGAGGATCTTGCCGCTGTCGTGCAGGCTCGTATCGGTAAGGCCAGCTTTTCTGCCTATGTCTCCGAGGCGCTGTCCCGGCAGGTCGAGCGAGACAACTTGCGTGAGCTCATCAGTGCGGCCGAATCCCAGCACGGTCCGGTGGATCGCGCGGGAGTCGAAGCAAAGCGCGCACTCCTGCGGAGCGACCTGCCTGAGCGGGGCTCTGCCGGCACATCTGCCGCATGATGCCGGGAACGCTCGTCCTCGACTCTGAAGGGCTGTCCAAGGCGGTACTGCAAGTTTCTGAGCTCACGGAATGGCTGGCTGCGGCAGAGGAGGAAGACGTTCGCGTAGTGGTCAGCGCGGCGACCCTCGTCGAGGTCTCCCACCCGAAGCTCAATCGTGCTCGCTACGAATGGACATTGTCGCGCCTGACCGTCGAGCCGGTGACGAAGGACATCGCTCGCGATGGTGCCGCACTGCTCGCCCAGGCCGGATTGCATGGCCACAAGTACGCCATCGACGCCATGGTGTGCGCTACTGCTCTACGCCTTCCCGCACCGGTCACCGTGTTGACCTCTGACGTCGATGACATCGAAAAGATCAGCCAGCGTCGCCTGCGCGCCGTGAAGGTCTGATGTCGTCATCGCCGGCAGCGCCAGCCGGAATCCGAGGTACTCGTAGCGGCGGATGGCGTTGCGGTTGCCGGCGACAGTGTGCAGGAACGGGGTGTGGTCGCGGGCGCGGCTGATCCTGCCTGGCCCGGGGTCGGCTACGGCAAGCCGGCTGTGCCGGGAGGCGGTTCATGGGGTTCGCTCGTGGGCCACCTTTCGGCCGTCGCCGATATATGTCGGTGTCATCTGGTTGGCGGACCTTGATCAAGCGTCGGTCCTGTGGTTCCGTGGAAATGTGAGGGGTGCTCACATTGGCCGGAGAACGCCGCCGATCGCTCTACCACCCCTCCACGTCGATGCGATCCACGTCATGGAGCCAGTCCTTCGAGAAAGCGGAAGAATGCGAAAACTGTCGTCATTCACGTCCACCGCGAGGGCATCGAAGTCAGCGACCGTGTCAGAGAGGAGCACGTCTTCCCCAACGTTCTCCAAGCGCAAGCTCTCCCGGTTCGGGATCGTGCTCGGCGCCACCGTTCTGGGGGTCGTGATCCCGGCGTCGGCGGCCTACGCCGATCCGCCCCGCAACCTTCCCCAGTCGGCTGGAGAGTACGAGCTGTCGTTCTCGCCGGCCTACGACTACGACGGCGACGGCTGCTACGCCACCCCCGCCATCGGTCCGGACGGGACCCTCGCCCCGGGGCTGAAACCGACCGGTGCGGTCAACGGCAACTGCCGTGACCAGTCGGACCTGGACAACTCGCAGACCTACGCCCGGTCCAAGTGCGACAACGGCTGGTGCGCCGTCGTGTACGCCAGCTACTTCGAGAAGGACCAGGCGCTGCCCCTCATCAGCCTCGGCGGCCACCGTCACGACTGGGAGCACGTCATCTCCTGGATCAACCAGGCGTCGAACCAGGTGGAGTACGTGTCGACCACGCAGCACAGCAGCGTCGTGACCTACACGCGCTCGCAGGTGCGCTTCGACGGTTCGCACCCCAAGATCGTCTACCACAAGGACGGGCTGTCCACGCACTTCTTCCGGCTCGCCAACGGCAATGACGACCCGCCGGAGAACCACTACCACGACTGGCGCTATCCGCCGCTCGTGGACTGGAACGGCTGGCCCAGCACCTCGCTGCGCGACAGGCTGATGAACGCGGACTTCGGCGACGCGACCATCAAGATCACTGACGGGAGGTTCGCGGACCTGCTCGCAAGCGCCAAGCCAAGTGGCATCCCCTTCAACCCTCGGGCCTGACGACCCCCATAGGTTCCGGCTTTCGTCAGCCTCTCCACGCACAGGCGCGCAGCCGACCCGCGAGGCCGCGACGACGTGAAACCCGTGCGCGTACCTGATGCGCCGCTCCGGCGACGAACCCGCCGGAGCGGCACCCCGACGGCGGAGGCAGCGATGGTCGCTCCGAGTTAAGCGCTGATATTCCTTGGCGCGATCGCGGCCGGTAGGTCCGGACTCAGGTGGAGGCGGGCTTGGCCGGGGTCAGGTCGCCGCCGGCGTGGACGGCCGGCAACGCCGCGCATCCGTTCTCCCGGGCTGAGCGGCGGGCCAGGCCTGGCGTCGGCCCTGTGCCGACGATGCGGCCCTTGTGCACGGCCACCCAGGGGTCGTCCCGGGGCGGTGCGGTCAGCGCGGCCGTCAGTGTCGCATCGGGGGTGGGATCGGCGGTGGCCGGTGTTTCCCGTTCCGAGGTGCGACGCTCGTGGCGGCCGGTGGCGCGCCACAGCAGGTACTGCGCGACGACGACGGGTCCAAGGACGGTCAGCAACGGCAGACCTTCGGTGAGGACGCCCCAGACGAACAGCGCGGAGACTATGGCGGTGACGGTGACACCGGCCAGCGCGGCGACCACGCCCGCGGCTCGGCCGAAGGAGCGGTGCGCGACGAGGGGGAACAGCACCAGCATCATCAGGTCGCCGAGCCCCATGGCGACCGGCGTGGGCCCGTCGCTGAGGGTGAACAGGGGCGCGAACGGCAGGCCGCGTACTTCGGTGAAGAACCGGGTCATGATCGTGGTGGACACCGTGGCGATCAGGTCGTAGCCGGTGAGCAGTGCCGACAACAGCGCGACGTGACCGGCACGCATGCCGCTCTGCGCCCAGAGGCTGGTGACCGCGATGACTCCCGCCGCCAGCAGGACATCGGTGAGGACGGTCACCGCGAGGGCCGCGCCGGTGAGTGCCGCCGCTCCGGTGGCCAGGCAGAGCGCCACCGACACGGCCCACGCCGGACGGCCCCCGACGAGGGGAGCGAGGGCGAGTTGGGCCGCGAACAGCAGGACCAGCCCGAACACCCCCGCGACCACGGGGCCGGGGAGATTGAGGTAGGTCAGCGGCGCCAGCACCACGACGACGAAGATGACGACCATGTCGGGGTAGGTGTAGGTGCCGACCGGAGGGCGGGGCAGGCGGAAGCGCGCGCAGTAGGCCGCGGCGGCCGTGATCATCACGGCGACCAGGGCGACGAGGGCCGCGGAGAGGATCGGCGAGGGGCCGGTCATGGGCGCGCTCCGAGGATTGTCGGTGCTGCCGCGGCCGTGGGATGCCGGTCGGGCGCGTGCTCTTGGGCGTCGGTTCGCGGCCGTGGGGTGCCGGTCATGGGTGGGCTCCGAGGAGGGCGGCCGCGGGTGTGGGGTGGTGGTCGAAGGAGTGTTCTCGGAGGTCGGCGCGCAGGGGCGGGGTGGCGGGCATGTCGGCCAGGTCATCGTGGAGGACTATTCCGCTGAGGGGGAGGCCGCGGGTGGCGGCGGCTTCCTCCAGGCGGGCGAGTAGCCGGGGGGAGCGGTGCTCGGCTAGGACGTGCAGGACGGGGCCGGTCGGTTCGGGGGTGAGGGCGTATCTCGCGGGGAGGGCGACGTCCGGTTCGGCGTCCAGGACTTCGAGGACCTGGCGGTGTGGCACGTCCAGGGACAGCGGTCCGGCGTAGCGGCCCAGGATGTCCGAGGTCGCGGCGACGGTGGTGACGTCGGTGCTTGCGGCCGCGGCGGCGATGTCGGTGGTGGCCGGGGCGGGGGCCAGTTCGCAGGTGGGTGGTGTGGCGAGGCGGCGGACGAGGTCGCCGGTGACGTAACGCATCAAAAGCGTGCATTCGCGGTACGGCACTAACGGGGTGACGACGATCGTCCCGATCTCGCCCGGCGCCACCGGCCGGTACGTCACCGGGTCGAGGACCTCCACGTGGGCGAACTCGGTGGTGTGGTGCAGGTGGCGGGCGGAGCAGAGCCGCGCGCCGGCCGGCATCGACTCGGTCAGGACATAACCGATTTCGGGTTCGACGCCGAACACCTGTCGCGCGCGCAGGCGCAGCGCGTCGCTGAGCACCTCGCCGCCGACCTGGAGTGACCGCAGCCCGAAGTCGGCCGCACGCCAGCCGCCCCGCTCCGCCGCGGAGACGAGTGCGGCGAGGTAGGAGGTGTTCGCGGTCAGGTGGGTGATCTGGCGCGCAGGGCCGGGTAGCGTCAGCGGAGCGGCCAGCCGCTCAAGGGCGACCTCCGGGTCAAGGGTGCCGAGCTGCATGAACGTGGCGCCGACCGCCATCACCGCCGTGCTGACGCAGAGCACGGGAATGGTGCCGCGTGAGGACCCGGCGTAGGCGAGGACGTCCCCGGGGCGCAGGCGCTCACCGAGCACCGCCGAGATGGTGTTCAGCGCCACCATCATGTCCACCTCACGCCGGCTGAGCCAGACGTGCGTCGGGGTGCCGCTTGTGCCGGTCGTGAGCGCGAGCAGCGCGGGCTCGATGCCGACGGACACGAAGGCCGCGGGCATGCCGCGCAGCGCCGCCTTCGGGGTGACCGGGAGCGCGGTCCAGGAGTCCAGGGTCAGGTCCTGCGGACGCATGCCGAGGTTGGCGAACATCGTCTGGTAGTACGCGGTGCGGGTGGCGGCACGCCGTGCGGTCAGACGCAGCCCCCGGGTCAGCACGGTGCGGCGTACCTCCGGGTCGGTGGCGCCCTGCCGGCCGGGCAACAGGGCCGCATCATCGCCGGGCTCGCCGAACTGCCTGACCGTCGCCACGAGGTCGCGGGCGATGTGGGCCAGGCTCTCGACGGGCATCCGGTCGCCACGCAGCAGCCCGGCGGCGTACCGGAGTTGGTGTACGGCGCTGGCGAACATCGGCTGAACCTCCGTTCTCGGCGCCCGGGGCCGCTCAGCGAACGGCCCCGGGCGACTGGTGGATCACGTGCTGAAGACGAACATGGCAGCGGTGAGCGTGCTGAGCGCGTACTTGAAGTAGTGCTTGACCATTGGATTCCCTCCTTTCTGAATTGTCGGTGTCTCGTGCCACGCGTCGAGTGAGCGTGGCGGTCTACGGCCTCCGATCGCCGTCCCCGGCTGGTCCGCTCCGGGAAAGGCAGATCTTCGGGATGTGGAATGGAACGCTCTTCGGCCTGGCGAGTGAAGTGCCATCGTCCGGGGAGGAACGGGAACCCTGTGGCGAGCTCACAAGGCTCCTTGAGTCCCCGTGCGGGAATGGTTTCGGCAATCTTTGCGCAGGCCGGCCCCGGTAAGGTCGTCCATGTCGCGGGTGGTCGTGTCGCTTTCACAGTGAATCACCGCGATCGGCGGCCCGGTACACATTCGATCAGGCTCGAAAGTGATTTACAGTGCCTCATGATTACCGTTAAATTCAACGTTTCCGGTCTTGCCCGCACCAGGATCGCGCCCTCACCGGCGTTCGAGATCACCGCCTGGCTGCGCCTGGCCGCCGCCAATCGGCGCCACCCGGTCCTCGGCATGGCGGACGCCTCCGCCCGGTACGCGTTACGCGACCCCGATGTCGCGCTGATCGCGGCCGTGATGCCGCACGGCTCGCAGGGCTACGTCCTGGACATGCTGACGCCGCGGCCCGGCGTGGGCTCGTGGAAGCGCGTGCTGTCCGCCCAACTGGACGCAGTCAGCCAAACCCCCGTCGAGAAGACGGCGGAACAGTTGTTAGAGGAGCGTTACCCGAACGGGGGCATGCCGGACCGCGTCCGCCGTGTCCTGGAGGACGGCAGCTTCGCCCAGCGGGCCGCCGACGGCCTTCGCCGTTTCTGGCTGATCGCGCTCGCCGACCACCAGAAGGCGATCGAGGAACGGCTGGCCGCGGACGTGGCGAGACGGGCGCACCTGATGGCCACCCACGGGGTCGGCCATGTGCTGGAGACCCTGCATCCCGAGCTCGACTGGGCCCCAGAGGAGATGCGCATCGTCAAGCCGTACGACGGGGCGAGCGATCTGAGCGACAGCGAGCTGGTCCTGTCGCCGTCGGCGCTCGGATGGCCCAACCTGCAGGTGCAGGTGTGCGACCCGCTGGACGCGTTCATCGCCTACCCGGCGGGCGGGACCGCCGCCGAATCGAAGGCCGACACGGCGCTGTCGGGACTGATCGGGACCAGCCGCGCCGCGATCCTGCGCGATCTGGGCATATCCCGCTCGACCACCGAGCTGAGCCGGCGCCACCAGCTTGCCCCGTCCACGGTGTCGTACCACCTGAGCGTGCTGCTCGACGCCGATCTGGTGACCCGCACGCGGCGGGGGCCCGTGGTGCAGTACCAGCGCACCCGCGTTGGCGACGCGCTGCTCAGCGACGCCGGCTGACGTCCCGCTCGCTTGGCCGGAATGACCGCGTCGACGTCAGCGCGGAGCGGTGCGATGAGCAGCGTCGCGACGAGCACTTTCTTGCGGCCGATCCGGTCGCCGTAGTGGCCGGCGACGAACGCGCCGATCCGGCGGGCCACGAAACCGATGGCGAAGGCGGCGAAGGACACGAGGGCACCGGCAGGCTCCTCCAAGGTTCCTACGCGAGCGCGGAGTGGCATGTCGTGACCTCTTGCGCGGAAACAGACCGGAACAACCTGTCGATCTACAAATATGGAGGCATGGTCCTTCAGGTGGCGCGGCGGGCGCATGGATTCGGCGTGGCCGGGCCCGAGTCGTTCGCACGGGCGTCATGATGACCCGCGCAGGGCAGGGTCCCGTTGGTAAGTGAGGACGAGGCTTTCGCCCACGTGGTGAAACGCTGTGAGGAAGGGCGTTCTTCGTGGGCGCGGGCATATGCGGATCGGCTGGCGGCCGAGCGACCGGGGGATTCTTTCCCGCTGTTGCTTCAGGCGTTGATCCACGCGCACCAGAGGGACGCGGACGCCTCTCGTACGGCCCTGGCCGCCGCTGACCGAATCGACTCGGGGACGGTGCACGCCGACCTGCGGGCCACTGTCGCCGATCTGCTCCTTCATCCCGGGAAGCCGCCGATTCATCAAGCCGGGAAGCCGCCGACCTCCGAAGGGCCCGGTGATGAGGAGAAGCTCACGGCCAAGGGTTGCCTGCTGGCGATCGTCGCCCTCGTGGGGTTATTCGCGGTCCAGCGCGTCGGGGGTTGGCTGATGGAGCTCGGTGGTGACCGGGTGGCCTCGTTCTTCGGTATCGGCGGGCCGCGTGTGGACGGCCATTCGATCCTGGGTCTGGCCGCGGTCGGCGCGGTGACAAGCCTGCTCTGGTGGGGGGTCGGCGCCGTGCGGGGAAAGCACCCGACCTGGGAGGAGAGGAGGCGGCGGCGGGCTCGGGCGCGGAGTTTCGCGGACGAGTTGGATGACGACAACGTTCGGTTGCGCGCGGCGACGGTGGCGGCCCTCCTGCCCTTCTCGATGGTGTTCGCGTTGGGGCCGACCGTTTTCGTGGGGATGAATCCCCTGGGTGGATGGCTCATCGCCGGCTGCACGCTCGTGGCCTCCTGCGCGGCCGTCTGGTCGGTCTGCCACGGGGTCGGCGTCCGCATGGTGACCAGGGCCGTTCGGCTGAGTCGCCTTCTCGTCGTTCACGCGGTCGCCGCGTACGTCTCGGTGGGGGCGTTCGCCGGGGCGTTGATCGCCGGGGTTTCCGAGGAGGAGCTGAACCGGACGGGCACCTATTGGATTCCGGCCGCTCTGCTCGACCTTCTCGTGACCGGCGGATACGTGATCGCCCGGCGGCAGCGGCTGAAGGAAGCGGGCCGTCTCCGGATCTGGCGTGAGGACGGATAGAAACCCCGGACAGACCTTGGTGACGATGTCGAGTCGCAGCCGGGGGACACCATGCACAACAAGGCCCGCGAGCTGCTGGCTGGACGACATGGAGGTCAACCTCGATCTCGGCGAGGACGCCAATGCAGCGTGAACCAGGCAGGCAGGGACCGCGACCCGTGGGCGGAATCTTCTTCGGCTGCCCTGGAGCACACCGACACCCCAACCACCCGCGAGCCGCCGTCGCGGGTGCACCGACGCCAAACTCGCCAACTTTGGCACGGGCCCTGGGGTGCGTCGTTTCATAGCTCGATCTGGGTCTTCATCGGCTGCCAGGGCGAGGCGTCGAACAACAGCATGATCGACACGATCTTGTCGCCGTCCAGCCGGAAGTGCTCGGCCGTGCGCTGAGTCCCGACCGGCGTCGCGGTGTGCACGTCGTACACGAGCGTGGCCTCCGCTTCGCCGTACAGCTCGCTGATCAGCTCGACGCCGGTCACGATGGATACAAACCCCGGCAAGGTAGCCAGATGGCCCGTCCGATCGTCGGAGGTGATGAACGGGCTCTGGAAGCGGAACGGCTCTCCCAGGTGCGCTGCCGCTGCGGACACCTCGCCGCGGAAGCGCGCCTCGTGATAGCCGCGCACGGTGCGACGGGTTTGTTCCTGAGCTGTCGTGTTCATGGCTGTTGTCCGATCTGGCGCAGGTGATCGGCGAGGTGATGCTGGTTGGCGGCCAGCCGCAGGCACAGGTCGCGCAGAACGACCAGTTCTTCAGGTGTGAACCTGTGGAACATCGCCCGCATGGCAAGTTGCGACGGCTTGCGGAACGCCTCCATCCACGCTCGCCCGGCGGGTGTGATCTCGGCCAGAACCGAACGTCGATCCGTCGGGTCGGGGACCCGGCGGACCAATCCGTTGTGCTCCAGCGTGTCGACCAAGCCGGTGGCGTTGCGGGAGCTGACCCCGGCGGTGCGGGCCAGCTCGCCGATGCTGATGCCGTGCTCGCTGTTGTTGAGGCGGATCAGCAGGTCGAGCGCGCCCGCGCTGACCCCTCGTCCCTGAGCGCCGTGGGCGCGCATGCGTTCGACGGCATGGTTGGCGGTGCGGACGGCGGCGCCCGCTTCGAAGGTGAGCAGGTCTTCGTCGCTGTCGGCGAGCTGGGTCATCGCGGCCCTGACCCGAGGGTCGTAGAGGAGGCCGTCAGAGTCGCTCTCATAGATATCTACATCCTTCATTATGAAGGAGGAGAATAGTACGTACTTCTATACTTAGCGAATCCGTGCCTAGCACTCACGCTCGTGCGGGTCGACAAGGGCCGTCCGCCGACGCGTCGCCAGCGTGACCGCCGCTTGGCAACGTTCACCCTGCACTTCACAATCTCGGAAGCAGACTCCCAGGTGTGACTTCCGAGATTGCGCACTCCGACTCCTCGCAGGTGCCCGGATCCGCTTCCGAGATCACGAAGCGCCGTCCGGGCGCCCGCCCCACCCGGCTGCCGCCCGCCTACGACGGCGTCCTCGGCGAGTACGCCGCGGCGCTGGAGCGCGCGCCGCTTAGCTGCGTCGGCGCTGGTAGAGAGGTAGGTACTCGCGGATCTTGCGGCGCATGTGCGGCCGTTGGTCGCCGAGCGAGATGCCCAGCGCCGGGAACTGCTTGGCGATCTCCAGCGCGGTGAGAGGGCCCGGCGCTGTAGCTGTGTGACCAGGCGTTTGCGAGGGTGAAATCGAGATCCGGTCGGCGGTGCTCGAGCCCGCCGAGTACGCCGTGCTGAGTCCGGAACGCGAGGACTACCTGCGGACGCAGATCGCGCACCGATTAGGTTTCCGCGCCGCGCCCGTCTGTACGTGTGAGATCGAATCACGGAAGGCTGGCACGATGCGGAAACTGATCTTCGGCATGAACGTGACCCTGGACGGCTACATCGCCGCGACCGGCGACGACATCGGCTGGGGTGGGGGGGAGGGACCGGACTCATCGCCGAGCGCCGAGCTGTTCCAGTGGTGGCTCGACCAGGAGCGGGCGAGCGAGATGTCGCTGTACGGGCGCAAGCTGTGGGAGACGATGAGCTCCTACTGGCCGACCGGCGACCAGCGGCCCAACGCCACCCCGGCGGAGATCGAGTTCGCGCGGAACTGGCGGGACACGCCGAAGGTGGTGTTCTCATCGACGATCGACAAGGTCGATTGGAACACCCGCCTGGTCACCGGCGACGCGGTCGCCGAGATCACCCGGCTCAAGGCCGTAGACGGCGGCCCGATGGGCATCGGCGGCGCGACGCTCGCCGGGGCGGCCATGCGGGCCGGGCTGATCGACGAGTACGCGCTGGTCACCGTGCCGGTCCTGGTGGGTGGTGGCACGCCGTTCTTCACCGCGCTGGACAGCTGGGTGAACCTGAACCTGGTCGAGACGCGGAGATTTCCCGGCGGCGTGGTGCTGACCCGATACGAGACGAGGCGATGAGCACGGGCCAAATGCTCGGCTCGTAAGGCCAGGTCGAAATCCTTCCTGGCGTGCTCACCGTGACCCTCGGCGATGAGGGGACCCTTCCCCGGGCCCTTCCTCGCGTTCCAAGTGAGCAGTGGAGATGAGGGCGACGGCGTCGTTGATCGTGACGATGATCTTCGGGCATGAAGATGCCCCGCCGGCAACGCCGGCGGGGCGGTGGTGTTCGCGTTGCCGCGTTGGTGTTCAGCTGGTCGGGGTGCTCATTCGGCGGTGACTTCGGTGACGGCGGCCCGTGCGCTGGACTCGTCGACGATGGGGCCTTTGTCTGATGACAGTGTCGGGGGCAGGCTCAGCCATGGTTTGTCGGTGGCGTCGAATCCGGTAAGCTCGGCGATCTTCCCGTCGACGATGTGCAGGACCGCGATGGTGAACAAACGGTATTCCGGGTCGTCGGGGGTGCGGAGGTACAGCACGGCGGCAGGCATGCGATTGAGCGTCGTGGCGATGCAGCGCCAGTCGTCGTAGCCGCGCTGGAAGAGCCCATTGGAGACCCAGCCGTCCACCGCGTCCTTGGCCGTGATGATCACGGTGCCCGGCTCGGGCAGCATCGTGAAGCGCAGGTCGTCGCGCAGCAGGGCCATCAGCCCGTCGAGGTCGTTGCGCTCATGGGCGTCCATATACGACTTCACCACGCCGCGCTCGTCATCCGACAGCTCGTGCGTGGCAGGGCTCCGCCAGTCGAGGCGGCGGTCGGGCAGCTGCTCGCGCATCGTCACGCGCGCCCGCTGCAGTGCGCTGGTCACCGATGCGACGGTCAGCTCGAGGGCGTTGGCGGCCTTCGACGCCGGCCAGCCGAGGACGTCGCGCAAGATGAACACCGCCCGCTGCCGCGGCGGCAGGTGCTGGACGGCGACGATGAACGCCAGCTCGATCGTCTCCCGCGCCACCACCGATTCCTGCGGGTCCTCCGGGAGCATCAGATCCGGGTAGGGCTGCAGGTAGCGCACTTCCGAGCCCGCGCCCGGCAGCTCGGCAGGCACGGGTGTGCGGTCGTTGCGCTTCTCCAGGAAGTCGAGGCAGGCGTTCGTCGCGATCCGGTACAGCCAGGTCCGCAGCGCAGCGTGGCCCTTGAACGACTCCCGCTTGTTCCACACCCGCAGGAACGTCTCCTGCGTCATGTCCTGGGCGTCCTCGTAGTTCGCGAGCATCCGGTAGCAGTGCACCTGCAGCTCACGCCGGTAGCGCTCCGTGATGAGCGCGAACTGTGCCGCGTCAGTTGAGCGGGCCGCCGCGATGAACGCGGCCTCGTCGTCGCCTAGCAGTCTGACGTCGGTCATGGTCGTCAATCCTTCCGCGGGTGGCGAGGGGCTACCAGAACTGACGACGTGGCGGAGGATTTCTGAGCGGTGAAGCCGCTGACACCGGGCCGTTCGTCAGGCCGGATGGGTCGGGTCGATCCAGGGGACGTGTTCGGGTCGGGCACACCCTCGCCTCGCTGCGCGTGGCCGTCGCACCCTGAAGGTGCTGCTCGCGGTGGCCGCTTCGTGAACAACGAGTCTCGAACCTGCGGGAGGTCTCTGGTCGGGGAGAGTGGCTTCGCGTAGTCGGCTGGTCGAGTCCGTAGGTCCCGGGTGCGCCGGCCGGTGACGGGGAGCCTCGTCGGCTCGGCGGGTGATCGGTGGGCGGGTGTGGCGGGGAGGTGTCCGAATCTCGATTTCGGAAACACTTCGGAAACACATTGACCTGCGGAGTGACCCAGCGCACCCTATCTGCATGGTAAACCGGTTTCCTGTCACGCCACGGACGACCATCAAGGACGTCGCGTTGCTCGCCGGCGTGTCCAAGGCGACCGTGTCCAAGTTCCTGAGCACGACCGACTACTACGTCTCGGAGAAGACGCGGGAGAAGATCGAGAACGCGATCAAGGAACTCAACTACTATCCCAACGCGCTGGCCCAGGGCTTGTCCAGCCAGCGATCGTACGCCATCGGCGTCGTCGTCGCCAGCATCACCAACCCGTTCTATCCGGAGCTGGTCGCCGGAGTCGAGGAAGTGATCGATCCGGCGGGCTACACCCTGCTGCTCGGCACCAGCGCGGAGAACAGCGACAAGGAGGCCGATGTCGTACGCACGATGATCCAGCGCCGCGTGGACGGGGCGATCGTCGCCTCGGCGACCATGCGAGACGGGAGCGTGCAGAGGCTCGTCAACGCAGGGATCAACGTGATCGTCGCCAGCCGCGAGCTGGCCAGGCCGCTCGTCGACACCGTGGTGATCGACAACCGGCTGGGCGGCCGGATGGCCGCGGAGCACCTGCGGGGGCACGGGTTCGGCCGGGCGGTGTTCCTGAGCGGGCCGCTGGACGTCCTGGCGTTCCGGCAGCGGTTCGAGGGGTTCCGCAGCGTCTACCGCGAGGCCGACAGTGCCGTCCATCTCGCCAGGACCAGTGAGCTCGCCGAGGCGACCGAGGCCGCGTTCGACCTGCTACGCGACCTGCCCCGCCCGAGCGCGGTCTTCGCGGCCAATGACACCTTGGCGCTCGGGCTCATGACGGCCGCCCACACGCTGGGCCTCCGGATCCCCGATGACATCGCCCTGATCGGCTTCGACGACATCTGGGTGGGCCGGATCCCGGGCGTATCCCTGACGACCGTGGACAGCAGGGCCCGGCAGGTGGGCGCGGTCGCGGCGGGCCTGCTCGCCGAGCGCATCGGCCGGCATCCGGGCGAGAGCCGCGGCGCCCGCAAGCCGCCGGAACGGCACGTCCTGGCTCCCCAGCTCATTGTCCGAGGCTCCTGCGGCTGTTCGTAGAGTCAAAGACACCCATAAGTACATCTCAAAGATCCAAAACACACCCCCCGGTTCGCCTCAAGCGGTCCTGGCCCGTAAGAAACCGGTTTCCCCACGGCAAGTCCCAAGAAAGTGCTGAGTCATGAGAAAGCAAAAAGTCATCGCGCTTGCGTCCTCGGCGCTCGCGCTGGGCCTCACCGCTTGCAGCCCCGCGAACTCCACGGAATCTCCGAACTCCACGGGCGAGTCCGCCGGCCGGACCTACACCTACACCAGTGACCAGGGCGGCGTGGAGTCGCTTGACGGCGTGAAGCTCGCCTCGTCGCTCGGTGAGTTCACCCCCGCCAAGAAGTACCGGGTCGCCGTGATCCTCAAGGCGCTCACCAACCAGTACTGGCAGGGCATCGAGAAGGGTGCCAAGGCCGCGGCCGCCAAGTACGGCGTGGAGGTGACCGTCCAGGCGGCGAGCAGCGAGAAGGCCCAGGCGGAGCAGCTCACGATCGCCCAGACGCTGATCGGGCAGAAGTTCGACGCCTACGTGGTGGCCCCCGAGAGCACGTCCAACCTCTCTCCGGCGCTCAACCAGATGCGCCAGCAGGGCGCGCCCATCGTCAACGTGGATGACGCCCGGGTCCCGGCGACCGTCTACGTCGGCCCCGACCACGAGCTGGACGGCTCGCAGGCCGCCGACGAGCTGGCCAAGCTCTCTCCCGGCGGGGGCGAGGTCGCCCAGATCGAGGGCCAGTCGGGGTCCAGCGCCGCGATCCTGCGGATCAAGGGCTTTAAGGAGGGCGTCGCCAAGCACTCGAACCTCAAGCTGGTCGCCAGTGTGCCGGGCAACTGGGACGCGAACGTGTCGTACTCGGCCGCGCAGCAGGTCATCCAGCAGAACCCGAACCTCAAGGGGATCTACGCCAACAACGACACGATGGCGATCGGCGTGGCCAAGGCGGTCAAGGAGTCGGGCAAGAACATCGCCGTGATCGGGACGGACGGGGTGCCGGAGGCCGTTTCGGCGGTCCGCGGCGGTTCGATGGCCGCCACGGTCAGCCCGCTGCCCTATTACGAGGGCTACTGGGCGGTCGAGTCGGCCGTCGGCCTGCTGGAGGGCAAGAAGATCGCCCCGTGGGTGGTCGCGCCGGCTCAGACGATCACCAAGGACAACGTCGGCCGGTTCTACGACGAGTCCGGCCAGGTCATCACGACGCTCTACAAGTGACCGGCCCCCTCGAGAACCACACCGCTACCGAGGTGATGAGATGACCACCGACCCGCCCGTGCTGGAGATCAAGAAGCTGAGCAAGTCCTTCCCCAGCGTCAGGGCTCTGCACGAGGTCGACCTGACCGCCTACCCCGGTGAGATCCACGCCCTGCTGGGCGAGAACGGCGCCGGCAAGTCGACGCTGCTCAAGACGCTGTTCGGAGTTCAGCGGCCCGACAGCGGCGAGGTGTGGTTCGAGGGGGAACGGCGCGAGTTCGCCCAGCCGAGCGACGCGCTCGCCGCGGGGCTCGCGATGGTGCACCAGGAACTCAGCCTGGTCCCGCAGTTCACCGCCGTCCAGAACATCGTGCTCGGACGGGAGAAGTCCCGCGCCGGGTTCGTCGACCGGGGCGAGGCGCGGCTGCGCGCGGCGCGGTCCCTGGCCCGGCTCGGGTTCGACGCCCGGATCGACGTCCCCGTGCACAAGCTCAGCGTCGCGCAGCAGCAACTCGTCGAGATAGCCCGGGCGCTGGCCGTCGGCGCGCGCCTGATCATCCTGGACGAGCCGACCGCGTCCCTGACCACGCAGGAGAGCGAGCGGCTGTTCGAGCTGCTCCGGCGGCTTCGCGCCGAGGGCCGGGCGATCATCTACGTCTCGCACCGGCTCGCGGAGGTCATGGAGCTGTCCGACCGGGTCACCGTCCTGCGGGACGGCGAACTGGTCGGCACCCGCACCCGCGGGCAGATCGCCGACGAGTCCGAGCTGGTCAAGCTGATGGTCGGCCGTGACGTCGCCGCGGTCGGCGTGCGAGGCGATCCGGGCGACCCGGGCGAGGAAGTCCTGCGGGTCGAGGGCCTCTCCAGCACCGCGGGGGTCAGCGACTGCTCGCTGTCGGTGCGGCGCGGCGAGATCGTCGGCCTCGCGGGCATGGTCGGCGCGGGACGCACCGAACTGGTGCGGGCCCTCATCGGAGCGGACCGGGCGACGGGCGGCACCGTGTGGATCCGCGGCGAGCGGATCACCATCGGTTCGCCGGCCGAGGCCGTCAGGGCGGGGATCGCCTTCCTCCCGGAGGACCGCAAGCACCAGGGGCTCGTCCTGCACATGAGCGCGGCGTCCAACGCGATGCTGATCAGGCCGCCGCGCCGTCACGGAATGCTGGACCGGCGCGAGCAGCGCGAGCAGACGCGGGCGCTGCTGAAGCGGCTCAACGCGAACATCAGCCCCGACTACCCGGTCGGCAAGCTGAGCGGCGGCACCCAGCAGAAGGTCGTCCTGGCCCGCTGGCTGAAGACCTCCAGCGACATCTTCATCTTCGACGAGCCGACGCGGGGCATCGACGTGGGCGCGAAGGGCGAGATCCACGCCCTCATGCGGGAACTGGCCGACGAAGGCAAGGCCATCGTGATGGTCTCCTCGGACCTCCTCGAAGTGCTCGGGATGAGCGACCGCGTGCTGGTGATGCGCCGCGGGCGCATCGTCGCCGAGCTCGACCGGTCAGCCATGTCGGAAGAAGCCATCGTCCACCACGCCGCGGCGACCTGAGGATCCAAGGAGAACCATGAGCAACCACGCCACTCTCGATCGGGAGTCGCTGAACGGGCCCGGTCTCGCCGCCGCGGGCCCGCGCGTCGACGTCGCCGCGGTCGCCCGTCAGGCCGGACTGGTCGGCGTCATCGTCGTCCTCGTGCTCGGCTTCGGGCTGGCCCGGCCGTTGTTCCTCGACGGCGGCAAT
The DNA here is from genome assembly GCF_040653595.1 of Sphaerisporangium sp. NPDC051011. Taxonomy (NCBI): domain Bacteria; kingdom Bacillati; phylum Actinomycetota; class Actinomycetes; order Streptosporangiales; family Streptosporangiaceae; genus Sphaerisporangium; species Sphaerisporangium sp. NPDC051011. The sequence goes on along the minus strand of NZ_JBFAGG010000006.1, from coordinate 82,515 downwards.
CTGATCAACGTTCTGCTGCAGTCGTCGGTGGTCGGCGTGCTCGCCCTCGGCCAGACCTTCGTCCTGATCACCGGGGGTATCGACCTGTCCATCGGCTCGACGGTCGCGATGGCCGCGGTGGTCAGCGGGCTGCTGTCGCACGCGGTGCCCGCGCCGGTGGCGATCCTCGGAGGCATCGCCGTCGGCGCCCTGGCCGGACTGGCCAACGGGTTTCTCATCACCATGACCAAGATCACGCCGTTCATCATCACGCTCGGGACGATGAGCATCTACGCCGGGCTCGCGCTGATCATCGCGGGCGGCCAGGCGGTCTACGACATCCCGGCCGCCTTCCAGGACCTGCTCGCCGGCCGCGTCCTCGGCATTCCGATCCCGGTCCTGCTGTTCGTGCTGCTCACCGTCGTCGCCGCGGTGTGCCTGCGCCGGACGGTGTTCGGCGAGCACCTGACGGCCGTCGGCGGCAACGCCGAGGTGGCCAGGCTCGCCGGGATCAACGTGAAGCGTTTCACCGCATCCGCGTACGTTCTGTCCGGCGCGACGGCCGGGCTGGCGGGGACCATCCTGGTCGCCCGCCTCGGCGCGGCCGACCCGACCCTCGGGGCCGACCTGCTGCTCACCGCGATCGCCGCCACCGTCATGGGCGGCACCAAGCTCGCCGGAGGGGAAGGCAGCATGTCCGGCGCGGCGTTCGGCGCGATCATCATCGCGACGCTGACCGCGGGCCTGACCACGCTCAACGTCCAGGCGTTCTACCAGCAGGTCGCGGTCGGCGCGGCGATCATCATCGCGCTGCTGGTCGACCAGCTCGCCCGGGGACGGCGCTGATGCCCGTACTCCTCGACGTCGACCGGCGCGGCCGGGCGATGCTGACCCTGGACCGGTACGCCAAACGCAACTCACTCGACCAGGCCATGCTCGAATCCTTGGGCGACGCTCTCGGCGCGGTCGAGACCGACCCCGCGGTCCGCTGTGTGGTCGTGCGCGGCGGTAACGGGTTCTTCTGCGCGGGCGCCGACATCTCCGACTGGGCCGACCCCGGTCCGGACCGCGCGGACCGGCTGTCCCGGCTCGGCACGGCCACCTTCGCGCGGCTGGCGGCGCTTCACGTTCCGACCATCGCGCTGATCGAGCGCAGCGCGCTCGGCGGCGGCCTCGAACTGGCGCTCGCCTGTGACCTCCGGGTCACCACCGAGGACGCCGCGCTCGGCTACCCCGAGGCCCGGCTGGGGAACCTGACCGCGTGGGGCGGCATCGCCCGGCTGGTGGACACCGTCGGACTGGCCCACGCGCGCAGACTGTTCCTGACCGCGACGCCGATCTCCGGGGCCGAGGCCGCGCGGATCGGCCTGGTCACCGAGGCCGTCACCGGAGACCGCCTCGAGACGGCGGCCGAGGAGCTGGTCGAGGCGGTGATCGCCTGCGACCCGCTCGCCCTGCGCGTCGTGAAGGACACCCTGGCCGGATACGCGACCCGGGTGCCCGCCGAGCCGACGTTCGCCGCCTTCTTCAGCCTGTCGGACGCCTCGCGCGCACGTAAGCAGGCCTTCTTCCAGCGCAAGCCCACGACGAAGTGAGGGTCACGTGACCACCGCCGAACCCCACGAGGACCACAGGGCCCATCGCGGCCTTACCCCGTTGCTGGATCGTGCCGTCGTCTCCTCGGGAGAGGGCCCGCCCGTCCTCGGCTCGTTGATCGGCGGCGTCGCCGTCGCTCCCGAGGGAGAGGGCACGGCCCGGATCAGCCCGGCGACCGGGCGGCCCGCGTTCCGCGCGGGCGGCGACTCGATCTCGGTGGTCGACGCCGCCGTGGCGCGGGCCCGCGCCGCGTTCGACACCGGCACGTGGGGCCGGGCCTCCGGCCGTGACCGCGCCCGGGTGCTTGCCCGGACGGCGCTGCTCATCGAGGAGCACGCCGCCGAACTGGCCGACCTGCTCGTACTGGAGACGGGCAAGCCGATCCGCGAGGCACGCGGCGAGGTCGCCGCCGCCGCGAACGCCTTCGAGTACTTCGGCGGCCTCGCCCGCGACCTCAACGGCCGGACGGTGCGCGACATCGGCGACTCGGTGTTCGCGTTCACCGTACGCGAGCCCGCCGGGGTGGCGGCCCTGATCGTGCCGTGGAACTTCCCGCTCGGCATCCTCGGGCAGAAGCTCCCGCCCGCGCTGGCCGCCGGCTGCTCGGTGGTCGTCAAGCCGAGCCCGCTGACCCCCCTCACCTCGCTCGTCACTGTCTCCCTGCTGCTGGAGGCCGGGCTGGAGCCCGGCGCGGTCTCGGTCATCCTCGGCGAGGGCCAGGCGGGGGCCGCGCTCGTCGCCCACCGCGACGTCGACGTGGTCAGCTTCACCGGCTCCACCGCGACCGGCAGGCACATCGCCGCGCACGCCGGTTCCCAGCGGCTCAAGCGCGTCGCCCTGGAGGCGGGCGGGAAGACGCCCGTCCTGGTGACCGCGCACGCCGACCTCGACGAAGTGGTGGAGGGCCTGACCTTCGCCGCGTTCTTCAACCAGGGCCAGGTGTGCGTGGCGGGATCGCGGATCCTCGCCGACGCGGCCGTCGCCGAGGAACTGGGCGAACGGCTCGCCGGACGCGCCGCCCGGCTCGTCCTCGGCGACCCGTGGTCGGAGTCCACCCAGATGGGGCCGCTGGTCTCCCAGCAGCACTTCGACGGGGTGCTCTCGGCGATCGAGACCTCCCGCGCGGAGGGTGTACGGGTGTTGTCCGGCGGCCGGAGGCCCGAACCCGGCGGCACCCGGGCGCGGCCCTTCCTCGACCCGACGGTGCTGTGGACGGACGACGACCGGTCCACCGCGGCAAGGGAGGAACTGTTCGGCCCGGTGACCGTGGTGCAGCCGTACTCCTCGCTGGACGAAGCCGTGGCGCGCGCCAACGCCTCGGTGTACGGCCTGGCCGCCTCGGTGTGGAGCAACGACGTCCGCGAGGCGATGGACCTCACCCTCAGGCTGCGCACCGGAACCGTGTGGATCAACGGATCCACCGACGCGTTCCCCGAGATCCCGCTCGGCGGACGCCGTGACAGCGGCTACAACGCCGAGTTCGGCCGCGAGGGCATGGAGTTCTTCACCGAGACCAAGACCGTGCAGATCAACCGAGCCGGACGAAAGGACTGGTACGCCGCATGAACCAGGTGTCGCCAACGACCACCACGTACCCGTCGCTGCGCGGCCGGACCGTGCTCGTGACGGGCGCGCTCGGCGGCCTGGGCACCGCGATCGTCGACGTGTTCGCGGCCTGCGGAGCCTCGGTCGTCGTCCACCATCTCGGCCAGAAGGGCGAGGCCGGCGCACGGGTGGCCCGGCTCCGCGAGGCGGGGACGGCCGCGTACGCCGTCGAGGCCGACGTCACCGACGAGGACGCGGTCGCCGCGATGGTCGACGAGATCGGCTCCGCGGTGGGGCCGGTCGACGTCCTGGTGAACAACGCCGGGTTCATGGCGCCCGGACGACTGGCCGAGCTCTCCCTCGACGAGTGGCGCAGGACCCTCGCCGTGGACCTCGACGGTGTCTTCCTGTGCTGCCGTCACGTCCTCGGCTCCATGCTCGAACGCGGCGCCGGGGCCATCGTCAACGTGTCGTCCCAGCTCGCGTTCAAGGGCGCGCGCGACTACGTCGCCTACTGCGCGGCCAAGGCGGGGGTGGCCGGGCTGACCCGGGCGCTGGCCCGCGAGGTCGGCCCCGCGATCCGGGTCAACGCGATAGCCCCCGGACCGGTGGACACCCCGTTCATCGCACCGTGGGCGACCGAGGAGTGGAAGCGCGAACGCACCGGCGACCTCGTCATCGGACGGCTGGCGACGCCCGAGGAGATCGCGCCGACCGTGGCGTTCCTCGCCTCCGACGACGCCGCGCTCTACCAGGGTCAGGTGCTGCACCTCAACGGCGGGGGAGTGATGGCCTGATGGCAACCCTGACCAGGACCCGCCGTGGACGGCCGGAGTTCCTCACCGCGCGGGAGGCCGTCGCGCTGATCGACGGCGGCGACACCGTGGCGATCGGGGGTTCGGGTGGTGGCCTGCTCGAACCCGACGCTCTGCTGAAAGCCTTGGGAAACCGGTTTCGCACCGAGGGATCCCCGGCCGGGCTGACCCTCGTGCACACCACCGGCATCGGCGACCGCGAGGGCGGCGGCATGGACCACCTCGCTCACCGCGGCCTGGCCCGCCGGATCATCGCCGGCAACTGGGGCATGGCGCCGGCGACGAGCGCCATGGCCGCCGCCGGGGAGTTCGAGGCGTACAACTTCCCCCAGGGCGTGATGAGCCAACTGTTCCGCGACATCGCGGCCGGTCGCCCCGGAGTCCTCACCCATGTCGGCATCGGCACCTTCTGCGACCCCCGGCTGGAGGGCGGCAGGCTGAACGACCGCACCACCGAGGAACTCGTCCAGGTCGTGAGCCTGCACGGGCGGGAATGGCTGTTCTACCCGTCCCTGGCGATCGACGTCTGCTTCATCCGCGGCACCACGGCCGACGAGGACGGCAACATCACCTGCGAGCAGGAGGCCGCCCGCCTGGAAATGCTCGCCATCGCCCAGGCCACGCGCAACTGCGGGGGCGTGGTCATCGCCCAGGTGAAGTACGCCGCCCAGCGGGGGTCGCTCGACCCGCGCGACGTCGTCGTACCCGGACTGTGCGTGGACGTCGTGGTCGTCAATCCGGCGCAGAAGCAGGTGGTGACCCATGAGTACAACCCGGCGTTCGCCGGCGCGGCGAAGGCCGCCCTGTCGTCCCTGCCGCCCTTCCCGCTCGACCAGCGCAAGGTCGTCGCACGGCGGGCGCTGCGCGAGATCGTGGACGGCGACGTCGTCAACCTCGGTGTCGGGATCGCCGACGGGGTCGCGGCCGTCGCCGCCGAGGAGGGCTGGGTCGACCACTTCACCCTGACCATCGAACAGGGACTCGTCGGGGGCGTCCCGGCCCGGGGAGTCATCTTCGGCGTCGCCACCAACCCCGTCGCGATCCTGGAACAGCCCTCGCAGTTCGACTTCTACGACGGAGGCGGGCTGGATATCTGCTTCCTCGGATTCGCCGAGGTCGACCAGGACGGCAACGTCAACGTGTCCAAGTTCGGCGGCAGGATCATCGGCACCGGCGGTTTCGTGAACATCTCCCAGAACGCCTCCACCGTCGTGTTCTGCGGCACCTTCACCGCGGGCGGCCTTCAGGCCGTGCCCGGGGAGGGGCGGCTCGAACTCCGCGCGGAGGGCAGGCACCGCAAGTTCGTCAAGAAGGTCGAGCAGGTGACGTTCAGCGCCGCCGAGGCCCGACGCCGGGGCCAGCGCGTCCTTTACGTCACTGAACGGGCCGTCTTCGAGCTCGGCCCGGACGGGCTGGTGCTGATCGAGGTCGCGCCGGGCGTGGATCCGCGGAAGGACGTCCTGGACCTGCTCGGCGACCGGGTGTCGGTGTCCGGCTCCCTGCGCGTCATGGACGCGGCGATCTTCGAGGACCGTCCGCTGGGCGCCGGCTGGCGCGGCCGGGACGCCGCCGTGCCGGTGGCACCGTGAACCGCCTGCGCATCGTGCTCCCGGCCGCCGGCGGCGGGACGCGCACCCACGTCCTGGCCGAACGTTCCCCGGTCCACGACCTCACCGCGGGCGCCCCCGTGACCCGCACCGCGTACGCCGCGGCCCACGTCGTGGCCGATCCGCTGGCGGACCCGCAGGGCCTCGACTGGGACGCCACCCTGGCGTTCCGGCGGCACCTGTGGTCCCTCGGGCTGGGCGTCGCCGACGCCATGGACACCGCGCAGCGCGGCGGCGGCCTCGACTGGCCCGCGGCCCGCGAACTGATCGCCCGGTCCGGCGCCGAGGCGCGCACCGTCGGCGGCGCGCTCGTGTGCGGCGCGATGACCGACCAGCTCGACCCGGGCCAACTCGCTCTGGGCCATCGCTGGACGCTCAACGACCTCGCCGACGCCTACGTCGAGCAGGCGGGCTGGATCCGGCAGTCCGGCGGCACTCCGGTGATCATGGGAAGCCGTCAGCTCGCCGCCACCGCGCGGGACGCCGACGACTACCGCGAGGTGTACGGAGCCGTCCTGAGGCAGGTCGACGGGCCGGTGCTGCTGCACTGGCTCGGCGAGGCGTTCGACCCCGCCATGAGGACCTACTGGGGCGACGCCGATCTCGACCGGGCCGCCGAGACCATGCTCGGCATCATCGCCGAGCACGCCGATCGGATCACGGGAATCAAGATCTCTCTGCTCGACGCGGCACGCGAGGTCGCGCTCCGGCGGCGTTTCCCGCCCGGGGTGTCCATGCTCACCGGCGACGACTTCCACTACACCGAGCTGATCCGGGGGGACGAGCACGGCCACAGCGGCGCGCTCCTCGGCGTGTTCGACGCGATAGCCGCACCGGCGCGGGCGGCGCTCGCCCGGCTCGACGCCGGGGACGAGGCCGGATACACGGCGCTGCTGGAACCCACCGTGCCGCTCGCCCGGCACCTGTTCGCCGCCCCGACGTCGGCGTACAAGACCGGCGTGGTGTTCCTGGCCTGGCTGAACGGCCACCAGGATCACTTCCACATGGTCGGTGGCGCCCAGACGTTCCGGTCGGTTCCCCACCTGAGCACGCTGTTCGCCCTCGCCGACCGGGCGGGCGCGCTGGCCGACCCGCCGCTCGCGGTGCGCCGGATGCGCTCCTTCCTCGCGGTCGCCGGGTTCGAGTCCTGAGAGGACCACGCACCATGTCACGCACCACCTACACCTATGTCATCGTGGGAGCAGGCGCGGCCGGCTGTGTCCTGGCCAACCGGCTCAGCGCCGACCCGAGCGCGCGTGTCCTCCTGCTGGAGGCCGGTGGCGGCGACCGGTCGCCTCTCCTGCGCATCCCCGCGGGCTTCTCCAAGCTGATGGGGACGAAGGTCAACTGGATGTTCGACACCGTTCCGCAGAGGCACCTCGACAACAGGCGGATCTTCCTGCCGCAGGGCCGGGTCCTGGGCGGCAGCACCTCGATCAACGCGATGCTGTACGTCCGGGGCAACCGGGCGGACTACGACGCGTGGCGCGACCTCGGCAACAAGGGCTGGGGGTACGACGACGTCCTGCCGTATTTCCGGGCGCACGAGGACAACGAGCGGCTCGCCGACGCCTACCACGGAACCGGCGGCGAACTGCACGTCAGCGATCAGGTCCAGCACAACCCCATGTCCGCGGCGTTCCTGCGGGCGGCCCAGGAGACCGGCATCCTCTACACCGCCGACCCCAACGGGGAACGCCAGGACGGGGTGTTCTACCACCAGGTGACCCAGCGTAGGGCGCGGCGGGAGAGCGCGTCGTCGGCGTTCCTGCGCCCCGTCCTGGACCGGCCGAACCTCACCGTCCTCACCCACGCCCAGGTCGGCCGCCTGATCGTCGAGAACGGCCGCGCCATCGGGCTGACCTACGAGCGCAAAGGCCGGCGGGAGACGGTGTACGCCGACGCCGAGGTCGTTCTGAGCGCCGGCGCGATCAACTCGCCGTGGCTGCTGCTGCGGTCGGGCATCGGCCCGGCCGACGAACTGCGCGCCGTCGGTGTCAACGTCGTCCACGATCTTCCCGGGGTCGGCAAGAACCTGCACGACCAGCTTGAGGTGTACATCACCCGCGAGTGCGCCCAGCCGGTCAGCTACAGCGGCCAGGACCGCTGGGACCGGGCGCTGCGGCACGTGATCCAGTACGGCCTGTACCGGACCGGCCCGGCCACCGCGACGATCACCGAGGTGGGCGCCTTCGTCAGCAGCGCCGCCGACGTGGTCTCCCCGGACATCCAACTGCACTTCCTGCCCGCCTACGTCGTCTGGAAGGACGGCTCGCACTCGGCGGAACGGATTCCCGGCCACGGTGTGACCCTGCTGGCCTGCAACGTCCGCCCCCGCAGCCGGGGCTCGGTCACCCTCGTGTCCAAGGACCCCTCGGTCCTCCCGGCCGTCGACCCGAACTACCTCGCCGACCCGTACGACCGGGACGTGGCCGTGGAAGGCTTCCACCGGATGCGCGAGGTCTTCGCCGCTCCGGCCTTCGACGGCCTCCTCAAGGACGAGAAGCTCCCCGGCTCGTCCGTCGAGACCGACGAGGAGATCCGGGCCTACATCCGCAGGTGGGCCAAGACCGACTACCACCCGGTGGGGACGTGCAAGATGGGCGTCGACGACCTCGCCGTCGTGGACCCCGAACTCCGCGTCCACGGCCTCGCCGGTCTCCGCGTCGTCGATTCCTCGATCATGCCGAACATCATCAGCGGCAACACGCAGGCCCCCTCCATGATGATCGGCGAGAGGGGAGCGGCCCTCATCCTCGGCACTCCCTTGGCCTGACCTCGGCCCGGTGGGTCACCGGGAACGCGACAAGTTGTACCTCGGACCGGGTGTCTCCGATCTCAGACCGTCCGGTTCGCCGTCTTCGTGAACCTGACCAGCCGGTACACCGGGTCCGGCCGGGGCGTCTCCTGGTCGGGCAGGGTCCGGAGGCGGTCGCACAGCTCCGTCAGCGTGCCGGCGTCGGCGGCCTTCGTCCAGGCGGGGCGGCGGGCGAGCAGGGAGGCTGCCCAGGCCCGGGGGGAGAGGCCCTGGCCGTTGCCCGGGAATGTGGTCTCACCGGCCGGCTCCAGGTTCAGGGCCGCGACCAGGCCGGTCACCCGGGAGGCGGCGTCGGACCGAGGGGCCGGGTTGCGGGCGCGTACCGGGACGATGAGGTCGGCGGTGTCGCAGGGGGTGGCGAAGTACGCGGCGTCCTTGTCCACCGTGGTGATCAGGGCGCCGCCGGGGCGTAGGACGCGGGCCGCCTCCGAGAGCGCCGCCGTGGACGCCGTCTCGTCCAGCAGGTGGAGCAGCCAGATCATCACCACGGCGTCCACGGACGCGTCGGCCAGGGGGACGCGCGTGACGTCGGCGACGGTGACGCGGCCGGGCAGGCGGCCGGACGCGATGCGGGCCATGCCAGGGGAGAGGTCGACGCCGACGACCCGGCGCGCCGGGAACCGGGCCGTCACGATGCCGGTGCCGCAGGCCAGATCGGCCAATGACTCGACGCCGGGAGGCAGCAGGCTCCCCACAGCCTCGGCGGCGCTCGCCGCCCGGGCGTCACCACCGCGCGTGCGGTCGTACGTGGGCGCTTCGAGGTCGTAGTTCAGCACCAGGCCATCATCCACCGCGGCGTCACCACCGCGCCCGCGTTCGGCCCCGTCACGAGGATCAGCGAGCCCATCCTGGACGTACGGCCATGCCCCACGACGAAACACGGCGACCTCCCCGTTGTGGCTACTCGGCACGGGCGGACATGCCATGTGCGGCCCTGGCCGTGGAAGTTGGTCATCGACCGGACGCTTCACGCGGGGGCGGCGAAGGGGAAGGCCGCGCAGAGCCGGGGAAGGTAGCGCGCGTGCTCAGCCTGGCCTCCCTCGATTCCGTCGTCGGCGGGTGCGGGGTTGCGCGGAAGGTCGATGCCGCGCTCCTCCAGAACACGCCAGAGGCCATACTCCTCACCTGTCACCCGTTCGTACGCGTCGTTGGCCACGTAGTCGAGGATCTCCCATTCGGGCGGCTCGGCATCGTCGCAGCCGGACGCCAGGTGCCGGACCTCGGGCGCGTCGAGGAGGGTGTCGGGAGCGGCGGTGGCTCGCTCGTACACCTGCTGGCCGAGGCCGATCACCCAGGCCTGGAAGTACCAGAAGACGTCGTCGGAGCACCAGCCATCGTTGAGGAGCATGGCGGCGCCCCACATCGGCCAGGTGTCGGCGGCCTTCCTCACCTCCGCGTGACGCAGTTCGAACTCGATGATCTGCGCCGGGGTGCGCCGGGCGAGTTGCTCGACCAGCCACTCGGCACGCTCGTCGAGATCTTCTGTGTGCGCACGGGCGCCTTCGATGAGGGCCCAGTACCCGTCGATGTCCATGCGGAGAAGTCTCGCGGTCCGCACCGACATTTTCGGCGCCGTGCGACGGACGGACCGCGACGTGTGCGGCGTGGACGGACGCCGCCGATCTCGGCGGCCGGGCCGGCGCGTCGCGGGCCCCGCGGATCGCCGGCGAGATGGGCTAGGATCCGAGGCGTGATCGACTCGATTCGGATGCGCGCCGCCTGAGGCGGCGCGACTGCCGGGCCTGCCCGCCGCCGGGCGGCCCCTTCTGAGTCATTCCCTCTCGCGGGGCAACTCCTGCGCGCCGTCGGAACGCCTTCTTGTGAAATCTCGAGAATCCGACGAGGACATCATGCGTACGCGCGAACACATCGCCATGATCGGCTGCACGGCGCCGAGTCACATCTACCCCTCACTGGCCCTCATCAAGGAACTCGTGGCCCGCGGCCACCGCGTGAGCTACGCGGTCGGGGAGCCCTTGGCCGGGCTGGTCGAGCCCACCGGCGCCGAGATCGTCTCCCACCCGTCGCTGCTGCCGCTCGGCGACCGGAGCTGGCCGGACGACCCCGCCACGGCCATGCGGGTCTTCCTCGACGAGGCCATCGCGGTGCTGCCGCGCCTCATCGACCGCTACGACGGCGACCGGCCCGGCCTGCTGCTGTACGACATCGGCGGGCTGCCCGCACCCGTGCTGGGCGTGCGGTACGGCATCCCGGCCGTGCAGCTCTCGCCGACGCTCGTGGCCTGGGACGGCTACGAGGAGGACATGGCCGAGACCCTGCACGCGATCCGGACGTCCGAGCCGGGCAGGAGCTACCATGCGGCGTACACGGCGTGGCTGCGCGAGAACGGCATCGAGCGGGACGCCTGGGACTGGCTGGCGCGCCCCGAGCACGTCCTGTCCCTCATCCCGCAGGCGATGCAGCCCAACGCCGGGCGGGTGTCGCCGAACGTGCGGTTCGTGGGGCCGTGCCTCGACCCCGCGCGCCTGGCGGACACGAGCTGGACGCCGCCGGAGAACGGCCGGCGGGTGCTGCTCGTGTCGTTCGGCACCGCCTATACCGACCAGCTCACCATCTATCGGGCCTGTCTCGACGCCTTCGCGGGTTCGGACTGGCACGTGGTGATGGCCGTGGGCGCGCACATCGACCTGGCGGAGCTCGGGACGATCCCGCCGGGGTTCGAGGTGCACCGCACCGTGCCGCAGCTCGCCGTGCTCGCCGCCTCCTCGGCGTTCGTCACCCACGCGGGGATGGGCGGCTGCACGGAGGCGCTGTGGTTCGGGGTGCCGACCGTGGCGATCCCTCAGGCCGTGGACCAGTTCGGCAACGCCGCGATCCTGGAGGAACTCGGCGCCGGCAGGCACCTGCCCGCCGGCGAGGTCATCGCCGCGACGCTGCGCGCGGCGGTCGAAGCGGTCGCGGGGTCGGCCGAGGTCGCCACCAGGCTGGCCGAGATCCGCGCGACGGTACGAGCACACGGCGGCGTCGGCCGCGCGGCCGACGCCGTGGAGTCGTTCCTCCGCTGAGCGAGCCGAGCGAGCGGGCGAGCGGCCCTGCTGAGCGGCCTATTGGGCGGGCCTATTGAGTGGGTCCGCGGGGCAAGGTCGCCTTCCCCGCGGGCCCCGTCCGCCGCGCGCAGGCCACCGTTCAGCCGGCGTCAAGGCATCGAAACCGGTGTGCAAGCGGGTCGACGTACACATGAGTCACGGCAGCGAACCTCTCCCGAAAGGACCGGCCCGATGAACCGCGTCTCCCGCTCCCTGCTCGGCCTCGCCGCGGTCGTCGTGACGACCGCCGCCGTCGCCGTTCCCGCCGCCGCGCAGGCCTCGGCCGCCGGCGCCCCGTGCAACGCCGCCCTGGTGGCGCCGCGGGGCAGCCTCATCGGCGACTATTGGCGCTCGATCGGCGGCCAGACCAGCGTGTACGGCTGCCCGACCACCAAGGAGTTCGGCTACCCGGACAAGAGGGGGTCCTGGCAGCGCTTCCAGAACGGCAAGATCGTCTGGTCGCCCGCGCTAGGCAACGGCACCCTGGTGCGCGTCTACCAGAAGGGCAACGACATCGTCTTCAAGTGGAGCGGCCTGGGCCGTGACTGGGACTTCTTCAACGTCCGCTGGAGCAAGGACGGCGGCGCCGCCACCCAGGTCAAGACCGGACGGCTGACGCCGTGGAGCGGCCAGTACATCATGTCGCCGTACTGCGGCGGGGGCACCTGCTCGACGACCAACGGCCACGAGGTCAACAGGTTCGCCTTCATCGTCCAGGGCTGCGACCGGGGCACCTTCGGCTCCGACTGCGGACCGTGGAGCATTCCCACGTCCGTCGACGTGGCCCACTGATCGCCAGCGTGAGGCCAGGGACATGCCATGTGCGGCCCCGGCGGCGGAAGTCGTTCACCGACTGGACGCTTCACGCGGGGGCGGCTAAGGGGAAGGCCGCGCAGAGCCGGGGAAGGTGGCGGGCGTGCTCGGCCTGGCCTCCCTCGATGCCGTCGTCGGCGGGTGCGGGGCTGGTCGGAAGGTTGATGCCGCGCTCGTCCAGAGCACGCCAGAGGCCATGCTCCTCACCTGTCACCCGCTCATATGCGTAGTTGGCCGCGTAGTCGAGAATCTCCCATTCGGGCGGCTCGGCATCGTCGCCGCCGGACGCCAGGCGCCGGACCTCGGGCGCGTCGAGGAGAGTTTCGGGGTCGGCGGTGGCTCGCTCGTACACCTGCCGACCGAGGCCGATCACCCACGCCTGGAAGTACCAGAAGACGTCGTCGGAGCACCAGCCATCGTTGAGGAGCATGGCGGCGCCCCACATCGGCCAGGTGTCGGCGGCCTTCCTCACCTCCGCGTGGCGCAGTTCGAACTCAATGATCTCCGCTGGGGTGCGCCGGGCGAGTTGCTCGACCAGCCACTCGGCACGCTCGTCGAGATCCTCTGTGCGCGCGCGGGCGCCTTCGATGAGGGCCCAGTACCCGTCGATGTCCATGCGGAGAAGTCTCGCGGTCCGCACCGACATTTTCGGCGCCGCGCGACGGACGGACCGCGACGTGATGCGGCGTGGACGGCGGGTCGATCGCCGGCGCCGCCTTCACGTACAGGTTGTCGACCAGCGAGGCAGGTCACGCATTGGGGATGTCCTCCTTTGCGGCGATCAACATCTTGCGGGGGAGGACGACCAGTGCCTCATCCTGTCCGATGCTCACGTCCGGGGGGAGACGGTGGGCGTACTCTGCCGTCAGGCCTCTTCCTATGACCGCGATGTCGCCATTGTCGAGCTCCCACAGGTCTGGACATGACGGATTATTGTCGGTCATGCCCAACTCGGCGGCTGATTTTCCCAGTCGTCGCTTGAATGACGCGGAAGCGTCTGCTTCCCACCTCGCCGACATAACACCCCTTTTAGTGAGCTGCTATTGCGAAGGTAACACGCCATTCAAAGTCGGACAATGAGGGGTGATAAGGACATCGCTTTGTCTGCTCAATCTGGTGTCGCCCTGCCCTCGGGCTGGTTGCCGTCGGGTGGTGCCGGAGCATGCGAAGCACGCTTCGGCACCACCCGGCAGGTGACTGCTGCTCCCGGGGCGCGCATGGGTGGTCTCAGAGCCGGCATGGTCGGCTGCTGGAGTCGCGGATGATGAGGTGGGGGGCGAGGAGCCTGCCCTGAGTGGGCGGGGCCTGGGGTGCGTTGAGGAGTTCGAGGAGCAGGTTCATGATGGCGCGGGCGACGTCTGCGACGGGCTGGCCGATGCTGGAGAGGGCCATGGCGTAGGCCGTGGGTGTGTCGTCGAATCCGATGATGGCCAGGTCCTTTCCGGGACGCAGGTCTCGGTGCAGGGCCTCGTGGTGGATGCCGACGGCGATGGTGTCGGTGGCGGCGATGATCGCGGTGGGGGGGTCGGGGGTGCTGAGGAGGCTGGCGGCGGCCTGCCTGCCTGCGGCGATGGTGTCGTCGGCGCGGGCGTCGAGGTCGGTCGGCAGTGCGTTCAGGCGCATGGCGTCGTGCCAGCCGCGGGCACGGCGCACGCCGACGGCCAGGTGCTCGGGCCAGCCGATGTAGCCGATTCTGCGGTGCCCTTGGGAGACGAGGTGGTCGACCGCCTGGTGGATGCCGTTCTCGTCGTCGACGTCGACCCAGGAGTAGGTGGTGGGACGGAGGAGGGTCCGGCCGAAGGAGACGAAGGGGACATCCTTGTCCAGCAGGAGCCCGGGCCGGGGGTCGTCGGCGACGATGTCGTAGAGCACCACCGCGTCGACCGCTCCGGCTCGCCACAGTTGCGACGCGGTCGCCGCCTCGGCGTCGGCGGCGTCGGCGGTGAACAGCTGGATGTGATGGCCGGAAGGGCGGGCGGCCTCGGCGAGAGCATGGAGGAAGCGGTCGTGGATCGAGCCGACCGCCCCGGTGGAGGTGGGCTCGATCCGGAACCCGATGATGTGCGAGGTGTTGGCCCGCAGGGCCCGGGCGGCGCGGTTGGGCTGGTAACCCAGTTCCTTGATCGCCGCCTCGACCTTCTTACGGGTCTTCGGCAGGACCCGGTCGGGCCTGTGCAGCACGTTGGAGACGGTCTGCGCCGACACCTGGGCACGGGCCGCGACATCAGCGAGTGTAACCGGCTGATTACGGCCTGACACCACCGATCTTCCTTTCCCAACGGAGAACCGAGCGCGAACTCACGCTGCCGACGATGGAGAACCAAGCGCGGACAAGCATCCTATTGCCACCACACGCAGGTCTCCTTAGGAATGAGCACGGTCCCGTCATCACGGATCGGCGGCAGTGGAGCGCTGGACAGGACCGGACTGCCCGGCGCGGTGATCGCAATGTCACGGTCGCTGAAATTGGTCGTGCACGTCAGCGATGACCGGGAGAAAACGAGCATTCCTTCCGGCGCGTCATGCCAGGCCAGCTCTCCGGCGAAGGAACGTCTGAGCCGCAGGGCATGGCGATACAGGGCGAGGGTCGAGTCGGTGCGGCGCTGCTGGGCCTGCACGGAAAGCTCGGCCCAGTCCGCGGGCATCGGCAGCCACGGCCTCCCGGCCTGGCTGAATCCGAACGCCGGTGCCTGCGCGGTCCATGGGAGCGGGATGCGGCACCCGTCGCGGCCTCGGTCGGCTCCGTCGCTGCGACGGAAGGTCGGGTCCTGGAGCGCCTCGTCGGGCAGGTCGAGGACTTCGGGCAGGCCCAGTTCCTCGCCTTGATAGAGGTAGGCCGAACCGGGCAGGGCGAGCATGAACAAGGTGGCGGCCTGGGCGCGGGCCGCTGATCCCAGGCGAGTGCGGTGCCGCTGCACGTCGTGGTTGGACAGCACCCAGGTGGGCGAGGAGCCGGCGGCGAGCGACCGGTCGACGACCGCGCGCACAGCGGGGGCCTGCCAGGGGGCGAGCAGGAACGGGAAGTTGAAGGCCTGGTGGAGTTCGTCGGGCCGGGTGTAGAGCGCCAGCCGATCGGCGGTGGGCGCCCAGGCCTCGGCGACGCCGATCCGGTCCCCGGGATAGGAGTCGAGGATCTTGCGCCAGCGACGGTAGACGTCATGGACGCCGTCCTGGTCGAAAAACGGCAGGACGTCCAGGCGATGGTCCTGGCCGGCGTATCCGACGTCGGGCAGGCCGTCGGCCTTGAAGAGGCCGTGAGCGACGTCGATGCGGACCCCGTCGACGCCGCGATCGAGCCAGTATCGCAGGATGTCGGCGTACTCGTCCGCGACCTCGGGGTTGTGCCAGTCGAGGTCGGGCTGCGTGGCGTCGAACAGGTGCAGGTACCAGTCGTCGCCGTCGGGGGCCGGGCTCCATGCGGGGCCGCCGAACACCGACTCCCAGTCGTTGGGCGGGCCGCCATCGCGGCCGGGCCGGAAGATGTAGCGCTTGCGCCGGTCGTGGGAGTGGAACCAGGGATGGGTGTCGGAGGTGTGGTTGGGAACCAGGTCGATGATGATGCGCAGGTTCAGGGCGTGGGCGTCGGCCAGCAGGGCGTCGAAGTCGGCCAGCGTTCCGAAGACGGGGTCGACGTCGCGGTGGTCGGTGATGTCGTAGCCGCCGTCGTTCATGGGCGAGGTGTAGAAGGGGGTCAGCCAGATGCCATCGACGCCCAGGTCGTGCAGGTAGGGCAGTCTGCTGCGGACGCCGTCCAGGTCGCCGATGCCGTCGCCGTCGGAGTCGGCGAAGCTGCGCAGGTAGACCTGGTAGATGACGGCGTTGGTCCACCAGGGGCTCACTTGACTCCTCCTGCGGTCAGGCCGTCCACGATGCGCCGCTGGCAGATCAAGACGAGGACGACCAGGGGAAGGGTCAGCACCGTCCCGGCGGCCATCTGGGTGCCGAACGGCTGGTCGAATCCGTACTGGCCGGTGAAAAGGGAGAGGATGACGTTGGCGGTCATGTTGTCCTTGCGGTTGACGACGCTGGCGGCGATCATGAATTCGTTCCACGCGGCGATGAACGTCAAGATCGCCGTGGTGAACACACCGGGCGCCGCCAGCGGCAGGATGATCCGGTAGAACGCCTGGAACGGGCCGCATCCGTCCACTTGGGCGGCCTTCTCCAGCTCCATGGGCATCTGACGGAAGAAGGCGGTGAGGGTCCAGATCGCCAGCGGCAGCGTGAAGCTGATCGTGGGCAGGATCATCGCCTGGTAGGTGTTGATCCAGCCCACCGAGATGAACGCCTCGAGCATCGGGACCAGGATGGTGATGCCGGGGAACATGGCGGTGCCGATGATCGTCGCCAGGATCAGTCCTTTGAACCGGAACTCCAGGCGGGCGATCGCATAAGAGGTCAGCACGGCCATGACGAGGACCGCGATCGTGGTGATGCCCGCGACGACGACGCTGTTGAGCAGAGCCTTTGCGAATCCGTTGGAGGGGTCGAAGGCCGCCCGGTAGTTCTCCAGCGAGGCCGGGGAGGGGATCGGGCTGTTGGAGAACTGGTCGGCCGGCCGGCGCAGGCTGGAGATCACCATCCAGGCGAAGGGCGCCAGGCAGTAGGCCACGAGCGCGACGGCGCCCGTGGGCCGCAAGAGACGCTGACGGTTCATGAGGCCCCCCGGCGGGTCACGTCCGCGCCGAACAACCGGACGAACGCGAAGGCGACGGCAACGACGTAAACGAACAAGATGGCGGCGTAGGCCGAGGCGGGACCGAAGCGCAGGTTGCTCATCTCGTCGTAGGCGAGCATCGACAGTGTCTCCACCGAATCCTTGCGCGGACCGACCAGCACATATGGCAGGTCGAACATTCTCAGGACGTCCAGGATCCGGAAGAGCACCGCGACAGCGAGTACCGGCCGCACCATCGGCACGGTGATCCGCCAGAACGTGGTGAACGGCTTGGATCCGTCGACCCGGGCGGCCTCGTAGACCTCCCGTGGAATCGCCTGGAGGCCGGCCAGGACGAGCAGGCCGATGAACGGGGCCGTCTTCCAGGTGTCGGCCACCACCACCGCGACCCAGGAGGAGAACCCGTTACCGGTCCACACCACGTCGGCGGACAGCACCGCGTTCGCGACGCCGCTCGGCGCGAAGATCCACCGCCACAGCAGCGCCGACACCGCGGTGGGGATGGCCCAGGGCACCAAGATGGAGGCGCGGATCAGACCCCGTCCGCGCAGATCCTGGCTCATGATCAGTGCCATCGCGACGCCGATGACGACCTCGATCGCGACCGACACGACGGTGAAGGTGGTGGTGTTCCACAGGGCGTTCAGGAAGCGGCCGTCGGCGACCGCGTAGTTGGCCAGGCCGAACTGGGTGCTGGTGACCTTGAATCCGGTGGCCGGGTCGATGCGGGTGCTGGACACCTCGAACGACATGCGCAGTGCGGCCAGGATGGGATAGCCGACGACCAGGAGCAGCGCGATCAGCGAGGGAGAGACGAACAGCAGGGCCAGTCGTCCCTCCCGCGCCCTGCGCTTGTTCCGGGACAGGCCGGGCACAGGACGCGGCAGGGTGTGCGTCACTACTTCGAGACCACCTTGAGCAGACCGGCCTGCATGTCGGTCAGCGCCTGGTCCACCGGCTTGGTGCCGCTGATCGCCGCGTAGGCGTTCTCCTGGATGACGGCGGTGAAGTCGCCGTAGGCGACGACCCGCGGCCGGGGCGCGGCAGTGTTGATGGAGTCGCGTAGCACCGGCAGGTAGGGGTACTTCTTCACCAGTTCGGAGTCGGTGTAGAGGTCGGCGTAGGGTGGGGCGGCCGAGGAGGCCTCCAGGTTCTTGCGGGCGTTGTCCTCACTGGCGAAGAAGCTGATGAAGTCCAGCGCGGTCGCCTTGTGCTTGGCGAACGCGCTGACGGCCAGGTTCAGCCCGCCCAAGCTCGACTTGCCGGGGCCGGTGAGGCCGGGCAGTGGCGCGACGCCGAACTTGCCCGCCACCTTGCTGGAGCCGTCGCTCTTGTTGGCCAGATCCCACTGATACGGCCACTGCCGGTGGAAGATCAGCTTGCCGGCCTGGAAATCGCGGCGGCCCTCCTCCTCCTTGAAGGAGATGGCGGACTTGGCGATCGTGCCGTCCTTGAAGGAGTCGGCCAGGAACGCCAGCCCCTTCCGGGCCTCGTCGGTGTCGACCGTCGGCTTGCCTTCGGCGTCGACGATGGAGCCTCCGGCCGAGTCCACGGCCTCGGCGAAGTTGACGGTCAGGCCCTCGTACTTGTCGAACTGGCCCGCGTAGCACGACAGGTCCTTGCCCTGGGGCAGCGCCTTGACCTTGGCGCAGGCGTCCTTCATCTCCGCCCAGGTGGTCGGCGGCTGGACGTGCGCGGCGTCCAGGAGATCCTTGCGGTAGAACAGCAGGCCGCCGTTGGTGTTGTAGGGGACGGCGTAGAGCTTGTTGAAGTACGTGCCCGTCTCGACGACCGCGGGGATCATCTTCCCGGTCGGGACCTTGTCGGCGGGCAGTTCGTCGATCCACCGGTTGGCGGCGAACTCCGCCGTCCACACCACATCCATGTTGAGGACGGTGTAGGCGTCGGACTTGGTCTGGGCGTTCTGGATGAACAGCTGGCGCTGCTGGTCGGCGCTCTCGGGCAGCTCGACGAGCGTGACCTTCTCCGCCGGGTGGTCGGTGTTCCAGCGGTCCAGCTGCGCCTGTACGGTGCCGGTGGTGTCCTTGGAGGACGCCAGGGTGATCGGGCCGCGATCCTGCGCGGGGGTGGGGGTGGGGGCGCCGTCGGCGGCCGGGGCAGAGGGGCTGCCGCAGCCCGCTGCCGCCAGGCCCAAGGCCACGACGCCGGCGGCCAACAGTCGCCTGGACGCTGGGGGGTTCCGCATGGTGATCTCCTTGATCCCTACACGCTGTTTTAGCGCTAAAACAAGAAACCTGGAGATGGGCTGGCCCGTCAAGAGCGAGCTTGGCAGCGTTACCCAGGAGTTATGCGCCACCGCCGTGGAGCTCACCTCTTGACAGGGTTAACTCGTGAGGTTGATCATGAGCGATCGATTGTAGCGTTAAACAACCCGCCTGGACGGCGGCTTCCAGATCCGCGACGGCCGCGACACCGCCGCCGCCTTCGGGATCTGGGGATCCCCGCGGCCGCCGGCATCGGCGGACCGGACCGACCGCGAGGGCTACCTGCCCTGCCTCACGACCGCCTTCACCCGCCAGAACGCCGCCGTGTCGATCACCAACTTCGGTGACAAGGTCACCCTCGGCGGCGCCGATTTCGTCCTCGTCTACTCCCGGGTGACGATTGACCGGGTGACCGAACCGGCCGCATGAAACCGGGTGTCCACGCCCCGGGGGAAGCCCAGCGAGGCGGGGACCCCACGTTGGCGCCGCATCGTGTCCTTCACTCATCGACGGGGTTCCCAGTGGAAGGTCAGCCTTACCATGATCAGTGCCACGAGGATCCAGCCGAGCGTGGGAAGCGCAAACGAGGGGTTCCCGCCGAGCGGCACACCGCCGTTCCAGGCGTTGATGCTCAGCTGCGTCGTCGCACCGGTGGGGAGGAGCGCCTTGACCAGCGGCATCGAGCGGGACCCGATGAGGCCGACCCACAGCGACAGCCCGATCGCGCCGAAGGCGACCGGCAGGGCCGTCACTTGGGCGTGACCCCTACCCGGCGAACGCCGCGCACCCCAACTACACCGACAACTGCGAAGAGCCCATTCACAACAAAGTCAAGGCTCTGGTGCATGTCATGACGGTCACGATGATAGACACCGCGATGGCCGGGAGATACGGGTTGCGGGTTGCCTTGTAGACCAGCCGAGTGATGATCGTTGCAATGGGAACAATGGCAATCACAATGATTGCCGCGTTGACCGGAGTAAAGACGGCAATGCCCATTTCGTCCAAAGGCGTATTCCCGGTGACAACAAAGAAGATGTACACAAAGGCAACGAGCAAAAGTGCACCGAGGGTGTTGAAAACCACATTTATCAGGAGGTTGACCCACTCCCTTTTGCCGATGCGAATGTAGTTGAAGACATTGGTGGCGATGGAAAGGGTAATATAGAAGACCAGAAGGAAGGGTAGGTACTTTAGGGATTCAAGAATCTTGTCGGCCTGGAAGGTGTTAAACCATAGAACCGTCCAGAAGTGGAAGTCGGTTCTAAAGAAATAGTCAACGAGAAAAACGATGGCGTATGTGGACGCAGTCGCGAGCACGCCAAGCGATACGGTCTTCCAAACCGTACCCTTCGCAAGAACAACGCCCTGTTCCCGCAGGTCAAGACCATTTTTCTTGGCGTATGTGCGATAGTTCACGAACAAGATGAGGAGTATGAAAAGAGCGCAGGCCAGCGCCCATGCGCCCATGGAGAACGATGCCCCCTGAGTGAAGAAGCTCGGCTTGTGAATGGCGGATACCCAGTAGACGATCTCAAAGGAGATCCCGCCGAACAGCGCAGCCACAGACATCCCTGTCCACAACCAGATCTTTCCCCCGAGGCCAACCTCTCTGATCTGTACCGGCCCCTCCGCCTTCAATACCCTAAAGGCTTTGGTTCTCAGCATGACGAGAATGAAGCTTACCAAGAACATGAACAGGCCAATAATACCGATAACGCTGAAGAACGTTTTCCACTGCCAGATCTGATTGTCATAGGCGATGGGTTCGGGGGCCGGCAAGGATTTGTCGAAGAACTCAAGGCTATCGCTTGCCACGCCTGAATCCATAAGACTCCAAGGATGGATTATCGGCTCATCGTAGAGGACTCTGATGGCCTCTCTGCCACCGATATTTTCCTTGTAAATAGTATGGCTGTCCCGCTCTTCAAGCCCACTGGGGTCCTTGCCGAAGTTCAAGAAAGACTGGACAACGTGCTGGTGTAGATAATCGCGGGGAGCACTGACTGTTCCGTCCTCACGCACAACGCGGTTGAACGTCACGTCGTACTGTGCCGTGATGAGCCCGAC
Organism: Sphaerisporangium sp. NPDC051011; assembly: GCF_040653595.1. Taxonomy (NCBI): domain Bacteria; kingdom Bacillati; phylum Actinomycetota; class Actinomycetes; order Streptosporangiales; family Streptosporangiaceae; genus Sphaerisporangium; species Sphaerisporangium sp. NPDC051011. The sequence goes on along the minus strand of NZ_JBFAGG010000006.1, from coordinate 61,322 downwards.
ATCCCGGCTGCCGAACACATTGAAATATTTCTTGTTCGATTCTTGAAGAAATGCACCGAACGCCTGGCCTTCGACCATTGTAGGATCATTGACCACATACAATGCGGAAGTGATCAGCGGTTTCTCGGCTGCACTGTCCAGCATCACTGCCATGTCTACGGCGAACGCACCATTTGAGTTTCCGGTGATGCCGATACCGGATTGATTCACGTAAGGCAACGTGGCCAGATATTGAACACCCTCGTAAAGGCCGTTGTACATGTATTGAGGTTCCGTGGCCTCTGAACGTCCATGACCGTACATGTCGATGGAATAGACCACATACCCTCTGCGAGACAACTCAATATAGTACTGATCCGGATATTCGCTGTTGAGGCTCCCACCATGAGCCGCCACGACTGCGGGCGCGGGAGTGTCGGCCGTTGCATTTTTGGGGATAAAGAGTTGACCGGCCAGCAGATGGCCCGACGGCGTTTCCCAGCTTATTTGCTTTACGGTGACAGAATTCCCCACCGTCTTGATCAAGCTTGCTCCCACCCCGCCGACAAGGCAGAGAATCAATGCGATGACCAGCACAGACGCAGGATTCTTCACCGAGAGGACCTTGCTCTTCGCAAAAGCTCCTCCCGCCTCCGCAGGAATACGCTCTTCTACCCGTTCCATGATTTACCTTCCTGGGTCAACTGCTAGTTGAAACAACTAGCCGCTTACCGACACGCAAGGTGTCAGTGACGTTTTACCTGCCTACTTCTCTTAGGACCTGCCAAAAGCTGCGGTACTATTCGCAGTACCGCACGGGTCCGTGGGGTCGGTCGGATCCGGCGGGTCACCGCTCAGTCGCCGATACTCGCGTTCTCGCCTCGGGACCCGTCTTCCACGAGTGCACGGACGGTCGCCGCCGCACCTCGTTCGATGAGCGATTCCAGGGCCTCGAGATAGGCCTCGCGGAAGCGATCATCCTCGGCGAGATCGCCGAAGTACTTCCTGTTCGCGATGAAGGCGATCGGGTTCTCGCGCTGTGTGCGCGCGATGCGGACCAGCTCGTCCGCATCGCGATCGACCACGTCGATGGGCTCGCCTTGCTCGTCCACCCCCTCGGCGTACCGGGCCCAGCTGGCGACGATCGCCGCGGAGCGACGAATATCGCCGCCTGCGCGCAACTGCTCCCTGATCACGGGGAGCAGCCACTTCGGGATGCGGTCGCTGGATTCGGCGCACAACCGGGCCAGCGTGTCCCGGATCGCGGGATTGGCGAAGCGCTCGATGAGGGTCGTCTTGTAGGCATCGAGGTCGACGCCGGGAACAGGACGGAGCGTCGGCGTCGCCTCCCGGTCCATATAGTCCCGGAGGAAGGACTCGATCGCGGGGTCCGCCGTCGCCTCGTGCGCGTACCGATGACCACTGAGGTACCCGAAGTACGCCATGCCCTGATGGCTCGCGTTGAGCAGCCGGAGCTTCATCAGCTCATAGGGCTCGACGTCCTCGACCAGTTGCACGCCGGCCGTGTCGAACGGCGGACGCCCCCCGGGGAATCGATCTTCGAGCACCCACTGGAAGAAGGGCTCGGCGACGACCGGCCACCGATCGGCGATACCGAACTCGTGCTCCACGAGCCGGCGATCCTCGTCGGTGGTGACAGGCGTGATGCGGTCGACCATGGAGTTGGGGAAGGCGACCTGGTCGATCACCCAGCGCCCGATCTCGGGATCGCGGAGCGACGCGAAGGCCGAGAACACGGTCCGGGCCTTGTCCCCGTTCCCCTGGATGTTGTCGCAGGACATGATCGTGAAGGGCCCGATGCCACGCTCGCGACGACGCGCGAGCGCTTCGAGCACCAGCCCGAAGACCGTCTGCGGGACCGCGCCCGGCGCAAGGTCGGCCTGGATGGCGGGCGTCGACGAGTCGAACGCGCCGGTGACCTGGTCGAAGCTGTACCCACCCTCCGTGATGGTGAGCGAGACGATGCGGACCCCCGGATCCGCGAGAAGCTCGATCACCCTTTCCGGGTCGTCCGGCGCGAACAGGTAGTCGATGATGCTGCCGATCACGCGAGCGTCCACGCGTCCATCGGGGTGCTTCCGCACCAGGGTGTACAGGCCGTCCTGCGCCGAGAGAGCGTCGCGCATGGCGACGTCCCCCGGCAGCACGCCCACGCCGACGATGCCCCATTCCTGACCCGCGCCCTTTTTGAGCAGCTCGTCGACGACCAGGGCCTGGTGCGCGCGGTGGAAGCCTCCGACACCGAAGTGGACGATCCCGGCGCGGACCGAGGCGCGATCGTATCCGGGCAGCTCCACCTCCGGGTGTGACGCCGCGACCTCCGCCAGCGCGCTTTGCGACAGGGGCGAGGTTTTCGTCTTCTGGTTCTGCTGTGTCATTTGATCGCTCCCATCGCGAGTCCACGGACACGTTGTTTCTGCGCGATCCAGCCCGCCGCCACGACGGGAAGGATCGCAATGGTCGAGGCCGCCGAGAGGATGGCGAGAACCTGCCCCCGGGCGTCGGCGAAGCTCGTGAGGAACCGCGGCTTGGTGCGCGCCACGGTCGCCGTGAGGAGATTCGCGAGGGGGCTCCGTCCACGTTGTCCTGCACGTCGCCATAGTTGATCGAGACCGCGGAGTTTGATCCCAAGCGGTGAAGGCAATCGGACCTTTCGGAAGTTCGGCGGGTCAGGGACTTACCTGGAGGAGTAGGCGTCCTGCCCTCGTTGGGCTTTGACCTTGGCGGTCTCGACGGACAGATCCGTGAGGGAGTGGTCCGTGGGGAAGCGGCGTCGCTCGCTGACGATGGCCGACCGGGAGGAGATTTCGCGGTGCTTCGCCTTGAATCTGGCGAATAATGGTCCCTCGATCAGATCGCCGGGCGTCTCAAGTACGAGCGGGCCTGCGAAGCGGCGGCGGACACGGTGTCGCACGAGGCGATTTACACCTGGATGTACGCCTTGCCCAAGGGGGAGCAGGGACGGCTCGGCGTCGAGTTGTGGTCGGGTCGTGCACAGCGAAAGCCCCGCGGCCGTAAGAGATCGCCGGGAGTCCGGATTGTCGGGATGTGCTCCATCGACGACCGGCCTGCCGAGGTGGCAGATCGGCAGATTCCCGGACTTTGGGAGGGGGACCTCGTCATTGGTGAGAACACAGGAGCCGTTTCGCTCTGATTGTCCCGCTTCCGTTCGGGCGAACGTCCGACATGGTGTGCGGCGCGTTGATCGACACGGTCAAGGACGTGCCCTCCCAGCTGATCAGGTCGATCACGTGGGACCAGGGGTCGGAGATGGCCGCGCACGCGGCGTTGAGAGGGGCCCACGCGGGCCGCGGTTCAGGCGATTTCCATCAGCAAAGTTCACGCCGGTAGTCTGTTCTATGCCCCAACGGCATGGTCAAGCGGCTCGATCCAAGAACTCCGAGAAGCGCCGGCTGGGGTTCGGGGTTGGCGACCGGTGACGAGGGCACGACGGCGGATGAGCGCGAACCCGACGAGGACCACCGTGCCGTAGACGATCCATCCAGGCCGGCCCATGGCTGAGCCGTTCACGGTGTCGATCGCCGCGCCGGGGGCCGGCAGCGAGGTCATGATCAGCGCGGATGTAGCGTTGTTCACCCCGTGGGCGAGCGCCGCCGACCACCACCTGCCTGCGCGAGGTGGCGGGCACGCGGGGCGGTGTGGGGGGACGTCGTACAGTGAGGGCATGAGTCCGAAGATCGCGACCACGGACGTGGTCGGCCGTGAGCAGCTTCTCGACTTCGCGCGCGACCGTCACCAGGCGATCCTGATCACGCGTCGGCGGGACGGCGGCGTGCAGGCGTCGCCGGTCACCTGCGGGGTGGACGGCGAGGGCCGCGTCGTGGTGTCCACCTATCCTGAGCGCGCCAAGGCCGTGAACGCGCGCCGCGACCCGAACGTCAGCGTGGTGATCCTCTCCGATGACTTCGGCGGGGCCTGGGTGCAGATCGACGGCACCTGCGAGGTTCTGGACATGCCGGAGGCGCTGGAGCCGCTGGTGGAGTACTACCGGGTGATCGCGGGCGAGCACCCGGACTGGGACGAGTACCGCGCGGCCATGGAGCGCCAGGGTAAGTCGCTGCTGCGCGTGACCCCGGTGAGCTGGGGCCCGATCGCCACGGGCGGCTTCCCGGCACGCCTGGCCTGACCGGTTCCCCGCGGGACGCGGGCGCGCCCTCCCGCGGGAGGTAGCGCGTGTCCTTACCGGGGAGGTCTTACGGGTCCCCCGGGGCGCCCCCGATGACGGGTTCCCCCGGATCCCGCTCGGCGGGAGCGTAGGCGAAGGCTTCCCGTCGAGGCAGGGATCTTGGACGGAGGCGTCGATGCGTGATCGTGCATTGACGCCGCGCACGGCGGGCTCTACGATCCGAAAAACTTATAGGAAACTTTCCTATGAGTATTCAGCTCCCCAGAGCAGCGAGTGGAGACGGCCGTGCGACGACCTTTCCAGCACCTTCTCACAGCGGCGCTCGCCGCCGGGCTCGCCGCGGTGGCCATACCTGCCCAGGCCGCCACCTCGGCCCACGCGACCGCGTCCGCGTCCGCCCCGTCCATCAAGAGCCACACGCGCGACCACGACGGCGGCGACCGCTTCAAGCGGGTCGCGTACTTCACCCAGTGGGGCATCTATGGCCGTAACTACCAGGTCAAGGACGTCGAGACCAGCGGCGCCGCGGCGAAGCTGACCCACATCAACTACGCGTTCGGCGCCGTCGACGCCTCGCTCAAGTGCGTGTCCGTCGACCCCTGGGCCGACTGGCAGCGGCCGGTCTCCGCCGAGCAGAGCGTGGACGGCGTCGCCGACGCGCCCGGCCAGGCGCTCAACGGCAACCTCAACCAGCTCAAGAAGCTCAAGGCCGCCCACCCCGGCCTGAAGGTCCTGATCTCGCTCGGCGGTTGGACCGGCTCGAAGTACTTCTCCGACGCCGTGCTCACCCCGCAGGCCCGCGCCGCGCTCGCCGCGTCCTGCGTCGACCTGTGGCTGAAGGGGAACCTGCCGGGCCTCGCGGCCGGTGCGGGCGCGGGCGTGTTCGACGGCCTCGACCTGGACTGGGAGTGGCCCGGCTCCGAGGGCAACGCCGGCAACATCATCCGGCCCGAGGACAAGCGCAACTTCACGCTGTTCGTGGCCGAGCTGCGCCGCCAGCTCAACGCCTTCGACCGCAAGAGCCAGCTCACGGCGTTCCTGCCCGCCGCCGCCGCGAAGATCGACGCCGGCTTCGAGGTGCGCGACGTGTTCCGCAACCTGGACTTCGCCACCGTCCAGGGCTACGACCTGCACGGCTCGTGGGACCCGATCACCGGCCACAACGGCAACCTGTTCCCCGACCGCAGGGACCCGAACGCGATCAAGTACAGCGTGGACACCACCGTCCGCGACCTCCTGTCGCGCGGCGCCCCCGCCAAGAAGATCGTCGTCGGCGTCCCGGCGTACGGCCAGGGCTGGACGGGCGTGAAGGCCACCGGCGACGGGCTGTGGTCCCCGGCCACCGGCCCCGCGCCGGGCGTCTGGGCGGCGGGCAGCGAGGACTACAAGGTCCTGGCCGGCAAGCCGGGCAAGCGGTACCGCGACCTGCTCACCGGCGCGATGTGGCTGTACGACGGCAACGAGTTCTGGTCGTACGACGACCCGGCGTCCCTGACCCAGAAGGCCGTGTACATCCGGCTGAAGGGGCTCGGGGGGTCGATGATGTGGTCGATCGACGGGGACGACGCCAAGGCGTCCCTGACGTCGGCGCTCTACAAGATCCTGCGCTGACGGAAGACCACCAGGCGGGCCCGGTACTCCCCACAGGGAGTGCCGGGCCCGCAGGCTTTCGGGCGGGCGGGCCGTCTGGCCTGGTCAGAGGGCCGCGCGCGTGACGCCGTCCGCCGGGGGCCCGCGGAAGGTCCCGATTCGGGGCGAGGAATCATTGAAGGATGGACAGCTCAGGCGACGTATGCGCCTTCTGCGACATCCTTGAGGGCAGGGCGGAAGCGAGCCTGGCCTTCCAGGACGACCGCACGATCGTGATCATGGAAAGCAACCCGGTGAACCCGGGGCACGCCCTCGTCATCCCGCGAGTCCACGCCGCCGGGCTCGAAGACCTCGACGAGGAGGTCGGCGTCCACATGTGGCGGATCGCCCAGCGGGTCGCGGTCGGCCTGCGGCACTCGGGGCTGCACTGCGAGGGCATCACCATGTTCCTCGGCGACGGCGAGCCCTCGCTCCTCGGTGTCTTCCACGCACACGTCCACGTCTTCCCGCGCTTCCAGGGGGACGACTTCGTGATCGACGCCGACTGTGAGCCGCGCGACCGCAGGCTGCTCAACCAGGAGGCGTGGGTGCTCAGAGAGGCCATGAAGGCCCTCGCCAAACCCCCGGGCGCGCCGGCCGACCGCGCGCGGACGCCCAGCCGAAGCTGACGCGGGCGCCGACGGGAGGGGAACGATCATGCGGGTCGCCGTACTCGGGATGGGGCACATGGGCCGGGCGGTCGCCACGCGGCTGCTGACGCGCGGGCACGCCGTCACCGTCTGGAACCGCACCCCCGGCAGGGCCGGCGAGGTCGTGCGGGCCGGCGCCGCCGAGGCGTCCTCGCCCCCGGAGGCCGCGCGCGGGACCGCCGCCACGCTGATGTCGCTCACCGACGACCAGGCCGTGCTCAGCGTCATGCGTAGGCTGATCGAGCTGGGGGGCGAGCCGGACCCGCCCGTCATCGTGGACATGAGCACCGTCGCGCCCGGCACCTCGCGCAGCCTGCGCGACGTCGCGCCGCGGCGGCGTTTCCTGGCCGCGCCGATCATCGGGGCGCCGGAGGCCGTCGTGGACGGGACGGCGTCCGGCCTGGTGGGAGGGGAGAGGCGCTTCGCCGACACGCTGGAGCCCTTGTGGTCGGCGATCTACCGGTTTCGTCCGTAGTGCTCCGGCCATCAGACCGGGGGTGAAGCGGACCGTCCCGCGTAGCGGGGCAAGAACAGCCGATTCGCCGCCAGGCGAACCGGCGTCCACCCCGATCAGACCGGTCGTTTCTGCTGCTGATGTACTGCTTGAGCACGGCCGGCGGGGCCCCGGCCAACCGGTCCGGCGAAGTAGGAGCCGGACCAGAAATGATCACCCTGCAGGTGCTCGCGGGCGTGGGCGCCGAGCTCCTTGCGCAGCATCCGAGCCGAAACCCCCGTCAACGAGTTGACCAGCCTGGACAAGGCGACCTTGGGCGGATAGCGGACCAGCAGGTGGACGTGGCCGTCCTCGCCGTCGAACTCACCGAGTTCGACCTCGAAGCCGGCACAGATCTTCCGCATGATCTGTTCGCATCGGACCGGCATCGGGCCGGTGAAGGCCCCACGCCGATATTTTGTGATGAACACCAAATGGGCGTGGAGACCGTGCACGACATGCCGTCCGGTGCGCACATCAGGGTTCGGTTTCCATCCCGGTGACGCAACGAAACGATACGATCACGGTGTGGCGAAGGTAAAGCAGGCGCGGGCGCATGTGGCCCGCCTGGAGTTGAGCACGGCCCAGGCGGCGGTGCTGGACGGTCAGGCGCACACCGCCCGCGCGCTGTGGAACCTGTTGCACGAGTACGCCACCTTCCGGCAGGGCCGGTTGGCGACGTTGAAGCAGTGCGACGAGGCGATCCGGGTGGCTCGTCGTGAGATCGACTGGATGGGCCGGCTGCCCGCCCAGGCCGCCCAAGCCGTGCTGAAGACCTACCGGCAGGCGTGGGCGAACTTCTTCGACCCCGATCACACCGCGGGGCGCCCGAGGTTCAAGGCCCGGGTGCGATCCCGGATGGCCGTGGATGTGCCCCAGGCCCGCGATCTGCAGATCAAGCGGGTCAACCGGCGGTGGGGTGCGGTCAGCCTGCCCAAGGCCGGGCGGGTCCGGTTCCGGTGGACCAAGGACCTGCCCGGCGTCACCAAGGGCGGCCCGGCCGGGCGGATCACCGGAGCCCGGCTGGTCAAGGACGCCTTCGGCTGGCAGATCGTTTTCCGCACCGAAACCATGGCCGCCGCGGTCATGGACACCCATCCCGGCCCGGCCGTGGGGATCGACCGGGGCATCACCGTCGCCTTGGCGTTGTCGGACGGCACCCCGCGTGAGCACGGGCCCTGGCTCACCGGCGGCGAGAAGGAACACCTGCGCCGCCTGGAGAAGAAGTCCGCCCGCCAGCGCCGCACCCGCACTCCCGGCCGTCCCACGTCCAAACGGCTGACCCGCACCTACGACCAGATCGCCAAGGCCCGCGCGACAGCCAAGCGCCGAGCCCTCGACTGGCAGCACAAGACCACCACCGAACTCGCCGGCACCTTCGGCGTGGTCGTGGTGGAGGACCTGAAGATCACGAACATGGTCCGCTCCGCCAAGGGCACCATCGAACACCCCGGCCGGAACGTGACGCAGAAGGCAGGGCTGAACCGTGCCATAAGCGGCGAGGCGTGGGGCCGCACGGTCACCCTGCTGGAGTACAAGACCCGTGATCGCGGCGGGCTGGTGGTGAAGGTGCCCGCCCCGGGCACCTCGCAGACCTGCCACCGGTGCGGGCACCGCGACCCGGCCTCCCGTGACGGCACCCGGTTCTCCTGCACCGACCCCGGATGCGGATGGACCGGCCACGCAGACACCAACGCCGCGATCAACATTCGCAACGCCGCAGGAACTGTGGTGTCAGGACGTGGAGACCTCGGGGCTGCCCGGTCTGCGAAGCGTCAACCCCCGCGCGCCGCTTAACCACGACGCGACGGGAGAATCTCCGGCCTTCAGGTCGGGGAGGAGTTCAATCTGTGCACTGGTACTGCGGGGACGACCCGGGGAGCGCCACGACCCTCAAGCTGGTCAACAACTATCTGTTGATGTCCGGCATCGCCGTCCTGGCCGAGGGCGTGACGACCGCCCAGGCCGCCGGGGTGGAGTCCGGGCTGCTGCGCGAGGTCCTGTTCCAGTGGGCCACCGTCCCGCCCGCGCTGCGCAACCGCCTGGACGACGTCCTCGGCGGCGACCACGAAGGCTGGTTCACGACCCGGCTCGGCGCCAAGGACGTCCGCCTGCTGGCCGAGGTGGCGGAGGCGCACGGCCTGACCCTGCCCCTCGCCCGGCTGGTCGAGCGCCGGTACGAGCAGGCCGCGGCGGCGGGCTTCGGGGACGCCGATATCGGCGCCGTCGTCGAACTCGTCCGCGACCGCGCGTCCGGTTGACCACCCCTGAGCGGCCCCGTCCCGGCGACTCGGTCCCGGCGGCTCGGTCCCCTGGCGGGTCAGCCGCCGATGTGGAGGACGGCCGCGCCGTTCACCCGGTCCGCCGCGAGGTCGGCCAGCGCCTGGTCCGCGCGGTCGAACGGGTACGGGGTCGTGGTGACGCTCAGCGGGTGCCGCGTGGCCAGGTCGAGGAACGTCCGGCCGTCCTCGCGCGTGTTCGCGGTGACGCTGCGCAGGCCCCGCTCGTAGAACAGGTGGTCCTGGTATTTCAGCGGCGGGACGTCGGTGAGGTGGATGCCCGCGACGGCCAGCGTCCCGCCCCGGTCGAGGGCGGCGAGCGCCACGGGGACGAGATCGCCGACCGGGGCGAACAGGATGGCCGATTCCAGCGGCTCGGGCGGAGGGTCGTACGCGCCGCCCGCCGAGGCCGCCCCGAGCTCCAGCGCCAGACGCCGCGCCGCCAGGGACCGGGTCAGCACGTGCACGGAGGCGCCCTGCGCGATCGCCACCTGGGCGGTCAGGTGCGCCGAGGCCCCGAAGCCGTAGACGCCGAGCCTGCCGCGCGGGGGAAGGTCGGCGCGGGCGAGCGCGCGGTAGCCGATGATGCCCGCGCACAGCAGCGGGGCCAGGCGCTCGGCGGGCCGGTCCTCCGGCAGCGTGTAGACGTAGTCCTCCGGCGCGGTCGTGTACTCGGCGTACCCTCCGTCGGCGTCCCAGCCGGTGTACCGCGAGTCGGGGCACAGGTTCTCCAGGCCGCGCAGGCAGTACCGGCACCGGCCGCAGGTCTGCCGCAGCCAGGCCACCCCGACCCGCGTGCCGTCCGGCAGACCCGCTCCGGGGCCGCGCGCCACGACCCGGCCGACCACCTCGTGCCCGGGGACGGTGCCCGGCCGTTTCGGCGGCAGGTCGCCCTCGGCGAGGTGCAGGTCGGTGCGGCACACGGCGCACACCTCGACCTTGACCAGGACCTCCCCGGGCCCCGGCTCCGGTACGGGCAGCCGCACCCGCTCAAGAGGACGCGTCTCCATCGGCCCGGGCCGCCGCACCACCCAGGCGCTCATGGTCTCACCCATGCCCCCATGCTCACACGCCCGCGTTGCTCACCCATGGAGGGGAACGATTCACCCGGCAAGAAGTTCGGCCTTCACGCCGGATTTCAGGCCAGCGCCGACAGGCGGAACCGCATGCGGCAGACCACTGCGCCGCTCATCCGGCGCAGGCCCCGCGCCAGGACGGCGCCCCGCTGGTTCTGCAGGAACCGCATCCAGGCGTGCTCGGGCTCGATCTCGGCGATCAGCACGAACACGTGGGCCTCACGCAGCGAGGCCAGGTAGGTCGCCAGGGGCCGGGCGAGGCGCCGGTGGGCGTCGTGGATCAGGACGAGCTCGACGTCCGGGTGCCAGCGCTCCCATTCCTCGACGAACGCCCGGCCTTCGTCCTCGTCGTCCGGATACGTCACATGGACGGCGACGACGCGGTCGCCGAGGGAGAGCGCCGCCGCGAGGGTGTCGCGGGTGAGCCGGTTCACCGCGTGCACGGGCACGACGACGACCGAGCGGCGGGGCCTCGGCGGCGTGGGCACCACGCCCAGCTCCAGTTTGCGGCCGATCCGCGTGTACGCCCGGTTGACCCACTCCATGCCGAGCACGATCAGCGGCAGGGCGGCGACGACGATCCAGCCGCCCTCGCCGAACTTCGTGGCGGCGATCACGAGGACGGCGACGCCGGTCATCAGCGCGCCGAAGCCGTTGAGCGCGGCCTTCCGCCGCCATCCGGAGGGCCGTTCGGCGAGCCAGTGCCGCACCATTCCCGCCTGCGACAGGGTGAATCCGACGAACACCCCGATCGCGAACAGCGGGACGAGCTTGTTCATGTCGCCGCGCGTGCCGACCAGCAGCAGCGCGGCCGTGACGGCGAGGAACACGATGCCGTACCGGTGGACCTGCCGCTCGACCCGCAGCGCGAAGAAGTGCGGCAGGTTGTTGTCCTTGGCCAGAAGCTTCGCCAGGACGGGCAGCCCGCCGAAGGAGGTGTTGGCGGCCAGCGCGAGCAGGATCACGGTGGAGAACTGGACGACGTAGAACAGCGGCCCGTCCCCGAGCGCGGCCCGCGTGACCTGCGCCAGCACCGTGATCCCGTGCACCGGGCCGATCGAGAACCTCTGGATGAGGGCGGCCACGCCGATCAGCATGATCCCGAGCACGGCGCCGAGCGCGACCTCGGTCCGCTGCGCCCGGCGCACGCGCGGCTTCCTGAAGGTCGGCACGGCGTTGGCGATGGCCTCGACCCCGGTCAGGGCCGCGCAGCCGTTGGCGAACGCCCGCAGCAGGAGCAGCGCGCCGACCGTCTCCAGCCCGTGGGCCTGGGCGGCGTGCTGGACGGGGGTCGCGGGCGCGGCGCGCAGCAGACCCACGACGATGACCAGGCAGATCGCGCCGACGTAGATGATCGTGGGGACGATGAAGGCGCGTGCGCTCGTGCCGACGCCCCGCAGGTTGACCAGCGTCACGGCGAGCACCACGGCCAGGCACAGCCAGATGGTGTACGGAAGCAGCTCGGGGAAGGCCGAGGTCAGCGCCGCCACCCCCGCCGCGACGGAGACGGCCACGTTCAGGACGTAGTCGACGATCAGGCTGGCACCCGCGACCAGGCTCGCCCGGCGTCCGAGGTAGGCCTTGGCGACGCCGTACGCGCCGCCGCCCTGCGGAAAGCTGGCGATCACCTGGCGGTAGGAGATCGTCAGCACGGCCAGCAGGAGCACGATCGCCAGCGTGACGGGGACCGCGTAGCCGAGCCCGGCCGCGCCGGCGAGCGCGAGGACGAGCACGATCGCCTCGGGGCCGTACGCGACGGACGCCAGGGCGTCGAGCGAGAGCGCGGCGAGGCCGCCGGGGACGCTGAGGCGGTGTCTCTCCGTGTCCGGGGTGCCGATCCTGCCGGCGAAGCCCTTCCTCGGAGGGGTCTTGCGGAGGGCTGCTCTTCCGAAGGAAGTGGCACGGGTGATGGCGGGCATCGCATCCGTCTCCTACCTGCGGTTACCCTTCCATCCTGCGCCAAAAATCCTGATTTATGGTCATATGTACGGGTTCTTGACGCCGTTCGCCGCGATCCGCACCTCATCTTTATGCCGGGTCGTCCGGACGTGGAAGCCACTGGGCCATAGCCAGAGCCGATCACGAACGGGCGGCCGCGCGGGTCAGAGGGCGGGTCAGAGGGCGGGTCAGAGGGCGGGTCAGAGGGCGGGTCTGAGGGCGGCGATGCCCCAGTGGTGCGTCACCTGGTCGCCGGGGCCGAGCCGGATGACGTCCTCGCCCGTCCCGAACGCGTTGGGCGGGCAGCTCATCGGCTCCACCGCCAGCCCGGCGCGGCGGTACGGGCCGGTCAGGCTGTCGCCGGTGAAGAGCTGAAGCCACGGGACGCCCTCGCCCGCCCACAACTCGACGCCGCGCGAGCCGTCCGCCGTGGTGAGCCGGACGTGCACCAGCCCGTCCTTCTCGCGGGTCAGGTCGGTGAAGGGGGTGTCCAGCGCCAGATCGTCGATCGGCCGCGCCGTCCGGAAGTCGTACGCGGTGCCCTCGACGTCGCTGCCGCCGACGGGGATCTTGCGCTCGTCCACCTGGAGCCACCGCCCGGCGGGAAGCTCCAGCACGGCCGACTCCAGCGGCTCGCCCACCGTGAGGTACGGGTGCGCGCCGAAGCCGTACGGCGCGTCGGTGCCGCCCGCGTTCGCGGCGGTCAGCGCCCCCCGGAGGCCCGAGGCGCCGAGCGCGTAGGTGACCGTGAGGTCCAGGATGTGCGGGTAGCCGGCCTGCGGGAACAGCCGCAGGCCGAGGGTGACCGAGGCCTTGTCGCCGGAGACCAGGCGCCAGGGGAGCGTCCGGGTGAAGCCGTGCGCGGCGTTCATGTACTTCGGCTCGGTGAGCGCGAGCTGGCGCTCCTGCCCGTCGAAGGTGTACCGGCCGCCGTCCACGCGGTTCGGCCACGGCAGCAGCAACACCCCCGCCGAGCCGGGCGGCTGCCGGTCCTTCGGGTAGTCGACGATCAGCGGCCGGTCCTCGAAGGTCAGGGCGCGCAGGCCCGCGCCGACCTCCGTGACGACGGCCTCGTAGCCGTCGGCGGCGATGACGTGCTGGACCCCGGTGGGCGCGATGGTCGTCACCCGTCAATTCAACACCACCGGGGTCAATTCACACCGAAGTGGCGCTTACGGCGTCAGGCGGTGCAGGTCACGGGGGAAGAGCGTCGTCTGGCGCACGTTCGCCGCGCTCGTGAAGCGCGCCGTCCAGCGTTCCAGACCGATCGCGAACCCGCCGTGCGGCGGCATGCCGTGGGCGAACGCGGCCAGGTAGCCCGCGTAGGCCTCCGGGTCCTCGCCCCGGGCGGCCAGCGCCGCCAGGTAGTCGGCGTGCCGGTGCAGCCGCTGCCCGCCCGTCACCAGTTCGAGGCCGCGGAACAGCAGGTCGAAGCTGCGCGAGAACTCCGGCCGTTCCGGGTCGGGATGGGTGTAGAAGGGCCGCTTGACCATCGGATATCCGGTGACGAACAGGAACTCCGACCCGTGCTCGCGCCGCGCCCATTCGCCGAGGAAGCGCTCGTGCGCCGGGGCCAGGTCCGGCTCGCCCCGCGGGTCCTCGCCGGTGTGCCGGGCCACGAGCTCCTGGGCCTCGGCGAAGTGGATCGACGGGATCTCCCGCGGCACCTCCGGCACGTCGAGTTCCAGCAGCGCCGTCGCGGCTCCCGCCCGTTCCGCCACGCAGGCGTGCATGCCGGCGAGCGCCACCGTCAGCACCGCCATGACGTCCCGGTGGTCGTCGACGAAGCCCAGTTCGGCGTCCAGGCTGGTGTACTGCGCCAGGTGGCGGGCCGTGTCGTGCGGCTCGGCGCGGAACACCGGGCCGACCTCGTAGACCCGCTCGAACACCCCGACCAGCGCCTGCTTGAAGAACTGCGGCGACTGGGCGAGGAACGCGGGCCTGCCGAAGTAGTCGATGCCGAAGACGTTCGCGCCCGACTCCGTCGCCGACGCGACGATCTTCGGGGTCGAGGTCTCGACGAAGCCGAGCCCGTCCAGCGCGGCGCGGAACCCGGCCACCGCGGCGGCGGCGATCTCGAACGGGGCGCGGAGCCGGGGGTGCCGCAGCGCGGCGGGCGCGTGGTCGAGGATCGTCGGCAGCGTGCCGCCCACGACCGGCCGGTACAGGTCGAACGGCGGCGGCGCGACGGGCGCCGACAGCACCTCGACCTCCGGGTCCGCCACCTCGGCCCCGCCGGGCGCCTGGTCGTTGAGGACGACCGCGCCGGTCACGGCGAGGACGGTCTCCTCGGCGAGCTCCGGCGGCGGCTCGCGCAGCACGATCTGCGCCAGCCCCGAGCGGTCGCGCAGGATGAGGAACGAAACGGACTTCAGGTCGCGCCGGCGGTGCAGCCAGCCGGCGAGACGGACGCGCCGGCCCGCGTGCGCGGGCAGGTCGGCGGCGAGGATACGCGAGATCATCCCACTCCTTGGAGGAATATGAGCGATCCCTTGGGAGCGCGGGGGAGAAGGGGACTCCCGGTGCCACCGCGCTTTCGCCGCCGCCTGGGCGGCGGCCTCGAGTGGCCCTGTGACGGGGGCCGGCCGGCGGGGCATTGGACGGGCTTGCGGCCCGCCGTTCCTCCCCGCGCTCGGGAGGGTCTTCGTTCCGGGACGCGAGACCGCCTTCGCAGCTTCCGGCGGCTCTCTGGCTCGCGCGCTCCCGGAGGTACTCGTCTCCGTCATCGCGTTGACGTGGATATTACCGCCCCCGGTCGCCGGGACGCCTCTGGCTGGAACCGGGCCTCCTGACACCGGGGTTTCAGCCTAGGGGCACCCGACAAAAATCATGAGGGGTGGGGATTGGGGTCTGCATGAGAAAGATGCGGTGTTTGTCTTGAAGCATGTAATACGACGGTACGACCGAACCCGTCCCCCGGTGGACGCCGGGAACGCGGATCGGCTGAGGATATGCGTACGGTGATCCGGCGATAGCGGGTCCTGCGACGCTCGGTGGTGACCAGCGATGGCCATCGTGGCCGGCGGCGCCACGTCGCACCCGCGCGCCCGTCGCGGCCTGCAACCGCACGGGCGCTCCCCGCGCGTCCCTCGCGCGCGTCGCTCGCCGCCTGCCCGAGGTACGTACCGTCTCGGCGCTACGGGGTCGGAGGGACGTGGCATGAAAACGATCACCACGGCGGCGCGCGAGGAGAAACCCGAGGCCCCCGCGGAGGGGGCCGAACTCCTGCGGCTGTGTGACCATCTGGGGCGGCTCGGGCTGAGGTCCGAGCTCTGTGACGCCGGGACCGCGCTGCTGGTGCAGCGCCCGGACGTGGGCCTGCCGCTGTGGGTCTTCGTCGGGTACGGCGGCGCGTACTACTCCTGGCAGTCGGCCGAGAAACGGCACCTGGTCTGCGACGCCGCGGGTGCCGCGCGCGTGCTGGCCGACTACATCAGCGGGCGGGTCTACTGACGCGGGCCCGGTCCGGCGGGGGATCGTCGATCCCCCGCCGGGTTCATCCGGTCAGGTGTGGTCGGGCGGGTTCGGGGCGCCTCCGGAGCGCCCCGGACCGCCGTGCCGGAGGCGCGGCCATGAGCAGGGTTCGGTTCCGTCAGAAGAAGTCGCGGGACTGCAGGGGAAGGACGACGTCCTTGGGCCCCTGCCACTCCCCGTCCGCCGGAGCGGGCGCGAAGTCCAATGTGGTCGGCGGGTTCGCGTCCTGGGCCGCGTCCACGGAGTCGACGGAGTTCACGGAGGCGAGCGGCAGCCAGATCTTGCTCGCCGCCAGGTCGACGGTGACCGTGGCCGCCGCCGGCTGGTCGGGGATCGTCTCGGTGACGTCGCTACCGGCCAGGATGACCGCGAGCCGGTGCCCCGGCTTCACGATGTAGTCGCCCGGCAGCGTCTTCCAGGTGAACTGGTAGTTCGTGCCCGGCGTCAGCGTGTCAGGCGTCGTCAGGGAGCGGCGGTTGTGCGCGTCCAGCCAGCCCTTGGCCACGATCTCCACCGGCCTCTTGGAGATGACGGTCTGCGTCTGCCGGTAGCAGGCGTCGTCGTCGGCCGTGCTCTCCCCGTGGCAGCTCTCCGTGGTGAGCGTCCTGATGCCGCCCGCGGACGCGTGGTTGACCCGGTAGTCCTCGCCGTAGTCCACGACCAGGGCGGTGAGGTTGGCGTCCGGCTGGTCGAGCTTGGCCCGGATGTCGATGGTCGGTGTGCCGGAGAATCGCACGGCCCGCTTCAGCGGCGGGGTGAGGAACGTCAGCCGGTTCGGCGAGACATCCGTCGGGTTGGACACCATCCTGCTCTCGGACTGGCTCGGGTCGTCGACGAACGAGAGCGTCGTGCCCCTGCGGGCGGGCAGCAGGCCGAGGGCGCCCTGCGCGTCGTCGCCCGGGCGCAGCCACAGCGGGATGGTCAGCGACCGCGACGGCCAGTCCGCCTGCTTCACCCACTGGCCGGAGGTGAGCTGCAGGTCCACCTTGGGCTCGCGCGTGATGCCGTTGTCGATGCCGTGCAGCCAGCGGTCGAACCAGGCGTGCAGGGTGTCGATCCACTCCTCGCGCTTGAAGTCGAACGGGTCGACGTGCCCGTACTGCGACAGCCACAGCTTGCGTGGCACCCCGCGCCTGGCCAGGGCCTCCCAGTAGGTGGTGAAGTGGTCGGCCTTGACGTTCAGGTCGCCGAGCCCGTGCACGGCGAACACGCTCGCGCGCACCTTGCTCACGTCGCCGAGGGTGCCGGTGACGTAGTTGCGCTCGTTCCAGAAGGCGTTGTAGTTGCCGGTCGCGTCGTCCTGCTCGTCGTGCAGGCGCTGGCGCACGGCGGCGCACTTGGCGGGCGGGTCGGTGTCGACGTAGCCGGCGAGCCAGGGCATGTAGTCGTCGGTGTAGAGCACGCCGTTCATCCGCGTGTACCTGTACCAGCTGCTGATCGCCGAGATCGGGACGATCGTCTCCAGGCCCCGCACGCCGGTGGCCGCGACCGCGTTGGCCAGCGTGCCGTCGTAGGACTTGCCGATCATGCCGACCTTGCCCGTGGTCCAGCTCGCCGTGGCCACCGAGCCGTCCGGGTTGTAGCCCTTGACCCGGCCGTTCAGCCAGTCGACCACGGCCTTGCCCGCCGCGACGTCCGAGGCGCCGCCCACGTCCACGCAGCCGTCGGACCTGGTCGTCCCCAGCATGTCGACGAGCACGACGGCGTACCCGCGCGGCACGAAGTAGTTGTCGTAGAACAGCGGGAACTTCGTCGGCTGACCCGAGGCGTCGTACTGCTTGCGCTCGCCCTCGTTGCCGCGGCCGACGTTGTCGTAGTACGGGCTGTCGTCCATGATGACCGGCACCTTGAGGCCCCGGTCGGTCTCGCGGGGCCGGATGATGTCGACGTTCGCGAGGTCCTTCTTGCCGTCGCCGTCGCCGTCGATGGGGGTTTCGACGCGGACGTGCTCGCGGATGGCGTCGGCGTAGGAGAAGACGGGTTGCGTCCTCCCGTTCGCCACGGTGATCTGGGGTCCGGCCTGGGCGGACGCCACGCCGCCCGTCGTCGCCGTCAGCGCCAGGGTCACGCCGAGGGCGCAGAGCAATCTATGTGATTGCCGCAAGGTGTGCCTCCGGGGGGTCAGCACGGATCATGTATGTAAGACACGTATCCCAGAGGACAAACTGTGTAAATAGCTGCACATCTGTTCGCCGGGTGCGGCGAGGGGCGGGGCGGGCGCCGCGGGTCGTCAGCGGTCGCGCAGGCGGATCGCCGCCTCGATGCGCAGGCCGACCCCGACCATCGCGAGGATCAGCACGACGCCGACCAGGCTGAGCGGGAGCTCCCGCGTGAACAGCAGGGCGACGAGGAGGACCACCGGGGCCGACAGCAGAGCGAGGGTTCCCCACGACCGCACCAGCCCGGCGTCGTCGACGGCCCCGGCGCGCGCCGCGTCCGACGTGCGGCCCAGGGTGCCGGGCACTTTGCCGTTCCTCGGCTGGACGGTGGGTTGGGCGTCCGGTAGGCCGTCTACGTCGTCCGAGGGGGAGATGTCCGGGTCGCTCATGGCTCGAAGCATCGCATATCAGGAAATTCCATGAAAGGCATGCACATCCTGTTGATATGAATGCGAGAACGGCCTGGTGGGACGCCGTCCTGTGGACGAAGGAAAGGTTGTCCACAACCCGCGCTCATACGTCCGGCGGGGGCGGAGCGGGCTCGTAAACTGGCGCGGTGACCTCCCCTGACACCGACACCCGAGCGGACGACGCGCTGCGCGTGCTGAACCGCGTCTTCGGCTACGCCTCGTTCCGCGAAGGCCAGCAGGAGATCATCGAGCACGTCGCCGGCGGCGAAGACGCGCTGGTGCTCATGCCGACCGGCGGCGGAAAGTCGCTGTGTTACCAAATTCCCGCGCTGGTGCGCGACGGGGTCGGCGTCGTCGTCTCCCCGCTGATCGCCCTCATGCAGGACCAGGTTCACGCCCTGACGGCGCTCGGCGTGCGGGCGGGGTTCCTCAACTCCACGCAGGAGCCCGAAGACCGCAGGCAGGTCGAGTCGGCGTTCCTCGCGGGCGAGCTCGACCTGCTCTACCTCGCGCCTGAGCGCCTGCGCCTGGAGTCCACCCTGGCGCTGCTCGCCCGCGGCGCGATCTCCGTCTTCGCCATCGACGAGGCCCACTGCGTCGCCCAGTGGGGGCACGACTTCCGGCCCGACTACCTCGCCCTGTCCGTGCTCCAGGAGCGCTGGCCGACGGTGCCCCGCATCGCGCTCACCGCGACCGCGACCGAGGCCACCCGCGCCGAGATCGCCGGCCGGCTCGGCCTGCGCGAGGCGCGCCACTTCGTCGCGAGCTTCGACCGCCCCAACATCCAGTACCGCATCGTGCCGAAGAACGAGCCCAGGCGGCAGTTGCTCAAGCTCGTCCGCGAAGAGCACCCCGGCGACGCGGGCATCGTGTACTGCCTGTCCCGGGCCTCGGTCGAGAAGACCGCCGAGTTCCTCGTCCAGAACGGCATTCCGGCCCTGCCCTACCACGCGGGGCTCGACGCCCGCACCCGCGCCGAGAACCAGTCCCGCTTCCTGCGTGAGGACGGCCTGGTCATGGTCGCCACGATCGCCTTCGGCATGGGCATCGACAAACCGGACGTCCGCTTCGTCGCCCACCTCGACCTCCCCAAATCCGTCGAGGGCTACTACCAGGAGACCGGCCGCGCGGGGCGTGACGGCCTGCCCTCCACCGCCTGGCTCGCGTACGGGCTGAGCGACGTCGTCCAGCAGCGCCGGCTGATCGACACCTCCGAGGGGGACGACGCCCACCGTCGCCGCCTCGCGGTTCACCTCGACGCCATGCTCGCGCTCTGCGAGACGATCGAGTGCCGCCGGGCCCGGCTCCTCGACTACTTCGGGCAGGCCGCCACCACCTGCGGCAACTGCGACGCCTGCCTCGACCCGCCGCAGTCCTGGGACGGGACGATCGCCGCCCAGAAGCTCCTGTCCACGGTGTTCCGGCTGCAACGCGAGCGGCGGCAGAAGTTCGGCGCCGGGCAGATAATCGACATCCTGCTCGGGCGGCAGACCCCCAAGGTCACCCAGTTCGGTCATGACTCGCTGACGGTCTTCGGCGTCGGCACCGAACTGAGCGAGCCCGAGTGGCGCGGCGTGGTGCGCCAGTCGCTCGCCCAGGGGCTCCTCGGCGTCGAGGGCGACTACGGCACGCTGGTGCTGACCGAGGCCAGCGGCGACGTGCTCGGCCGCCGGCGCGAGGTCCTGTTCCGGCGCGAGCCCGAGAAGCCCGCCCGCGCCCCGAAGCCCCGCCGTTCCGCCTCTCCCGCCGCCGACCTGGCCGAGGAGGCCGTTCCGGTCTTCGAGCGGCTGCGCGCCTGGCGCGCCGCCACGGCCAAGGAGCAGGGCGTCCCCGCATACGTGATCTTCCACGACTCGACGTTGCGCGAGATCGCGGCCGTGGCTCCCACCTCGCCGGACGAGCTCGGGAAGGTGAGCGGCGTCGGCGAGAACAAGCTGGCCAAGTACGGCCGGCAGGTCCTGGACGTCTTAGCGCTCGCCGATGCGCCCCTCATCGATCCGGTCGCCGGCGACGGCGTCTGACTCCGCCCGCGTGGCCGTGCGAGGCCATGGTAGGGCCGGAAGGCCGTGCCGGGTGCGCAGGAACATCCAGAAGAGCGGGGCCGCGAGCAGCACACCGACCAGCACCCACGCGGTCGCGGTCGTGCTCACGCCGAACATCTTCAGCGCCGAGGCGAGCAGCACGAACGCCAGCGCCCGGCGGATCAAACCGCCGGGCGCGCGGGAGGAGATCCGCGAGCCGATGTAGACGCCGGGAATCGAGCCGACGAGCAGGGCCGCGGTGACCGACAGCTTGAAGTCCCCGAACAGCAGGTGCCCGAGTGCCGCCGACATGACCAGCGGAACGGCCTGCAACAGGTCGGTGCCGACGAGCTGGTTGGCCTTCAGCACCGGATACATCGCCAGCAGCGCAACGATGATCAGCGACCCCGACCCGACGGACGTCATCCCGACCACCAGCCCGCCGACGATCCCCACCAGGACGGTCGGAAGCGGGCGTACGGTGATCGGCGGCAGGTCCGTGGCGGCGGGCTCGCCGGGCAGCGCGGTGCGGCGGCTGGCGGGCGTGCGTCCCTCGGCGCGGTCCCTCATGGCGAGGTAGCCCCGGACGGCCAGGCCCGCCGCCGCGATGACCAGGGCGACCCCGAGCGCCTTCTGGATCACGTCCTGGACGTCCTTGCCGTCGCCCAGGGCCTTGGCGACCAGTACGCCGCAGAATGCCGCGGGCACCGAGCCCACGCACAGCCAGGCGACCAGTCTCAGGTTCACCGTCCCCCGACGCAGGTGCACCAGGCTGCCGACCGGCTTCATCACGGCGGCCGCCACCAGGTCGCTCGACACCGCCGTGAGCGGAGGCACCCCGAAGAGCGTCACCAGCATGGGCGTCATCAAGGCGCCGCCGCCCATGCCGGTCAACCCGACGACGATCGCGACGAGGAACGACCCGATGGCCATGGTGTAGTCGAAGGACACCCACATAACCTACCCAAGACCCCTGAAAACCCTCATTACCCGTCTCAAATCGCGAAACCCGCATCAACCTCCCCGCGCCAAATCCCGCCCTTATCCCCCCATTCCCCGCTAAATCCACCTTGCTCTGGCCGGCGACGGCGGGGTTCGAGTCAGAGGAGGGTCATCTGGCCTGACGGGGGCTGGGGGGCGCGGGCCTTCTTGAGGTGGCGCCATTGGGGGAGGTCGTCCAGGTAGGACCAGGACAGGCGGTGGTGGGGGGTCGGGCCGTCGCTCGCGAGGGTCCGCTGGTGCTGGGGGGAGGGATAACCGGCGTTGTCGGCGAAGCCGTATGCCGGGTGGTCGGCGCCGACGGCCTCCATGAGGCGGTCGCGGCGCACCTTGGCCAGCACCGAGGCCGCGGCCACGGTCACCGACCGCTGGTCGGCCTTGACCTCGCACCGCACCCGCCACGCCTCGCAGCCCTCCGCGGAGGCCGGCGCCCACGGCCTGCGCAGGTAGTCGTGCGCGCCGTCCAGGAGCACCAGGTCCGGGCGGCTCGGCAGCGCGCCGAGCGCGCGTTCCGCGGCACGGCGCAACGCCTCGGTCATACCGACCTCGTCGATCTCCGCCGCGCTCGCCTCCCCGAAGGCGTGACAGGACAGCCAGCCCGGAAGGATCTCGGCGAACGCCTCGCGGTGGGCCCGCGTGAGCAGCTTGGAGTCGGTGAGCCGCACGGCGCGGTCGCCGCGCCCGGGCAGTTCCGGCGGCGGCGACAGGTCCGTGACCGCCGCGCACACGAGCACCGGCCCGGCCCACGCCCCCCGGCCGACCTCGTCCACCCCCGCGATCGCGACCGCCCCGCGGCCCCGCAGTTCCCGCTCGATCTCGTACCCGGCTTCCCGTCGCGCCGCCCCGCCCGTGCGGGTGGCCCGCGCCGGTCGCGGGGCCGGCTCCAGCCCGGGGATGGCCTCGTGCTCGTCCTCGGGGGTGGGTGTGGTCCGCATCCGTTCATCATGGCAGCTCCCGGCGTCCGTGCCGGGGCTTGTGGCCGGTCCGTGGCAGGGTGAGGAAAGGCCGAAGGCCCGGACCCCGGTGGGCATCGGGGTCCGGGCCTTCGGTGGGTTGCGGTAGTGGAGGGTTCGGGCCGTACGGTCAGCCGCGCGGGCCGTACGGGCTCAGGGGGCGCAGGCGGCGAGCGAGGCTGGCGGCGGCGTGGTGGTCGGCGGGCCGAAGAAGAGCTTCGCGCAGTCGCTCAGGAAGGTGGGGTTCTCTTCGGGGATGTAGTGGCCGGAGTCGGGGACGATGACCTGGCGGACGTCGTTGGCGACCAGGCGGAAGGAGTCGGCGACGCCGGGCCCGAAGGAGTTCGCGCCACCGAGCGCGAGCACCGGCTGGGTCAGGCGGCGGGAGGCGTTGGCGGTGTTGTTGACCCCGTCCGCTTCGAAGGCCCGGTAGTACTCGTAGCCGGAGCTGCGCTTGGTCGGGCTCGAGTACGCCTGGTAGTAGGCGGTCTTGTCGATCAGTTCGGGGTGGGTGCTGAAGCCGAACATGTGGCCGAGGTAGGTCGGGACGTCGTCGTTGTCGAGGATCGTCTCGGGGACGGGCGCCGGCGCCATGTTGAACTTGAAGTGGAAGCTGATGCCGTACAGGTTCTCCAGGCCGAACCCGGCGAGCGGGGTCTCCATGACGCCGACCTTGGTGACCTCGTTCGGGAAGTCACGGGCGTAGGGGTAGGCGATGAGAGCGCCGAGGTCGTGGCCGAGCAGAGCGACGGAGTTGAAGCCGAGCTTGACGACGGCCTGGTGGATCCGCTTGGCGGTGGTGGCCTTGTCGTAGCCGCCGTTCTGGGGGGTCGAGTCCCCGAGGCCCGGCAGGTCGAAAGCGATCACGGTGTGGGTCTTGGCGAGCTCCGGCATCACGTTGCGCCAGATCCACCAGGTCTGCGGCCAGCCGTGCATGAGCACGATGGCGGGGCCGGAGCCGCCCTTGACGTAGTGCAGGGTGCTGCCGCCGTCGACGGTGACCCTGCCGTGGGTGAAGATCGTGGAAAAGAGTGCTGTGCCCGTCGCCGGCTCGGGCACGGCGGTGCTCGCGCCGGCGCCGGCGGTCATGGCGAAGAGGCTGATCACCAGCGCGGCCAGCGCGCTCGTGACGCGTCCGACGCTCAGAACGCGGCCTCGTGCGCGCGGTGCTCGCCCGGTGTCGCGCGGGATGGTGTTCTCCAACGGCATAGCAAATTCCTTTCCGTGGACCCGCGAACCACAGGGCCGGTCCGGTTTCGAGCCTGAGGGTCCACTTCTTTGGTGCGCTGAACCCCGGCCATCTCCGCGCCCGCCCATATGCTCGGACGTCCGCGGAACTGACCAGTTACCTGCCGTAACCATGTGGTCCGAATGAAGCGTGCACGACGCACGATGCCGACGTCTTCTTCGAGCGTGCTATTCACATCGACACCTGAGGCCGCTGGAGACCCAGCAGGATCAGTGGAAGCGTCACCACCTGCGGAATCGGCGGTTTCCGCGCGTCGAAGGCCCGGCGCTGCTACCAAACAAAACGGAAATACCCATAGGGGGAGGGCCGTTTCGACCCCACCCCAGTTCGGTGACACGCCTGCACACACGAGCACTCACGGTGAGGGGTTGAGCACCACGATCAGGGGATGCGCCCCGGACAGGCTCACCTCGACCGTCCGGCGCACCACCGGCCCCGCCTCGGCGGCGAGCTCGGCCAGACCCGGCCGGGCCCCTGGTTCGTGGACCAGGGCGACGACGCGCCTGCCCGGCCCGAGCACCCGTCCCGGCTCCCGCCACAGCGGACGGTCATCGCGCAGCAGTCCCAGGAGGCGCGCGACGGGGCCGGACCCCAAATCGGCACGCGTGGCCGAGTCCGTGGCGCGACACGTGCCGACGCATCGCTCAGAAGATGGGCGTATACCGACTGGATCGTCACTCTTCACGCCGCATTGGTTGTCCCAGCACGCCCGTACGCCGACAATGGCGGCCATGAGGGATGCCGAACAGCAGCACGGCCACCACGGACTCCTCCACGGCCTCGCCGAGCGGGTCAGCGAGCACCACGAGCGCGCCGCGCAGCGCCGCGAAGAGGAGGAACTGGCCGAGGCGGCCGACAGCGTGGCATTCGACCTGGACGCCGATCTCGGTCACCCCACCCGGCATCACACGGCCGCGGCCTACGACGTGGACGCCGACCTCGGCGTCCAGGGACAGTCGCCGGAGCCGCGCGCCTAGCGGCCCGAGGGCTTCTCGACCGCCTCGCGGACGGCGGGGACGATCTCTTCGGCCCACCGCCTGAGCGTGCCCTCGAGCGAGGCGCCTCCCGGCGGGAACAGGATGAAGCCGGACGCGCCGTGCTCCAGGACCGCGCCGGTCAGCGACTCGACCCACTGGCCGACGGAGCCGCCGACCCAGCGGCCGGCGTCGTCGCGCGTGACCGACCGCGGCGTGTCGGTGATATGACCTTGGACGTAGTAGATCGTGGCGATCTCGGATGGGTCCCGGCCCGCGGCCGCGGCGGCCTCGTCGATCAGGGGGCGGGACGCGCGGTACCGCTCGCTCAGCCAGTCGGAGGCACGGCCGGGCACCCACCCGTCGGCCAGCCTGCCCGTGACGGCCAGGGACTTGGGGCCGACCGAGCCGGTCCAGACGGGCGGGGCGGGCACCGGCGCGGGAGTGATCCCGGAGATCTTGTAGAACTCCCCGTCGAAGGTCACCGGCTCCCCGCCGCCGGACAGCGCTCTCACCAGGTGGATCGACTCCTCCATCGCGCGGACGGCCGCCGAGGGGCTCAGCCGGGGCGCCCCGAAGCTCGTGATGTCGTCCCACACGCCGCCCGCGCCGACGCCGTACACGACGCGGCCGTCCGACAGCGCGGACAGCGACGTCAGCGTGCGCGCGAGCAGGGGCGCCGAGCGGGTCGGGGTGTTGGTGACGGTGGTGACCCCGGCGATGGTGGTGGTGCGGCCGAGGATGAACCCGAGCGTGGCGTACGCCTCCAGGTGGTCGCCGTAGTACGGGTGGTCCGAGGTCGCGAACAGGTCCAGCCTGGCGCGGTCGGCCAGCGCCGCGCACCGCAGGACCTCCGCCACCGCGCCGACCTCGACCGGCACCCTGAACCCGAACAGGATCTTCCGCTCTGACATCGCGATTCCCGCCTTCCTTGACGTTGTCGGACCCGCTACGGTCGCCGGTGGCCGCTGCCGACGCGTGCCGTGACCTCGATCTCGATGCGGATGCGCGGGTCCACGAGCCCGCAGGAGATCATCGTCGCGGCCGGGCGCGCGTCCTCGAAGCAACGCCGCAGGGTCGGCCAGCAGGGCTCGAAATCGGCGGGATCGGGCAGCATGTACGTCACGCGCACGACGTCGGCGAGGGACGAGCCCGCCTCGCGCAGGGCCGTCTCGATGTTCACCATGCACTGCTCGACCTGCGCGACCACGTCGTCGGAGATCGTCATCGACGTGTAGTCGAACCCCGTCGTCCCGGAGACGTGCACCCACCCGTCGACGACGACGGCTCGGGAGTACCCGATGGCCTTCTCGAACTCCGACCCGCTGGAGATCAGCACCCGCTCCGTCATGCCGAGCATCCTCACAGCACCGCGGAAGCCGTGTCCAACCTGCGCGTACCCTCGAAGGTCATCGGGCTTCGCGGCCGAGGGCCCGGCCTCCCGATTTTGTCGTACGCACGTTCTAAAGTTGCTCTCGCGATGCCACCCGGGTCGCATGGGTTCCCGTCCGCGCGGAGCGGACCCCGGCGAATTGATCAAGAAGGTGCGACAATATGTGTGCTTATGGAGGAGCATGGGCGAGCGTTGATCAAGCAGATGGTGGAGCGCATCGACCTGTACCGCGAGGGTGGGCTGTCCCTCCCCAAACTGGTCGCGGACCTGCGGGGACTGTTCGATGCCTCGGGCCTGCGCGGCTGGGCGGAATCGGACGCCTTCTACGACCTGTGGGTGGACCTCGACTCCGAGTCCGACATCAGGACGGAGACCTGGGCGCCCCCCGACTCCGCCGACGATGCCCGCCTCGCCGCGGCCCTCGACGGCCTACGCGCCTGGGCGACCACGACGGCGTCCAAAGACGTCCCCCAGGGGTAACCCCAGGGCTGGGTCAGTGGTGGTCGGTGTGTTGGTGGGGTGTCTGCTTCAGGGGGTTTTCAGATAGCCGTTGAGGTAGTGCCAGGAGGCGGTGGAGTCTTCGGTCGTGCTGTGGGGGCGGCGGAGGTCGTTGGTGAAGATGGCGATGTCGGCGAGTTTCCACCACAGGGGGTACAGGGCGAGCGCGGCGGGGTCGACGGTGTGGCCGGTGGCGCGGGTGTACTCGGCGAGGGCCTTCACGGCCCGCACGTGGTCTGCTGAGTCGCGGGCGAGCACGTCGGCGGCCGAATCGCGGGCGAGTGGATCAGCGGTCGAATCGACGGCGAGCGCCTCGGCGGGTGGGGCGCCGGTCAGCATCCACAGGTCTCGTTCCGGTGGGGCGATCTGTACGGTGTCCCAGTCGATGAGCGTCAGACCGGCCGCGGTCCTGACCAGGTTGCCGGGGTGTGGCTCGCCGTGGGTGACGACCCAGGTGTCGGCCGTCTCCCGTACCTGCCGGACGAGCCGGTCGAAGGCGGCGAGCGACCGTTCGACGTCGCGGGCGCGCGTGGCCAGGAGCCGCCGGGCCGGCTCGGAGAAGGGTCCGCCGTCCCACGTCCGGCCGAGGTCGTTCAGCGCGTCTTCGAGCCTGTCCCTGCCGGGCAGGGTCAGGTCGGTGCGCGGGGCCGTGGCCGCGACAACCGGAGTGGCGCGGTGGAGTTCGGTGAGCAGGCGGATCACGTCGGGGCGGTCGTCCGGCCGGTGCGCGCCGAACTCGCCCGCCTCGCCGTCCAGCATCGGGAACACCGAGACGGCGTACCGTGGGTCGATCCGCCACAGTGGGGCTCCGGTGCGGGCGGGGATCGGCGCGAGGACGAACGCGAGCCCGGCGTCGCGCCGGAGTGCCACCGCCGTGGCGAAGGCCCGGCCGAGCCGCTCGAACGCGACCTCCCGCGCGTCGTTCTCGCCGCCTTGGTCCTCGAAGGATCCCTTACGCCCGCTGTCGCTGCCGAGGTCGTGGAAGGACTCCTGCCACGCGTCGTTCTCGCTGCCGAGGTCGTCTGCCGTGACGAACCACGACCGGCCGCCGTCGTCCTCCACGGCCCAGTGGTAGCTTCCGGCTCCGAGCGGGAGGTAGGTGGCCGAGCGGACCCGAACGTCCCAGCCCTCGGACACCGCCGAGACCAGCGCGGTGTCCTCCAGGCCCTCTGGTCTGTCCTTCATGATCGGTGATTATGCTCGCCGGACGCCCCCATCCTGCAAGGGGATTTATGGTCGGTAGTCTCCACATACCCGGACTCGGAGGGTCTCCGCGTGACCGCGGGGGTATCGCGCTTCTTCGACCTGATTTATCCGTGATGCCGGATCATGTCGAGCATGTGGTTCTTCCGCTACCTTGCCCTGGGCTTCCTCAGCGCGGCGGCGGTCGCTCCCGTCATGTGGATACAGCGGGGCGACGAGCTCGAGCACATGCGCCTGGCCGCACTCATCGGCTTTGATCTCGCCCAGTTCCTGACGGTCCCGATCGCCCTGGCCATCGGCATCTACAAGGTCCTCGGCGCGCGCGAAGATCGGCCCCCGCCTTCGCCTCCGGGCCTCGTCCTCGGGAGCGTCACCGCCGCGTTCGGGGCCGTGCTCATGACGCAGGCGATCGCCGCGACGCGGTGGGTCGATGGCCGGTCGTCCGGCATCGGCGACCCGGACGGCGAATCGGTGATGGCGGCATTCGCCGTACTCTCGGGCGCGACCATCCTGACCGTCGGCGCGACGATCCTGCTGACCCGGCGCACCGCCATCAGACGTACCCGCACCCCCGCCGCACCGGCTGCCACGGGCCGCTGACGCCGGACGCGCGGGCACAGGAATTCCCGCCACGGTGCCATGGTTCCGTGTACTGCTCGTGATGGAGAGGAAGGTCAGGGATGTCCGCAGAACTTGAGTTCGCGATCGACACGTTCGGTGACGTCACCGTCGGCGCGGACGGGAAGCGCCTGCCGTACGCGCAGGTGATCCGGAACGTCGTCGAGGAGGCCGTGCTCGCCGACCGCGTGGGCATCGACGCGTTCGGCATCGGCGAGCACCACCGCGACGACTTCGCCGTCTCGGCGCCCGAGATCGTGCTGGCGACGATCGCGGGTCGCACCGAGCGCATTCGCCTCTTCACCGCCGTGACCGTGCTCAGCTCGGACGACCCGGTGCGCGTCTTCGAGAAGTTCGCGACGCTGGACGCGGTGTCGAACGGGCGGGCGGAGATCATCCTCGGCCGCGGCTCGTTCACCGAGTCGTTTCCGCTGTTCGGTTACGACCTGTCCCAGTACGAGGAGCTGTTCGAGGAGAAGCTGGACCTGCTCTCCCACCTGCTCGACGAGGGGCCGGTCACCTGGCAGGGACGGCTGCGCGCCGGGCTGACCGACCAGCATGTGTACCCCAAGACCGAGTCCGGCCGGTTGCGCACGTGGGTCGGCGTCGGCGGCAGCCCGGAGTCCGTGGTTCGCGCGGCCCGCTACCAGATGCCGCTGATGCTCGCGATCATCGGCGGGCAGCCGGAGCGTTTCGCCCCGTACGTCGACCTGTACCACCGCGCCCTGGCCGAGCTGGAGGTCCCGCGGCTGCCGGTCGGCGTCCACTCGCCGGGTCACATCGCCGAGAGCGACGCGGAGGCCCGCGAGGAACTGTGGCCGCACTACAAGGCCATGCACGACCGCATCGGCCGCGAGCGCGGCTGGGGTCCCACGACCCGCGCCCGGTTCGAGGCGGAGGCCGACGAGGGGGCGCTGTACGTCGGATCGCCCGAGACGGTGGCCGCGAAGATCGCGAAGACCGTGCGCGGGCTCGGCGTCGACCGCTTCGAGCTGAAGTACAGCTCCGGGACGCTTCCGCACGAAAGCCTCATGACCACCATCCGCCTCTACGGCGAGGAGGTCATCCCCCGGGTCCGGAAACTCCTGTCCGAGACCCCGGCCGGCTGATCACCCCATCGGGCCCAGAGGCGCGCGACGCGCCTGAGCGCCCATTCCCATCCAACTCATCGACAAGTGGCAGCCAAGCGCGACTCCCTAACGTCGCCCGCGTAAGGAACCCGGCGTGCGGGGACGGACACCGTCCACTTCGGGGGAACGCACGCCCGGCGGGGCGACAGGGCCACTCGGGCCCGGATGGGAACAATGTCATGAAAGTCCTCTACAAGGTGCTGGCCTACCTCGTCGCGGCCGAAGTCGCCGTGCAGGCGATGGCGGTCGTCTTCGCCGACGCCGGCATGGGCAAGTGGGTCGAGCAGGGCGGGGTGCTCGACAAGGCGGTGATGGAGAGCGACGCGTCGCCGTTCCCCGAGGCCATCGGCCTCATGATCCACGGCATGAACGGGATCATGGTCATCCCGGTGGTCGCGCTGCTCCTGCTGGTCTCCTCGTTCTTCACGAAGATCCCGGGAGCGGTGAAGGCGGCCGGCCTCGTGCTGCTGCTCGTCGTGCTCCAGGTCTCCCTCGGCATCCTCGGCCACGACATCCCCGGCCTCGGCGCGCTGCACGGCCTCAACGCGTTGCTGCTGTTCAGCTCGGCCGTCTACGCCGCCTTCCGTGGCCGCGCAGCCGTCGTGGCCGCGCCCGCCCGGCACGAAGCGCGCGTCCGGTCAGCCGGCTGACATGGACGCGACCCGCCGGCGCGGCGCCCGCGCACGTCTCGTCGTCGCGGGCGCCGCGGCCCTCGCCGTGCTCGGCCCGCTGACCTGGCTCTGGCAGGACAGTCTGCTGCCGGACACGTACTCCGTGATGGACATGGGCTATGCCGACCACGGGCGCGGTTCCCGCGAAGCCGGCCAGATGGGCGGCGCGCCGGACCACCGCGCTCACGCCACGGGCCACGAAGCGCACCTGGGGGCCGCCGCGGCGGGGCATGACGGGCACGCGGCGGCCGGGCACGATGTCACGGCCACGGGGCACGGCACAGCGCACGGCTCAGCTGCGGCGGGGCGTGACATCTCGGCGCCGGGGCCCGACGCCACGGCGGCCGGGCGCGACGTGACCTCGCTCACCGCCGACCCGCGCCGCCCGGCCGACGTCGAACTCACCCTCACCGCGCGCAAGCAGCGGTTCCGCCTGGCCGCCGGCCGGCACATCGACGGGTACACGCTGAACGGCGCCTCGCCCGGCCCGGTGATCCACGCGACCGAGGGCCAGCTGGTCGAGGTCCGGCTGGTCAACGAGTCGGTGCCGGACGGTATCACGCTGCACTGGCACGGCGTCGACGTGCCCAACGCCGCCGACGGGGTCGCGGGCGTCACCCAGGACGCGGTCGGCGTCGGCGGGTCGTTCACCTACCGCTTCGTCGCCGACCGGGCGGGCACCTTCTGGTACCACTCCCACCAGATGTCCCACGAGCAGGTCCGCCGCGGCCTGCTCGGCGCGCTGGTGGTGGCTCCGGCCGCGCGCCCGCCCGCAGTGGACGCTGTCGCACTGCTGCACCTGTACGACGGTGTCCGCACCGTCAACGGCCGGGAGGGGGACGTCCGCGTCGAGGCCCGTCCCGGCGAACGGGCCCGCGTGCGGGTGATCAACACCGAGAACGGCCAGACGCCCGTATGGGTGGCCGGCGCGCCGTACCGGCTCGTCGCCGTCGACGGCACCGACCTGCACGAGCCCGGCCCGGTCCGCGACACCGCCGTGATGGTCACCGCGGGAGGCCGCGCCGACGTCGAGGTCACCATGCCCGCGGACGGGTCGCCGGTGCGGGTCCACATCGGCGGCCCCTCCGGCGTCGTGCTCGGCTCGCGAACGTACGACGCCGCCGCCGTCCCCAGGCCCGCCACGACGCTCGACCTGCTGTCCTACGGCACCCCGGCGCCGATCGGGTTCGACCCCGACGCCGCCGACCGGCGGTTCGTGTACGACATCGGGCGCCGCCCGGGCTTCCTCGACGGGCGTCCCGGGCTCTGGTGGACCGTCAACGGGCACATGTTCCCGGACGTGCCGATGTTCGTCGTGGCGTCCGGCGACGTCGTACGGATGCGCATCGGCAACCACAGCGGCGAGACGCACCCCATGCACCTGCACGGCCACCACGCCGTGGTGCTGAGCCGCAGCGGTGTGCGCGCGACGGGGAGCCCGTGGTGGGTGGACTCCTTGGAGGTCGGCAACGGCGAGTGGTACGACGTCGCCTTCGTCGCCGACAACCCCGGCATCTGGATGGACCACTGCCACAACCTGCCCCACGCCACCGAAGGCCTGGTGGCCCACCTTATGTACGAGGGAGTCACCACCCCCTTCACCATTGGAGGCCAGAAACGCAACGAACCCGAATAGATCCGCCCCGACACGGCCCTGCCTGCCCCGGCAGGCCCCAGGCGCCGGCCGGGGCTGGAAATCGCGTCGTCCCGCCCAGGCGGAGGACGGGGTGCCGCACGCGTCGGTGACCTGCCCGTACGTCAGGGCCGGATGGCCAGTACCCGGAAGCTGACACCGCTTTTCATCCGGGACACCGACTCGATCTGGAAACCGGCCTGCTCCAGGAACGGCCGGGGATCGCGGGTGAGGTAGTCGGCTGCGAACCGCACGAACATCGGTTCCACCAGTCGCATGCCGGCCCGGATGATCGGGTTGCTCGACGGCCCATGCTCGGCCAGCACGAACCGGCCGCCTGGCTTGAGCACGCGGTAGGCCTCGCGCGCCGCGGCCGCGGGGTCCGGGATCGTGCATATCGTGAACGTGGACAGCACGGTGTCCGCGATGCCGTCGGGCAGTTCCAGGCGTTGCACGTCCCCTTGTCGCAACTCCACCCGCGCGCCGAGGCCGGCCCGCGCCACGCGCCGCCGCGCCAGTTCCAGCATGTGCTCGGACAGCTCGACCCCGACCACCGTGACGTCGTCGCCGTACAGCGGCAGGTTGAGCCCGGTGCCGACCGCGATCTCCACCGTATGGCCGCGCGCCTGCCCGACGGCCCACTCCCGGCTCCCGGGGAACAGGCGCCGCTCCCAGACCTGCATCTGGTCGTCATAGCGGTCCGCGATCCGGTCGAACACGCGGCGCACGTCGGCATCGGTGGTAGCCCGCATCGAGCACCTCCTCCAGAACGGGAACTCCGCGAATCATTTAATGCCTACCTCATCCAGGTTCGGCCCGCTGGATAGAGGTCCGCGTGTTCACGCCTCGAGGTCTGAACCTACTCACTCAGGATCTGGCGGAGCGTGACGGCGAAGGCGTCCGGGTCGCCCTTCATGCCGAGCTCGCCGTCGAGGAAACCGCCGTGGTGGCTGGGGAAGGTCACGGGCTTCGTGCCGAGCCCCTCGGCGACCGCCAAGCCTGCGCGGTGCGCCATCTCGCCCTCCGATTCGGCCCCGACACCGACGACGATGCGGGTCGGCGCGGCACGTAGCGCGTCAAAGTCGTGCCCGTAGTGCGTGGACGTCATGAGGTTCTGGCCGAACAGCGGGTCGTCACGGGAGCCGTCGTCCTCCGCCGGCAGCCCGAAATCGGCCGGGTTCTGAACGGGGTGGTCGGCGAAGTCGGCCGGAATCTCGCCGCGCAGGCCGGCGACCGCGAAGAACTTCACCATCGCCGGTCCGAAACCGTCCCGCTCGTACGTCCGGCGGATGTCCACCACCGCGGCCAGCGCCTGCTCGCGGTCCGGCAGGGCCTGGACGGCCGGCGGTTCGTGCGCCACGAGCGTGCGTACCTGCTCTGGATGCCGGGCCACCAGCGCCAGCGCGTTGACGGCGCCGCCGCTGCTGGCGAAGATGTCGACCGGCTCGCCGCCGAGCGCCGTGATCAGCCGGTGCAGGTCGTCCGCGTGCAGTTCGGGGGTCGACTCGACGGCGCCGTCGGTCCGCCTGCTACGTCCGATTCCGCGCGGGTCGTAGGTCACCACCGTACGGTCCGGGAAGTGCGCGGCCAGGCTGGTGAACCCGCTGGCATCCATGGGGGACCCGATCATCAGCAGAGTCGGCGCGGCGCTCGCCTCGGCCTCGCGCACGTCGTAGTGGACGACGGCGCCAGGCACCTCAAGGGTGTGGGTCTTCGGCTCGGTCATGTGATCGCTCCTTCACGATGCTCATGATGCCATCGATATCAAACACCAGTTCGAGAACACCTTAACCCTGTCTCGACGGCCATGCACAACGAACTCGCGCTCCTGGGCAAAGGGCGGCTCCCAAGGGAAAGAATCCGGAGCCTTTGCCCTGGACCGTGGCGCGGATCCGATGACCGGCCCCATCGGGGGTAGGGGGAGCAGGGTCACGTTTCGGATGGTCGAGGAGGTCACCCAGCGTGGAGCTGTCTGCCGCGAGGAAACTGGGCCTGCCGGACCGCGTGCGGGCCTGCCTGTTCGACCTGGACGGTGTCCTGACCCGTACGGCGCGGCTGCACGCCGCCGCCTGGAAGGAGATGTTCGATGACTTCCTGCGCGAGCGGGCCGACCGGACGGGCGAGGCGCTGGTCCCCTTCGACCCGGTGAACGACTACGACACGTACGTGGACGGCAAAACCAGGGCCGACGGCACCCGGGCGTTCCTGGCCGCGCGCGGCATCCACCTGCCGGAGGGCGACCCCGACGACCCGCCCGGCACCGAGACCGTTCACGGCCTGGGCAACCGCAAGAACCAGTTGGTACTGGACCGGATCATGAAGGACGGCGTGGACGTCTACGAGGGATCGGTCCGCTATGTCCGCGCGGTGCGGGACGCCGGGCTGCACCGGGCGGTGGTGTCGTCGAGCGCCAACTGCCGGGAGATGCTCGTCGGCGCGGGGATCGAGGACCTGTTCGAGGAACGCATCGACGGACGCACCGTGGTCCGCGACCACCTGGCCGGAAAACCGGCGCCCGACGCCTTCCTGGCCGCCGCGCGGGCACTTGGGGTGGCGCCTGACGAGGCGGCGGTGTTCGAGGACGCGCTCGCGGGGGTCGAGGCCGGACGGGCCGGACGGTTCGCCTGCGTGGTCGGCGTGGACAGGGTCGGGCAGGCGGCCGAGCTGCGCGAACACGGCGCCGACGTGGTGGTGTCCGACCTCGCAGAGCTGTTGGAGCGCTCCTCATGATCACCCATCCCGCATTCGCGTGCGAGCCCTGGAGCCTGCGGCTGACCGGGCTGGACGTCGACGTCCTCGCCCAGTCCGAGTCGCTGTTCGCGCTGTCCAACGGGCACATCGGCTGGCGCGGCAACCTCGACGAGGGGGAACCGCACGGCCTGCCCGGCAGCTACCTGTCCGGTGTCTACGAGGTGCGGCCCCTGCCGTACGCCGAGGCCGGCTACGGCTTTCCCGAGTCGGGGCAGACCGTCATCAACGTCACGAACGGCAAGGTGATCCGCCTGCTCGTCAACGACGAGCCGTTCGACGTCCGCTACGGACAGTTGCGCGCGCACGAGCAGACGCTGGACTTCCGCGACGGTGTGCTGCGGCGGACCGCCGAATGGGAGTCGCCGGACGGGTGCGCGGTCCGGGTGTCCTCGGTCCGGCTGGTGTCGCTGCTCCAGCGAGCGGTCGCCGCGATCTGCTACGAGGTGGAGCCCGTCGACAAGCCGCTGCGGGTGGTCGTGCAGTCCGAACTCGTCGCCAACGAGCAGTTGCCCAGCGCGGCGGGCGACCCACGGGTCGCCGCCGCGCTGGAGGCGCCGCTGATCTCCCGCGAGAACGCGGCGTGGGGCGCCCGCGCCGCGCTCGTGCACAACACCCACGCGAGCGGCCTGTGCGTCGCCGCCGCGATGGACCACGTCGTCGACGGTCCGGACGGCACCGGCGTCATGGCCGAGAGCTCCCCCGACCTCGGCCGGGTGACCGTGATCGCCTCGATCGAGCCCGGCAGCCCGCTGCGCCTGGTCAAGTTCGTCTCCTACGGCTGGTCGGGCGCGCGGTCGCGCCCCGCAGTGCGGGACCAGGCCGACGCCGCGCTCGCCGCGGCGCGCCAGACCGGCTGGGACGGGCTGGTCGCCGGGCAGCGGAGCTATCTGGACGACTTCTGGGCCCGCGCCGACGTCAAGGTGGAGGGCGACGCGGAGATCCAGCAGGCGGTGCGGTTCGGGCTGTTCCACATGCTTCAGGCCGCGGCGCGCGGCGAAGGTAGGGGCATCCCGGCCAAGGGGCTGACCGGCAACGGCTACGACGGGCACTGCTTCTGGGACAGCGAGGCGTTCGTGATGCCGGTGCTGACCTATCTGCTGCCCGAGGCTGTCGCCCACGCGCTGAGCTGGCGGCAGAGCACGCTGCCGATGGCGATGGACCGGGCGCGGCAGCTCGGGCTGCGTGGGGCTGCCTTCCCCTGGCGGACCATCCACGGGGAGGAATGCTCGGGCTACTGGCCCGCCGGGACGGCGGCCTTCCACGTCAACGCCGCCATCGCCGACGCCGTCGACCGCTATCTCGACATCACGCAGGACGAGGCGTTCGACCGGGGCGTCGGCCTGGAGCTGCTCGTGCAGACCGCCCGGCTGTGGCGGTCGCTGGGACACCACGACGCCGACGGCGCGTTCCGCATCGCTGGGGTCACCGGCCCGGACGAGTACAGCGCCGTCTCCGACAACAACGTCTACACGAACCTGATGGCCCAGCGGAACCTGTACGCCGCGGCCGAGTCGGCCAAGCGCCACCCCGACGAGGCCAGGAGCCTGGACGTCGACGAGAAGGAGATGGCGGGCTGGCGGGCCGCGGCCCAGGCGATGTACGTCCCCTATGACGAGAAGCTCGGGGTCCACCCGCAGGCCGACGACTTCACCAAGCACCAGGTGTGGGACTTCGCCGCGACGGGACCCGACCAGTACCCGCTGATGCTGCACTTCCCGTACTTCGACCTGTACCGCAAGCAGGTCGTCAAGCAGGCCGACCTCGTGCTGGCGCTGCACCGGCGGAGCGACGCCTTCACCCCCGAGCAGAAGGCGCGCGACTTCGCCTACTACGAGCGGATCACTGTACGGGACTCCTCGCTGTCGGCCTGCACCCAGGCGGTGATCGCGGCCGAGGTCGGTCACATGGACCTCGCCTACGACTACCTCGCCGAGGTGGCGCTGATGGATCTCGAGGACGTCGAGCACAACACCCGCGACGGACTGCACATCGCGGCTCTGGTCGGAGCCTGGATCGCCCTGGTCGAGGGGCTCGCCGGGATGCGCCACCACGGCGGCGTGCTCCGCTTCGCGCCGCGGCTGCCTTCGGCGCTCACCGGGCTCTCCTTCACGGTGTCCCTGCTGGGGCGGCGGCTCACGGTCAGCGCGGACCAGAAGTCCGCCACGTACACGCTACTCGACGGCGAGCCGCTCAAGATCGTCCACTATGGGAAGCCGGACGTCGTCACCAACGGCGCGCCGATCACCTGCGCGATCCCTCCGGCGTTCCCGGGCCCGGCCCCCACCCAGCCTCCCGGCCGCCGACCGGCGCACCGGCAGACGAGGGAGACCTTCGGGACCATGCGACCAGCAGGGTCACCAGCTCATCCAGCGATGTGATCACCGTGATGCCGTCCGCGCCCGACACGCCGGCCCCGGCGCCGGTCCGGTCCAGCCGGTACGCCCGCAGCCGCCCCGCTGTCGTACGGGCACGGCGCCCCGCTACGGCTGCGCAACGAGGTCCAGCTCGGCTTCAAGCAGGTCAAATGGCTGGCCGGCATCGAATTCGTGGCCCACTTTTCCGAGGTCGGCGGCGGCTACAACCCCGACCACGAGTTCTTCGTCTACCGGCAGTCCATTTAATGGCGAACCGGAGAGCGCCGGGCTGGGGCACTCGCGGGCTGTCGTTCGCCGTGGTGGAGGGCCGCGGAAGGCTGGGATGGGCGGCTAGTCGGACCTGACGGCCCGCCATGGCGGCGCTCCGCGGACTCACGTTCGACCCGGGGACGGTGGCGGCACTGGCGCCCCTGGTACATGCAGCCAGGGGGGTCGTAGAGTGGAGGTGATAAGGGTGCACGCGGAGGCATGCCGCCGGCTGCACCGGACGATCGAGAACATACGATCGTCGGGCTCCGGCGCCGGGGTGGCCCTGAACCCGGCTACCTCACCGGAAGCCGTCGAAGAGATCCTCACCGAGGTCGCCCTGTTCTCGTGATGAGCGTCGATCTGGGCTTCGGCGACCAGGAACTGATCTCCTCGACGCTGGACCTCGACGCTGGACAAGGTGCCCGCCGCGGGACTGCCGGCCAGCCGGGGCTTACCCGCTCAGACGTCGAGGTGGACGAGGCATCCACGAACAGACCATCGCCATGGCGGTCGACGCCGGGGCGACCATCGTCGTCGGCTCGGCCATCTTCGATACCACGCGGCCGGTACGGCCTGCGTGACCTCCTTGCGCGACGTCGCCGCGTGGACCGCCACTTCCCGCGCGGCCACAGCCAGAGGAGCGTGAACCACCCATGACCGATCAAGCAAATCAGCTCGCCACCGAGGATGTGGACCGGCGCTGCGTCGATACGATCCGCACCCTGTCCATGGATGCGGTGCAGGCGGCGAAATCCGGGCATCCCGGCACCCCGATGGCGCTGGCCCCAGTGGCGTACTGCCTGTGGCAGCGGCACCTGCGGTTCGACCCGGCCGACCCGATCTGGCCGGACCGGGACCGGTTCATCCTGTCCAACGGGCACGCCTCGATGCTGCTGTACTCACTGCTGCACCTGGCCAGGGTGCAGGCGGTGAACCCGAAGTACGAGACCACCGGCAAGCCCTCGGTGACGCTGGAGGACATCAAGACGTTCCGACAGGCCGGTAGCCGCTGCCCTGGGCACCCGGAGTACCGGTGGACCTCGGGGGTGGAGACCACCACCGGGCCCCTGGGCCAGGGGGTGGCCACCAGCGTGGGCATGGCGGCCGCGGGCCGCTGGCTGGCCGAACGCTACAACAAGCCAGGCTTCCGGCTGTTCGGCTACGATGTGTACGCGCTGATGGGCGACGGCTGCATGATGGAGGGAATCAGCAGCGAGGCGGCGTCGCTGGCCGGGCACCTGCGCCTGGACAACCTGTGCTGGATCTACGACAACAACCACATCACGATCGAGGGATCCACCTCGCTGGCGTTCTCCGACGACGTGGCCGCCCGCTTCCAGAGCTACGGGTGGGACGTCACCCGGGTCGGCGACGCCAACGACCTGGACCTGCTGTCCAAGGCCTTGGACACGTTCAAGGCGACGTCAGGGCGGCCCACGCTGATCATCGTGGACACCCACATCGGCTACGGCGCCCCGCACAAGCACGACACCGCCGCGGCGCACGGCCAGCCGCTCGGCGAGGACGAGGTCCGGGCCGCGAAACGGTTCTACGGCTGGCCGGAAGAGGCCCGCTTCCTGGTGCCGGACGGGGTGTACGAGCACTTCCGGGAGGGCATCGGCCGCCGCGGCGCGGAACTGCGGGCGGAATGGTTCGCGCTGTTCGAGCGCTACCGTCAGGCGCACCCCGAACTGGCCGACGAGGTGTACCGGATGAGCCACCGCCAACTCCCCGGCGGCTGGGATTCCGGCCTGCCCACCTTCCCACCCGACCCAAAGGGACTGGCCGGCCGGGAGTCTTCCGGCCAGGTGCTCAACGTCCTGGCCCGCAACGTCCCCTGGCTGCTCGGCGGAGCCGCCGACCTGTACCCTTCGACCAAGACCCGGCTCACCTTCGACGGCGCCGGGGACTTCGAGGCCGGCAGCTACGCCGGGCGGAATTTCCACTTCGGCATCCGCGAGCACGCCATGTGCGCCATGGCCAACGGCATGGCGCTGGCAAAGGTGCGGCCGTTCGCCTCCGGGTTCCTGATCTTCACCGACTACGCCCGCGGCGCGATGCGGCTGTCGGCGCTGATGGAGATCCCGGTCATCTACATCTGGACCCACGACTCGATCAGCCTGGGCCAGGACGGCCCCACCCACCAGCCGATCGAGCAGCTCGCCTCGCTGCGGGCCATGCCCGGCATCCTGGTCATCCGGCCCGCCGACGCCAACGAGGTGACCGAGGCGTGGCGGGTGATCATGCCGCTGCGTCACGAGCCCGCCGTGCTCGTGCTGTCCCGCCAGAAGCTGCCGACCCTGGACCGTTCCCGCTACGCCGCCGCCTCCGGCCTGGCCCGCGGCGGCTACGTGCTGGCCGACCCCCCGGGCGCGGAGCCCGATGTGATCCTGATCGGCACCGGCTCGGAGGTCGCGCTGTGCGTGGCCGCCTATGAGGCGCTCACCGAGGAAGGCATCCGCGCTCGTGTGGTGTCGATGCCCTGCTGGGAGCTGTTCGAGAGACAGGATCAGGCCTACCGCGACGAGGTGCTGCCGCCGCGGGTCCGCGCCCGGGTCGCGGTCGAGGAGGGCGCCGACTTCGGCTGGTGCCGGTATGTCGGCATCGACGGAGCCATCCTCGGCATGGAGACCTTCGGCGCCTCGGCGCCGATCCAGAAGGTCCAGGCGATGTTCGGCTTCGAGCCCGCCCATGTCGTCCAGGCAGCCCGGGACCAGCTGGCCCGCCGGCCGTGACCGGCACCGTCCCGGTCGTCCTGCGGGGAAAGGAAGAGCCATGAAACCGACCCAGGCCCTGCACGAGGCGGGCCAGAGCATCTGGCTGGACAACATCACCCGGGCGCTGCTCGACGAGGGCACCCTGGACCGCTACATCGCCGAGTACTCGGTGACCGGGCTCACCTCGAACCCGACGATCTTCGACAAGGCGATCGAGGGCGGCCGCGACTACGACGCCGACATCGCCGGCCGCAAGTCCGCCGGAGCCTCCGACGAGGAGGTGTTCTTCGAGCTGGCCGTGGCCGACCTGCGCCGCGCCGCCGACCTGTTCGCGCCCATCCACGACCGGACCGACGGGGTGGACGGCTGGGTGTCGCTGGAGGTGTCCCCGCTGCTGGCGCACGACACCGGCAGCACGATCGACGAGGCCAGGGCGCTGCACCGCAGGGCCGCGCGGGATAACCTGTTCATCAAGATCCCGGGCACCGCCGAGGGCCTGCCGGCGATCGAGGAATGCATCTACTCGGGGGTGCCGGTCAACGTGACCCTGCTGTTCTCGGCGGAGCAGTACCAGGCAGCGGCCGGAGCCTACCTGCGCGGCGTGGAGCGCCGGATCACCGACGGCCTGGACCCGGCCGTGGGCTCGGTCGCCTCGCTGTTCGTGTCCCGGTGGGACAAGGCGGTGGCCGGGCGGGTCCCTGAGGAGCTGCGCGACCGGCTGGGCATCGCCGTGGCCAGGCAGGCATACCGCGCCTACCGGGAGCTGCTGGACTCCCCGCGCTGGGAACGGCTGGCCAACGAAGGAGCCAGGCCGCAGCGGATGCTGTGGGCCTCCACCTCGGTCAAGGATCCCGAGGCCTCGGACGTGCTGTACGTGGCCGCGCTGGCCGCTCCGTTCACCGTCAACACCATGCCGGACCAGACCTTGGAGGCCTTCGCCGATCACGGGAAGGCCGGCGAGCTGCTGCCTGCCGACGGCGGCGACTCCGACGAGGTCATCGCCGCCTTCGCCAGGGCCGGCATCGACGCCGGTTCACTGGCGGGCGAGCTGCAGCGCGAGGGCGCGGACGCCTTCGTGACCTCCTGGAAAGACCTGCTGGACCGGATCGGGTCCAGGCACGAGCAGCTTTCCGGGGCGAGCTGACCGCGTCGTTCACCCGCCCGTCATCGCTACGGACGACGAACGAGGGAGAGTTCCATGGCACAGTCCGAGCCGATACCGGCCCGCCATCAGCCCGCGTGGGCGCGGCTGGAGGGGTACGCGGCCAAGACAGAGGACCTGCGGCTGGCGGAGATGTTCTGCGAGGACCCGGGCAGGTCCGCGCGGCTGTCCGCAGATGCCTGCGGGATCCATCTCGATTACTCGAAGAACCTGCTCACCGATGAGATCCTGGGCGCGCTGCTGGACCTGGCCCGTCAGTGTGGACTGCGCCAGCGGATCGATGCCATGTTCGCCGGGGAGAAGATCAACTCCTCCGAGGGCCGGGCGGTGCTGCACGTCGCCTTGCGGGCGCCCCGGGACCAATCCATCGAGGTCGACGGTGCCGATGTGGTGCCTGAGGTGCACGAGGTCCTGGACCGGATGGCGGGTTTCGCCCGGGCGGTGCGGGACGGGACCTGGAAAGGTCACACCGGCAGGCCGATACGCAACGTGGTCAACATCGGCATCGGCGGCTCTGATCTGGGCCCGGCGATGGCCTACACGGCGCTGCGCGCCTACACCGACCTGGACAAGGCGGTTCGGTTCGTGTCCAACATCGACGGGGCCGCCCTGATCGAGGCGACGCGGGACCTGGACCCGGCGGAGACGGTGTTCATTGTCTGTTCCAAGAGCTGGCACACGCAAGAGACCCTGGTCAATGCCAGTTCGGCCCGGGAGTGGCTGGTCGGCGGGCTGGGCGGGGACACCGCGGCGGTAGCCCGCCACTTCGTGGCAGTGTCCACCAACGCCGACGGGGTCAGGGAATTCGGCATCGACCCCGCGAACATGTTCGGGTTCTGGGACTGGGTCGGCGGCCGGTACTCCTTCGACTCCGCCGTGGGGCTGTCGCTGATGGTCGCGATCGGGCCGGAGCGGTTCGCCGAGATGCTGTCCGGATTCCACGAGATCGACGAGCATTTCCGGACCGCCCCGTTCGAGGCGAACCTGCCGGTGCTGCTCGGCCTGCTGTCGGTCTGGTACAACAATTTCCTCGGCGCCCAGACCGTCGCCGTGCTGCCCTACAGCGACTACCTGGCCCGGCTGGCCGCCTACCTGCAGCAACTGGAGATGGAATCCAACGGCAAGCACGTGGACCTGGCCGGCCGCCGGGTGGACTGGCAGACCGCCCCGATCATCTGGGGCCAGCCCGGCACCAACGGCCAGCATGCGTTCTACCAGGCCCTGCACCAGGGAACCAAGCTGATCCCGGCCGAGCTGATCGGCTTCTGGGAGCCGGTGGAGGATCTCGGCGACCATCACGACCTGCTGATGGCGAACATGTTCGCCCAGGCCGAGGCGCTGGCTTTCGGCCGGGACGAAGAGGCACTGCGGAAGGCCGGCAGCCCGCCCGCCCAGATCCCCCACCGGGTCTGCGAGGGCAACCGGCCCACCACGCTGATCCTGGCCGAGCGCCTGACCCCCGCGAACCTCGGCAAGCTGATCGCCCTGTATGAGCACCGGGTCTTTACCGAGGGAGTCATCTGGGGCATCGACTCCTTCGACCAGTGGGGCGTGGAACTGGGCAAGATCCTGGCCAAGACCATCGAGGGCGAGCTGTTGTCCGAAGCGGCGCCCAGCCTGGATCATGACTCCTCCACCACGACGCTGATCCGCCGGCACCGGGCCGCGAGAGGGCGAGCGTTGTGAGCGCCCCCCGGCCCATGGTCGTGATCATCGGGGCCGGCTTCGCCGGGCTGGCCGCGGCCAAGGCCCTGCACCGGGCGCCCGTCCAGGTCACCATGGTGGATCAGCACGACTATCACACCTTCACCCCGTTCCTGTACCAGGTGGCCACCGCCCTGCTGGAAGCCGACGACGTCGCCTACCCGGTCCGCGGCGAGGTCCGGCGGCTGGGCAACGTGTCGTTCCGGCTCGCCACCGTCACTGGCGTCGACCTGGACACGAAGGCGGTCGACACCGACCAGGGCCGGCTGCCCTATGACTATCTGGTGCTGGCCGCCGGGGCGGTCAACGCCTACTTCGGGCACTCCGAGATCGCCGAGCATTCCCTCGGGCTGAACGACCTGCCCGAGGCGCTGCAGCTGCGCAACGCCATCCTCGCCCGGTTCGAGGCCGCCGCCTGGACGGGTGATCCGGCCGAACGGGCTCGCCTGCTCAGCTTCGCGGTGGTCGGCGGCGGTCCCACCGGGACCGAGTTCGCCGGGGCGCTGGCCGAGTTGGTCACCGGCACCCTGACCCGGGACTTCCCCGGCCTGGACCGGTCGGAGGTGAGCATCACGCTCGCCGAGGCCGGCCGCCACCCGCTGTCCGTGTTCCCCCGGCCGCTGCCGGCCGCGGTCGACCGGGCGCTGCGGCGCAAGGGCGTCCGGATCCGCTCCGGGGTCATGGTCACCGAAGTCGACAAGACGGGCCTGCGCCTGAAGGACGGGACAACGGTCCCCGCCGCGACGGTGGTCTGGGCCGCCGGGGTGCGCTCCTCGCACCTGGCCGACGGCCTGGGCCTCCGGCTCGGCTCGCACGAGCGGATCGTGGTGACGCCCACCCTGCAGGTCGACGGGCACCCGGAGGTGTTCGCTGTGGGCGATTTCGCGGAGATCCCCCAGCCTG
Source organism: Sphaerisporangium sp. NPDC051011 (assembly GCF_040653595.1). Taxonomy (NCBI): domain Bacteria; kingdom Bacillati; phylum Actinomycetota; class Actinomycetes; order Streptosporangiales; family Streptosporangiaceae; genus Sphaerisporangium; species Sphaerisporangium sp. NPDC051011. The sequence goes on along the minus strand of NZ_JBFAGG010000006.1, from coordinate 17,864 downwards.
ACGCCGGGGAGCCGCTGCCGATGCTCGCCCAGGTGGCCATCCAGTCCGGCCGGCAGGCCGCGAGGAATATCGGCGCGCTGCTGCGCGGAGACATCCCGCAGCCCTTCCGGTACAAGGACCTGGGCACCATGGCCACAGTCGGGCGCGGCTTCGCCGTGGCCGACATCGGACCGGTCCGGCTCAGCGGGCAGCCGGGATTCCTGGCCTGGCTGGTGGTGCACATCGCCCGGATCGCGGGCATGCGCAACCGCTGGCTGGTGCTGGCGAACTGGGTGTCCGGCTACCTGTTCCGCAACCGCCCGGTGCGGCTGATCGTCGGCCCGCGCGGAGCGGACCAAGGGCAGCTCCAAGACCAGGCATGACACAAGAACAAGAAGGAGACACGAGATGCAAATCGGAATGGTCGGTTTGAGGGGCCCGCTGACTTCCGGACACGGACCCAAGTAGGGTTCGAGTCAGTCCGCAGCGGGCTCCTCAGTACGGGGAGACGCGCAGTTCCGTCTGCCGCCCGCAACCGCACGATGCAGTCAGGCCGGGGCGGTCTCGCCGCGTAGCGTGGCCTGCCAGAGCCGCGCAAGGAACAGGACGAGGCTGAGGTCATCGACCGGACGCTCATCCTCGGCGAACGACACCTGCGGCAAAGGTGCTGGGGGCTCGCGGCGGATCAAGCCCTAGATCTCCCGGTGCTGGTCAGCCACTCGGCGAGGACGGCGGCCTGGCTGCGTTCGACATCGTGGGTGGCGGTCAGCAGCGTCAGCTTGTCGTGGTCGGCGATGTATCGCAGATGGTCTACGGCCTGGTGCCGCGCAGGCCCGCGCAGTTCGGTGAGGTAGCGGCGGCGGAACTCGGCGAAGCGGCTGGGCTTGTGGCCGTACCAGCGGCGTAGTTCGGTGGACGGGGCGACGTCACGCAGCCACTCGTCGAGATGTGCGTCCTCCTTACGCATCCCCCGCGGCCAGACGCGATCGACAAGCACCCGCCTGCCGTCCTCGGGCGAGGATTCCTCGTAGATCCTGCGGTACGTGATGTCCTTGGTCATGACAGTGCTCCCCAACTGGCTGCACTTGTATGAGTCAGTGGACGCCTTCTCCCCATCATCGGCCTACGCGGTGGGATCGTCTTGCAACCAGGCTGCGGACCGAGTGCTGCCAGCCGCCTCGCTCCATGGGCCCTGTCGCCGGCCAGTCCGCCAGCCGATGAGTTCGAAACCACCCACCGGATTCAGCCCTCCATGATTGCACGTAGGACCGGTTGTCGAACCGACCGGGGCGGTCGCCACGACGCACCCCCGCCAGCGCAACCCCCCACCGGCTGGAGCCCGCAGCTTGAGGGCACAGGCAGGAACGGCCTACATCGGCCCTGCTCGAAGCATCGAGTCGACGGACGTGTCGAACTAGTGCACTTAGGGTAGCGGAACGATTGCGGACAGTCTGTGCGCGAGCGGCATTTGCGCAGCAGCGTCAGGCCATTGGTGCCGTCAATGAAGAAGCACCTGATCGAACGGATAGCCATAAGGATGGATCATGAAGAAGTCCTTTGACGTCGTTGTGATCGGAACAGGGGAAGCCGGCTCAGCGGTGGCCATGCAATGCCGGGCGGCCGGCCAGAAGGTGGCGATCGTCGATTCCCGGCCCTTTGGCGGCACCTGTGGGCTGCGCGGCTGTGACCCCAAGAAGGTGTTGGTGGGAGCGGCCGAGATCATCGATCGGAAACGTCGCATGGAGGGCCGAGGCGTTGCTGGGGACCTGCGCATCGACTGGCCTGAGCTGATCCGTTTCAAGGCCACGTTCACAGACCCCTTTCCCCGGCAGCGAGAGGATGGCTTCGTCCAAGCAGGGGTGGAACCCTTCCACGGGCGTGCGCGCTTTCTTGACCAGCGTTCGATCGAGGTTGGCGAGGCCATGCTCGATGGCGCTCACGTAGTCGTAGCAGTTGGCGCGTGGCCGACCAGGCTGGGCATCCAGGGCGAGCACCACCTCACCCGCAGCGACCAGTTTCTCGACCTGCAGGAGTTGCCTCGACGGATCGCGTTTGTCGGAGGCGGCTACATCGGCTTCGAGTTCGGCCACATCGCGGCCAGGGCTGGCGCGGCAGTCACGATCTTGCACCAAGGGGCTCGGCCACTCAAACACTTTGACCAAGACCTCGTGGCGCGGCTAGTGGAGCGCACCCGTGACGTGGGCATCGACGTTCGGACTGGTACGAAGGTTACGGGCGTCGAGAGAGCATCGGGAAACTTCAAGGTCACGGCCTTGACGGATTCGGGGCCTGAGGTGTTCGAGGCGGACATGGTTGTCCATGCGGCTGGTCGCGCACCCGAGGTGGACGATCTCGACCTGTCCGCTGCCGGGGTCGAGTTCGATCGCCGTGGGATCCGGGTCAACGGCCACCTGCAGAGCGTCTCGAACCCGGCGGTGTACGCGGCGGGTGACGCGGCCAACAGCGGAGGGCTGCCCGAGACGCCCCTCGCTCAGTACGAGGGCGGCCTTGTTGCCCACAACATTGTGGAGGGCAACCAGCGTACGGCGGACTACCTCGGCATGGCGAGTGTGGTCTATTCGATTCCCGCACTGGGCGCGGTGGGGATGACCGAGGAGGAAGCTCACGCCAAGGGCCTGACTTTCACCGTTAACCAGGCGGATACCTCTAGCTGGTACTCAGCGCGGCGGGTCGCCGAGCCGGCGTCGATGTACAAGATCCTGATCGAGAAGGGCAGCGGCAAGATTCTCGGAGCTCACCTCTTGGGCCCGGAGGCCGACGAGTTCGCGAACGTCTTCGCTCTTGCCATCCGAGCGGACGTCCGCGCCGACGCGCTGAAGCATGCGCTATTCGTCTACCCGACCCAGGCCTCCAACATGGCAGGGATGCTGTAGTGCCCAACTCTCAGGCGGGCTGGTACTTTCCGCGACCACCGGTGTGTTCTCGCCCGGCGGCATCGTCCTGATCAGGCGATTGGCCCTCGGGTCCCCAGGTACTACACCGCTGGTGGGTACCGCAGACCTCCGTCCGTTGCCGGCCGACCGCGACCAGGCGCCTCCGCTGCTCACCTTCGGCCACGGCACGGCCTCCCGGACCCTGATCGCCGCCCTCCTTCACGGCGTCGACGCGGAGGCCGTCGTGGACGTGCGTACCGCGCCGGGGAGTCGGCGCCTCCCCGACGTGGGCAGACAGGAGCTCTCCGCCTGGCTGCCGGAGGAGGGCATCGACTACCGGTGGGAGAGGAGGCTCGGCGGTTTCCGCAGGCCGGCCCCGGACTCGCCCGACACGTTCTGGCGGAACGACTCCTTCCGTGGGTACGCCGGCTACAGCCGCGGACCGGAGTTTCACGCCGCCCTGAAGGACCTCCTGGACCAGGCGGCGGCCACCCGTACCGCGATCATGTGCGCCGAGTCCGTCTGGTGGCGCTGCCATCGGCGGATCATCGCCGACTACGCCGTGCTGGTCCACCACGTCCCCGTACTGCACCTGGCCCATGACGGGCGGCTCGCCGAACACCGGCCGACCGCCGGCGCACGTCTTCTCGACGACGGGCTCCTCGTCTACGACGCCACCTGAGCCCGGTCCGCCGTACGGCCCCCTACGCTGGCCCCGCGGGTCGTCGGCGGGTACCGCGCCGCGGATCGCGGGCAGCAGCAACGCGCCCTCAAGGCGGGGGCGTCGCGCGCCTGCTGCCAACGCCCTGACGGGTGCGTGGCATGGGCCTGGCCCTCGTGTCGGCCACGATCGTGTCAGCTGGGCCCAGTCTGGCCGAGGGCGCGTAGCCCGGCCGCGCAGTTGAGGCGGCTGTGCGTTCACGCGCGGCTGTTCGCGGGTGTGGCCGCCAAAACGCAGCATCAGCCACATCGACCCCTCCGACATCTCCTTCAGCACGCCTTCCTCAGCGACGTGCTCGACGCCGGCCAAGTCGAGGAGGGTGTCGTAGACCCGAGGGCCGGCGGCTTGCGTTCGTTGCCGGTGGCGTCGGTGGGGCGTGGAAGAGGCGCCTCGGGATGGGTGAAGCGGTCTTCGGACCGCGCTCGGCGAACCGTTCGCTGACCTCGATCTCGGATCGCTGGTAGTCTCGTGATTAAGGGGACGTATGGACGCTTTGTCCATTAACACGATCCGTGGCCTGTGTTTGGACGCGATCCAGCGGGCCAAGTCGGGGCATCCGGGTACGCCGATGGATATCGCGCCGATGCCACAGTACCTCAAACGCTTCCCGGCCTACCTGCAGCAGCTGACGATGGAGTCGAACGGCAAGCGCGTCACCGTCGACGGTGTGCCGGTCGACTACGACACCGGCCCCCTGTACTGGGGCGAGCCCGGCACCAACGGTCAGTACAGCTTCTACCAGCTCATCCACCAGGGCACCCGGCTCATCCCGGTCGACTTGATCGGGTTCGCCAAGTCTGCCACTACCGGAGGTTGAAGCAGACCTAGAGACAACCGCTTGGGGGAATCATGGCATCGGACAGAGCCATCCAGCTGGGAATGGTCGGCCTGGGTCGGATGGGCGCCAACCTCGTCCGCCGGCTGATGCGCGACGGGCACGACTGCGTCGTCTACGACGTCAACGAAGACGCGGTCAAGGATCTGCAGGCCGAGGGCGCGACCGCCGCCACGTCGCTTCGCGACCTGGCGGGTAAGCTAGACCGGCCTCGGGCCGTGTGGCTGATGCTTCCCGCCGGGGTCGTTCAATCCGCGCTCGACCAGCTCGTCGAGGTGCTCGATGCCGGCGACACGGTGATCGATGGCGGCAACTCCTACTACCGCGACGACATCACCCGGGCCCACCGGCTCGCCGCCAAGGAGCTGCACTACATCGACTGCGGCACCTCCGGCGGGGTGTGGGGTCTCGAGCGCGGCTACTGCCTGATGATCGGCGGCGAGAACGAACCTGTCGAGCGACTCGACCCGATCTTCGCGACCATCGCTCCCGGCACAGGAACCGCTGAACCGACGCCGGGGCGGACCCGCGACGGCACCGCCCCCTACGGCTACCTGCACTGCGGCCCGAACGGAGCCGGGCACTTCGTGAAGATGGTTCACAACGGTGTGGAGTACGGGATGATGGCCGCGATCGCCGAGGGCCTGTCCATCGTCAGGCACGCGAACGCGGGGATGAAGGAACGGACCGTCGACGCCGAGACCGCGCCGCTTCGCGACCCCGAGGCCTACCAGTACGACATCGACGTCGCCGAGGTGGCGGAGGTGTGGCGCCGCGGATCGGTGGTGTCCTCCTGGCTGGTCGATCTGCTGGCCGACGCGCTGGCCCGATCCCCGCAGCTCCACGATTTCCGAGGGCATGTCTCGGACTCCGGCGAAGGGCGCTGGACGCTGATCGCCGCGATCGAGGAAAGCGTGCCCGCACCGGCCATCAGCGCGGCGCTGTCCGAACGGTTCTCTTCGCGTGGGCTCGGCCACTTCTCCGACGCGGCGCTCTCGGCGATGCGAGCCGAATTCGGTGGCCACGCGGAGAAGAAGGACTGACCCTGAATGCGCCACGACCTGCAGATCCTCGACGACCCGGACGCCGTGGCCACCCACGCCGCCGCCGAGGTCGCGAACCGCGCCACCGCCGCGGTCGTCGACCACGGGCGCTTCACCTTCGCCGTCAGCGGCGGCCACACGCCATGGAAGATGTTCGCGGCGCTCGCCACCCGCAACCTGCCCTGGCAGAACATCACCATCTTCCAGGCCGACGAACGCGTAGCACCCGATGGCGACCCGGACCGAAACCTGACCCACCTGCGGGAAAGCCTCGGCGCGGCGGGTGTCGAGATCGTACCCATGCCGGTGACCGACGCCGACCTGGAAGCCGCCGCGGGGCGATACGCCGAGCTGTTGCCGGCCAGATTCGATCTCGTCCATCTCGGCCTCGGCCCGGACGGTCACACCGCTTCCTTGGTCCCCGGCGACCCGGTGCTCACCGTGACCGATCGGCTGGTCGCGCTCACCCGGCCGTACCAGGGCCATCCGCGGATGACGCTCACCTATCCCGCCCTCGCCCGCGCCGACCAGCTACTCTGGCTCATCACCGGAGCCGACAAGCGAACACCACTGCGCAAGTTACTGGCCGGTGATCCGGCGATCCCCGCCGGGCGGGTGGAGGCGGCGCGCTCGTACGTGCTCGCGGACAAGGACGCCGCATACCCCAGGAGGTGGTCATGACCCAAGCAACGCGCCTGCTCCTAGCCGACGTCGACGGGACTCTGGTCACACCGAACAAGATCCTCACCAACCGCGCATGCGAGGCCGTTCACAGGCTCCACGAGGCCGGCATCCTCTTCGCGATCACCAGTGGCCGCCCGCCGCGCGGCATGTCCATGCTCGTCGACCCCCTCCAGCTCAACACGCCGATCGCCGCATTCAACGGCGGCCTGTTCGTGGAACCCGACATGTCGGCCATCAAGCAGCAGGTCATCCCGGACCCCATGGTCGACCCGGTGATCTCGTTGCTGGAGTCGTTCGATCTCGATGTCTGGATCTACCAGGGCACCGAATGGTATGTGCGCAACCCGAACGGGCCGCACGTCGACCGGGAAGCCTGGACCGTGAAGTTCGTACCCATCGCCACGAACAGTTACGCCCATGCCCGCGAGGTTGTCAAGATCGTTGGAGTGAGCGACGACCTCGACGCGGTCGCGAAGGCCTCCGAAGCCGCCCACGCGAGGATCGGCGACCACGTCTCGGCGGCCCGCTCCCAGCCGTACTACCTCGACATCACCCATCCCAACGCGAACAAAGGACAGGTGGCGCAATTTTTGGCCGAACGATTCTCGATCCCCGCCGCCGCGATCGCCACCATCGGTGACATGCCCAACGACGTCCTCATGTTCGCCCACTCCGGCCTCAGCATCGCGATGGGAAACGCGAGCATCGAAGTCCAGCGGGCGGCCCGGCGGATCACAACGTCCAACGAGGACGAAGGCTTCGCCAATGCCGTCGAGCGCTACATTCTGCGATCGTCGTCAGCGATCTCGCACTGAGGTGCACGGAGCTCTTCTTCAAGGGCTAAATCGTAATCCGTGGCCTGTTGGAGGAGACAGCGACGCGGGTATCACGGTCAGGCTTGGACGACGGTGGGAATCCAGTGGCCCTCCTCGGCGAGCCGGTCGGCGCTGGACGGCCCCCAGGAGCCGCGTTCGTACCGCTCCGGCGGAGCCGTGGCGTCGAGGATGGAAGCGACGATGCGCCATTCCTCCTCCACGTTGTCCTGGCGGGCGAAGTGGCGCGGGTCGCCCGAAAGCGCATCCGTGAAGATCCGCTCGTACGCGCTCTCCAGCTGACCCGGCCCGCCCCGGAAGTCGACCGACACCGGCACCTCGCGAATCGCGTCGATCTGTCCGGGGGCCTTGGCGAGCAGCTCGAACGTTACCCCGGGATTGGGCTCCAGCCGGAAGCGCACGATGTTCGGTCGCGGCCGGTCGCCGTCGCCGGATGCGAACAGCATGCGCGGCGGCCGGCGGAACCGTACCGCGATCTCGGTGCTCGTGACCGCGAGCGCCTTACCCGTCCTGATCAGGAATGGCACGTCGGCCCAGCGCCAGTTGTCGATCCACAGCCGCACCGCGGCGTAGGTCTCCACGGTCGACCCGGCGGCAACGCCCGGCGTGTCGCGGTATCCATCGTACTGGCCGCGCACCAGGTCATCAGGGTCGATCGCGCGTATCGCACACATCAGCCGGCGTTTTTCGTCGCGTTCGCTCTCGGCGCCGTGGTCGGCCGGAGGATCCATGGTCAGGTACGCCAGGACCTGCAGCAGATGATTCTGTACGACGTCGCGGACGGCGCCCACCGCGTCATAGAACGCCCCCCTGTCGGCTGCGTCGAACGCCTCTGCCATCGTGATCTGCACGGCGGCGACATGATCACGGTTCCAGATCGGCTCCAGCAGGCTGTTGGCGAAACGGAACACCACCAGGTTCTGCACCGTCTCCTTATCAAGGAAATGATCAACCCGCAGCAGCCGCTCCTCCGGGAAATGCCGGTGCAGCGCGGTGTTGAGCTGCCGCGCGGAGGCAAGGTCGTGGCCGAACGGCTTCTCCACCACCAGCCGGCCGCGGGCGCTCAGTCCCTCGGCCCCCAGCCGCTCGGCTATCGGCCCGAACAGCGCGGGCGGCACAGCCAGATAGTGCACCGCGAACGCGTCGTCGGGAATGTGGCGCGCGACCTCCGAATAGAGGTCGGGCTTTGTCACGTCGCCGACCACCGGCACGAGCCTGCCGACGAACGCGCCGAACACCTCCTCATCGACCCCTCCGCAGGCGGCGGCGACGCTGTCATGCACGTGGTCGCGCAGCGCGGCCGCGTCCAGCGGCCCGCGATCCACGCCGATGACCGGAACGTCGAGTAAGCCGCGGGCGGTGAGCCGATACAGCGCTGGAATGATCTTCTTCTTGGCGAGATTCCCGGCGATGCCGTACAGCACCAGGACCTGCCCTCGCGGAATGCTCATGATGCCCCCATCCGGGGCACTGTCCCGGCCCTCGGGCGTGCCCCCGAATACGTCTGATAACTGAATCAGCAGACGGAGCGCCACCATGAACCGCGCGCTCCATGGCGTGTAGCGACGGCGGAACTCGGTGAACTTGGCCGGATCATGGACATACCATCGGCGCAGTTCGGTCGAGGGCGCCACGTCCTTGCTCCCGATGAGGGAGTGTCATTCCTGGGCCTTGCGACCCCGCCGCCACAGGCTGTCCGCGGCGAGGAATCCTCCCCTGCTATAGGCGAGGGCGATGGAGACAGCCAAGAGTGTCAGAACGTACTCGTAACCGTCCTTGGATACCCAGAAGCCCTTGCTTGCGTGAACGAAGATGATCGCGAACAGCATGTCGAGCGCAAGCAGCGTGCCGAACAACGGCAGCAGCAACCCGAGCACAAGAGCCACGCCTCCGACCAGTTCGACAGCCGCGGCCACCAGGGTCGACACCCTGGGCAGGGGTACATGGGACGACTGAAAGAACGCGGTGGTGGCGTCGATGCTCGTGAATTTCTCCACCCCGTGCACAATGAAGATGATGCCCACGATGACCCGAGCGACCAGCAGCGCGATCTGGTAAGCCTTCTCCATCATGAAAGTCTCCCTCTCGTTAAAACGCTCGTAGCGATCCAGGGGCGATGACCCGCAGAGCTACTTAGCAAGCGGAGGGTCCTCACAGGACGATGCGGTTCCACGCTACGTCCAGCTCAACAGCCGCACAGCCCAGCCCGGTTAATGATCCGTCCAAGATCGCTTGCTTGCCTGAGTATGCCGTCGAGTCGGTCGTCGGCAGATGTCAGGGAGATCCAATCGATACCGTTCTGTGAGTGTATTGGGAACCTGGTTCCGGAATAGGACAAGGAGAGTGGATTTTCGCCGATCACCTAGGGGAGATCCACCGAGCGTCATCACGCCTTCTCGCTCGTGGCAACAGCCACGACGGCGGTGCGGGAAGTCCCCACGATGCCGGGCCGCCGGAGGACTATGAGTACGTAAGGAAAGATTTGGCTCGGTGCGGCTTTATGGTGGCGGTAGTCAGCGGCACTGTGCGGTGCCGTGGCGAGACGGTGTAACGGAGCGTTGCTCCGGTGCCCGATCAGATGAGTGGCGGCGTCCCTGCAGGCGGGGCGCCCGGCGAGCATGGGCAGAAGCCTTCGGACCCCCGCCGGTGGAAGGCTCTGGGCGTCTGCCTGATCGCCGGTTTCGTCACATGGTTGGACATCAGCATTGTCAACGTGGCGCTACCCGCTATCCGCATCGCGTTACACGCCTCGCCGAGCGACCTGCAGTGGGTTGTTTCTGGATACGCGTTCGCCTTCGGGCTGGTGCTGATACCCGCCGGGCGGTTCGGCGACGCACACGGCCGGCACAATGTATTTGTCTTCGGCTCGGTCCTTTTCACATTGGCCAGCGCCGTGGCGGGAGCAGCCTCGGGACCGGGTTGGCTGATCGTGGCACGGGTCGTACAGGGGGCTGCTGCAGGTGTGATGGCCCCGCAGATCACCGGCCTGATCGAGCAGCTTTTCTGGGGCGCGGAACGGGGACGGGCCTTCGGACTGCTCGGCGCCGTGATCAGCTTCTCCACGGCAATCGGCCCGCTATTGGGCGGCCTGCTTATTCAATTTACCGGCCAAGAGGCGGGCTGGCGCCATGTCTTGCACGTCAGCATACCGATCAGCATCATCACCGTGATCTTGGCGTACCGATACGTACCTAGGCAGCAGGTTAGGAAACGGAAACGAGAGAGCATTGATCCTGTTGGAGTTTTAATTCTGGCTGCTGGTATATTGCTGCTGCTATTGCCGCTCGTGGAAGGACATGAGTGGCAGGCACAGAGCAAGTGGCTGTTGCTGTTGGCTTCGGCCGTCGTCCTGGCCGGGTTCGTACGCTGGGAGCGTTGGTACGGACAGCGAAGCAGTCCGATGGTTGATATGTCCCTGTTTCGTCGAGGCTCATATGTCCTCGGCGTATTGCTCGCTGCGCTGTATTTTGGCGGATTCACCGCAATCTTCTACCTTGTCACTCAATACTTGCAAGAAGGCCTGCATTATTCCGCTCTGCGGGCAGGTTTGTTGAGTGCGACGTTCGCGCTGGGATCAGCATTCAGTGCCGCACTGAGCGGTCGACTCGTCGTCCGATTCGGCCGCCCGCTCCTCGCATTCGGACTGGTGCTGGTCACGGTTGGATTGGGCGCCACGGAACCCGCCATGCGGCTGGCTACCGGCCAAAGCGGGGCCTGGATGATCGCAGCAGCACTGTTTCTGGCAGGGCTGGGCAACGGCCTGATCGTCTCGCCAAACCAGACATTCACCTTGTCGGCGGTGCCGTTCGCCGAGGCCGGCGTTGCCGGCGGCGTGCTTCAGACAGGACAGCGAATCGGCGCCTCCGTCGGTCTTGCGGCGGTGGGTTCGGCTCATGGCATCCATGCGAAGGCGTTCCAGCACGCCCTACTGATCAACATGATGTTCGTGCTGGCCGCGCTAGTTGTGGCTGTTGTCGACGTATTCGTGGAGCGCCGAGCCAACCGATGATTGGGCCATCGCTTAGTGGGGGGCGCGTGGGGCTTGCCTGCAGCGGGCACCCGGTCCGGTAGGCGCGGTTAACACCGAGCGATCATGTCATCAGACCCGTAGCGCATGCAGCATTCGGTCACCGCCGTGCGGTCCGAGGAGATCGGGTTCTGGGTCGTATGCCCACGGTATGCCCGTGAAGATCGACTGGCGGGTCCGACGATCCGCATTTCGGTGGCGATCTCACTATGCTGCGGCTACTGTATGCCTCTTGCGATTGGTGGAGACAGATCCGGAGTTGGCCGAGGCAGTGGATGAAGAGCGCTCTCAGCCGCTTTGCCGTCGGTTGTCCATTGCAGGGATCGGTGCCTCTGGTGAAGGGAATCTCTCGGAACAGGTCGAGGATCTGCTAGCGGAGCGGTTCAATCGGTCAACGTGGCTGCCACGCTGCTGGACACCGGCCCCCTGATCGCCGTCGTCGATCGGGATGACAAGTACCACACCTCGTGCGTACGTCTCCTTGAAGAGTTGGAAGTGCCGCTCCTGCTGCCTTCAACCATCTTGATCGAGGCCGGTTGGACCATCAACTCTGCCAGGAATGCTTAGCTGACCTGGCCGGTCGAGGGGAGCGGGTGACGGGAATCGGACCCGCGCTGTCAGCTTGGGAAGTGTATCGATCGCTGCTCGCAGAGCTCTGACGTGCGCATAAGGCCGGTCATCAGAGAGCGATCCGCTGGGGAGTCTGAGGTATGTACCTCTCCTTGGCAGCGCGGAAGACCACATCGAGTCGTGAATGTAGTAGTCCCCGACCTGATTCGACCCGTTCGGTCGCTGAATGCTCGAACTGAGCAAGCAAATGCATGCTTGACGGTCAGGGCGATACGCGATCTCTTTAGGTGAAGCGGCCGGATCTCATGGAGATCTTGACGCCATCGGCGCGGCGTGTTGTCATCTGCATAACCGTTATTTCGTACTTGTTTAGTAGGAAATGGGGGAGTTGTGAGGGTTCTCCGGCGTGTGGCCGCGATGGTCGCGCTCCTGGTGGGCGCGGTCGGCATCCAGGTCGTCCAGGGCGGAGCGGCGCAGGCGGCCCTGCCCACCGCGGCCGTCGCGCTCGGCGACAGCTTCGTCAGCGGTGAGGGCGCAGGGGACTACCAACCCGTCGTCGACGCCTCTGGAACGGCACAGGCATTCCCCGGCTGGTCGGCGGCCAACAGCAACGCCTACTTCTGCCACCGGTCGGCGAACGCCTCGTTGTTCAAGGCGTCACTCCCCGGCATCCAGGACCGCTTCAACCTCGCGTGCTCCGGCGGTCAGCCCGCCGACATCGCCAACCCCTCCAGCGCCCGCGCCAACGGCCGCTCCGTCGCCTCGCAACTCGACCAGCTACGCGCCGTCGCCCAGACCCACGACATCGACGTCGTCCTCATCGGCCTCGGCTCCAACAACGCCCAGTTCACCTTCGGCGATGTGGCCACGCTGTGCGCCAACCGCTTCATCGCGGACGCCTGGACGGGCTGGTGGGAGTTCTGGGCGTATCTGGGCGGCCCGGTGCCGCAGGAGCCCTGCACCGTCTCGGACCTGGCCAGTGACGCCGAGGTCGCCGCCGCCACCACCGAGACCACCGCCGCCCTGCGCCGGATCCTCGACACCCTCGACCAAATCGACGCCGACGGCGTCCACCAGGTAGTCCTGCAGACCTACACCAACCCGCTGCCGCTCGACGTCGCCCCGCAGTACTGGGACGAGGACGGCCGCACCGACACCCGCGACAAGTTCCGCGCCCTCGGCGCCGAGCGGTACGCCGCCGGCTGCCCGATCCACCGCGCGAGCCTCGCCCCCGGGTACGTGTTCTCCCAGGACCTCGGCTCCCTGGTCAAGAACGCCTACTCCACGCTGGCGGCCGAGCGTCCGACGGCCGACCTGCGCGTGCTGGACGTCCAAAGGGCCTTCGACGGGGCCCGGCTCTGCGAGAACCCCGGAAGCCCGGCGGGCGCGCTCGCCACGCCGCTCCGGGTGCAGGACGGGCCGTCCGGTACGTTCATCACCAGCCTGTCCGGCTGGGACAAGATCGGCATCCAGCGGCTGGCGAACACCTGCGTCACCTACTTCCAGACCTGCCAGGAGTCGTGGCACCCCAACGCCGCGGGTCACGCCGCCCTCGGCCAGTGCCTGACCGGCGCCCTCGCCGCCGCGCCCCGCACGATCGTCACGTGCGCCCGTAACGCGAACGGCGCGCTCACCATCTCCTGACGTCTCCCCTCGACGCGCGAAGCGCGCGCCACAAGGCCTGGTGATTCACCGGGAAGACAAGAACCGCTGGACCTTGGCCGAGGCCGTCGGATCTCAGCCAGTCCTCCACGCTGATCAACTGACTGACGTTCCACGCGAATCGGATGTCCTCATCCAGACCTGGTAGGAGCCGTCCCCGAAGGTGGTGGAGAATGGCAGCTCCGCGTAGAGGCGGTACTTGCCGCTAGTCGGCAGGGCCTTCGCGATGGCCGGATCGAACTTCGAGACTCCGGGCTTCTGCAGCACCACAAAGTTGTAGCGGCCGTCATCGATGGCTGCCGCAAAGGCGTCCGCACCGGTGCGCTTGACGCCCTTGGTGTCGGTGTAGTTGAGGTAGTAGGTGCCCGTCCACTGATTCCATTTGGTGATGTCCCGGAAATAGTAGATTGGCACCTGCGCGATGTCCGAGAGGTACCGGCCGTTGCCGTTCACGTGTGGACGGAGAAGGTCGACGAGGCGCGTCGAGTCCGGCCAGGTCGCGTACCGTCGCTGGGACTGCTCCATGCCGTCGGAGAGCGCAAGCACGATGATCAGCAGGCCGGTCGCGGCGCGGATGATCAGCAGGCCGACGCCGATCGTGGCGCGGCGGAAACGTGGGCCGATCGCGGCGCGGCGGAAATGCGGGCCGACGATCCTGGCGAGGCCCAGCCCGGCCAGCGGTGCGAAGAAGAAGAGGCCGAACCCGACGTGCTTGTGGAGGGACACGGAGGTCGACAAGTGAATCTGGTAGGCCGGGGCCAGCAGACCCGTCCCACAGAGCAGGAGGCCCAGCATCGCACGCCAGATCCTGCCCGGCTCTTCGCCAGTGGCCTTCCGGGCCGCGGAGGTGACCTCGCCGATACGGCCGCGCCACACGTAGGACAGTGCCCCCCAGCACGCCAAGGCGAGGGCCAACCCTATCCAGTCGGCGGACACGTCGATCAGCGAGCTCGTGGAGTTGGTGCCGTGAGCCCGGGAGGTGGTGGTGAACTGGATGCCCGCCAGGATGGAACTGCCGTACAGCACCGCGCCGCCGATGGCTCCCAGGGCGGCTGACAGCAGCACCCCGCGCCAGAGCGCGCGGGCGCCCCGATGGGGCCAGGCGACGATGACGGCCAGGGCGACGACCGTGGGGATGAAGAGTCCGGCGGCGTACTTGGTGCAGAAGGCGAGGACCAGGATCGGTGCGGCGAACAGGACCGTGAACGGATTGGCCCGGTCGGTGCGCACCACGACCCACGCCGCGAAGGCCAGCAGGAACAGGGCCGCGGAGTCGAAGGTCGCGAACCAACCCAGCACGATCGTCGACTGGGCGGCCACGAAGAGTGCGGCCGCGAACAGGCCCACGCGCTCCTCGAAGAGGCGGCGGGTCAGCGAATAGAGCAGGCCCGTGCAGCCGAGCATGAACAACAGGCTCAGGGCGCGTGCCCCGGTCAGGTCGCCCAGAGAGTCCATGGCCCCCGCGAGCAGGGGATACAGCATCGGTGAACCTGAGAAGGTGCTGCTGTACGAGGAGTTCACCGGAGCCCCGTGGAAGATGTGCGCGAACTCCGCGTGGCCGGCGTAGATGTACAGCGCCTCGTCCATGAAGGCGGTGTTGTGCAGCCGCATCGACAGCAGGGCCTGCACCACCATGATGAGGCCGAGACCAGCTCGGCACACCCAGGCACGCCGGCGACCGTCCCGGGCTGACCACCCGGCCGGGGCGACCTCGGGGACAAGGTGGGCAGGTGTGTCGTGGAGCGGGGCCCCCATGCTGTCCAGCACGCGCGGGGCCTCCTGGCCCTCCTGGATCGACGAGCGGCTCACCTGGAGTTCGTCCCCGAGCCGCTGCGGGGCGGTGCGTCCGGTGCCGAAGGCCGGGGTTGTGATCTCAACCTCCATCAAGGTGCCCTATCTCCATCAACGGTGCTCCATGTTGAATCCGGCGAGAGCGTTCGTGACCGCAGAATGGAAGGCCGCCAGGGATTGCGAGCCGCTGTCGACCTTCCAGTCGGTCTCATCTTTCACGCCGGCCTGGTAGTAGGTGTACCAGTTGAAGCCGATGACATCCTTCCGCGCAGCGAGGGTCGCGACGAGGTCGTCGATCTCAGTGGGCTTATGGGTCCCGGGCGGAGCGGCTGTCTCCAAGATGAGGAAACGGCTTCTTGGTGAAGCCCGGATTTCGTCGAGCGTCGGGCCGAAGAGCGAATTACCTGGGTAGGCGATGTGCAGCACCCGCGGATCGCTGTCCAGAAACTCGGCCACCCGCTGGGCTGTGGACAGATGCCGGCGCAGTCACAGCGGCAGGGTGGTCGCACCGCAGGAGATCAGCCATGCGTTGAACGGTGAGATGGCGCCTCCCACGTTGATCATCGCCTCGGTCTTGATCGGGAGGATCAGTTCCCTGGACCCGACCACCACACCACGACAGCGGGAGTGAGGTGGAAGGCGGGCATGGGCGGAGTTCCGTTCCCCTGCATGCGGTACGTGCGCCGGTTGCCGGGGTCAGGGCTTCCAGGGGCCGATGCGGTCCAGGCGGCGGCGCTGCTGGCGTGCGGTGGGAACATCGAGACCCTGACCGCGTCCGGTGAGGTGGTCGGCGACGGCGGCGCGGTGCTCGACGGGTTTGTGGTCGTCGTATTTGAACTTGGCCACTGCTTCGATTACCTCCAAGCGCAGTCCGCGGATGCCGGGCAGCATCCGGCCGTAGGGAGGCTGGTCGACGGCGACGGGGGCGTGGTCGCCGTCGGGCTGGAAGTGGGCGAGCTGGCGTCGCAGCAGCTCGGCCTTGGCCTCGGGGTCGTCGACGATGCCGGCCCGGCAGGTGAACTGGACGGCCGTGTAGTAGCTGGTGGGCACGCCCTCGTGGGGCGGGGTGCCGGTCTTGGCCCGCCAGGGGCCTGGGATGAAGGCGTAGTCGCCGATGACGGTGAAGACGACGTTCGGGTCGTGCTCGATCGCCGCCCAGACCGGGTTGGGCCGGGCGAGGTGGACCAGAAGGTGGTGTCCGTCACAGGTGAAGTGGGTGGGGACGACGATGGGCGGGTGGCCGGGCAGGCCGTTGACGCTCAGCTGCCCGAAGTCGTGGCCTTCGGCGATCCAGGTCTGCCATTCGGCCTCGTCCAGGCCGGCGTCCCAGGGCTGTATGAACATGCTGTTCTCCTTGGTTCGGTGGTGTGGTGGGCTGCGTGGCTCGCTCAGGCCAGGGCGAGCAGGCTGACGGCGACCGCGGCGGTGCCCAGGCCGACGAGCTGGCCGCGGTGGATGCGTTCGGCGAGCACGCTGCGGGCGAGCAGGACCGTGCCTGCCGGGTAGAGGGCGGTGATCACGGCGACGACGGCGAGGTCCCCGCTGCGGGCGGCGAGCAGGAACAGCAGGTTCGCCACCGAGTCCAGCACGCCCGCGGCCGCCGAGATCGCGTACGCGGGCCGCTCGGAGCCCAGCTTGCGGCGCATCAGCCCGGCCGCGGCCAGGGTGACGGCCGAGGAGACCGCCCGGCCCACGATCAGCGGAGCCACCCCGCTGTCGGGCGGCGTCTGGTGCAGGAAGATCAGCTGAAGGGCGATGGCGGCGCCCGCACCGAATGCCGGCAGCAGCGCGGCAGGCGAGGGGCGTGCCGAGCCCGCGCCGTGTCCGGCGCTGACCAGCACCACCGCCACCAGCGCGAGCGGCAGGCCCACCAGGGCGGCGGCGGCCAGGTGCTCGCCTTGCAGCAGGCCGGCACCGACGGGCAGCGCGGCGGACACCAGCGCGGTCACGGGCGACAGCACGTTCATCGGACCGATCGCCAGGGTGCGGTAGAGCAGGGCGAACGCGGCGGCCGAGGCGACCCCCGAGGCGGCGCCCCAGCCGAGGGCCGCGGTGTTGAAGGAGGCGCCGAGCAGCGGCCACAGCAGCAGTTCTACCGCGAGACTGGCCGGGGCCGCGATCATCACGGTGCGCAGCACATGGGCCCTGCGGGCGCTGAGGCCGCCGAGGAAATCGGCGCACCCGTAAGCGAGTGAGCTGCCCAGGGCCAGCAGCAGAGCGATCACATGATATCCCTTACTATTTCACTAGAACGACCAAACCGTACAACATATCGACCGGTGGCGGTCAATCGAACGACCTACTAGTGCATTCGAATGGTCAACTGTGAGGATGGTGATCAGGTGGCCGAGACAGCCGCAGCCCTGCGGACGGTCGCGCACAACGTCCGGGCGGCCCGCGTCCGCGCGGGTTTGTCCCTGGAGGAACTCAGCCGGCGCGCCCAGGTCAGCAAGGGTGCCCTGGTGGGACTGGAGAAAGCCCAGGGCAACCCCAACCTCGCCACCCTGGTCCGGCTGGCCGACACCTTCGGCATTTCGGTGTCCGCCCTGATGCAGGGACCGCCCCAAAGCCGCGTCCGCGTCGTGGCCGCCGACGCCGTGGCACCACTGTGGACCGGAGAACGGGGCAGCGAGGCCCGGCTCATGCTGACGACCTCAGGCCCGGCCCCTGTCGAGGTCTGGCGCTGGCGACTGGAGCCGGACGAGGAATACCCCAGCCACCCCCACCAGGTGTAGGACGACACTCAGGTTGAGTACGTAGGAGGCGTACGGCGACATCGCCGTTGTCCATGATCTTGAGGGTCGTTCTTTGGATTGTTCTTGTTC
>NZ_JBFAGG010000005.1:0-534326 GCF_040653595.1 Sphaerisporangium sp. NPDC051011 | reverse complement strand
CCGCTACGCCCCAGGCGACGACCACTCCCCGTGACGACCACGATCTCAACCACGGTCGAATAGGCGACAGTTGATTACGCGAGGTCGCCAGAGTGCCCCCCTGGCTGGCCACCGGTACGCCAGGGCGGCGTTGGGTGTGGTGATTGGGAGGATCCACGGACATGCGGGTGCCGGGACGCTCACGCGGCCCGGGGATGAGCAGGCTTATGCGCCGTCGAGGTCCAGGCCGAGTGGGACGTCGGCCGGGTCGAGGTCGGGTCTGGGGCGCAGGTATCTGAGGGCGTGGCGCCAGCGGCCGTGCTCTGCGGCGACATCCACCTCGATCTCCACCACCGGTTCCAGGTGCACCCGGAGGTACTGGGTCGGCTCGGTCTTGCCGTACAGGCCTCCCGCCCACCCGGAGGGCAGCAGGGTCGGCCATGGATGGTGCGGCCCCGGCCGGGGTGAGCAGCGGTGCCAGCTCCTGGGCGGCTGCGAGCCGCAGCGGGGTCGTCCGGCCGACCACTCGTCCACTGCGGTCGTGGCCTCGCTCGACGTCAAGGCGCTCCCGCTCCAGGTCGCCGTGTGGCTTCCCGACCTGCGCATCGCCGGTGCGCTGCGCGACGGCAAGGCGATCGGGGTCGGATCACTGCTGGAGTCGTTCGGCATCCCCGCGGGTGAGCTGCCCGCCGGGCTCGCGATCAGCGACCTGTCGTTCGCCGCCGACCTCGGGGACGCCTACATCGTCCGGATGAAGGTCACGGGCTCGTGGTCGATCGCCCCCTTCACGATCACCTCTCTGTCCCTGGAGCTGGCCTACAACGAGGTCGAGAAGTTCGTCGCCACCGTCGCGGGCACCGTGATGATCGGCTCGTCCCTCAGCATCGAGGTGTCCGCCACCCGCAGCGGCGGCGCGACGGGAGGCTGGGCCTTCCGGGGCGGCCTGGCGGCGGGCGAGGCCCTCGGCATGGCGGAGATGGTCGCGGCCCTGGGCCTTGCCGACGTGCCCGAGCCGGTCAAGTCCCTTGAGCTGACCAGCCTGTGGATCTCCCACACGACCGGTACGGCGGGCGTTTTCGACTTCATCTGCCGTGGGGACATGATGATCGCGGACGGGGTCCGCGCCTCGCTCGGCGTGACGGCCACCCACGACGGCTCGGGCACCCGGTACGGCGGAACGCTGGAGATCGCCGGCTACGCCTTCGACGTCATCTTCGACAAGGACAAGTCCGGCACCGACGTGTTCGCCGCCACGTTCCGCGGCGCCCAGGACGGCATCGAGCTCGAGGTGTCAGAAAGGTTCGATCATGACGAGGTGATCCACGACGAACGGCTCGCCGGGCGCGAGGGCGACTGGACGGAGCGCCGGTCGAAGGTCACTTACCCGTCGAGGGCGCAGTCGACGAAGGCGCGGCACTCGGCCCGCCGCCGTTGCTCCCCGTGCGGCTCCGTTGCAAGTTCGCCTCGACGTGGTGAGCTGGAGCCTTTCGGTGATTTATGGGGAATTCCGGTGACATCGCGCGGTCGTCAGGCGTCGTCGGAGCGGAATTCGTGGGGTTCGCCGTGGGACGGATCGGGGAGAAAGTAATATCCGCCGCCGATGGTGAGCGTGTACCGGTCGAGGGTCTGGCCGGCCAGGCGGCGCTGGACGCCCGCGAAACCGCGCTCCATGTCTCCTTGGAAGGCGACGAACAGCATGCCCTGCGCGTCCGGCCCCTCGTGGTAGGCGTACCCCCGGCGCAGCATGCGGGGCGCGGGAACGCCGGGCGTGCCGGGGTTGGCGCGGCGGGTGTGGGCGTCCAGGGGCGTGATCCGGCCGTCGGGGTCGTCCGCGAAGGCCGGGCGGCCGGTGGGGGTCGTGCCGTCCAGCCACGCGCCGTCGCGGCGGCGCCCCATCACCCGCTCCTGGACGGGGAGCGGGTCGGCGTCCCAGAGCCGGGTGGCGAAGCGGATGGTACGGACCACCTGATAGGTGCCGCCCACCGCCCACGCCGGCTCGCCCGCGCCGGCGGGGACGCGCACGACGTCGGCGGGCGAGGGGTCCTCCTGGAACGACGGGTTGCCGTGTCCCTCGACGAACCCGAACAGGTTGCGCGCCAGCGCCCGGCCGCCGCTCACGTGGCCGCCGGGCCGGAACCCCCGCTTCTGCCACCGCACCCGGACCCCGGGTACGGCGCGCGTCCACGCGTCGGCGGCGTGCCGGGCCGGTTCGGCGGTGGCGGCGGAGACCTGCAGGAACAGGTCACCGTGGACGAGCCCCGCGTCCAGGACGTCGCCCTGGAAGGCGGGCATCGGCGCCAGCGCGGACGGCCGGACGCCCGCCAGCCCGGCCTTGTCGAACCAGGACGCGCCGATGGCCAGGGACACCTGCGTCCCGGCGGGGGCCGCGCGGGTCAGGCGGCTGAGCATGGTGTACGCGCGCAGGGCGTCGCGGCCCGGTGGCACGTCCAGCGCGGTCATGACGGTGTGCGGCGCGGGCGGGAGGAGGACGCCGGGCAGCGCGCCGATGTCGGCGGCGGTGAACGCGGGCGGCCGTCCGGAGTCGGCGGCCGTGGCCGCGCATACGGCGGCCAGGCCTCCGAGGGTGATGGCTCCGCGCCGGGTCACCTGCGCGTCACCGGGATTACACGCGGAGTTCGATTTACCGTGCGACATCGAATTTCCCACATTGTCAAGATCTAGCACCGCACCGACATATGGCAAAAAAGGGCTCTTGTGCGTGACGATCACCCCGCATAGTGTCCCCAACTGGCGAGTAAAGCCCACATAAAGGGGAGAGTCGACCTGCCTTCGGCTTTCTCCGGGCATTGCATTACGGGGGCGCGGTATGCCGGTTTTGGTGCGCGGAAAATTCCTGGCGATCCTGGTCGGCCTGACCGTCGCCGCGTCCGCCCTCCCGGCGGAGGGCCTGAGCGCGCCACCCCCGCCACCGGCGCGCGCCGCCGAGCGCGCGCCGCTCGCCCTGAAGGACGCGGCCGCCGGCCCGCGCGCCACCGAGGCGAGGACCACCGCGAAGGCCGCCCTGGCCGACACCCCCGGCCCCGCCGTCTACGCCTACGACGCCGCCGGCCGGCTGACCGGCGTCACGCGCCCCGGCGGCGAGGCGGCCCGGTACGCCTACGACGAGGCGGGCAACATCCTGAACGTCGAGCGCTACCCCGCGTCGCGGCTCTCGGTGATGAGCATGGTCCCCGCCTCGGCCCGGCCCGGCGTGGCCGTCCGCCTCCAGGGGACCGGCTTCTCCGCCACGCCGTCCGCCGACGCGGTCGCGTTCAACGGCGTCGCCGCCACCGTGACCGCCGCCACCGCGACGACGCTCACCGTGACCGTCCCGCCAGGCGTGAGCGCGGGCACGGTCACCGTCACCGTGGACGGCGTCACGGTGCCGGCCGGAACGTTCACGCCCGCCACCCCCGGCCCGGTGATCACGGCGATCGCCCCCGCGTCCGGCCTTCCCGGCACCGAGATCACCGTCACCGGGTCCGGCTTCGCCGCCGCCGCGCAGGACGACGTCGTCAGCGTCAACGGGGCCCGCGCCGAGGTCGTCTCCGCCACCCCGGCCTCGCTGAGGTTCCGCGTCCCCGACCACGCCTCCACCGGCAAGCTGGTGATCGCGACGCCCGCCGGGGAGGTCGTCTCGGCGGGCGACTTCTCCGTCCCGCTGCCCGACGTCGACCCCGCCACGATCGAGAGCACGACCCGCGTGCAGGTGGGCGGCCCGGCCACGCCCATCGTCGTCGCGACGCCCGGAAAATCCGCCCTCGTCGTGTTCGACGCGCCCGCCTCCGGCGTCGCCGACCTCGGGCTCACCGGCAACACCATCGGCGGCGTCCGTGCCATCGCCTACGACCACACCGGCAGGGAGATCAAGAACGTCTACACCAGCGGCTCCGACGCGGTCAGGCTCGGCGGTCTGCTCGAAGGCAGGACCTACCAGCTTCTCATCGACCCGAGCTCGGACTCCGCCACCGGCCAGGTGACGGTGACGGCGTCCGAGATCGCCGACGCGGGCGACCTGAGCGCCACCGGAGCCGGCACCGCCGTCGCCGTCCCCCGCGCCGGCCAGCGCGCCCGGGCCGTCTTCACCGGCGCGGCGGGCGAGACGGTGAGCCTGGGCCTGACCGGCAACACCTTCGAGAGCGCCGTCTACGTGGACGTGACCGCGCCCGACGGCGCCGCCGTGGTCCAGGACGTCTACGTCCTCGGGGGATACGACGCGGACCTGGACCTGCCCGCGCTGCCGGCCACGGGCACGTACCAGGTGCTGGTCGCACCGCTGTACGCGGCCACCGGCGCGGTGACGGTCACCCGGTCGGCGCCCGTGACGGCCGGCGCGCTGACGTCGACCGGCCCCGGGGTCACTGCGACGATCACCCGGCCGGGGCAGGACGCGGTGTACACCTTCGCCGGCAAGGCCGAGGGCGCGCTGAGCATCGGGATCACGGCGAACTCGATGGCGGGGTCCACCACCATCGACGTGGTCGCGCCCGACGGCACGGTCCTGGAGGACGACTTCTACGTCTCCCATGGGTACGAGAGCGAGATCGACATCGCCCGGTTACCCCAGGCCGGGACGTACCGGGTGGTGGTGGATCCGGCGCAGGCGGGCACGGGCTCGGTCACGCTCACCCTCTCGACCCCGGTGAGCGCGGGCACGCTGACGACGACGGGCCCCGGGGTCGCGGCGACGATCACCCGGCCCGGGCAGGACGCGGCGTACACCTTCGCGGGCACCGCCGGCGTCCCGCTGACGCTCGGGGTCACCGGCAACTCGCTGACCAAGGCCGCGTACGTGGACGTCGTCGCGCCCGGCGGCGCCGTCGTGGTGGACGACCACTACGTCTCCGCCGGTCAGAGCGAGAAGATCGACATCGCGGCACTGCCGGCGACCGGGACGTACCGGGTGGTGGCCGACCCCGTCCAGGCGGGGACGGGCGCGGCCACCTTCACCCTGTCGACATGGGTGGACGCCGGCACGCTCACCCCGACCGGCCCCGGAGTGACCGCCACGATCACCCGGCCCGGCCAGAACGCCCAGCTGACCTTCGCCGGCACCGCCCACATCCCCGTCAGCGTCGGTTTCACCGCCAGCTCCATCGGCGAGCCGGCGTACGTCGACGTCATCGCGCCCGACGGGACCGTCGTGGACGACGACCACTACGTGAACGGCGCCGACGAGATCGACCTGCCCGACCCGCCGCGAACCGGCACGTACACGATCGTGGTCCGCCCGACGCGGGCCGCCACCGGCTCGGTCACCCTCACCCTGTCCCGGCGCGTCTCCGGTGGCGCTCTCACGCCGGGCGGACCCGCCGGCACCGCCACGATCTCCCGGCCCGGGCAGGACGCGGTGTTCACCTTCGACGGCACGGCCGGGCAGCGGCTGAACCTCGGCTTCACCGGCGCCGCGGCCTTCGGCGGCGGCGGGGTGTACGTCGGCGTCTACGAGCCCGACGGCAGCGAGCTCGACAGCAGGTGGGTCTCCCAGGACCAGGTCGTCGACGTCGCCGACCTGCCCGTGGCCGGCACCTACACCGTCGTCGTGGACCCCTACCGTGCGGGGACCGGGCAGATCGGCGTCGCCCTGACCATCCGCGCCCAGGCGCCCGCCGCCCGCTCGTCCGCGCCGTCGCCCGCGGCCCGTCCCGCGGCGCCCACTCCCGCTCCCGCTCCGGCGGCGGCGAGCGTCGCCGGGGAGAAGCCCGCCGCGAGCGACGCCGACTGGACTCCCGACACGGCGAACCTTCAAGGTGTCGACTGGAACATCCGCGGGGCCCGGCCGCCGCGCGTGACGCCGCCCCTGGCGCCGGCCGGGGTCACCGCCCTGGCGGGCCTGGTCCGCACCGTCGACGGCAAGGCGCTGCCCGGCGTCACCCTCACCGCCGGCAGGGTCACCACCACCACGGACGGCAAGGGACGCTTCCTGCTCGCCGGCCTCCCCGCCGGGACCTCGACCCTCGACGTGGACGGGGGGACGGCGAGCACGAAGGGCCACCGCTACGGCTTCTACTCGGTCAAGGTCGACCTGGCGGCCGGGCGGACGACCGTCCTGCCGTACACGATCTGGATGCAGCAGCTCGACACCCGGCACATGGTGAGGTTCGACTCGCCGACCCGCGCGGAGGTCGTGCTCACCACGCCGAAGATCCCCGGCCTGGAGGTGCGCATCCCCGCGGGGTCCGTCATCAGGGACAAGAGCGGGAAGGTCATCACCGAGCTGGGCATCACGCCCATTCCCATCGACCGGCCGCCGTTCCCGCTGCCGCCGAACGGCATCGTGCCCGTCTACTTCACCGTGCAGCCCGGCGGGACCTTCGTCTTCCCCGACGGCGCCCGGGTCGTCTACCCGAACTACACCAAACTGCCGCCCGGCCACACCGTCGACTTCTGGAACTACGACCCCGAGCGGCAGGGCTGGCACGTCTACGGCCACGGCAAGGTCAGCGCCGATGGCAAGCAGGTCGTGCCGGACCCGGGCACCAAGGTGTGGTCATTCTACGGCGGCATGTTCAACACCGAGCTCCTGCCCAAGTGGCTGCTCAAGTGGCTCAAGGACCTGTGGAAGTGGGTGAACGGCGACCCGGTGGAGCTCTCCACCGGGCAGCTCATGGACGCGCGCACCGACCTCGCCGTCGACGACGTGATGCCCATCGAGATCACCCGCACCCTCTACCAGGGGGACACGGCCCCGCGTGACTTCGGCGTCGGGCAGATCGGCGGGTACAACGCCTTCCTGCACTCCGAGGAGCAGTACCAGGAGGTGGACCTGTACCTGCCCGGCGGGGCGGTGGTCCACTACGTCCGCACCTCTCCTGGGACGGGGTTCAACGACGCGATCTTCACGGCCACCGGCACCCCCGGCGAGTACCGCGGCTCCACGATCAGCCGCGACAACGACCGCGCCGGATGGGAGCTGCGCCGCCGCGACGGAATGCGGTACTTCTTCCCCCAGTACGCGCCGCTCACCGAGATCAAGGACCCCAACGGCAACACGATCACGCTGACCCGTGACGGCGAGCGCAAGCTGACCAAGGTCACCTCGCCGAACGGCAGATGGATCGCGCTCACCTACAACGCCGACAAGCGCGTCACCGGGCTGCGCGACAACATCGGCCGGACGGTGTCCTACACCTACGACGCCGGCGGGCACCTGGAGACCGTCACCGACGCCGGCGGCAAGACCATGCGCTACACCTACGACGCCGCCGGGCGCATGCGCACCGCGACCGACACCCGCGGCATCGTCTACCTGACCAACGAGTACGACGCCGCCGGCCGGGTCTCCGTGCAGACGCTGACCAACGGGCAGGTCTACCGGTTCGCCTACGTCACCGACGCGGGCGGGAGGATCACCGAGACGCGGGTGACCCGCCCGGGCGGCGCCGTGCAACGGGTCACGTTCAACGCCGAGGGCGCCGCGACCAGCCGGACCGAGGCGTACGGCACGCCCGAGGCGCAGTCCGTCACCTTCACGCGCGGCGCCGGGCAACGGCTCGACTCCCTCACCGATTCGCGGGGACGCGTGACCGCGCTCTCCTACGACGCGCAGGGCAGGGTCACCCACGAGACCCGGCTCGCGGGCACCCCGGACGCGGTGGACGGCCCGAAGATCACCTACGGTCCCCTCGACCGGCCGGCCACGATCACCGACGAGCTGGGCAAGGTCACGCGGTACGAGTACGACGCGCGGGGCAACCTCCTCAAGGAGACCGACCCCCTCGGGCGGGAGTTCACGGCGACCTACAACGCCGCCGGCCAGATACTGACGCTCACCGACCCGGCGGGCGAGACGACGACCAACGCCTACCGCCTCGGCGACCTGCGCAGCACCACCGACCCCCTCGGGCGCGTCACCCGGTTCTTCACCGACGCGGCGGGCCGGGTCGTCCAGACCACCGACCCGGCCGGGTCGACCGCCACGATCGCCTACGACGCCCGCAACCAGGTGACCTCCGCGACCGACCCGCTCGGCCGGGTGTTCACGTTCGCCTACGACGCCAACGGCAACCGCACCAAGCTGACCGACCCCAGGAAGAACTCGATCAGCTGGGAGTACGACGACTCCGACCGGATCACCAAGGTCATCGACCCGCTCGGCGCGTCCACCACCACGACGTACACGCCCGCCGGAGAGGTCGCCACCGCGACCGGCCGCCGGGGCAAGGTCACCAGGCTCACCTACGACCCGCTCGGCAGGACCAGGACCGTCGAGTACGGCGTGAACGGCGCCACCGCCGAGTCCCGCGTCGACCTCACCTAC
The DNA here is from genome assembly GCF_040653595.1 of Sphaerisporangium sp. NPDC051011. Classification (NCBI taxonomy): domain Bacteria; kingdom Bacillati; phylum Actinomycetota; class Actinomycetes; order Streptosporangiales; family Streptosporangiaceae; genus Sphaerisporangium; species Sphaerisporangium sp. NPDC051011. The sequence goes on along the minus strand of NZ_JBFAGG010000005.1, from coordinate 526,087 downwards.
GAGAACGGCAACCTCAAGAGCGTCGCCGACACCGCTGCCGCGGGCGCCACCACCTTCACCTACGACCCGCTGGACCGCGTCACCCGGGTCGGCCAGCCCACCGGGCGGGTGGACTACACCTACGACCGCGCGAACCGGCCCTCCGGCCTGACCGTCCAGGGCCGTCCCCCGGTCACCTACTCCTACGACGACGCCGGGGCGATCGCGCGCATCGAACGCGGCGCCCTCGCGGTGGTACCGCACTATGACGACGCCGGGCGGCAGGACCGGCTGGACCTGCCCGGCGGATGGAGCCAGGCGTACGACTACGACGACGCCGGGCGGGTCACCGCGATCACCTACCGGCACGGCGCCACCGGCAAGGGGAACCTCGCCTACACCTACGACCCGGTCGGGCAGATCACCGCGGTGGACGGCTCGTTCGCCAGGGTCGCGCTGCCCGCGGCGAGCGGCGCGATGCTGTACGACAAGGCCAACCGCATGATCAGCCGCGGCGGGCAGGCCCTCGAGTACGACCCCGACGGCAACCTCACCGGCGACGGCACCACGATCTACGGCTGGGACGCGCGCGGCCGGCTCTCCGGCCTCAGCCGCAAGGGCCTGACCGCGCAGTTCCGCTACGACGCCGAGGGACGCCGCGACCGCGTGTCGGTGAGCGGCGACGTCAGGGGCTACGTGACGCCCGGGGAGAACCCCCTCGCCGAGACCGACGGCGCGGGGAACGTCACCGCCGACCTCATGACCGCCGGGGTCGACCAGTGGTTCGGCCGCGTCACCGCCTCCGGCGCGCAGGCGTACCTGACCGACCTGCACGGCAGCACGCTCGGACTCGGCGCCGCCGACGGCACCCTCAAGGCCGAGTACGCCTACGACCCGTACGGCGGCGCCACGGTCACCGGGGACCCCGGCGGCAACCGGTTCACCTACACCGGCCGCGAGGACGACGGCACCGGCCTGATGTACTACCGCGCCCGCTACTACAGCCCGACGCTCGGCCGGTTCATCAGCGAGGACCCGATCGGCGTGCAGGGCGGGACCAACCTGTACGGGTACGCGTCCGGCGACCCCGTCAACCTGACGGACCCGAGCGGCAACAACCCGATGCTGGTGGCCTGCGTCGGCGGCGCCATCGGCGGCGGCGGGCTGGAGTACGTGTCGCAGCGGCTGTCCGGCAGGAAGGTCAGCTGGAGCTCGGTGGCCAGAGAGGCCGCGCTCGGATGCGGGTTCGGCATGCTGGGCAAAGCCTTCGAGCTGGGCAAGCTCGCCGGGTGCGTCGGCAATAGCTTCACCGGGGACACGCCGGTCCTCATGGCGGACGGGACGCGCAAGCCGATCAGGGACGTCCAGGTCGGAGACCGGGTCGCGGCCACCGACCCCCGGACGGGGGTCACCCGGAGCGAGCCCGTCACCGCAGTGATCGAGGGCACCGGCGCCAAGGACCTGGTGCGGATCACCGTCGACGTGGACGGCGACCGGGGGACGGCCACCGGCACGATCACCGCGACCGACGGCCATCCGTTCTGGGTCCCCGCGCGCGGCTGGGTCGACGCGGGCGAACTGGTCCCCGGGACCTGGCTGCGCACCTCCGCGGGCACCTACGTCCAGGTCACCGCCATCCGGAAGGTCCTCAAGTGGGAGCGGGTCCACAACCTGACGGTCGGCGACACGCACACGTACTACGTGTCCACGGGCGGCCGGGACCTGCTCGTCCACAACGCGACCTGCCCGGCCCCGTGGCTCCCCGACTTCAGCGACATGAAGCAGCTGAGCAAGAAGTTCGACGCGCACGCGCTCGATTTCGGCATCAGCGGCAACCGCAACAAATCCACGCTGAGCGATTTCGTGGCGGCCATGCGGGAGCACATGGCGGCGCCCGGCACCACCATCCACCAGTTCACCTACAAGGGCCAGGGCACGGCGATCGCGTTCATCGACACCAGCAGCGGCAAGATGGTGATGTTCCATCCGGACGGCACGTTCTGGTCCGCCTGGAACCTCTCCCCGGCCCAGCTCGTGAAAGTGGCGAACGGTTACCTGGACTGATGACGGAACACGACCACCATGACGGAACACGGCTCATGACGGAACACGGCTCATGACGGAACACGGCCGCGAGGCGCCGCGCCACCGCGTCGTGACCACCACCGCCGAGGCCGCGCCGGGCTCGGGCATCGGCGAACAGCTCGCCCTCATGCGGGCGCTCGTACGCGGCGGCGTCACGGCGCCCGCCTTCCAGTCCGCCTGGCTGGCCGCCCGGCGGCGCGCTCTTGAGGAGGCGGAACGGGCCGGGGGCGCCGTGGAACAGGCCCTGGAGGACGCCTTCTGGGCCGTGGAGGACTACGTGGCGGATCCCGCGCTACGCGACCCTGGCGACCTCGACGACGACCAGATGACGACCCGCATCCACGATGTCCTCACCCGACTCGACACCTCCGAACGCTCCCCCTGATGGTCGGGCCGGCTGAGGCCGTTCTACGGCGCGGCCGTCCGGGGGGCGACCCATAACACGGTGGTAGGGGGGAACTGGCGTATCCCCGGCGGGGGCCGCTGAGCGTACGTTGGCGGGAGCCCCGCCCGAGGACTCCAGCGATCACCGGTGCGTTCGTACCGGTGATCTCTTCGGTGTGCCTCGTGGTGGGCACCCCCCGACTGAGGAGACCCCGATGCTCTTCGCAAGGTTCCTCCGCGCCGTCTCGGTACTGCTTCTGGGACTGGCCTTCCTGTCCACCGTCACACCCGCTCAGGCGGACGCGCGCACCGACGCCGCCGCGGTGCGCGTCCTGCGGTACGACGCCAGCCGGGCCGCCGAGTTCCGCAGCGTGGTGGACCAGGCCGCGCAGGTCTGGAACGCCGGCGTCACCAACGTCCGGCTCGTGGCGGGGACGCCCGCCGACTTCGTGGTGCTCGCCGACAACAACTGGCCTCGCGCGAGCGTCACCGGCCTCGGCCGGGGCACCATCTGGATGGGCAGGCAGGCGACCTCCCAGGGCTACTACCCGCTGCGCATCGCCACCCATGAGATCGGCCACATCCTCGGCCTGCCCGACCGGCGCACCGGCCGCTGCACCGATCTGATGTCCGGTTCCAGCGCCCCGGTGAGCTGCACCAACGCCAACCCCAGCTCGGCGGAGCGCGCCGAGGTCGAGGCCAACTTCGCCGGCTTCGCCCCGCTCGTCGAGTTCGACAAGCTCTACGTCGACAGCCCGGACGCCGCCGCCCTTGTCCCGGCACCGTAGCGGGATCCTGGCGGGCCCACGCTGAGAGCCGCTGATAGCGCGGGGCACAGAAGAGACCCACAAGTCCCGCAAGGCGGCGGACACCCGGAGGTCCCGTAAGACCGGAGACAAAAGTCGCGCCTCAATCCGAGAATGCCGGACTGAGGCGGACGATGTCGTACCGAGAACGCCCAGGTCATCCTCACGCGGAGGGCGTCCAGGTCACCACCGGACAGAGGACGCCCAGGGCGGCCGTCACGCTGAGGACCTCAGGGCGTTCTTCGTGCTGAGGCCCCCTGGGCGTCCATCGCGTCGGGGCGCCCAGGTGCCTTCAGGCTGAGGGCATCCAGGTCACCATCGGACCGAGGACGCTCAGGGCGGCCGTCGCGTTGAGGCCCTCGAAGGTGTTCGCGTCGTCGGACGTCGACTTCCACGTCGTGCCCAGGTCGAGCAGGTTGACGAAGAAGTCGTTGGTCAGGGCACCGGGGGTCGCGGTGAAGACGCCGAGCGACGACTGCTGGTGGTTCGCGCCGAGGACGCGGAGGCCACCGACCAGGACGGTCAGCTCGGGGGCGCTCAGGGTGAGCAGGTTCGCCCGGTCGAGCAGCAGGTACTCGGCGGGGAGCCGGTTGCCCTTGCCGAGGTAGTTGCGGAACCCGTCGGCGGCCGGCTCGAGCGCGGCGAACGACTCGACGTCGGTCTGGTCCTGCGACGCGTCCGCGCGGCCCGGGGTGAAGGGGACCTGGACGTCGACGCCGGCGTCCTTGGCGGCCTTCTCGACGGCGGCGCCGCCGGCGAGCACGATCAGGTCGGCGAGCGAGATCCTCTTGCCGCCGGTCTGGGCGGCGTTGAAGGTCTCCTGAACGCCTTCCAGGGTGCTCAGCACGGTCGCGAGCTGGTCGGGGTCGTTGACCTCCCAGCCGCTCTGCGGCTCGAGGCGGACGCGCGCGCCGTTGGCGCCGCCGCGCTTGTCGCTGCCGCGGAAGGACGAGGCCGACGCCCAGGCGGCGGACACGAGCTGGGACACCGGCAGGCCCGAGGCGAGGACCTGCTCCTTGAGGGAGGCGATGTCCTCGGCGTCGACGAGCTCGTGCGTCAGCGCGGGGATCGGGTCCTGCCAGAGCAGCGTCTCGGTCGGGACCTCCGGGCCGAGGTAGCGCACGACCGGGCCCATGTCGCGGTGGGTCAGCTTGAACCGCGCGCGGGCGAAGGCGTCCGCGAACTCGCCGGGGTTCTCGTGGAAGCGCTGCGAGATCTGCTCGTAGATCGGGTCCACGCGCAGCGCGAGGTCGGTGGTCAGCATCGTCGGGGCGTGGCTCTTCGCCGGGTCGTGGGCGTCGGGCACCGTGCCCTCACCGGCGCCGTCCTTCGGCTTCCACTGGTTGGCGCCGGCGGGGCTCTTGGTCAGCTCCCACTCGTAGCCGAAGAGGATGTCGAAGAACCTGTTGTCCCAGGCGATCGGGGTGTTCGTCCACGCACCCTCGAGACCGCTGGTGATCGCGTCGCCGCCCTTGCCGGTGCCGAAGCTGTTCCTCCAGCCGAGACCCTGCTCCTCGATCGAGGCGGCCTCGGGGTCGGGGCCGACGTGGTCCGCCGGACCGGCGCCGTGGGTCTTGCCGAAGGTGTGACCGCCCGCGACGAGGGCGACGGTCTCCTCGTCGTTCATCGCCATCCGGCGGAATGTCTAGCCGGCCGCCGGGGAAGTAGCGGTCGAGGATCAAGGCCACCGGCCGGGTGAGGCTGCCGGTGACGCCGCCCACGATGGCCTCGGTCGTGGTCCGGTGCTTGTACTTCATCCAGCCGCGTGCGCCAGGCCGATACGGATGCCCGACGGGTTTAATCATGATCCCCTCCACGCCCGCCGGGGTGAGGGTCCGCACCCAGGTGCGGGCCTGTTCCACGTCGGTGGTCATCATCGACAGCGTCAGCGTGGCCGCGGCAGGCACGCCGGCGAACAGCTCCTCCAGCGCCTGGCGTCGCCGTCTCAGCGGGGCGGGCCGCAGGTCCTGGCCACGTGCCTCCAGCACGTCGAAGACGATGTAGTGGCACGGCTCGATGCGCGCCAGCTCGGCGGCCCGCCGTCCGGCGATGTTGCGCCGGTCGACTCTCCGGCTCGCCGGAGGCAGGCGGTTTCTTTCGGGATGGCTGGGTGAGATGGCGGACGAGGATTGGCGCTTCCATTTCGGGAAGGACTACGCCCGGTACCTGAGGGCCAGGGCCGCTTTCGACCCGTCGGGCATATTCACCTCGGCGCTCTTCCAGGATCACACGAAGGAATCCGCCTCGCGGGCCTGACCGGCGACCCTCTTCCCGGCTCGGGCCGCCCGGGCGGCCAGCCGCGTAGGTTAAGTGACGACGGCGAGGGCGCGGCGGCGGCGTCCACGCCGATGCCGCCGGCCCGCTCCCGCCACGCCGCTCCTCACAGGCGACTTGTGGACGGTCAACTGCCGCCGAACAACCTCGCTGATGGCGTAAGGCCCCGGCCCCCTCGCGCGCCCCGGACGCGCGCCCCGTCCCGCAAGAGTCAGCCGGGATAGCGCGATGCCTCCGGCGTCTACGACCGATCATGGCAACCACCGAGCTTGCAGCGGTAAGTAACGTTACGATCGCAGATCGTGTCCGTAGGCGTCGGCAGAAACCAGCTCCGCGTAAGTCTCACAGCCCACAAGCAGGCTGCCGAGTCCATGCCGGAGAGCCCTCCAGCAGCTCTGCTTCTCTTCTACGGCGTCGAGTGCGGCTTGAAGGCAGCACTCCTCGACCGCCTCAGTTTGAGGTCCACGGGCCAGCTTTCCGAACACCTGAGGAAACCACGACCTGCAGCGCCTGGCAAAGGAGCTGCGTTTACCCCCTAATCTCTGCGCTCGGATGCAACGCTGTGCAAGCCACAACCAGCGAGTGGAGCAGGTGGAGTTCCGCGACCTGCACCAGGCGTGGCGGTACGGCCATGCCCTCCGGAAGGAGCACGAGGAACAGGCCCTCGCCGTGCTGCGTGACCTGCTGGACTGGTGTAACAGAGAATTGAGGACATGATCATGCCAGATCAGGAGACCGCAGTTCCAGAGCGCCTCTACACCTGGGTCGATGTGGACGCCCACTTGGCAGCTCTCGCGGAGCGGAACCAGTGGCCACAATGGCTCCACGAGTGCGATGCCTTCTGGGACGGACTCGAGCTGACCATCGACCCACAGATGTCGCCCGAGGAAGCCCTGTCCTGGTTGAGTGAAAAGTTCGGCGTCGGCTCAATCGCTTTCCACCATGGAAGTAGCGCTCTCCGGCTGGACGACGTACCCGGACACCCCTCCACCAGGTTGCTCCCGATCACCGTTTCCCAGCGAGAGTCCGACACGCCGAGGCGGGAACCGCGATGGCGGGAACGGCGTATTGTACGTGCCCTCGGCCAGCCCTTGCCTTCCCCGCAAGGCCCGCTCCCGGGCAATGTTCGGATCGCCGCACTGCACTCCTTTAAGGGTGGTGTGGGACGCACTCTGCACGGTGTGGCCCTTGCCGATGCGATCGCCCAGCGTGGGGGGCGAGTGCTCCTCGTCGACGCCGACTTGGAAGCCCCAGGAATCACCTGGATGTTCACTGCACGAGGCAGGCGCGTTGACTTCGGATACGAAGACTTCCTCGCGCTGTTGCACTCCTCCGAGGACGGCCGTCCCGACGACGCGATCACCCTGGGCGCGGCCTACCTGCCGAATCAGGCGTTTGACAACGTGGTCGTCATGCCCACTCGGCGTTCACGTCTGGACATCGCTCCGCCGCGGCTCGAGCCCACCGACCTCTTGACCCCGGACCGGTCGATGTACTACCTGACCGAGTCCTTCGCCGAACTCGCTTGTCGGCTTGAAGCACAGACGGTCCTGATCGATCTGCGGGCCGGCAGCAGCGAACTCGCGGCTCCCATCCTGCTGGACCCGCGTGTACAACGGATCTTTGTCACCACCATCAGCAACCAGTCGCTGTACGGCACGCTTCGTATCATTCAGGAACTCGGCCGGCGGGCACCCAGCCGGGGTGACGACCCGACGAGCGTCGCGGTAATCACCCAGTTCCGGGAGCACGGGCATGGGGATCTGGCAATCGAAGCAGCGGCCTTGCTCCGCGATGTGATCGCCAGAACCCTCGAACCTGGCCTACCGGAAGGGGAGGACAGGACCGTTGACAGTGACCTCACACTGGAGCCGATCTTCAGTGTGTTCCAAGACCGGCTCCTGGCACTTCCTCCCTCTTGGGAGGAAGTGGTCGAGCTGGTTCGCCGGCAGCAACTCACCGAGGCGCTCTCACCACTGGCGGAAGGGCTCGCTCTTCCGAAGGAACTGACGGCTACGGACGAAGCGCATGCTGCGGATTCGCTCCGAATCACGGCCGAAAACGATCTGGCCTCCCTCCGTGAGACCCTCAGTGACTTCGCCCGGCGGTTGGCCTATGCCGAGACGGCGGATGACACGGCTTTCCTGCCGACGGAGTCGCTTCGTAATCTGTTGATCTCGCACAGAACGGAGCCGCCACTCTGTGTAGTGGCAGGTGCCAAGGGCTCGGGGAAGACCTTCACCCAGATCCAGATGTGTTTCCGTAGGACATGGAGAGACTACGCGCGAGACGTCGGCGTCGAAGACGTCAGCCTGGACGCCTTGCTGGTACCTGTGTTCGTCTCCAAGAATCTCAACGACGCCACTCGTGACCGGATCAGCGAGATCCAGCGCGGCGCCTCCGTCTCCCCGGGAGCCGAGCCCGCAAGCCAGCTCGGCCTACGGGATCTTATCGACGAAGCGCTGCGTTCAGAGCTGACCGACCTGCAGTGGCGGCGGATTTGGCTTACTTGTTTGGCTCAGTCCGTAGGTATCAGTGCCTCCCCCGGCGATGCCGAGCAGAAGCTAGCCGACTTCGGCCATGTCGGCAGCCGGATCTTCCTCATTGACGGATTGGAAGATCTACTTCAGGACTTTTCCCAGAATGCCGCCCAGCGGCAGGCTCTCCGCGTCCTTCTAGTCGACTGTCTCGACTGGTTGCGCAGCCTCCGAGGTCGGCCACTCGGCCTTGTGATCTTTGTTCGACGGGACCTCGTGCAAGCGGCTATCCGGCAGAACTACGGACAGTTCTTCGCTCGATATAACGAGTATGAGCTCAGGTGGAATCCGGCGGAGGCCCTGCGGCTTGCCCTATGGGTTGCTCAACGCTCTAATGCCCTACCCGGCTTGTCCTCTGAGGAGGTCGCATCGGCAAAAGATCAGGATCTCGGCAAGCGACTCCTTGCGGTATGGGGCGAGAAGATGGGATCACTTCGTTCTCGTGAAGCCCGATCAGACGGATGGTTCCTCGCTGCCCTCTCAGATTTCAATGGGCAGATTCAGGCCCGTGACATTGTCACCTTTATCAAAGAATCGGCAGCCCAGTCTCTGGCGGACACTCGCTGGACGGATCGCCTGCTCGCACCTGCGGCGATGAGGAATGCGCTCGTCCAATGCAGTAAGGAGAAGGTTGAGGCTATCAGCGACGAGAGCCCGCGAGTCGGGGACCTCCTCAAGCGCCTCGACGGCCTCGCCGCAGAGCAGAAGCGAATTCCGTTCAGCTCTGAGTCGGTAGGGCTGTCGAATGAAGACCTGGAAATTCTTGCCGCCAACGGTGTCGTCTTTCGAGAGGAGGACCAGTACTGGATTCCAGAGATCTTCCGCCATGGCCTGTCCTTCAAGGCCACCGGTCGCCCTAAAATTCTCGCCATCGCGAACCTGGTGCGCCAGCGAAACAACCTCGACTGACGAGCCTGGAGCCGACGCGGTCGCCCCGCATGTCGCTGAGCGCGACCCCGCAGCTCGTCGCAGGGCGCGATCCGCCTGGAGCGCCATGAGAGCCAGTCGTCTCTCCGGCAGGCCGGTAAGGTCCTGGGCCATGCGCAAGGTCGCGGTGATCGGCTGCGGAGGCAGCGGCAAGACCACCCTCGGGCGGCGTCTCGGCTCGATACTCGACGCGCCGGTCACGCACCTGGACGTCGTGTACTACGACGACGACTGGAACACCCTCTCCAAGGAGAAGTTCGCCGCCGTGCAGGAGGAACTTGTCTCGGCTCCCGCGTGGGTGATCGACGGGAACTTCGCCTCCACCCTGCCCATCCGGCTCAAGGCCGCCGACACGGTGATCTTCTTGGACCTGTCCCCGTTGACATGTCTGTTGGGGATAGCGCAGCGTCGCATACGTCACGGCGGGGGGCAGCACGACGCCATCGGCGTCTACGACCGGATCACCTGGGAGTTCATCAAGTACGTGTGGAACTACCGCCGCACGATGGCTCCCCGCGTCCGGAAGCTCATCGACGAGCATGCCCGTCACGCCGACGTGCACGTCGTCCGCAGCCGAGCCGAGGCCAACCGCCTGCTCGACCGGATCGCGGCAACACACCGAGCGACCTGATATCGGCAGGGAAGGTGTCTCTCGCCTGACCCCCCGGACACGGGCGCCCGTCCCCCGGATGGCCTATTCAGTGGAGTCGTTCCCAGATGCTGGACGGCCTGTGCCCGTTGGTCAGCGGGACCCGAGCTGAGGGCGCGAGTCCCGCTTATCTTCTCAGGTCAGATTGTTCCAAGCTCAGGTGCTCAGCTTGCCGGACTTGAGGCTGTTGCGGAATGCGGTCCACTCGGTGGCGGGGAAACGGAGTACGGGGCCGTGCGGGCGCTTGCTGTCGCGGACAGCCATGTCCTTACCCGGCAGCGCGGCAAGCTCGACGCAGTTACCCTCATCGCCGCTGTACGAGGACTTGATCCATCTGGCGGTGGTCAGGTCGTCCATGTGGCATCGTCTCCGTGTCCGGAATCGAGGGTCTGGATGTCTGGCTGGGATACCGCCGTCTTGTGGCTGGTCGGCGGGACCCGAACTGGGGGTGCGGGTCCCGCTTGTCTTATGGGGTCAGGTGGTTTCCAAGGTCAGGCGCTCAGTTCGCCGGACTTGAGGCTGTTGCGGAATGCGGCCCACTCGGTGGCGGGGATACGGAGCACCGGCCCGTTCGGACGCTTGCTGTCACGAAGCACGACGCCCTCGACGGACAACGTGGCCACTTCGATGCAGTCACCACCATTGTCACTGCTGTACGAGGATTTGACCCATCTGGCGGCGGTCGGATCGTCCATGTGGCATCGTCTCCGTGTCCGGAATCGAGGGGCTGGTGTCTCGCTGGGATACCGCCGTTTTGTGGTTGGTCAGCGGGACCCGCCGTGGCGGCAGGTCCCGCTCACAACAAGGGTCAGGTTGTCAGGGTGTCGAAGTCGCCGGACTTGAGGCTTCGGCGGAACGCGGCCCACTCGGCGATCGGGACGCGGAGCACCGGCCCGTGGGGGCGCTTGCTGTCACGAACCGCCATGCCAAGGCTGGACAGCGCGGCAAGCTCGACGCAGTCTCCGCCGTTGTCGCCGCTGTACGAGGACTTGACCCACCTGGCACTAGTCAGGTCGTCCATTTAATCATCCACTCCTTGATCCGATCGAGTGAGAGGTCATGCGGAAGTGCGAACGTGCGTATTGTTTCGTAGCGTATCTGAATATCTCGCACTTCCTTGCCCTGGGCAGTTACCTGTCCCTTACCGGCGGAATCTAGGTATACGACCTCGCGACCGTCTCGTAGCCGCGCGAGGATGAAACCGCCCAACAATCCTGCGGTGCAGGACACGGCGAGTGGGACTATCTGGATCGCTATACATGGATGCTCGGCCATCGTCAAGAGGTGCTTCATCTGCCCCTCCATGACGGACGTACCGCCTATGGGCCGCTGGAAGACGCCTTCGTCCAGGACTGCCCACATCCTAGGTGGATGGTCGCCCCTGAAGATGGCTTGTCGATCGATTCGGGCCTCCACCACCTTGTCGATCGCTTCGGACGTCATGCCGGCCTTTCCGAGGAAGATGGCCCGTACGTAGTCGGGTGTCTGGAGGAGGCCGGGGACGAGGAGGGGCTGCCAGGTGCGCAGAGTAAGAGCCTGCTGCTCGGCCTCCAGCCACGGGTAGAACCAGCGCTGGTTGCCGTCGGAGCGGCACTGTTCCCAGATCTGGAGTAGGGCGCCGTTGACGCCGAGGGCCTCGTCGCACTGTTCGACGAGTTCTCGTTGCTGCGGGAGGCGTAGTCCTCTTTCTATCGCGCCCATCGCGGCTCCCGTGTAGCCGAGCTTGCCGCCCAGTTGGGACTGGGTCATGTGTACTTCCATGCGGAGCCTGCGCAGCTCGTAGCCGAAACGGGCTGCCGGGGAGGACTCCGGGTTGGTCGTCTGCGGTTTTGGCACCTGACCCTCCACGCAACGGAATGCAACTGAATGCAACGGGAGACGACCGCGCCATTACAAGGTCGTCGTCGGTATTCGCTTACGGACAGTAGAGCCTGGGAGCACTCTTGGAAGGCAGAATCAAGAACCGGCTAGGAAACGGTATCCCATGTGCCACAGGAAATCGCGTCCAACAGCTTTCTGTAACCCCCGAAAAACCGGACATCCCACCGAAAGTATCGATATCCCTTTTAAAGCTGTGCGATGTATTGGGCGCGGGTCGGCCGCTCTCCATATCTCCTTGGACGGCAATGTGGGAGCGGCGTCGCCCCTGGTGTCGGTGTGGGAGGACCGGGCAGGATGCCTGCCGCCGGCAATTCCTGCCACGAACCTGCACTTCCGGCGCCGGAATCGGGCGGTGTCAGCTGCGCAGAGCGGGGTCAGCCGCGTAGGTAAGTGACGACGGCGAGGACGCGGCGGTGGGCGTCCTGGTCGGGGGGGAGGTCCAGTTTGGTGAGGATGTTGCCGATGTGTTTGCCTACGGCCGCCTCAGAGACGACCAGGGCGCGGGCGATGGCCGTGTTGGAGCGGCCCTCGGCCATGAGGGCGAGGACCTCGCGCTCGCGCGGGCTGAGCCGGGTCAGCGGGTCGCGGCGGCGGCGGAGTAGTTGCCTGACCACCTCCGGGTCCACCACCGTGCCGCCGCCCGCGACCGTGCGCAGGGCGTCGACGAACTCCTCGACGTCGCCGACGCGGTCCTTCAGCAGGTAGCCGACCCCGGTGCCGTCTCCGGAGTCCAGCAGCTCGGAGGCGTAGGTCTGCTCGACGTACTGGCTGAGGACGAGTACGGCCAGATGCGGGTTCGCCGCCCGCAGTGCCACGGCGGCGCGCAGCCCCTCCTCGGCGTAGCCGGGCGGCATGCGCACGTCCGTGACCACGATGTCGGGGGCGTGCTCGGCCACGGCGGCCATCAGGGACTCGGCGTCGCCCACGGAGGCCGCCACGTGGTGGCCGAACCGAGCCAGCAGGCCGGACAGCCCTTCGCGCAGCAGGACGCCGTCCTCGGCGATCACTACCGTCAGGCGGCCGTCGTCGCGCACGGGATCTCCACACGTAGCAGGGTCGGCCCGCCGGGCGGGCTGGACAGCATGAGTCTGCCGTCCACCACCGAGACGCGGTCGGCCAGGCCGGCCAGGCCCGTGCCGGCCGTCGCGTCCGCGCCGCCCACGCCGTCGTCGCGGATCTCCACGACGAGCAGCCCGTCGTCCACCTGGCCGTCGATCGTGGCGAGCCGGGCCTGGCTGTGCTTGGCGACGTTGGCCAGCGCCTCGCACACCACGAAGTAGGCGACCGACTCGATCGCCTCGGGCAGGCGCGGGCACTCGACGGAGCCCTCCACGGGCACGGGGGACCGGTCGGCGACGTCCGCCACGGCGGCGGGCAGTCCGCGGTCGGTGAGGATGCGCGGGTGGATGCCCCGGATCAGGTCGCGGATCTCGGCCAGGGCGAGTTTGGCCTGCTCGTGCGCCTGTCCGACCAGCTCCGCGGCCTCCTCGCCGCGCGTCACCCGGGCCAGGCCGAGCGTCATGGTGAGCGAGACCAGCCGTTGCTGCGCGCCGTCGTGCAGGTCGCGCTCGATGCGCCGCCGCTCGGACTCGAACGCCTCCAGCAGCCGGGTGCGCGAGCGCGTCAGCTCGGCCAGCCGCTCGCCGCGCTCGTCGTCGCGGGGGGCCAGCAGCAGCCGGGCCAGCATGGCGTGGCCCATCGCCAGCGCCGTCAGCGGGTAGGCGGCCAGGGCCAGCCCGAGCACGCCGAGGGCACTCATCGCGAATGCCTCCGGATAGGTGTCAACCAGCCACACCTTGAGGACGTTGAGGCTGCCCACCTCCGCGACGCCGTACGGGGTGAAGATCATCGTCGTCGGTATCACCAGGCCGTACAGGACCACCGCCAGCTCGGCGGGCCAGAGCACCACGACCAGCAGCCCCGTGTACGCCAGCTCGCGCCATGTGGCCTGCTCCTTGTAGCGCCACTCGACCCAGGCCCACAGGCCGGGCCGCTTCGGGTCCAGGTGCGGGGTGGGGACCGGCTCGTCGTCGATCAGGCGCAGCCGCCGGCGCTCCAGCGCGGCGACCGGGACGCCGCAGAGCCCCATGGCCAGCACGATCGGGATGCCGATCAGCACCAGCGTCAGGACGGCGCCCGCGGCCAGCGAGGTCAGGAACAGCACGAGCACGACGCCGCCGACGGCCACGCCGGTCAGTAGGTAGGCCATCGCGCGCCACGGCCAGGCCGAGATGATCAGGTCCCACCGGGCGAGGGTCCGCCAGGCATGTCGAGGTCGCACCCACACGACGGTAGGGCCTGCTCACGACGCCTTGACAGGTGGCCCGGCCCACCTTGGGGGTAGGGCCGACCATACCCCCAAGACTAGGCGCCGCCCCCCTGCGCGCCGGGCGACTGCGGCGGTCTGATTGCCGGTCATGAACGAGACAGCGCGGCTCCTTCCGGACACGATCGCGGGCGGGGACGCCGAGGGCGCGGGCCGGGACGTCGGGGGCGCGGGCCGGGTCGGCACGCAGACGAAAGACCTGGAGGCCACGGGTGGTCGTGCCGCGGACCTGCGGGCCTTCATGGGGGTGGCGCTGCGCCGGCAGCGCGTCGTCGGGGCCGTGGCGCCGAGTTCTCCCGCGCTGGCGCGGGCGCTCACCACGATCGTCCCCTCCTCGGGGACGCCGGTCGTGGTGGAGCTCGGCGCGGGCACCGGGCCGATCAGCGAGGCGATCCGGGGCAGGATCGCCCCCGGCGGTCGGCAGATCGCCGTCGACGTGGACCCGGCGATGGTGGACCACCTGCGCCGGACCCGGCCCTGGCTGGAGGTCCTGTACGGGGACGCCGCCGACCTCGGGGCTTTGCTCGCCTCGGCAGGGGTGGGCCGGGTGGACGCGGTCGTCAGCACGCTGCCCTGGTCGCTGTTCCCGGTCCCGCGCCAGGTGCGGATGCTGGAGGAGATCGGCGGGGTGCTCACCCCGGCCGGGGCGTTCACGACGGTGACGTACCTGCCCGCGCTGCTCCTGCGCGGCGCCCACGAGTTCCGGCGGCGTCTCGGCCGGGCCTTCGAGGAGGTCCTGATCACCGGCCCGGTCTGGCGCAACATCCCGCCGGGCCTGGCCTACGTCTGCCGCAGGCCGCTGCCCGCCTCACCCGCGCCGGGTGGCGAGGATCACGCCTGAGCCGTCGGACAGCTCGGCCGCGACCAGGTCGGGATGGGCGAACAGCGCGCGCCTGACCCCGTGCTGCCGCTCGGCGAAGTCGGCCGGCCAGTCGGGCATGGGCCGCATGTCGTCCACCACCAGCGTCCCGCGCGGGGCGAGGGCGGCGATCGTCGCCTCCAGCCCCTCATGCTTGCCCGCGGCGGCGTCGGCGAAGATCAGGTCGAACGGGCCGAGCGCCAGCGGCGGCACCTCCCCGACGCGGAAGTGCACGAAGGGCGGCCAGTCGCCCTCGGCGGCGCGCGCGGAGCGGGCGGCGTCCAGTTCGGCGGTGATCACAGTGACGTCGGTACGGGGCAGCAGGCCGGAGACGATCCAGGCGGTGCCGACGCCGAGCCCCGTCCCGATCTCAAGGATGTGACCCGATGGGGGGACTCGGGCCGCGAGCACCGCGAGCAGCCGGCCGGTGACGGGGTCGCACGAGTACGGGAACGCCTCGGCACGGGCCCGAGCCGTGGCCTCGGCCACCAGGGGCGGGTGATCGGTGTCCATGATCCACAGAGCCTATGCGCCGTCCACGAGCGTTCACCGGGTGACCCACCGTACAGAGGCGCCGGATTCGCCGTACCACTCCTCGCCGACCCGGCGCCGGATGAGGAGCACTGCGACGAGCGGGAGGGGAGCACACCGGGCGATCATGAGTGGGCACCGCACGCACGAAGCCGCCGCCGCCCGTACTCGCGAAGCCGCCGCACGCACGCGGGCATACCCGCCGCCCACGGCCCGCCGACCGGCCGTCCTGGCCGCCACACGCACATGGGAAACCCGCCGCCCGCACGCGCGAAGCCGCCGCCCGTGCGCGCGAACTCGCCGCACGCACGCGGGCATACCCGCCGCCCACGGCCCGCCGACCGGCCGTCCTGGCCACACGCACGTGGGAAAACCCGCCGCCCACGGCCCGCTGGCCCGCCATCCTGGCCGCCGTGTGGTTCTCCGATCGAGACGGAGCTGGTGAAAGCCGGTGCGAGGGTGACCAGGTGGATGACGGGCCCAGTGTGGGTCAGCGGGTGAGGATGAAGTCGGCGGCTTCGCGTGGTGGGCGGTCGCGGGGCGGGGCGGCGGCGTGGCCCACCGCCACGGCGCCCATCGGGTCCCATGTGCCCGGGATGTCGAGCACCTCGCGGACGACGTCGCGGCAGAACATCGTCGAGGACACCCACGCCGAGCCCAGTCCCTCGACAGCGAGCTGCACCAGCAGGTTCTGCACGCCCGCCCCCATGGCGACGACGAACATCTCGCGCTCGGCGGTGTTGCGGCGATCGTCGGGGTAGGTGTGCGAGCCGTCCATCACCAGGCAGGGCACCACGAGGTACGGCGCGCGGCGCAGGACGTCGCCGCGTCGTACCCGGCGCGCGATCGACTCCTCGGTGAAGCCCGTGGCCCGCAGGTCGCGCACCCAGGCCTCCAGCATGGCGTCCAGCAGCTTCTCACGCGTGGACGCCGACTCCAGCAGCACGAAGCGCCACGGCGTGGTGTGGTGGGGGGCGGGCGCGCTGATCGCGGCGTTCACCGCCCGCCTGACGGACGCCGGGTCCACCGGCTCGGCGGAGAACTCCCGGATCGTCCGGCGCGCGAACACCACGTCGGCGGAGCCGTACCGGAACATGTCCTCGTCGGCGGGCCGCACCAGCGGGCGCACCCCGGGACCGTCCTCGTCGGTCACCAGGTGGGACAGGCCGCGGACGACGGCCACCGGCACCCCGTCGAGCTTGCCCTTGACCAGCTCGGCCGCGGCGGCGATCTCGTCGACCAGCGCGGTGAGCGTGGCCATCAGCGGGTTGCCGTAGCCGTCGGACATGCCGCGGAAGTCGGCGAACGGGCGGACGCCGGCCGCGCCGATCGCGACGTCGGTGAGCCCGTTGCGCCACGGCCGGCCGAAGGTGTCGGAGAGGATCACCCCGGCCTTCACCGGCAGGCCCGCGCGGATCCGGCGCGCCGAGGCGTCGGGGTCCGTGGGCAGAAGAAGGACGGTGCCGGGCTCGGTGTTGGAGGCGTCCACCCCGGCGGCGGCCATGACGAAGCCGTGCCGGGTCTGGGAGATGACGGTGTCGCCGC
Organism: Sphaerisporangium sp. NPDC051011; assembly: GCF_040653595.1. Lineage (NCBI taxonomy): Bacteria > Bacillati > Actinomycetota > Actinomycetes > Streptosporangiales > Streptosporangiaceae > Sphaerisporangium > Sphaerisporangium sp. NPDC051011. The sequence continues at coordinate 509,304 of NZ_JBFAGG010000005.1, read as the reverse complement.
GCCGGGCGACGACGCGCACGGTCTCCTCGGCGATGGCCTGGGTGCGGTCGGCGCCCTGCCGCACCCGGCCCTCGGCCTTGCTCACGATCTTGGAGGTGACGACGAGGATGTCGCCCTCGGCGAGGCCGGGGACCGCCGCGGCGATCAGCGCGGCGAGGTCGTCGCCGGGACGCACCTCGGGCAGGCCGGGTACCGGGCGGATCTCGATATTCTGGTGGGTCATCGGGCGAGCTCCAGCGCGGCGCGGGCGATGTCGGTGGTGGCGTCCAGGTCGGTCATGAGCAGCGGCCTGGCCTGGACGCGAACCCCGTCCAGCGCGACGCCGGCGTCCTGCTCGGCGACCAGCCACCCGTCGAGCAGGCGCGAGCCGTACAGCTCCAGGACCGCCTGGGCGGTGGTCTCGACGCCGATCGCGGTGAGGCAGGCGTCGGCCATGCCGCGCACCGGGGCGCCGCCGATGATGGGGGAGACCCCGACGACGACCTTCTGCTCAAGGGCGTCGCGGATGCCGGGGATCTGGAGGATCGTGCCGATGCTCACCACCGGGTTGGAGGGCGGGAGCACGACGACGTCCGCGTCGCGGATCGCCTCGATCACGCCCGGCGCGGGCTTGGCGTCCTCCGCGCCGACCAGGACGATCTGCCGGGCGGGGACGGAGGCCCGCAGCCGCACCCACCACTCCTGGAAGTGGATCGCGCGCCTGCCCTGGTCGTCCTCGATGACGACGTGGGTCTCGGCGCGGTCGTCGGTCATGGGGATGAGCCGGACGCCGGGGTTCCAGCGCACGCTCAGGGCCTCGGTGACCGCCGAGAGGGGGTAGCCGGCGCCCAGCATCTGCGTGCGGACGATGTGGGTGGCGAAGTCCTTGTCGCCGAGGCCGAACCACTGCGGTTCCACGCCGTACGCGGCGAGCTCGGACTTGACGACGTGGCTCTCGCCGTCGCGGCCCCAGCCCTGCTCGGGGTTGATGCCGCCACCGAGGGTGTACATGACGGTGTCGAGGTCGGGGCACACTCGGAGGCCGAAGAGGGTGATGTCGTCGCCGGTGTTTCCGATGACGGTGATCTCGGCGTCGGGGGCCGCGGCTCGCAGGCCCCGCAGAAAGCGGGCGCCGCCGATTCCACCGGCCAGGGACACGATGCGCATGCTGTCAAGTGTTCCACTGCCGTCTTCTCGCGTGATCCCGGCCCGGGCGCGTCGTCGGTGGTGGCGGCGAAAGCCCAGGTCATAGGTGGTGAGATTGGCGTTAAAGGCATTGATCGGTGCCTTATGTGCTAATTGAGGTTCTTGAGACTGCCGCCCCGAATCTAGGCGCATGTGCAAAACTGCGAGGTGCCGTATGGACCCATTGGGGGGTAGTTGTGGTCAAAGTCGAGCCTGGACGGCTACGGGAGCCGGCGGCATGGATCATGCTCGTGGTGGTCTGCGCCAACGTGCTGACCGGCGCATGGAACCTGGTCGTCGGCACCGGCGGCGTCCCGTTCGCGACGCAGGCGGCCCTCACGCTGTACACGGTGATCTCCCCGGTCAACGTCGCGCTCGCCGTCGGAGCGGTCGTCCTCGCCACGCGCTTCGGTGAGCCGCTCGCCCACGCCCGCCTGGTCAACCTGATCGCCGCCGCCGCGCTGGCCCTCGCCACGCTGCTCGGCCTGTTGGCCCTCGTCGGCGCCCTCGTCGGCGGGTCCGGCCTGCTGGGCAACCTGGTGAGCGGCCTGCCCGCCCTGGCGCTCGCCGCCGTGGGCGCGGTGTACCTGCTCTCCATCGTTCCGGCCGCCGCGCCCTCCGCCGCGCGTCCCCGCCAGGAGGCCTTCGGCGCGCGTCCCGGCGAGTACGCCCCCCAGCCCGGCTTCGCCGGTCAGCCCGGAACGGGCGGGTTCGTCCCGCCGCAGGGCCCTCAGGGAGAGAACTTCGTTCCGCCGAACGGCCCGCACGGCCCCCAGGGGGACAACGCCTACGGCCCCGCCGGGCAGCCGTCCTACGGCCCGCCGCCCCAGAACGGCTTCGCCGGCGCGCCCGGGAACGCCCCCGCCTCCGCGCCCGCCGGGAGCGCCCCGGTCTCCGCGCCCGCCGTCGCCTCCGCGCTGCCCGCGCTGCCGCCCGGTCCCCACGCTCCGCAGCAAGGCCCCGGCCCCGAGGGGCGGCCCGCCGAGTCCCAGCCCCGGCACGGCGCGCCCGACCCCTACCAGCCGCAGTACGCCGCCCAGGCCGAGCAGCCCCCGGCCCCGGCGGGCGAGCAGCAGCACCCGGCCGAGCAGCCGTACCCCGGCCACCCCGGCGACCAGCGGTTCGCCCCGAGGCCCGAGCAGCAGTTCGCCCCGCAGGCCGACCACTCCTATGCACCGCAGGCCGACCATTCCTACGCGCCGCAGGCGGAGCAGTCCTTCGCGCCGCACGCCGAGCCCCGCTTCGGCGAGCAGCCCCAGCCGTCGTACGCCCCCGCGGGCGAGCCGGCCGGCGACTCGTACGCGCCCCAAAGCGACCCGTACGCGCCTCAGCACTCCCAGCCGCTGGACACCTACACCCCGACGATCAGGCAGGAGAAGTCCTTCACCCCGCAGCCGGACGCGCAGCAGCCCCCGAGCACCGGGGCGTTCGGACAGCCGGCCGCGTCGGTGTACGACCCGTCCTCGGCGCCGTCGCACGCGAGCGGGTCGTACGCCCCGCAGGCCGCCTCCCCGTACGCGCCCTCGGGCGGCGGAGAGTTCAACAACGCCGACGCCTTCACGACCGGCGCCCGCCAGGCCCTGCCTTCCCAGCCGCTCTCCGCCCCGACCTCCGCCGACCAGGCCACCTCCCAGCAAGCCGGCGCGTTCGGACGCACGGGTCCGCAGGTGAGCCCGCTCGACCCGTCGTACGGTCAGACCGGGCCGCAGACCAACCCGATCGACAAGACCTACGGTCAGACCCCGCAGGACCAGGGATCGGCGTACGGTCAGACCGGCCCGCAGCAGGACCCGGGGCCGGGGTACGGGCAGCCGAGCCCGCTGGACCCGGGGTATGGTCAGACCGCTCCGCAGGTCAGCCCGCTCGACCAGGGGTACGGCCAGACCGCCCCGCAGGTCAGCCCGCTGGACGCCCCCGCGTCCTACACCCCGACGGGGCCGCAGACCAGCCCGCTGGACGCGGCGCCCTCCTATGGCGGCTACTCCTCCTCCGACTACGGGCGCGCGCCCGACCCGTCCCCGCTGTACGCGGAGGGGGCGGACCCGCGCCAGCAGCAGCTCCGCCAGGCCTACCAGCAGGCCCAGAGCTACCAGCAGGCGCAGAGCGCGACGCCGGAGTCCGCGGACTACCCGGGCACCGGGACGCACCCGGTCAGGACGCCCGACTACGGCTCCTACGGCACCAGCCCGTTCGGCCACCCGCAGACGGCCGCCGACACCACCGGGTACGCCCGTCCCGCCGGGGAGTCTCGGCCGTACGTGGCGCCCCAGGACCAGGCGTACCAGCCGGCCTGGGAGGGCCCGCCCGCGGAGAGGACCGTCCGGGTCGACGCGAAGGCGGCGTACCACAACGACCCGCTGAACGCGCCGATGCCGCCGGGCATGAACCAGGGTCGTACGGACGAGGCGATCGCCCCCACGGCGATCTACACTCCGGACCGTTCGGCAAGGCCCGAGGAAAGCGCCGGTAGAGATCAAGCCGGGTCGGGTGTGGACCAGGGGTCGCCTTGGTACGGTTCCGACCGCTGAGCGATTGAAGATCGGGGATCACTCGAGACCGCAGGGGATCCCCGCACGCCGGGCGGCATATGCGCGTGAGTCCGCATATCCGCCGAGGCCCGCGTACCGGGGCGGAGCCCGCCTTTCCCCGGATACTGTCCTGCTGCTTGACGCCACACGCGGCACACGCGTGTAATTACAACTGTGTTGTTACACCTTTCACTCGCTGGGTATTGAGGAAGGTGTTCAAAAAGGGGGGCTCCGTTGCGGGGCGGGCGGGCGATCAGCAGGAGGTGTGCAGTGACCGACCTGGTCATGGCACAGATGCTCGGCGCGGAAGAGCTGGGATGGCAAGAGCGCGCACTGTGCGCGCAGACGGACCCGGAGGCGTTTTTTCCGGAGAAGGGTGGTTCGACCCGCGAGGCGAAGAAGGTCTGCCGGTCCTGCGAGGTCCGGGCCGAGTGCCTGGAATACGCGCTCCAGCACGACGAGAGGTTCGGCATCTGGGGAGGATTGTCCGAGCGCGAGCGTCGCCGCATCAAGCGCGAGGCCGGCTGAGGGTTACTACTACTGCAGAAGTGCTGCGCCGATGTGCACGACGATCATGGTCACGGCGGAGGGTCACGGCCAGGGGGGCCACGACCTGACGCCGGTGAGGGGGCCGATCGGCGGCACGTGACGCGGCCCCGCCGCTTCCCGCCATCCCTGGACCGTGCCACCCGCGCCGCCGCGGACGGGCCTCCTGCCGGTTTGGCGGAGTGGCGGACCGGTCATGCCCGGGGTGCCGTATCGTGATCGGCGCAAGCCACACGAGCCAGCAAGGACACCACCTCCGTGCACCCGCAGCGCGCCTCCGTCACCGCGATCGTCGTCGCCCACGATGGCGCCCGCTGGCTGAAGGAGACGCTGCAGGGTGTGCTGCGGCAGTCGCGGCCCCTCGACCGGCTCGTCGGCGTCGACAACGGCAGCCGTGACGGCAGCGGGCGGCTGCTCACCGAGGCGTTCGGCGCCAACGGCGTGATGTCCCTGCCCCGCTCGACGAGCTTCGGCGAGGCCGTCGCGGCGGTGCTGGAACGCCTGCCCCGGGCGGGCGCCGACGAGTGGATCTGGCTGCTCCACGACGACTGCGTGCCCGACCGCCACGCTTTGGAGGCCCTGCTGTGGGCCGCGGCGCAGGACGAGAAGGCCGCCATCCTCGGCCCGAAACTGCGCGACTGGCTCGACCGCCGCCTCCTGCTCGAAGCGGGAGTCACCGTCGACCGCTCGGGCCGCCGCGACACCGGCCTGGAGCCCCGCGAGTACGACCAGGGCCAGCACGACGGCGTGAAACAGGTGCTGTCGGTCTCCACGGCCGGCATGCTGATCCGCCGCGACGTCTGGGAGGCCCTAGGCGGCCTGGACCCGGCGCTGCCGCTCTTCCGTGACGACCTCGACCTGTGCTGGCGCGCGACCTCCGCCGGGCACCACGTCCTCAACGTCACCGCCGCCGTCGCCTGGCACGCCGAGGCCGCCGCGCGCCGCCGCCGCCGCGTCACCGCGAGCACCGACCACCCGCGCAGGCTCGACCGGCGCAACGCCATGTTCGTGATCATGGCGAACCTGCCGTTCCGCTCGCTGGTGTGGTCGCTGCTGCGCAACACCGTCGTCTCCCTGTTCCGCACGCTCCTGCTGCTGCTCGCCAAACAGCCGGCCAACGCGCTGGACGAGATCGTCGCGCTCGTCTCCGTGCTCGCCCATCCGCTCCGCCTCATGAAGGCGCGGAAAGCACGCAAGAAGGGGCGAAAACAGGGCTATCCAGACGTCAAACGGCTGTTCACGCCGTCGAGCATGGCCGTGCGGCGGCTCGCCGACATGGTTCAGGGCTACCTGTCCGGGTCCGGGCCCATCGACTCGGCGGGCCGCCACCACGCCGTCATCTCCGACTCCAAGGAGGACGAGGGCGACGAGCTTCTGACCGACGCCGGGCTGATGCAGCGCGTCTTCGGCAACCCGGGCGTCCTGCTGTGCCTCGCGCTGATCGCGGTCACCGCGGTCGCCGAGCGCTCACTGCTGACCGGCGGCCTGCTCGGCGGCGGTGCGCTCGTCCCCGTCGTCGGCGGCGCCTCCGACCTCTGGCACTTCTACACCTCCGGCTACCACGCCGCCGGGCTCGGCTCCGACGGCTGGCCCCCGCCGTACGTCGCGATCGTGGCCGCCCTGTCGGCGCTCTTCTTCGGCAAGACATGGCTGGCCGTCTCGGTGCTGCTGCTCGGCTGCGTGCCCCTGGCCGGCGTCTCGGCCTACATCGCCACCCGGTCGATGATCTCGTTCCCGCTCGCCCGCGTCTGGCTCGCCGCCTCGTACGCGCTGCTGCCGGTCGCCACCGGGGCCGTCGCGGGCGGACGGCTGGGCACCGCCGTGGTCTTCGTCCTGCTCCCGGCGTACGCCGCGCTCGCCTCACGGGTCCTCACCGCCGAGCGTCGCGTGGCCCGCCGCGCCGCCTGGGCGCTCGGGCTGCTGCTGGCCGTCGGCACCGCGTTCGCGCCGCTGGTGTACGTGCTGGTCGCGCTGCTCGCCGGGCTCGCCGCCGTGTCCTTCGGCGGCGTACGGCGCGGCGTCGGGCTCTCGCTCGGCATCGCGATGGCCGTCCCGATCCTTCTGCTGTTCCCGTGGCTGGCGCAGATCGCCTCCCACCCCGGGCGCATCCTGCTGGAGGCCGGGCTGCACCGGCCGGGCCTCGCCGACCCCCGCCTGCCCGCCGACGCGTTGCTGCTGCTCAGCCCGGGCGGGCCCGGCGTGCCGCCCGTGTGGGCGACCGGCGGCCTGATCACCGCCGCGCTCGCCGCCCTCCTGTTCCGGCGGCACAAGATGGTCGTCATCGTCGGCTGGGGCGTCGCCCTGTTCGGCGTCCTGGTCGCGATCGTCGTCGCGCGCGTCCCGGTCGAGGGGGCCGCCGCCTGGCCGGGCGTGCCGCTCGCCTTCGCGGCCACCGGCCTGATCGCCGCGGCCGCCCTCACCGGGCACCACGTCCTGGAGTTCGGCAGGACGGGCGGCCTGCGCCGCGTCGCCGCCGCCTTCGTCGTCATCGTGGCGTCCGCGACGCCGCTGCTGGTCGCGGGGCTGTGGGTCAAGGACGGCGTGACCGGGCCGCTCAAGCGCGGGGTTCCCGCCGTCGTCAGCGACTTCGCCGCCGCGAGCACCACCCCCGGCGACGCCGCCGAGACGACCATCGTCATCCGCTCCGAGCCCGGCGGGCGCATCGGCTTCACCGCGCTGCGCGGCCGCTCGCCCCTGCTCGGCGAGACCGACCTGCCGGTGTCCGCCCAGATGCGCGCCCGGCTCACCGACATCGTGGCCGGGGTGGTGTCCGGCCGGGGCGGCGACGACGCGCTCACACTCGCCTCCTACGGCGTCCGCTTCGTGGCCGTGCCCGCCCCGGTCGACGAGGCCGTGCGTCGGGCACTGGACTCCGACCCGGCGCTCACGCGGGTCAACCTGTCCGCCGACGGAGGGTTGTGGAACATGACCCGGCCCCTCGGGCGCGCCTACCTGCTCGGCCAGGACGGGCGGCGCACGCCCGTCGCGGCGGCCGAGGCACCGGGCGGCGGCGTGACGGCGACCGTCCCCGCGGGCCCCGCCGGGCGCACGCTCGTCCTGGCCGAGCCCGCCGGGGGGTGGACGGCCACGGCGGGCGGCACCACGCTCGCCGGGCGCACCGTCGACGGGTGGGCACAGGGCTACGACGTGCCGGCCGTGGGCGGTCGCGTGACGATCCACCACGAATCGTTCTGGCACGACGTGTGGCTGTGGGCCCAGCTCGGGCTCGTCGCCCTCGTGCTCGTGTTCGCCTCGCCCGGCTCGCGCGGCACCGAGGTCGCGGAGGACTACGCGGAGGCGCCCGTGGAACGCGAGCCCGAGGGGGTGCTGGTCCCGTGACCCAGTGGCAGCCACCGAGGGACCCGAACCAGCGACCGGACGGCACCGGCCCGGGTGGGGCGACGCCGCCGTGGGACGGTGCCGGTCATGGTGGGGCGACGCCGCCGTGGGGAGGCGTGCCCGAGCCCTTCGCGGGGCTGAGGCCGACGCCCGCCCAGGAGGACGCGCCGGGCGCGGATTCGGAGTCGCGCTACGGACGCACGGGCCGGGCGATCGACGGCGAGACCATCGGCGGCCCGCCGGACGGCGCGACCGTCCCGGGCCGGGCCGGAGGCAGGCGCGCCGGGTCCAGGCGGGCCGACGCCAAGGCAGGGCGGCAGGCTCAAGCGGACACCCGCCGGGCGGAGGGATCACGGCGAGGCCGGGGCGGCGGGCGTGCGTCCGCGGGCGCCGACGGCGGTACGGCACCGGGCGGCGGCCGTGGGCTGATCGAGAACCGGTTCACGTTCCTCGCGCTGGTCCTCGTGGCGCTGGCCGCGCTGTTCGGCGTCGCCTTCGTGACCCGTCCGGCCGCCGTCGCCGCGCCCGCCGCCGTCCCCGGCAGGGTCGCCGTCGAGTCCGTCACCGCCGTCTGCCCCGACCCCGGGGGTGCGCGCGTGAGCGCCGTCACCCCGCCCGGAGGCCAGGGCACGGGACGGGCCACCGTCGCGGAGGTCTCCAAGAACACGGTGGACCCGCAGGGCCTGGACGCCGCGGGCGACGGCAGGGCCAGGGCCGTGCTCGACCGGCCCGGCGCGCTCTGGCAACAGGAGGTGCCCGCCAAGGCGGCGCCGCTGCAGATCTCGGGCACCGGCGCGATGGCGGCCGGGCTGGAGGCCGCGCAGACCAGCCGGGTGACCGACGGCGCGGCGCGCGGGCTGGCCTCGGTACGGTGCGCCGAGCCGGGCGCGAGCGCCTGGTTCGTCGGCCCGGGGCCCTCCACGGCCGACGTCACGCTCTACCTGACGAACGCCGACGCCGCGCAGGCCGTCGTCACCGTGCTCGTCTACGCCGGCGAGGGGCCCGTCGTGGGCGAATCCGGCAACGGCGTGGTGCTCAAACCCGGCGAACACCGCGCGATCCGGATGCGCGACCTCGCGCCCTCGCCGCTGATCATGGCCGTCGAGGTGCGCACCATCAGCGGCCGGGTGGCGGCGTCCGCGCGGGCCGCGCTCGGCGCGGGCAAGGGGGTCGACTGGCTGCCCGCCGCGGCCGCGCCCGCCAAGAGCATCGTCGTCCCGGGCATCCCCGGCGGCGGCGGGCTGCGGGAGCTCTACGTCACGGCGCCGGGCGAGCGCGACACCGTCGTGCGGGTGAAGGCGCTCACCGCCGACGGCTTCTACGCCATGAAGAACCGCGAGACGCTGGACGTGCCCGCCGGGTCCACCGCGTCGCTCGACCTGTCCACCGGCATCGGCGGCCAGCCGGCGGCGATCGTGCTGAGCGCGGACGTGCCGATCGTGGCGGGCGTGATGGCGACCGGCACCGGCAGCAAGCAGGACGTCGCGTTCAGCGCGGGCGCGCCGCCCATCGACATCGGCAGCGTGGTCGCCGACAACCGCGCCGGAAAGAAGATCTCCTCGCGGCTGATCCTCTCGGCCCCGGGCGCCGCCGGGAAGGTGCGCGTGCAGACGCTGCCCGTGAAGGGGGCCGCGCCCGCGCCCGTGGAGGTCGACATCCCGGCGTCCCGCACCAAGGAGGTCAAGCTGGCGGCCCCCGGCGGGCGGGGCGACTACAGCGTGGTCGTGCTGCCGCTGCCCGGCTCGGGCCCGGTGTACGGCGGGCGCGTGCTGGACGAGCGGGCCCCCGACGGCCTGTACCTGACCACCCAGCCGCTGGCCCTCGCCCGGACCTCCGCCGTGGTGCCGCCGATCGCCGAGTCGACGGACGTCGTCCTCCCGTCAGCTTCTCGGTCGTGAACGACCGAGCTTGCAGCTCCTCGCCGTCGATGGCGTCGACGGTCCGGGCCGCGTACGGCAGCGTGACTCACTGCCCGGCATGGCAAGCCATGCCGCGTGTCGCAGTGCCGATAACGGATCGGAGAGCCGTTCCCCAGCGAACCGGGTGCGTTCAATCCCGTCACTGCATCACCGAGAGCAACACCGAAACCACAAGCAGGGAAACCGTTCCTCTCGGGTGTGAACACCCGAGGTTCCTGGCTAGACAGCGCTGAACACGCGTCGGCGCGGCGCCGCTGTGACGGCGGCGGCCTAGTGGCGGTCGTCGTAGCCGGGGTCGACGGTCTCGGGGGACAGGCCCAGAAGGTTGGCGACCTGCTCGACCACCACGTCGTGCACGAGCGCGCCCAGCGTGTCGCGGTCGCGCGCCCTGGCCTCCAGGGGACGGCGGTAGACCACGACGACGGCCGGGGAGCCGCCCGCGGCCGGTTGGGCGCGGCCGAAGGGGATCGGGTCGGAGGAGAGCCTGCCGGGCCCGTCGAGCAGTTCGTCGGAGGGCGGGACCTCCTCGACGGCGAACTCGACCGCCGAGAGCTGCCCGCCCCACTTCGGCTTGAGCCGGTCGACCGCGTCCAGCACGAAGTCGTCGAAGCGCTCGCTGCGGGCGCGGGCGATCGGCACGTTCGACGGGGCCAGCGGACCGCGCATACCGCGGCCATGCCGGTCCCGCCGCCGCGGACCGTTAGGGCGGGGCTTCCCGCCAGGGGCCGAACTCACACAGCAAGCCTAGATCGTGCCCGGGTAAGTACGCCCCTCCTGCCACCGCCCTCCATGATCCCGTCCAGCCCTCCGGCCCACCCCGAACACGCCGTGCCGGAGGCTCAGCCATAGGCAGGTTCGGGGCGCGGCGGTGTTCTGGAGTCCTCACGCGCGAGGGTGAGGAACGATCCCTCGCGTGTGAGGGCGGAAGAACGCCGCCTAAAGTGCGCCCAGAACCCGCCGTGCCGGAGGCGCGGCCATAGGTACGGCCATAAACACAGGTCATAGGGGCCGTAAATGGAAGGCAAGTGTCCGAATTGTGGCGACACGCTCGTTAAGAGGTGCCGGGTGGTGGCAATGTCAACGCGGACCGGATACGGTCCCTCCGTGAGCCCCGTCCGCAGCTGTTCCCGTACCGCCTGCAGGCAGCCTGCCGTCTTCACACTCACGTACGTCTACGCCGACTCCACCGCGGTGCTCGGCCCGCTTGCGACGTACGTCGAACCACACTGCTACGACCTGTGCGCGGACCACGCGGAGCGGCTGACGGCCCCGCGTGGGTGGGAGGTCGTGCGGCTGCCGTCGGAGGCGGGCCAGCCGAGCACGGACGACCTGGAGGCCCTGGCCAACGCCGTGCGCGAGGCCGCGAGGCCCGCGCCCTCGTCGGGGGAGCCGGTGGGGCAGGGGGTCGAGGTCGGGCGGCGCGGCCACCTGCGGGTCCTTCGCTCGGCCCAGCAGAACCGCGAGCGCTGACGGGACGCCGCGAACCGGTGGGGTTCTGTCCGAAATGCGGGGTCTTGCGGGGTGAACGCCGGATCGTCGGCCGGGCGGGGGGCGATGGTCCGAGATCGTGTACTACGTCCGATCCGGGGCTTTGCCCGGTTTTCCGAAAGGTTCACCGAGGTCGGCCGTGTCCTTGTCCCGAAAGGACACTTCGCCGCCCGGGGCGCGCCGGGGAAGGCGGGCGGCTCCGTCCGCGGGTTCGTCAGGCACCCTGACAGAACGCAGTAGGCTCGATCCGAAAAGACGTGACTAGGGGCGGAGCGGCTGTGGGCGACCTGGCCAAGATCTTCAAGGCGTACGACGTCCGCGGCGTTGTGCCCGGCGAGCTGGACGAGCGCACGGCCGAGGCCGTCGGCGCCGCCTTCGTCGAGGTCCTTGGCGCCGGCTCCGTGGTCGTCGCCCGCGACATGCGCGCCTCGTCCGGCCCGCTCGCCGCCGCCTTCACCCGGGGGGCCACCGGCAGGGGCGCCGACGTGGTCGACGCCGGGCTCGGCTCCACCGACCTGCTCTACTACGCCAGCGGAAGCCTGGGGTTACCGGGCGTGATGTTTACGGCCAGTCACAATCCCGCCCGCTACAACGGGATGAAGATGTGCCGCGCCGGCGCGGTCCCGGTGAGCGCCGAGACGGGCCTCACGAACATCCGCGACCGCGCGGCCGAGCTGCTCGCCACGGGCGTGTCCGGTTCGGGCGCCGGCACGGTGGTCCGGCGTGACCTGCTCGACGGGTACGCCGCCCACCTGCGCGGTCTCGTCGACCTGTCGGGCATCAGGCCGCTCAGGGTCGTGGTGGACGCCGGCAACGGCATGGCCGGCCACACCGCCCCCTCGGTGTTCGCGGGCCTTCCCGTCGAGCTGATCCCGCTCTTCTTCGAGCTGGACGGCGAGTTCCCCAACCACGAGGCCAACCCGCTGGAGCCGGACAATCTGCGCGACCTACAGAAGACCGTCCTCGACAAGGGCGCAGACCTCGGCCTTGCCTTCGACGGCGACGCCGACCGCTGCTGGGTGGTCGACGAGCGCGGCGAGTCGGTCTCGCCCTCGGCGATCACCGCGCTGGTCGCGGTGCGGGAGCTGGCCAAGCATCCCGGCGCGCGGGTGGTCCACAATCTGATCACCTCCCGGGCCGTCCCCGAGATCATCGCCGAGCACGGCGGCGTCCCGGTCCGCACCCGCGTGGGGCATTCGTACATCAAGGCCGAGATGGCCCGCACGGGCGCGGTCTTCGGAGGCGAGCACTCCGCCCACTACTACTTCCGCGACTTCTGGTTCGCCGACTCGGGCATGCTGGCGGCGCTGCACCTGCTCGCGGCCCTCGGCGAGCGGGACGTCCCGCTGTCGGACATGCTCGCCCGCTACTCCCGCTACGCCGCCTCCGGCGAGATCAACAGCACCGTGGGCGACCAGTCCGCCGTCGTCGCCCGGGTCCGCGACGCCTACGCGGGCCGTGAGGGCGTCGAGATGGACGATCTCGACGGACTCACCGTCTCGGGGCCGGGTTGGTGGTTCAATCTTCGTCCGTCCAACACAGAGCCGCTTCTCCGTCTGAACGCCGAGGCGTCGGGCGAGAAGCAGATGGCGGCGGTCCGTGACGAGGTCCTCGCCGCCGTGAGGAGTTGACCGTGAAGATCGACGACTGGCTGCTCGACATCCTGGCCTGCCCGAACTGCAGGTCGGCGCTCAACGTCGTGCCCGACACCGACGAGCTGGCGTGCGGTTCGCAGACCTGCGGGCTGATCTACCCCGTCCGGGACGACATCCCGGTGCTGCTGGTCGACGAGGCGCGCAAGGCGTGAGCTCGTTCGAGCCCGAACGGCTGGATGACGTCGCCTTCCTGACCGAGGGCGACCCGGAGGGCATGCTGCCCTCGGTGGCGACGTCCGGCGCGCAGGTGCGCACCTCGCACCGGGCGGCGCTGGAGGCCGGCGTGGCCAGGCTGTCCGCCGAGGGGCGGCCGAGGGCGCTGGTCGTCGCGGGCATGGGCGGCTCGGCCCTCGCGGGCGACATGCTCGCGGCCGTGTGCGGCGGCGGGGTCCCGATCCCGATCGTCACCGTGCGGTCCTACCGGCTGCCGGGCTGGGTGGGGGCCGCCGACCTGGTGGTCGCGGTGTCGTCCTCGGGGGCGACCGAGGAGACGACCGCGCTGGCCCTGGAGGCCGTGCGACGCGGCAGCCGCCTGGTCACCGTCGGCCGTCCGGGCTCGCCGCTGGCGGCGATCGCCGAGCAGTCGTCCGGGCTGCACCTGCCGATCGTGCCGGTCGCGGGGGCCGTGGGCGGTCCGCGGGCGAACCTGTGGGGCACGACGATGCCGCTGCTGGCGATGGCGTCGGCGCTCAGGCTGGCCGACATCGGCCAGGACGCGGTCGAGGCCGCGGCCACGCGCCTGGAGGACATCGCGCACCGCTGCCGGCCGTCGAGCGAGTCGTTCATCAACCCCGGCAAGACGCTGGCCATGGAGCTGGCGGGCACGATTCCGATGATCTGGGGCACGTCGCCGATCACCACGGCGGCCGCGCGCCGGCTGGCGTCCCAGCTCAACGTGAACGCGAAGTATCCGGCCATCTGGGGTGAGATCCCGGAGGCCAACCACGACCAGATCGAGGCGCTCGACGGTCCTCTGGCCGAGCGCGACATCTTCGGCGACTCGTCGTCGCCCACGCTGCGGCTGTTCGTCCTGCGCGATCTCGACGAGCATCCCCAGGTCGGCAAGCGCCGGGTGAACTCCGTACGTATCGCGCGCGATCGGGGCGTTCCGGTCAGCGAGATCACCGCCGAGGGCGCGCATCCTCTGGAACGGCTGGCGTCGCTGGTCGGCCTGGCCGACTATGGAAGCGTGTATCTGGCCCTCGGGTTCGGCATCGATCCGGCACCGGTGAGCGCCATCGTCGAACTCAAGTCGAGAATTTCCCAATAAGATCTGCCGTGACCGCTTTGGCGGTTATGGAAGGTCAGCCGGACGGATGGATGGACACAGCGGGTGAGCGCGAGCGGCGGTAGTAAGGCGATCATCGCGGCGCTGGGGGCGAACCTGGCGATCGCGGTGGCGAAGTTCGTGGCGTTCCTGTTCACGGGTTCCTCCTCGATGCTCGCCGAGTCGGTGCACTCGGTCGCGGACTCGGGCAACCAGGCCCTGCTGCTGCTCGGCGGCCGGCAGTCGAGGAAGCGCGAGAACCGCAAGCACCCGTTCGGGTACGGCCGCGAGCGCTACTTCTACGCCTTCGTGGTCGCGGTCGTGCTGTTCACGATCGGCGCGGTGTTCTCGCTCTACGAGGGCGTCGAGAAGATCATGCACCCGCACGACGTCGAGGCGCCCGGCTGGGCCTTCGGCGTCCTCATCTTCGCGATCATTGCCGAGGGGTTCTCGTTCCGCACCGCGATCAAGGAGTCCTCCGAGGTCAAGGGCCGGGAGTCCTGGTTCGCGTTCATCCGCCGCGCCAAGGCCCCCGAGCTTCCCGTCGTGCTGCTCGAAGACTTCGGAGCGCTGCTCGGCCTGGTCTTCGCGCTGTTCGGCGTGGCGATGGCCGTCGTCACCGGCGACGGCGTCTGGGACGGCGTCGGTACGCTCATGATCGGCATCCTGCTGGCGATCATCGCGGTGATCCTCGCGATCGAGACCAAGTCCCTGCTCATCGGCGAGAGCGCGGCGCCGGAGGCCGAGCGGAAGATCTGCGACGCGCTGGAGTCGAGCGACCGGGTAACCCGGGTCATCCACCTGCGCACGCTGCACCTCGGCCCCGAGGAACTGCTGGTCGCGGCGAAGATCGCGGTGGATCACGACGACACGGCGGCCGAGGTCGCCAAGGGCATCGACGAGGCCGAGCGGCGCATCCGCGAGGCCGTGCCGATCGCCAGGGTCATCTACCTGGAGCCCGATCTGTACCGCGCGGACAGGGCCGCCGAGAACGGCGCTCCCGGCGCGGCCAGGTCCTCCGAGCCCGCCCCCGCCGACCGCTCCTGACGCCTTTCAACGCGATCGACTCCGCGGGGAAACGGGTTCGACCCGGCGCCGGGCCGGCATGGACGTCCGCCCGGTCGGTGCCCTCCGCGGACGGCCACGGCTCCGGCAGGCCGTCGCCGCCCGAACCGGGCCCGCGGGTCAGCGTCCCTGAGGGCGCAGGAGCCGCAGGGCCTTCTCCTTCTCGAAGTCCAGGGCGCGGCGCGGGGCGTGGATGCGGCCGATGCGCAACCCCAGTTCACGGACGGCCTGGGCGACGGCGGGCTCGCTGAGGACGCGCAGGCCGAAGGCCAGCTCGGCGGGGGAGACGTCGAAGCGCCGCTCCAGCTCCATCGCCTGCGTGACGGCGGCGAGCTCGTCGGGCCCGAACCGCCGGTGGGATCCCTTGTTCCGCGTGGCGGGCAGCAGCCCGAGGGCCTCCCGGTAGCGGAGCATCCGGGGAGACATACCCAGGCGTTTCGCCGCCTCCGTGATTCGCATAGAGAGAAGTCTTACATTCTTTTGTCAGTTTCGCAGTTCTGGGGATGCATTGGGGGCTGACCGACTCTTACACTCGCAGAGAAGCAATGATCCGGGTTGAGGGGAACACACGATGGACTTCAAGGTCGCCGACCTTGCGCTCGCCGACTTCGGCCGCAGGGAGATCCAGCTCGCCGAGCACGAGATGCCCGGCCTCATGGCGGTCCGCCGCGAGTACGCCGAGTCGCGTCCGCTGGCCGGTGCGAAGATCATGGGCTCGCTGCACATGACCATCCAGACCGCTGTGCTGATCGAGACGCTGGTGGCCCTCGGCGCGGACGTCCGGTGGGTGAGCTGCAACATCTTCTCCACCCAGGACCACGCCGCCGCCGCCGCCGTGGTCGGCCCCGATGGCACCGTGGACGACCCCAAGGGCGTGCCCGTCTTCGCCTGGAAGGGCGAGACGCTGGAAGAGTACTGGTGGTGCACCGAGCAGGCCCTGAGCTGGCCCGGCGGCGGTGGCCCCAACATGATCCTCGACGACGGCGGCGACGCCACCCTGCTCGTCCACAAGGGCGCCGAGTACGAGAAGGCCGGCGCCGTCCCGACGGCCGCCGAGGGCGACCCCGAAGAGTGGAAGATCATCCTCGACCTGCTCCGCCGCACGGTGACCCCCGAGGGCCGCTGGACAACCGTGGCGCAGGGCATCAAGGGCGTCACCGAGGAGACCACCACCGGCGTCCACCGCCTGTACGAGATGTTCAAGAGCGGCACGCTGCTGTTCCCGGCCATCAACGTCAACGACTCGGTCACCAAGTCGAAGTTCGACAACAAGTACGGCTGCCGCCACAGCGTGATCGACGGCCTGAACCGCGCCACCGACGTCCTGATCGGCGGCAAGGTGGCCGTGGTGTGCGGCTATGGCGACGTGGGCAAGGGCTGCGCCGACGCGCTGCGCGGTCAGGGCGCCCGCGTGATCATCACCGAGATCGACCCGATCTGCGCCCTGCAGGCGGCCATGGACGGCTTCCAGGTCACCATCCTGGAGGACGTCGTCGGCATCGCGGACATCTTCGTGACGACCACCGGCAACTTCGACATCATCACGGCCGACCACATGAGCCGGATGAAGCACAACGCGATCGTCTCCAACATCGGCCACTTCGACAACGAGATCGACATTGCCGGCCTCGCGCGCGTGCCGGGCATCGTGAAGACCGAGGTCAAGCCGCAGGTCCACACCTGGACGTTCCCCGACGGGCACGCCATCATCGTGCTCGCCGAGGGCCGCCTGATGAACCTCGGCTGCGCCACCGGCCACCCGAGCTTCGTGATGTCGAACTCCTTCACCAACCAGGTGATCGCGCAGATCGAGCTGTTCACCAAGACCGAGCAGTACCCGATCGGCGTCTACGTCCTGCCCAAGCACCTGGACGAGAAGGTCGCGCGCCTGCACCTCGACGCGCTCGGCGTCAAGCTGACCGAGCTCACCAAGGCCCAGGCCGAGTACATCGGCGTGGACATCGAGGGCCCCTACAAGCCGGACCACTACCGCTACTGATCCGGCGGCTCCACCGCTTGTACGGCCTCGGGTCCCCGCGCGGGTTCGCGCGGGGACCCTTCGCCACGAAACGCACCACCTGAGGAAACGGAAATGGAAGCGCAGGACGCGTCGCTCGCCGGGGCCGGGGAACGCCGGATCGACTGGGCCATGCGCTCGATGCCGGTGCTGCGGGCCGTCGCGGCGCGGTTCGAGGCGACGCGCCCGCTTGAGGGTCTGCGCGTCGCCGCGTGCCTGCACGTCACGGCCGAGACCGCCGTGCTGGTCGGCACGCTGAAGGCCGGGGGCGCCGCGATCGCCCTGGCCGCGTCCAACCCGCTGTCCACGCAGGACGATGTGGCGGCGGCGCTGCGGACGTACGACATCGCGGTGCACGCCCGCGCCGGGGTGGACCGCGACACCTATTACCGGCACATCAACGAGGCGCTCGACATCGCCCCCGACCTGGTCCTGGACGACGGCTGCGACCTGGTCAACACCCTGCACACCGAGCGCGTCGAGCTGCTCGACGGGGTCAGCGGCGGCTGCGAGGAGACCACGACCGGCATCATCCGGCTGCGCCAGATGGCGGCCGAGCAGGCCCTGCGGTTCCCCATGGTCGCCGTGAACGACACCCGTACCAAGCGCATGTTCGACAACCGGTACGGCACCGGCCAGTCGACGCTGGACGGCATCATGCGCGCCACCAACACGCTGATCGCGGGCCGCACGGTCGTCGTCGCGGGGTTCGGCTTCTGCGGGCGCGGCGTGGCCGAACGTGCCCGGGGCCAGGGGGCGCGGGTCATCGTCACCGAGATCGACCCGGTGAAGGCGCTGGACGCGAGCCTGCACGGCTACGAGGTGCTGCCGATGTCCGAGGCGGCCCGCACGGGCGACCTGTTCATCACGGTCACCGGCAACCGCGACATCATCAGGGGCGAGCACCTCGCCGAGATGAAGGACGGTGCGATCCTCGCCAACGCCGGCCACTTCGACGTCGAGATCGACGTGCGCGCGCTGGAGGGCATGGCGCAGGACGTGCGCCTCGGCGTCCGGCCCCACACCGACGAGTACGTCCTGGCCGACGGGCGGCGGCTGCTGCTGCTCGCGGAGGGCCGCCTGGTCAACCTGACCGCCGCCGAGGGCCATCCCGCGGCCGTCATGGACATGTCCTTCTCCGCGCAGGCGCTCGCCGTCGCCTGGCTGGCCGCCGAGCGGGCGCGGCTCGCGCCGGGCGTGTACGACGTGCCGGCGGACATCGACGCGGAGGTCGCGCGGCTGAAGCTCGCCGCGGCCGGCATCGCCATCGACGCGCTGACCCCCGCCCAGACCGACTATCTGCGGTCCTGGCGATTCGGCTCCTGAGGCGCCCGCGCTCCTGCCGTGAGGCCCGCACGATAGGGAGTTGGGGTGGGTATGGCCGGCGCGACCTCTCCCGCGCGCGCCGGGCCATACCCGTTCCCACGTGGCGAACCAATGCCCCAGTGGCTCGCCGGACGTCTCAGTGCCCCTCGTTCGGCGTTGTATGCACCGGCTTGGCGAAAAACCTACGCGGGAGGCGTGAAGCCGCCCGGCGTGGGCGTCGTCGTCCCTGGTGAGCCCGTGAAAACGGGCTGTGGGAGCGGGGCGGGAAATCCCTGTGGCGGCGCGGCGGCGGGACGCATCTGGCGCGCCAGCCGTACCTCGGTGCGGCGGCGGCGCTCGGCCAGGACGGCGGCGAGGTACGCCCACGCCGGCGCTCCCGGCGGAGGCGGCGGGGAGACGTACGAGGCGAACTGCGCGGCGATCCGCACGCCCATCTCGTGCCTGACCTGCGGCGAGAGCTGGGGCAGCCGCGACAGGTACTGCCGCGCGGTCGCCGCGAGCCCCTCGGGCAGCCGGGACAGCTCCAGCGTCGTCGCCCAGGCGGCCAGCGCGGGCGGCATCTGCGGCGGCGGAGACTGGCGCGGCCCGCGCTCGGAGATCACGATCGTGCCGGAGAAGATGTCGCCCAGCCGCTTGCCCCGCTCGGAGACCAGCGAGCTGATGAGCGCGGGAGCGCCGAAGAAGAACCAGAACTCCACGAGCCCCGCGAGCCCCCGGAACAGCGCCTGCCGGAACCGCTCGGGCCCGCCGTCGTCGCTCACGACCCGCAGCCCGAGCGCCAGCTTGCCCAGACTGCGGCCGCGGCTCAGCGTCTCGAAGATCACGGGGTAGCCGACGACGACCAGCGCGCTCATCAGGATCGCCATCGCCACCGCGACGGCCTCCTCGGCGACGAACGTCACCATGCCGAGCAGCAGGCTGATGCCGAAGAGGCCCGCGAGCTGCACCGCCATGTCGATCGCCAGCGCGAGCGCGCGGCTCGGCATCTGCGCGACCCGTACCTCGACGACGACCGCCTCACCGGTCACGACATCAGCCACGCCCCCACCCTATCCACCGGGACAATAGGCTCTCCGCGTGGACATCGACGCGTTTGTCTCCGCGAACCAGCCGACCTGGGATCGGCTGGAGACCCTGGTGCGGCACCGCGGGTCGCTGACCGGGCCTGAGGTGGACGAGCTGGTCGACCTGTACCAGCGGGTCGCGACCCATCTGTCCATCGTCCGGTCCGGTTCCGACCCGCTGCTGGTCGGCCGCCTGTCGGCGCTGGTGGCGCGGGCACGGTCGGCGGTCACCGGCGCGCACACGCCCGCCTGGCGGGAGTTCGCCCGGTTCTTCACCGTGTCCTTCCCCGTGGTGGCCTACCGCGCCCGCTGGTGGTGGGTGGCGACGTCCGCGGTGTTCCTGCTCGTCTCCACCGTGGTCGGCTACTGGGTCGCGCGGAACCCGGACGTCCAGGCGGCCATCGCCGGCCCTGAGCAGATCAGGCGACTGGTCGAGGAGGACTTCGCGAACTACTACTCAGATCACCCGGCCGGGGCGTTCGCCGGTCAGGTCTGGATCAACAACGCCTGGGTGTCCATGCAGGTCATCGCCATGTCCGTGGTGCTCGGCGTTCCGATTCCGTACGTGCTGTGGCAGAACGCCGAGAACGTCGGCGTCTCCGCCGGGCTGATGGCCTCCCGGGACAAGCTCGACGTGTTCTTCGGCCTGATCACCCCGCATGGCCTGCTCGAACTCACCGCCGTCTTCCTCGCCGCCGCCGTCGGGATGCGCCTCGGCTGGACGGCCGTCGACCCGGGGCCGCGAAGGCGCGGCGAGGCGCTGGCCGAGCAGGGCCGCGCCGTGGTGAGCGTCGCCCTCGGGCTGGTCGTGGTGCTGCTGGTGTCGGGCCTGATCGAGGCCCTCGTCACGCCGTCCCCGCTGCCCACGTGGGCGCGCATCGGCATCGGCGTGGTGGCCGAGGCGGCGTTCCTCGCGTACATCGTGTACTTCGGCCGCCGCGCCCTGCGGGCGGGGGAGAGCGGCGACGTCGAACGCGCCCCCGACATCGCCCCGTCGAGCTGACGGGCGCGACGCCGGGGGGCTGATCATCGTCGGCGCTCAGACCCGTCCGCCATGTGAGACGAGGAGCCGGTGCTCGGGCTGGATGTCGTCCGGCAGATCGTCCGGGTCGAACCACCCGGCCTCCAGGATCTCGAACGAGTTCACCCGCATCGTCCCGCCGACCGGCTCGGCCTCGTACGCGACCTCCATGCGCATCTGGAACCCGCTCTTCACGTGCGCGATCCGCCGGACCCGGACTTCCAGCCCGGTCTCCTCCCGCACCTCCCGGGCGAAGGTCTCCTCGAACGTCTCCCCCTTGTTCGCGTACCCGCTGGGCAATCCCCACTGCCGCCCTTCGGGCCAGAACCGGTGCTTCAGCAGCAGCACCCGCCCCGCGCCGTCCCGGACGACCCCGGTGACCCCCACCATGAACCGCGCCCGCCGCCGCCGGACCCACTTCCTCAGCATGGTCCCTTATAGCCGAACGACCACCCCGCCCCCAACCGCACATACCCGTGAACGCGAAGGGCGCCCGTCGCGGTACCCGGTGGATACCGTGACGGGCGCCCGTGCTCGCAGGCGCCGGAGCGGCGCCTGCGCCGATCCGGATGGGATCACACGTCCATGCACCACATCCAGCCGTGCCCGCCGATGTAGCAGCGGTACCACTCGGGCGCCATCGCGTTCGCGGGGGCGCTGGTGGCGGCGAGGGCGGTGCCGGCGATGGCGACGGCCGCGGCGGTCATGGCCGCGCGGCGGACGAGCTTGCGCATGTTCATCTCCAAAAGGGTCGCGGTGCTGCGGACCCCCTTAGACAATCGGACCGCGCTTGGACCGGTCTTGGAGGCCGCTGCAACCGCAGCCCGACGGACCGGTCACGCGGCCGGGACGGTCCGCTGCTCCCAGGAGAAGACCTCGGGGGACTTCGGCTTGACGGTGACGCGCAGCCACTGGCTCGCGGTGTCACCGAAGGTCTCCAGGCGGGTCAGGTTCGGCACGCCCGCGTAGTTCGGCTCCACCTCCTGGATGTGCTCGTCGCCGTGGACGAGCAGGACCGGCTTGCCGTACGCGCGGGACCGCTGGACGATGCGCTCGCGGATCTCCGTGAAGCCCTGGGTGGCCGTGGGCTCCGCCTGCATCAGGAGCAGGACGCCGGGGGCGTGGGTGCGGCGGGCGGTGTCGAAGGCGTGGTCGATCCAGGCGAGCGCGGCGGCCTTGCGCGCCTCGTACTCGGCCAGCCGGAGTTCGGGCCGGTCCCCGCCGGGCAGCTGGTCCCACGGGGCCAGGTCGTTGACGCTTCCGACGACGTGCACCGCGGCGAAGACGACGTCCTTCTCCGTGAACAGCGTGTTCTCCACGTAGTCGCGGTGGCGGCGGTCGTAGGCCTGGGTCTCCACCCGCATCGGGTGGCGGCCGAGAGTGCGCCCGGGGACCGGGTAGAAGATCCGGCGCACCGCTTCGAGCCGCTCCGTGGGCAGGAAGCCGCCCGCCGCCTTGCGGTGGCAGTCGGTCCAGTCGTTGTCGCCCGGGGTCAGCACGAACGGGTCTTCGAAGGTCTGGTACTGCTTCTGCGTCGCGGTCAGGTGGGCGTCATCGCAGGAGGTGGACCCGCTCTTGACGTCACCCGCGTGCAGCACGAGCTTGACGTCCTTGTCGGAGTTGATGTCCTTGACCAGGTTCGGGAACGCCGCTTCCTGAGCCGGGCCGTAGGGGGTGTCACCGAGAAGGGCGAAGGTGAACGACGGCCCACGGCCGCGCTCGTCACCGTGACCGGACCCGGAGGCCAGGGCGGGCGAGGCGATCCCGGCGGTCAGCGACGCGGCGACCAGGGCTGAAGCGAGCAGTGATTTGCGCATAAGGCAATCTTTCGCCCGTGGCCGCCACGGTTCGATGACACCGAACCGACGCCCCAGGAAACCCTCGCCCAACGACTCTGATCATCTCCGCCGCTCACGGACGCAGGTCAGGCGGGCGGGCCGAGGAGGAAGCGGGTGGCCTTTCAGGGGTGCCAGGGTCAGAGGCGGCCGGCGGCCTTCAGGGCCAGGTAGGCGTCGGCCAGGGCCGGGGCCAGGTCGTCCGGGGTGGCGTCCACGACCTCGCAGCCGTGGCGGCGCAGGCGGGCCGTCAGCCGGGCGCGCTCCCCGCGCAGGTGCTCGGCCGCCGCCGCGTCGTACACCGTCTCGGCCGTGCCGCGGCCCGCCGCCATCTCGGCCACGCGCGGGTCGGCGACGGCGGCGACGAGCACGAGGTGGCGCGCGGTGAGCTGCGGCAGCACGGGCAGCAGGCCCTGGTCCATGGCGGCGGGGTTCAGGTCCGTCAGCAGGACGACCAGGCAGCGCCGCCTGGCGCGGGACATGACGGTGGCCACCATGCGCTCGGCGTCGGCCTCCACCAGCTCGGCCTCGATGGGGGCCATCACGTTGACCAGCGCGGACAGCGAGTCGGTGCGCGAGGCGCCGGACGTCCACGCGCGGGCGACACGGTCGTGCGCGAGGAAGTCCACCCGGTCACCCGCGCGGGTGGCGAGGGCGGCGAGCAGCAGCGCCGCGTCCATCGACCAGTCCAGGCGCGGCCACCCGGCGGAGTTCGCGGGGACGGCGGGCGCCGGAGCGGGGCTGGCGAGGTGCGGCAGGGGCGAGGCGCCCACGCGGCCCGCCGAGGTGCGGCCGGAGTCCAGGACGATCAGCACCCGCCGGTCGCGCTCGGGCCGCCACGTCCGGACCACGACGTCCGCGCGCCGCGCCGTGGCACGCCAGTCGATCGACCGGACGTCGTCGCCGACGACGTACTCGCGCAGGGAGTCGAACTCGGTGCCCTGGCCGCGCACCAGCGCCGGGTGCACGCCCTCCAGCTCCCGCAGCTTCGACAGCTTGGCGGGCAGGTGCTTGCGGCTCAGGAACGGCGGCAGCACGCGCACCGTCCACGGCACGCGGTGAGACCCCTGCCGCGCGGCCACCCCGAGCGGCCCGACCGAGCGCACCGTCACCGTGACGGCCTCGCGGTCGCCGCGCCGCGTCGGCGTCAGCATCGTGACCAGGCGGCGGCGCTCCCCGGCGGGGACGTCCAGGCGCAGGTGACGGGGGCTCGCGCCCGCCGACGGAGGCCACGCGTCGCGCAGCACGCCCCGCACGCGGCGGCGTCCCGGATTCTCCACGATCAGCTCGACGGCCACCGACTCGCCCAGGCGGACGAGCCGCTCGCCGCCGCGCCGGAAGCGCAGCGGGCGCACGCCGCCGGCGAACAGCAGGTCCACCACGACCAGTGTGCCGAGCACGAGCAGCAGGCCGAGCACCGCGTACACGGGCCGCGGCGCGACCACCACGACGATCGCGCCCAGCGCGGCGATCAGCCCGGCGCGGCCCGTCAGCGCCATCAGCGGGGAACCGGGACCGAGGCCAGCACGCCGTCCAGCAGGCCGTCGGCCGTGGCGCCCTCCAGTTCGGCCTCCGGGCGCAACTGCACGCGGTGGCGCAGGGCGGGCTTGGCGAGCGCCTTGACGTCGTCGGGCGTGACGTAGGAGCGGCCCGACAGCCACGCCCAGGCGCGGGCCGCCGCCAGCAGTGCCGTCGCGCCGCGCGGAGAGACGCCGAGCTGCAGCGAGGGCGACATGCGCGTGGCCCTCGCCAGGTCGACGACGTAACCGAGCACCTCGGGCGCGACGTGCAGCTTGGCGACCTCGGCCCGCCCCGCGGCGAGGTCGGCGGCCGACGCGACCTGCTTGACGTGCGAGAGGTCCTTGGGGTCGAAGCCCAGCGCGTGGCGTTCGAGCACCGCGATCTCCTGGTCGCGCGGCGGCAGCGGCACCGTCAGCTTGAGCAGGAACCGGTCGAGCTGCGCCTCGGGAAGCTGGTAGGTGCCCTCGTACTCGATCGGGTTCTGCGTGGCGATCACCACGAACGGGTCGGGCAGCTTGACGGGGGAGCCGTCCACGGTGACCTGGCGCTCCTCCATGGCCTCCAGCAGAGCGGCCTGGGTCTTCGGCGGGGTGCGGTTGATCTCGTCGGCGAGCAGCAGGTTCGCGAAGATCGGGCCCTCGCGGAAGGCGAACTCGGCCGTCCGCGCGTCGTAGACCAGCGAGCCGGTGACGTCGCCGGGCATCAGGTCGGGGGTGAACTGCACCCGCTTGAAATCCAGGGCCAGCGTGGCGGAAAGGGTGCGCACGAGCAGCGTCTTCGCCACGCCGGGCACGCCTTCCAGCAGCACGTGGCCGCGGCACAGCAGGGCGATGACCAGGCCGGTCACCACGGCGTCCTGCCCGACGACGGCCTTGCCGACCTCGGCGCGCAGCGCTCCGAGCGCGTCCCTGGCCAGGTCTCCCTCGCGCGTCCCCTGGACGGGCGCGGGGGCCGCCTCGGCCGGGGGCCGCAGCCCAGGGGGCACGGGCGTGGTGGGCCAGTCGGGCGATGGCCGGGACGGGCCTCCGGGCGGAGGAGTGGTCACGACTCTCGTACCTGCCTTTCCAAGGTGTCCAGGTGGCCCGCCAGGGCGACGAGCGCGGCGTCGTCCGCCGGTATCGGGCCGTACATGACCGAACGGACCCAGACCGCGTCCCGCCCCGACTTCAGGGCGGCCGCGGCGACGATCTCGGCCGGGGTGGCGTCGGCGGGCAGGCCGAGCCGGGGGGTGAGCCGGGACGCGCTCGCCGCCCGCAGCGCGGCGGAGGCGCGGTCGCGGGCGCGGCGGGCGCGGTACAGGCGGCCTCGCCCCTCGGCGGTCTCGGCCGCCCGGACGACCACGGGCAGCTTCTCGACCACCACGGGGCCGAGGCGGCGGCCCCGCCACAGCGCCACCACCAGCAGGGCGATGACGAGCTGGACCACCCCCCAGATCACCCCGGCCGGGATCAGATCGGCGGGTGTGGCGTCGCCCGTGCCCACGGCGGCCGGCGTGTCGCCCGGCACCAGCCAGATCAGCACCGGTTTGGCCCCGGCGAGGTTGAGCGCGAGCGCCGCGTTGCCGTCCTCGCCGAGCCGCTGGTTGGTCATGAAGGAGCCGTCCCCGGCGACGGTCACCGTGGACGGGCCGGTGAGCGGGCCGAACGTGCGTACCAGGCTCGGCCCTTCGGGCCCCGCGTAGCAGCCGAGGGCGCCCCGGCCGGGCACGTCGAAGGTCACGCCGCCGATGTACGCGCTGCCCGCGCGGGCGGCGGCGGGCAGCGCGCAGCCCGGTTCCCGGGAGCGCAGGGACGCCGCGGATCTGGGCGTGATGCCGGGGGCCAGCAGGGGCAGGCCGGAGTTGACGCCGATGATCAGCCGGTCGGCCTGGGTTCCGGCGAGCCGCTCCAGGTCGTCCTGGGCGAGGGACCAGGTGTCGTACACCAGGAGCTGGCTGTCCGGCCCGTCCAGCCGTTCGACCTCGTCCACGGTGGTGACCCGCTCGACCCGGACACCGCGGTCGGCCAGAAGCCGGGCGAGGGCCTTGGAGCCCTCCAGCGTCGTGTCGGCCGGGTCCAGGCGGCGGCCCTCGGTGGAGGTGCCGGTGACCAGCGCGGTCGCCACGGCGACGAGGACCACCAGCAGGCCGAGCGCCACGAAGCCGCGGCCGCCCCGCCACAGGCCGCGGGCTGTGACCGACACCGGGGCCGAGGTGTCCGACGCGCGCGGAGCGCTCATCGTGCTCGTCGTGCTCATCGGCCGGCCTCCGGGGGCCGCGCGCCCGCCGTCGCGAGCGTCGCGGGACGGGCGGCGCGCAGGTCGTCGTCGAGGGCCGTCATCGTCGCGTAGTCCTGCGCCGATCCGGGGTCCTGGCCGTAGGTCACGTCGTCGAACAGCCGCGCGGCCCGCGCGAGCCGGTCGGCGAACCCTGGCAGCTCGGCGCCCGCGGCCGCCGCCAGCTCGTCCGCCGTGCGCCCGGGCTGGGGCGCGACGAGCGCGCGCTGCTCCAGGTCGCGGGCGATGGCGCGCAGCCGTTCGCGGACGGCCTCGGCCCAGCGGGACTCGCCGGCCAGGCGCTCGGCCTCCCGCCGGTGCTCGTCCGCCGTGAGCTCCCGTGTGCCGAACAGGCCGTCCTGCGCCGCGCGCCGGCCGCGCGTCGCCTTCCTCGCCTGCCAGACGACCAGCCCCGCCAGCGCGGCGATGAGCACGATGATGACGGCGAGCGCCACGACGCCCCCCGGGACACCTCCGGGCGCGCTGTCCAGCAGGCCGTCGAAGAACTCGCCGATGATCCTCACCACGCGGTCCAGCAGCGATTCCTGCTGGTACTCGGGCCGGAGCAGCTCTTCGATGGCCTTGCGGCGCGCTTCGTCGCGGCCGATGTCGTCGAAGATCTTCAGCAGGGTCGGCAGGCCTGGAGGCCAGGGCACGGCGCCGGTCACGGACATGATCATAGGAAGGGTCACGGCGCTCCGGGGCCCTGGGGTCCCGCCGGGCCGGGGCCGTAGGGCGCTCCGGGTCCGGGCCCGTACTGAGGGGGCCCGTACTGAGGGGGCCCGTACGGCGTGCTCTGGCCGGGGCCGTAAGGGATGTTCTGGCCGTCCTGCCCGTACTGGGCGTACTGGTGGGGGTTCTGCGCATACTGGACGTACTGGGCGTACGGCCCGGCCTGGTCATGGGGGACGCCGGCCGCGTGGGCCGGGTGCCACAGGTCGTCGGCGGCGGCAGGGACCCACCCCGGCCGCTGCTGATCCGCGGCGGCGGTCTGCAGGACCAGGTCGAATGCCTCGGCGCGCATCCGCCGGTCGGCGTAGAGCAGCCCGTTGACGCCCGCCTGCAGCGGGTAGGTGATCATGGAGCTGAGGATGCCGCCCACGATGGACAGCACGGT
This sequence comes from Sphaerisporangium sp. NPDC051011, assembly GCF_040653595.1. Taxonomy (NCBI): domain Bacteria; kingdom Bacillati; phylum Actinomycetota; class Actinomycetes; order Streptosporangiales; family Streptosporangiaceae; genus Sphaerisporangium; species Sphaerisporangium sp. NPDC051011. Next base: position 482,179 of record NZ_JBFAGG010000005.1, on the reverse strand, counting down.
CGTGACCACCATCGCCCCGAAGCTGCCCGGAGCGCCGAACGACACGATGAACGACACGACGCTGACCGGCGTCGCCAGCAGGCTGCCGATCAGCACGCCGAGCAGCAGCGTGGCGATCAGGATGAGGAACGTCCGCCAGAAGGCGCCCCTGACCAGCGACCACGACCGGGCCATCGACGCGATCACGCCGTGCCTTTCCAGCACCACCGCGGCCGGTGCGAGCGCGAGGCGCGTCGTCGTGATCGCCCAGTAGACCAGGTAGCAGACGCCGAGCAGGAACGCCGCCGGCACGATGAGCCCGGCGCTCGCCCCTGCGGCCGCCAGGGCCGCCACCAGCAGGATCAGGGCGACCATCGGCACGGCGAGGATCAGCCCCGTGAGCAGCGCGAGCCCGAACAGCGCCGGCACCCTCGACCGCGTGAGCCGCCAGGCCTCGCCGATGGTGATCCGCCCGCCGAACACCGCCCGGCCGAGAATCCGCGTCAGCACTCCCGTCAGCATCGTGACCAGGAGGAACTGCATGACGTACGACAGGAGCGCGCCGCCGAACTGGGCCACCAGGCCGCCGGTGGGCACGTTGGGCTGGAACGAGGTGGGGTCCGCCAACAGGTCGCCGACCGAGCGGTAGTAGATCGCCTGGCCGATCGCCAGGGGCAGGGTGCCGATGGCGGCGGCGATCGCCGACAGGCCGAGCGTGGCCTTCGGGTTCGATCGGATCAGCTTGATGGTGCCGTCGAGCATCTCGCCGAAGCCCAGGGGCCGCAGCGGGATGATGCCGGGGCGCGGCGCCGCCGGGGGAGGCATGAAGCCCTGCCGCCCTCCGTAGCCGGGGGCCTGAACGTAGCCGCCCTGGCCGTATGCCTGCTGCTGCTCGTACCCCGGCCCGTACGCGCCCTGTCCGTACATGCCCTGCCCGTACGCCGGCCCGTACGTCGGCCCGGGCGGCTGTTGCCCGTAGGACTGCTGCGCGTACGGCTGCTGCCCGTACGCGTCCTGGCCATGACCGGGCTGCCCGTAGCCGGGCTGCCCGGACGGGGACGCGTACGGCTGCTGCCCGTCCTGAGGCTGAGCGCTCTGACCTGGGGGGACCTGCCCCGGCCACGCCTGGTCGGAGGCGCTGCCGCCCGCCGCGCTGGGGGACGTCCACGGCGTCCCTGCCTGGCCGGTGTACGGCGGAGGCTGGTCGCTCGCCCAGCCCTCGGGGGTGCCGGGCGCGGAGCCGTGACCGTCTGACATATCCCAATCCTGGCATGTCGCGCGGCTCTTCGGGGTTCTCACCGAAGTGATCACACCGCGGGATGGCCTAATACCGGCCACTTGACGCAGACTTGGGGAGGGGTCCTGCACTCCCGCGCCACGCCACATGGCAGGCTCGTCGAGCCAGATCATTGGCGGGTTGAGTAACGTGCGCCTAAAATTCAGATTTTGGTGACGTCAATGTTCGATCGTTTATCCTCCCGCGAGGACACGCGGGTAACCTTCGGTCGGTCTACCTGGTTTCACCACAACCTTCTAGAACCTGTGCAGAACGAATGAGGGGCCATGAAAGGACGCGTGCTGGTCGTCGACGACGACGCCGCTCTCGCCGAGATGCTCGGCATTGTCCTTCGGGGGGAGGGCTTCGAGCCTTCGTTCGTGTCAGATGGCGACAAGGCGCTGGACGCGTTCCGTGATACCAGGCCGGACCTGGTCCTTCTCGACCTGATGCTGCCGGGGGCCGACGGCATCGACGTCTGCCGCCGCATCCGCGCCGAGTCGGGCGTGCCCATCGTCATGCTGACCGCCAAGAGCGACACGATCGACGTCGTTCTCGGCCTGGAGTCCGGCGCCGACGACTACATCGTCAAGCCGTTCAAGCCCAAGGAACTCGTGGCCCGCGTGCGCGCCCGGCTGCGCCGCACCGACGAGCCGACCCCCGAGGTCCTGCAGATCGGCGACATCACCATCGACGTCGCCGGCCACTCGGTCAAGCGGGAGGAGGAGACCGTCAACCTCACCCCGCTGGAGTTCGACCTGCTGGTCGCGCTCGCCCGCAAGCCGCGCCAGGTCTTCACCCGCGAGGTGCTGCTGGAGCAGGTGTGGGGCTACCGCCACGCGGCCGACACCCGCCTGGTCAACGTGCACGTCCAGCGGCTCCGCGCCAAGATCGAGAAGGACCCTGAGCACCCGGAGATCGTGGTCACCGTCCGCGGTGTCGGCTACAAGGCCGGCCCGGCGTAGGCAGGCCCAGCCGTGCCGTGACCCCTGGATCTTCCATGGCCACCGAGACCCTTCCCGGCTCCTCCGGCCCCGCACGCCCGGGGGGAAGGCCCAAGCCGAAGAAGAAGACACGGCGGACGCCGCGCCAGATCGTACGCGGCGTCCGCAGGCGCGCCCGCCGTGCGGCGGGCCGGGTCCGGCGGGTCTGGCGGCGCTCGCTCCAGCTCAGGGTCGTCACCAGCACCCTCATGATCTCCATGACGGTGGTCGCGGTGCTGGGCTTCTTCCTGTGGCAGATGATCGACACCGCCATCCTGCGGGGCCGGCTGGACTCCGCGACCGCCGAGGTGCGGGCCAACGTGACGACGGTCGAGAGCTACCTCAACCAGCCGCTCGCCGCCGCGGGCAAGCAGACGCCGTCCACGCAGGACGACGAGCTGAGCTTCTCCAACGAGGTCGACCAGGCCGCGAACGCGCTCGCGACGCGCGCAGACGGCCGCTACAGCGTGGTGATCCTCAACCCGAACGTGGTGGGGCATGACCGCGGCACCAACGACGTCGACTCCCGGAGCGTGCCCCAGAAGCTGCGCGACAGCGTCCACCGGGCCAAGGACGGCGAGACGCCGGCGCAGTACACCCCGCTGTACTACGTGGGCCGGAGTGAGGCGGTGCCCGCGCTGGCGCTCGGCGCGCTCGTCGACGACTACGAGATCTACCACTTCTTCCCGCTGGCGGACGACGTCAAGACGTTGTCCACCGTCCAGCAGTGGTTGTTCGTGGTCGGCGTGGCGCTGGTGCTGCTGCTGGCCGCGGTGGCGTCGCTGGTGACGCGGCAGGTCGTCACGCCGGTCCGGCTCACCCGCCAGGCGGCCGAGCGGCTGGCGGCGGGCAGGCTGGAGGAACGGCTGAAGGTGCGCGGCGAGGACGACCTGGCGCGCCTGGCCGCCTCGTTCAACGAGATGGCGTCCAACCTCGCCCTGAAGATCCACCAGCTCGAGGAGCTGTCGCAGGTGCAGCGGCAGTTCGTCTCGGACGTCTCCCACGAGCTGCGCACGCCGCTGACCACCGTCCGCATGGCCGCCGACCTGCTGTACGAGGGCCGCGAGGACTTCGACCCGGCGACCGCGCGCGCGGCCGAGCTCATGCAGAACCAGCTCGAACGGTTCGAGTCGATGCTCGCCGACCTGCTGGAGATCAGCCGGTACGACGCCGGGGCCGCGACGCTCGACATCGACTCGGTGGACATGCGCGACGTCGTGCTGCGCGCCGTGGGCGACTCCCAGCCGCTCGCCGAGCGCCGGGCGACCCGGCTCGACCTGCGGCTTCCCGGAGAGCCGTGCATGGCCGAGGTGGACAGCCGCCGCGTCGAGCGCATCCTGCGCAACCTGCTGTTCAACGCCATCGAGCACGGCGAGGGCCGTGACATCGTGGTGGCCCTCGGCGCCGACCGAGACGCGGTGGCCGTGGCCGTGCGCGACCACGGGGTCGGGCTGAAACCGGGCGAGGAGAACATGGTCTTCGACCGCTTCTGGCGGGCCGACCCCTCACGGGCGCGCACCATCGGCGGGACCGGCCTCGGCCTGGCGATATCGCGCGAGGACGCCATGCTGCACGGCGGGTGGCTGCAGGCCTGGGGCATGCCGGGCGAAGGCTCGCAGTTCCGGCTCTCGCTGCCCCGCCAGGCGGGGGCCGAGCTGCGCGGCTCGCCGCTGCCGCTGGTGCCGCCGGAGATCGAGATGCGGCGCACCTGGCGCGGCCACGCCACCCCGGTGCTTTCGCCCGCGGTCGAGGGGGCCTTCGATGCCGACTAGACGCTCCACGGCCGGGCTCTGCGTGCTGGCCATGGCCGCCCTGGCGGTCGCATCCTCGGCGTGCTCGACCGTCCGGACCGGGGGCAACATCTTCACCGCGCACGACCCCGGCAAGAACGACCCGCTCAGCCAGCCGTACGTGCGCATACTGCCCGCGCCCCCGAAGCCGAACGCCACATCCGCCGAGATCGTCAGCGGCTTCCTGGCCGCCGCGGCGAGCTTCGACGACCCCACGCGCACCGTCGCCAAGCAGTACCTCACCAGCGACGCGCAGCGCACCTGGAGCCCCTTCGACCCCGTGACGGTCTACGACCAGGCCAAGCTGACGACCGACGGGCGCGGGGACGACCTCACGCAGGCGCACGTCCAGCTCAAGGGCATCAGGCTCGGCGAACTGGACCGCGACAGCCACTACGTGCCCCGCGACGCCTCCGCGAACAACGATCTCACCCTCGGCTTCATCCTGGTGAGGGTCCGCGGCCAGTGGCGCATCTCCACGGCCCCGTCCGGGCTGCAACTGTCCAACGACGACTTCAAGCGCGCCTACCGCTCCTTCGACCTCTACTTCGCTGCGGGTGAAGAGGACGGCCTGGTCAGCGACCAGGTGTGGCTGCCGATCAACCCCAACCAGGGGCTGGCCAAGACGCTGGTCCAGCGGCTCCTCGTGGGGCCGACCACGCCGCTGAAGGGCGCCGTCGACTCGGCGTTCGGCGGCCAGGTGGACGACAGGGACGTCAACGACGTCACCGTCGAGGGGGACACCGTCGTCGTCGACTTCACCTCCGACGTGGTCGACGCGGCCCGCGTCGCGCGGTACAAGAGGGCGCTGTCGGCCCAGCTGTCCTGGACGCTGAAGCCGCTCACCGAGGCCCGGCGCATCGAGGTCAGGGTCAACGGCGAGCAGTTCCCCGGCGGGCCGTTCATCATCGACCCCCGCGACTACAAGAGCTACGACCCCAATGTCGTCGACGCGAACGTCCAGGCGTTGTTCCTGCGGCAGGGCAGGCTGTTCGTCATCGACAAGGACAAGGACGAGCCGTTCACCGCGGGCACCGGCCCGGCGCGGCAGCTCACCTCCCTCGCGGTGGCAGACAGGAGCTTCTCGCGGGTGGCCGGCCTGGAGAAGGGCGGCGGCAGGATCTGGGTCACCGGCACCGCGCCCGGCGACTCGTGGCAGCGCTGGATGGAGGCGCCCGGCCTCACCTCGCCGTCCTGGGACCGGCACGGCGACCTCTGGTCGGTCTCCCGGACCGGTCCGCGCAGGTCGCAGGTCCTGCGGGCGCGCGAGCCGGGCAGCCCGATCCTGGTCAGCGCCCCCGACCTGGAGGGAACCGACGTCACGGCGTTCCGCGTGGCCCGCGACGGCGTCCGCGTGGCGGTCGTCTCCGACGACGGGCACGGCCAGCAGGTGCTGGTCGGCACGATCAGCAGGTCGCGCATGGAGGTGAGGAACGTCCACACGCTCTTCCCCGCCGAGGCGGGGCGGCAGATCGCCGACATCGCGTGGCGCGACGCGAGCACGCTGCTGGTCCTCACCAAGAACAAGAACGACCGGCAGCTGACCGCCGTGTCGGTGACCCAGCGGGTGACCGACACGCCCAGGTCGGCGGCCGGCATCGAGACGATCACCGCCGCGCCCGACCCCGCGCCCGTCCTCGCGGGCACCTCGGACGGCCAGGTGCTGATGTGGGACACGCAGAAGCGCCAGTGGACGCCCGTGGAGAAGAACGGCGCGAGCGCCCCGATGTACCCGCTGGGGTGACGCGGGCCTGTGGACGAACGGGCCTCCGTGACCGGAACCGGCCATGGCCTGGGAAAACCCGGCCCGGCGCCGCGTTTCCGTCGGTGCCGGGACGCATGGTGGGCGGGTGCTGACCACCGTCCTCGACCTGATCCTTCCGCCGCGCTGCGCCGGGTGCGGCGGGGCGGGCGCCGTCCTGTGCCCTTCGTGCCTGGGGCGCATGCGCGCCGACCCGTTCCCCCGGACGCCCGGCCTCGCGCCGCGGGGGCTGCCCGAGTGCTGGGCGGCCGCCCCGTATGAAGGCGTTTCGCGCCGGGTGATCCTCGCGTACAAGGAGCGCGGGCGCACCGCCCTGCGGCCCGCGCTGGCGGCGTGCCTGGTCGCCACGTTCGTCGCAGCCGCGGGGCTGCCCACGACGCCGCTGCTGCTGGTCCCGGTGCCGAGCGCGCCGCGGGCCGTGCGGCGGCGCGGTCACGACCCCGTGGGGCGGCTCGCCGCGCTCGCCGCCCGCCGGTTACGGGCGCGGGGCTGCCCGGTCGTCGCGGCCCCGGTGCTCAGGCACCGCCGGCACGTGCGCGACCAGGCGGGCCTGAGCGCGTCCGAGCGCGCCGGAAACCTCGCGGGGGCCTTCGAGGTCGCGGGGCCCGGTTCCTGGCGCGCCATGGCCGCCACCGCCGCGCGCCGGGGCCTTCCCGGGCGCCCGGTGGCGGTGCTCGTGGACGACATCGTGACCACGGGCGTGACGCTCGCGGAGGCGGCGGGCGCGCTGCGCGCCGCAGGCGTCGCGGTCCCCCTCGCGGTGGCGCTCGCCGCCACCCGGAGGCATTTGTGACACGCCCGACACGCCCGGCGACATCAGACTGAAAAAGATTACGAACAGTAATGAAATCGTCAAATCGCCGGGCTGCCCTCACGGACACAAGTGCGTACCGGCGAGTGCGAAAGGTGCAGCTCACACGACATGGGAACCCCCTGGCGCCGAGCACGAGCACGGCCAACGCCGGGTCTGCTCCCGGGCTCGGATTCTCAAGGAAATCACTGAATGTGATCCTTTGGCCGACCCCGCGGCTGACATTCGGCCCCACAGCGACTAGCGTCTGAGCATGGCACCCGTTCGGGTCCGTGGTTGCACCGGACCGACCCCCGCAGGGGGGCCGGCCCGGCTAGCCGATGCCAGCCGCAGGCGAAACGGCCCACGTAAGGCGACTCTTTGTCGACCGATCACGGTGCGGCTTAGAGGTAAGTCCTGCCTTCCCGGAGGTCCAGATGTCCTCCGTCAGAAGAGAAGGGCAGTAGTGGCACAGAGCCGCGAGACCCTCAGCAGGCGGATGTGGGGACGAAGACCAGGTCGGCCGGACGGGTGTCCTCCTCGCAGTCGATACGAAGGGGGGCCTTTGAGTGGACATCATCGTCAAGGGACGGCACACCAGTGTGAGTGACCGGTTCCGCGATCATGTGACGACCAAGCTGGCCAGGATCGAACGACTGGACAACAAGCTCATACGCGTCGATGTGGAGGTGTCCAAGGAAGCGAACGTGCGGGCGACGGAGGACCGGGAACGGGTCGAGCTGACCATCCACTCCAAGGGTCCGGCGATCCGCGCCGAGGCGTCGGCCGACGACCGCTTCGCGGCGCTCGACATCGCCCTCGGCAAGCTCGAGGGACGCCTTCGGCGCATCGCCGACCGGCGGAAGGTCCACCACGGCAACCATTGCCCCCCATCGGTCGCCGCCCTCACCTCCGCCCTGGCGGACACCTACGAGCCCCTGCCCGAACCGCTTCCCGCCGAGCCGCAGGCCCGGGAGAAGGCCGGCCGCGCCCCGCGCGAGTCCGGCTTCGAAGAAGCCATCGTTCCGATCGAGATGGACGGCGACGGCCCCCTCGTCGTCCGCGAGAAGTTCCACAACGCCGACCCGATGACCATCGACCAGGCACTGCTGGAGATGGAACTCGTCGGCCATGATTTCTACCTGTTCAGAGACAAGGAGTCCGGACATCCCAGCGTCGTGTACCGACGTGTCGGGTACGCATACGGAGTGTTGCGGCTCGTAGAACAGTAACCGCGGCGTTCGAAGATCCTCTCGACCACCCCCGCGACCCGGAAACCCATGTAATGATGGCGGTTCCGACAGGTCGCGGGAGCGTCGTGCGGTAGGGGACGACCTACCCGGCGCGATCTGGCTCCCCACGAGGAGGAGGCGTGACGCAGACCGACGAAACGGCCGACCGCTCCGGGCGGGACGAGCCGATCCGCGTGCTGATCGTTGACGATCACGCGCTGATCCGGCGGAGCCTGGAGCTGGCGCTGGCCGCGGAGCCGGACATCGATGTGGTCGGCGAGGCGAGCGATGGTCAGGAGGCGGTCGAGATCGCCGACCGCCTCCTGCCCGACGTGGTCCTCATGGACGTGCGCATGCCCCGGCAGGGGGGCATCGAGGCGACCCGGGTCATCAAGGCCTCGGTCCCGAGCGCGCGGATCATCATGCTGACCGTCAGCGACGAGGAAGAAGACCTCTTCGAGGCGATCAAGGCCGGGGCCACGGGCTACCTGCTGAAGGACGTTCAGATCGACGAGGTCCCCGACGCCGTGCGCGGCGTCCACGAAGGACAGTCACTGATCAACCCGGCCATGGCGGCGAAGCTCATCAGCGAGTTCGCCAGCATGAGCCGCAAAGAGGCCGAGAGGCCGCCGCAGCTCCCCGTCCCCAGGCTCACCGAGCGCGAGATGGAGGTGCTCCGCCTCGTCGCCAAGGGCATGAACAACCGGGAGATCGCCAAGGAGCTGTTCATCTCCGAGAACACGGTCAAGAACCACGTCCGCAACATCCTGGAGAAACTCCAGCTCCACTCCCGCATGGAAGCCGTGGTCTACGCGGTCAGGGAGCGCCTTCTGGAGATCACATAAGGTTGTGCCCGTGTGGTTCGCTCCACTCGCCCAGGGCTTGGGCGCCGCGCCCAAGCCCGGTCGGGCCGAGGTGGTCGGTTAGCGGGGTTGCCGGCTCTCCAGGGCTTTTGCCAGGGGGAGTGTCAGCTCGGGCTCTGTCACGCGGTCTACTCGGACGGTGTCGCAGCCGACCCAGGTGGCGGCTTCGTGCAGGGCCTGGCTCATGGACTCCACCGCGCTCGCGGGAACCCTGCCGGTCGGGCCGGGTTCGAAGGCGACGTGGCGGGCGACGAACGCCGAGCCCTCGCGGGCCGGGTCGACGCGGCCGATCAGGCGGCCGCCGGCGAGGACCGGCATCGTGAAGTAGCCGTACACCCGCTTGTCCTTCGGGACGTACGCCTCGAGACGGTGGGTGAAACCGAACACGCGCTCGGTGCGCGCGCGGTCCCACACCAGGGAGTCGAAGGGCGACAGCGGGGTCGTGCGATGGCGGCCCTTGGGCGCGGACTCCAGCGCCGCAGGGTCGGCCCACGCGTTCGCGACGTCCCGGCCCGTGACCGCCCCGTTCCCGGAGCGCCGGGCGGCGCCCCAGCCGGAGACGCGCACGGGGACGAGCCCGGCGGAGCCGTCCAGCAGCGCGTCGTCGAGCATGGTCGCGTACACGCCCTGGAGCCGCAGGAAGTCCACGATGTCGGCGCGGGTGGCGACGCCGAGCGCCGCCCCGGCGATGCGCGCCAGCCGCACGACGCACTCGGCGTCGGTCGGCTCCTGTTCGAGGAGGGCGGCGGGAACGACGCGGTCGGCGACGTCGTACACCCGGCGCCAGCCGACGCGGCGCGTGCACACGACCTCGCCGATGTCGAGCAGGAACTCCACCGCGATCTTGACGTCGGACCAGTCCCACCACGGGCCGCCGTTCTTGGCTCCGCCGAGCTCGGTGGTGGTGAGGGGGCCCTCGTCCCTGACCTGCTGGAGCACCTTGTCGATGGTGGGCGGCACCTCGTGCCAGCGGAAGCGCCGGTCGCGGTAGGCGCGGCGGCGGAAGGCGTACAGCGGCCAGTGGTCGATCGGCAGGATGCAGGCGGCGTGACACCAGTATTCGAAGGCCGACGCCGGGTCGTGCCAGTAGGCCCGCTCGACCTTGGCCCGGCCGACGGCCCCCAGGCGCGCGTACGCGATCAGTTCGTGCGAGCGCGCGAGCACGGAGATGGTGTCGAGCTGGACGGCGGCCAGGCGGCGCAGCACCGCCGCCACCCCGCCCCGGCGGGAGTCGGCGCCGAGGAAGCCCTGGGCACGCAGGATGAGACGGCGCGCGTCGTCGGCGGACAGATCGGCCACGGCACCGGGAAGACCACTAGGCATGAAACCTGATGCTAGACCCTGCCACCGACAAAACGCCTACGCCGGTGTGAGGGTTGTCACGCGAAGGGTGATGGAGCGGAAGCGGTCCCGGCCCCAGCGGGCTTGGGCGCGGCGGTGTTCTGGAGCCGTCAAACGCAAGGGTGAGGAACGAGCCCTTGCGTTTGACGGTGGAAGAACGCCGCCTAAAGTGCGCCCAAGCCCTTTGCGAACGGAGAGAGCGCCCTAGGCACTGTGCCGTTCGAAGGGCGAGTGGTGCTCCTGGACGGCGATCTCGCGGGGGGCGTCCTCGATGACGTCCGAGAAGATGTCGAAGATGAGGGCGAGGATGCCGCCGACCACGATGATGCCGCCGCCGAGCCAGAACAGGAACCAGTTCGGGCCGAGGCACAGGGCCACCCCGCCGATGGTGAACCCCAGAAGGATCACGGTGACGGCCAGCCATGAAGTCGGACGCCCCGCGTGGGACTGCCCGCCGTGTGCCGGCGCCGGTGCGCTCTCGGCCATCCTGACTCCTAGATCTCGTTCAGACTCGCGTGACGTCGGGAGGGGGCGCCGCGTGGCAAAGATTCCCTCCCCTTACCGTCGCACGATATACAACGTCACCACCGGTCGCCGCAGGCCGTACCGGTGTAACCCGTGTAAACGGTCCGGCGTGGGGGAAGCCGGGAACTCTGGCGAGCCCGACAGCGTCATTGACGGTGGCTGTGCGCGGTGGTGAAACCGCCTACCATGGTTACGGGGAACTCTGTTACGTCCTCATGTCCCGGCCGCCGGGCCGCGGTACAGACCTGCGAGGAGCTTTACAAAAGTGCCAGCCATTTTCGACAAGATCCTTCGCGCCGGTGAGGGCAAGGTTCTGCGCAAGCTGAAGCGGATCTCCGAGCAGGTCAACTCCATCGAGGCCGACTTCAAGAGTTTGAGCGACGCAGAGCTGAGGGCGCTGACCGACGAGTACAAGCAGCGTCATGTGGACGGCGAGTCCCTCGACGATCTGCTTCCCGAGGCCTTCGCGACCGTCCGCGAGGCGGCCAGCCGCGTCCTCGGCCAGCGCCACTTCGACGTCCAGATCATGGGCGGCGCCTCCCTGCACCTCGGCAACATCTCCGAGATGCGCACCGGTGAGGGCAAGACCCTGACCTGTACGCTGCCGGCGTACCTCAACGCGATCTCCGGCAAGGGCGTCCACGTCATCACCGTCAACGACTACCTCGCCAAGCGCGACGCCGAGACGATGGGCCGCATCCACCGCTTTCTGGGTCTGGAGGTCGGCGTCATCCTGGCGAACATGCCGTCAGACGAGCGCCGCCGCCAGTACAACGCGGACATCACCTACGGCACGAACAACGAGTTCGGCTTCGACTACCTGCGCGACAACATGGCGTGGTCGCTCGAAGAGTGCGTGCAGCGCGGCCACAACTTCGGCATCGTCGACGAGGTCGACTCGATCCTGATCGACGAGGCCCGTACGCCGCTCATCATCTCCGGCCCCGGCGAGCAGTCCGGCAAGTGGTACCAGGAGTTCGCCAAGATCGTCCCCCGCCTCCGCCGCGGCGTCGAGGGCAAGGAAGGCGAAGAGAGCACCGGCGACTACATCGTCGACGAGAAGAAGCGCACGGTCGGCGTCCTCGAGGCCGGTGTCGAGAGGGTCGAGGACTGGCTCGGCATCGACAACCTGTACAAGCCCGAGCACACCCACCTCGTCGGCTTCCTCAACAACGCCATCAAGGCCAAAGAGCTCTACAAGAAGGACAAGGACTACATCGTCGTCGACGGCGAGGTCCTGATCGTCGACGAGTTCACGGGCCGCGTGCTCCACGGCCGCCGCTACAACGAGGGCATGCACCAGGCCATCGAGGCCAAGGAGTCCGTGAAGATCAAGGACGAGAACCAGACCCTCGCCACGATCACCCTGCAGAACTACTTCCGCCTCTACACCAAGCTCGCCGGCATGACCGGTACGGCGGCCACCGAGGCGAACGAGTTCCACCAGACCTACAAGCTCGGCGTCATCCCGATCCCGACGAACCGGCCGATGGTCCGCCGCGACCAGGCCGACGTCGTGTACAAGAGCGAGGACGCCAAGTTCGCGGCCTGCGTGGCCGACATCAAGGAGCGCTACGAGAAGGGCCAGCCCGTCCTGGTCGGCACCACCTCGGTCGAGAAGTCCGAGAAGCTCTCCAAGATGCTCAAGCGCGCCGGTGTCCAGCACGAGGTCCTGAACGCGAAGAACCACGCCCGTGAGGCCGCGATCATCGCCGAGGCGGGCCGCAAGAACGCCGTCACGGTCGCGACGAACATGGCCGGTCGAGGCACCGACATCATGCTCGGCGGAAACTCCGAGTTCCGCGCCGACCTGGAGCTGCAGCAGCGCGGCCTGTCCCCGTCGGAGACGCCGGACGAGTACGAGAAGGCCTGGCCCGAGGCTCTCGAGAAGGCCAAGGAGGCCGTCAAGGCCGAGCACGACGAGGTCACCGAGCTCGGCGGCCTGTACGTCCTCGGCACTGAGCGCCACGAGTCCCGCCGCATCGACAACCAGCTCCGCGGTCGTTCCGGCCGTCAGGGCGACCCGGGCGAGTCCCGCTTCTACCTGTCCCTCGAGGACGACCTGATGCGGCTGTTCAACGCCGCGCGCGTCGAGATGATCATGAATCGGCTGAACATCCCCGAGGACGTGCCGATCGAGTCCGGCATCGTCTCCAAGGCCATCGCCTCGGCGCAGCACCAGGTCGAGCAGCAGAACTTCGAGATCCGCAAGAACGTCCTCAAGTACGACGAGGTCATGAACCGCCAGCGCAAGGTGATCTACGCCGAGCGCCACCGCGTGCTGGAGGGCGCCGACCTGCACGAGCAGGTCCGTACCTTCGTCACCGACGTCGTCGAGGGGTACGTCCAGGCGGCCACCTCCGAGGGCTTCGCCGAAGAGTGGGATCTGGACAAGCTGTGGAAGGCGTTCCAGCAGCTCTACCCGATCACGGGCACGGCGGAGGAGCTCGTCGAGAGCCAGGCCGGCGGCGAGCGCGAGAGCCTCACGCCGCAGGTCATCACCGAGTGGGTCAAGGCCGACGCCCTCGCCGCGTACGCCAAGCGCGAGGAGACGCTCGGCTCCGACACCATGCGCGAGCTGGAGCGCCGGGTCATCCTCTCGGTGCTGGACCGCAAGTGGCGCGAGCACCTGTACGAGATGGACTACCTGCAGGAGGGCATCGCCCTGCGGGCCTACGCCCAGCGCGACCCGCTGATCGAGTACCAGCGCGAGGGCTTCGACATGTTCTCGGCGATGCTCGACGGCATCAAGGAGGAGTCGGTCGGTTACTTGTTCAACCTCGAGGTCGAGGTGCAGGACAACCCGATCGTCGAAGAGGTGCCGCAGGACGCCGGGGTCAGCGAGACCGAGGCGATCATCTCCAAGGCGTTGCGCCGCCCGCAGCGTCCCACCGAGATGATCTACAGCGCGCCGGGCGAGAGCGGCGAGGTCGAGCAGACCCGGGTGCACACCACCGCCGAGGAGCGCGCGGCGTACGGCAACGTCGAGCGCAACGCGCCGTGCCCCTGTGGCTCGGGCAAGAAGTACAAGCGCTGCCACGGCGACCCCAAGCACGCCGGCGCCTGATCCGTCCCGCTCCTCGGCCGTCCGGCGGCCGAGGGGCCACGATCGCCCGGCCCCGTGACCCGCACAGGTCACGGGGCCGTCGTGTGGTCGGTCACGCCCTCACAGAGCCGGGGTCCACAAGGTGGCGAACGCCCTGTTCGGGGCGTTTGGGCTTGGGGTTCACGCCGTCTCGAAGTCCGTGCACAACCACTGGACGCCCCGGCGTTCCACCCGCAGCGCCAGCACGCGACTTCGCTCGCCGCAGCGGACGAGCATGCACGCCTCGACCACGCCCTCGCACGGCAGGTGGACGTGCGGGGCGGCGGCCACGGGCGGCCGCCTGCCGTCGATCATGCGCCCGGCGCGCACCAGCTCGGCGTACGCCCGGTCGGTCAGGCGCTCGGCCACGCCGCCCGGCGGGCGCCGTCCCGCCAGCACCTCGGCGATGGCCTGCCCGAGGCCGCGCAGCCCGCGCTCGTCGGGTGAGGCGCCGCCGCGGGTGGCCAGGCCGGCGCGGGCGGTGAGCGTGAGGGGGCGGGTCGCTTCGCGTGGCGGCGCGCTGCGGGCGGCGGACGGCGAGCTCTGCGCCGGACGGGGAGCCGCCGCCGGCGAGCCGGGGCGGCGCTCCTCGTCGTACGGCGGATCGGCCGGCGGGACGGTACGCAGCGCGGGCAGGGTGATCGGGCTGGAGAGACGGGACATCGCGGGCACTCCGGTGTCGTCGGCGAATCGGGACGACACTAAGGAGCACCCACCCGGGCGGGCTGATGCGCGTTGTCACGGACCGGCCACACCGCACCGCGCCGATCGGGTCCCGGCCACGCCATACCGCGCCGGCCGGGTCCGGCCACGTCAGGGGCTTCGGACGCCCGGTGGCGCGGCGGGCTCGCCGGAGTCCGGGTCCGGCTCAGGCTCGCGCCCGGGGGTGAGGATGTCCAGCCGTTTGATCAGGAAGCTGAACACCGCGTAGTACACGACCGCGTAGATCAGGCCGAGCACCATGATCTGCCAGAACTTGTCGGTGTTGGACTTGGTGGCGTTGAGCGCCGCGTCGATGGCCCCGGCCGAGAAGGTGAACCCGAGATGCCCGCCCATGGCCGCCACCAGGGCCATCGACAGGCCGGTGAGCAGGGCGTGGATGACGAAGAGCAGCGGCGCGACGAAGATGAACGCGAACTCGATCGGCTCGGTGATGCCGGTCACGAACGACACGAGCGCCGCCGAGATCATGATGCCGCCCACGGCGCGGCGGCGGAGGGGCGGGGCGGCGCGCCAGATGGCGAGGGCGGCGGCGGGCAGGCCGAACATGATGACGGGGAAGAACCCGGCCATGAACTCGCCCGACCCCGGATCACCCTGCAGGTAGCAGGTGAGGTCGCCCGCGAAGTGCCGGCCCCCGACCATGCAGTCGGGCACCTGGAACCACACGATCGAGTTGAGGAAGTGGTGCAGGCCGAGCGGGATGAGCAGCCGGTTGGCGGCGCCGTAGATGCCCGCGCCGACGGTGGAGTGCTCCGCGAGCCAGCGTCCGAACCCGGTCAGCCACTCGCCGACCGGTTGCCAGAGCACGCCGAACACCACGCCGAGGATCAGCGCGGCGAACGCCGTGACGATCGGGACGAACCTGCGCCCGCCGAAGAACGCCAGCCAGGTGGGCAGCTTGATGCGGTAGTAGCGCTGGTAGAGGGCGGCGGCGACCAGGCCGATCACGATGCCGCCGAGCACGCCGGTCGGGTTGCCCGGCCCGAGGTCGAGCACCTGAGACGCCCTGCCGTCCGCGCCGATGACCGTGTGGGCGACGCGGGTGTGCACGGCGGAGCCGGAGGCGTCGAAGAACAGCAGCTTGGACACCCGGTCGAACACGAGATAGCCGACCAGCGCGGCCAGGGCGGTCGACCCGTCGGAGCGGCGCGCGTACCCGACGGCCACGCCGATCGCGAAGAGCAGGGGGAGGTTGTCGAAGAGCGCCTCGCCCGCGCCGCCCACCACCTCGGCGATCTTGTCCAGCGCGGCGTTCTGGGTGCGTCCGAGCAGGTCGTCCTGGCCGAGCCGGAAGAGCAGGCCCGCCGCGGGGAGGGCGGCGATCGGCAGCATCAGCGAGCGGCCGATCCGCGACAGGATCGCCATCACGCCGGATCTGGGGCGCGGGGGCGCGGGGAGGCCCGCATCGGCCGAGGCGGAGCTCATCGGCTTTCCTCCAGGGATGGGAAGGGAGGATTCAGCTACGCCGCGTCGGGATCTCCAGCACCGTGCGGAGCTGGTACCGGTCGGCGCGATAGGTCGACACCCCGAACTCGACGCAGACGCCGCCCGAGAACGACCGCCGCTGGAGCAGCAGCACGGCCCCGCCGCGGGGCAGTTTGAGCAGGTCGGCGTCGCCCGGATCGGCGATGCCCCCGTCGATGGTCAGTTCTCCGGCGTCCAGCACGACCCCGTGGCGCGTCTCCAGCAGCGCGTAGAGGGACCGGCCGGACAGGTCGAACGATGCCAGATCGGGCGCGAAAGATACAGGAATGTGCGCCCGTTCGATGCAGAGCGGCTCCCCGTCGGCCGTCCGCAGGCGCTCGATGAAGTGGACCGCCTCGCCCGGCGGGATGCCGAGCTCGCGCGCGAGGTGGGCGCTGGCCCGGACCACGCGGCGGTCGAGGTCGCGCGAGCCGGGCTCCATGCCCCGGGCCCGCATGTCGTCGCTGAAGGACGTGAGCCGCAGCGCCATCTCGATCTTGGGCCGGGCCACGAACGTGCCCTTGCCCGCGACGCGGTGAAGCCGCCCCTCGGAGACGAGGTGGTCGACCGCCTGGCGTACAGTCATGCGCGACAGGCCGAAGCGCTGGCACAGCTCCCGCTCGGAGGGGATCGCCGCCCCGATGGAAAGCTCGTTGCTCTCGATGAGGTCGAGGAGGATCTCGCGAAGCTGGAAGTACTTCGGCACGGGGCTGTCAGGGTCGATCTGCGCCACTATCCTCTCCTCTCGATCTCAACGTCGGCATACGTTAAAGTTTGTACTGGTCTAGTCCGGACTAGACCACAAGCCAGAAATAAGTGTCAACGTACGGACCGGCGACGGATCGATAACGGCCCGATCTCGCCTCCGAAGCTGAAGGACGGGGCACGGATGACGACCAACATGCGCAGCGAGATAGCCGAGCAGCCGGCCGCCCTGCGAGCCACCCTCGACGCCCTGCTTCCCAGGGTCGACGAGGTGAAGGGCCTCGCGGGCGGGACGCGGCAGCTCGTCTTCATCGCCCGGGGCACCTCCGACAACGCGGCCGTGTACGGCCGCTACCTGATCGAGGCCCACGCGGGCCGGATGTCCTCACTGGCCGCCCCCTCCATCGCGACCACCTACAAGCGCAAGCTCGACCTGAGCGGCGTGCTCGCGGTCGCCCTGTCCCAGTCGGGCAAGACCGAGGAGATCGTCGACACGCTCGCCTGGGCCAAGGACTGCGGCGCCGCCACGGTGGCGATCACCAACGGCGGAGAGGAGTCCCCGCTGGCCCAGGCCGCCGACCTCGCGCTGTGCACCCTGGCCGGCGAGGAGAAGGCCGTTCCCGCCACCAAGACCTACACCACCCAGCTCGCCGCCCTCGCCGTCCTGGCGCTCGGGCTCGACGCGGACGTGAACGCCGACGACCTCCAGCGCGTGCCGGACGCGGTCGAGCGGCTCATCGCCGAGCCCGGCGACCTGGACGCCGTCGTGGACGGGCTGGCCGAGGTGTCCGGCGTCGTCGTCTCCGGCCGGGGCATGGCCTTCTCGACCGCGCTGGAGACCGCCCTGAAGCTCAAGGAGGCCTGCTACCTGCACGCCATGGGCCTGTCGTACGCCGACCTGCTGCACGGGCCGATCGCCGTCGTGGACGAGCGCACGCCCGCCCTGCTGGTCGCCGCCGGCGAGGGGCCGACGCTGCAGGGCACGGTCGCGCTCGCGCGGCGGGTGACCGGCGCCGGGGCGTCCGCGTTCGGCGTCGGCGGCGGGGACGAGCTCGCCGCCGCCTCCACCGCGGCGCTCAACGGGCCCGAGCTGCCCGAGTGGGTGGCCCCGATGGGGTTGATCATCCCCGGTCAGCTCGTGACCGAGGCGCTCGCGCGCCGCCGCGGCATCGACCCGGACTCCCCGCGGGGCCTCAACAAGGTGACGCAGACCGATTAGCGTCACTAGCGTTGCCCCGGGCGTATCGAGGAGGTCCGAAATGGCGGCAGACGCGCGCGCGATCATCGCCGGGCTCGGGGGAGCCGACAACATCATCGACATCGAACCCTGCATCACGCGCCTGCGCACCGAGGTTCGCGACGCCTCCAAGGTCGACCACGCCGCCCTGCGGGCCGCGGGCGTCCACGGAGTGATGGCGGCGGGCAACGTCGTCCAGGTGGTGGTGGGTCCCGACGCGGACACCATCGCCTCGGACATCGACGACCTCATCACCTGAGAGTCGCCCGGGGCGGCCTCTCGCCCGAGGCCGCCCGGACCGCCTGGAATCGCCTGAACCCCACCGCCGGGACGCCGGAAGGTGAGCCTGCCATGACCACTGTTCTCGCTCCTGTGGCGGGCCGTGTCGTGGGGCTGGCAGCCGTGCCCGATCCGGTGTTCTCCCAAGGCCTGGTCGGGCACGGCACCGCCATCGACCCGGCCAGGGAGCCGGGCACGGCGGTCGCCCCGATCGACGGCACGATCGTCAAGCTCCACCCGCACGCCTATGTGATCGTGGGCGACGACGGCCGGGCGGTGCTGGTGCACCTGGGCATCGACACGGTGGAGCTGCGGGGCGAGGGGTTCCGCGTCCTGGCGGCCGAGGGGGAGCGGGTGCGCGCCGGGTGGCCGGTCGTCGCCTGGAACCCCGCCCTGGTCGAGGCGGGCGGCAGGTCCCCGATGTGCCCGGTGGTCGCCCTCGACGCGCGGCCGGGCACGGTGAGCGTGCTCGCCGCCTCTTCTGGGGCCGTCCGGGCGGGCGACCGGCTCTTCCTGTGGAGCTGAGGCCCTGGAGCGGTGTTCCTCTGGGGCTGGGGAGATCTCGCGTAACCCAGGCATGTTGGATTGGCTCACAGTGAAGCGGTGAAACCTCGACCAAAGGGGAGTGACGGGCGCGTGGGAGCGAAGGCCGCGTTGTTCGACCTGGACGGCACCTTGATCGACAGTGAGCGCCGGAGCCTGGTGCTGTGGGGCCTTCTGCTGACCAACCATGGGGTCGACCACGACGAGACCCTGCTCAGGCAGTTCATGGGCCGCAGGGGGCCCGACGTCCTCGCCGAGAAGGCCGGGCTCTTCCCTGGCAGGCGCGCCGAGGACCTGCTCGCCGAACTGTTCACCTACCTGGACCGGCCGGGCCTTCCCGAGATCGCCCCCGTGCCCGGCGCCGCCGACCTGATCCGGCGCATCGACGGCCACGGCCTTCCCGTGGTGCTCGTCACCTCGGCGCGGCGGTGGTGGGCCGAGAGCTGCCTGGAACTGGTCGGGGTGAGCGACGTGGTCCGGACCATCGTCTCCGCCGAGGACGTCATGGTCGGGAAGCCTGATCCGTCCTGTTTTCTCATGGGCGCCCGCGCGGCGGGCGTCCGTCCCGGGGAGTGTGTGGCCTTCGAGGATTCGCTGGCGGGGATCGCCGCGGCCAAGGCGGCGGGTATGACCTGTGTCGGGGTCGCCACGACGCACCACGTGAGCGAGTTGTCCGCGGCCGATCTCGTGGTGTCCGACCTGGCGGGGGTCGACTGGCCGCTACCGCTGTACGGCGATTTCCCGGTATAACCCGCTTTCGTACCCTGAATCCCGAACGGGTGGTCTGGACCGCCCCGCCAAGGAGGAACCGTGCCCGAGCGCAAGGTCATCGTGGAGTCGCAGGTAGGGTTGCACGCCCGCCCCGCCGCGACGTTCGTGCAGACCGCCGCCAAGGCCACCATCGACGTCACCGTCGCCAAACCGGGCGGCTCGCCGGTGAGCGCCAAGAGCATCCTGTCCATCCTGGCCCTCGACGTCCGGCACGGGGAGGCGATCGTGATCCACGCCGAGGGCGAGGGCGCCGACCGGCTCCTGGACGAGCTGGTCGCGATCGTGTCGGTTCCCTGACACCCCGCATTTCCGGTCCTGCGGCCATGTCCGAGACTGTGTGCCGCGACCGTCGCGGCGACGGCGTTCTGATTCTGTGAGAAGCGCGGAAAGTGCGGTCAGAGTGATGGAGAGGCTGACGGGGGCGGGGGTCAGCCCCGGCGCCGGGTACGGGCCCGCGTACGTCATGGGCGGCGCCGTGCCCGAGCCCGCCGCGGGGGCGCGGCACAACGACGACCCGGTGGGCGAGACGGCGCGGGCCGAGACCGCCGTCGAGCGGGTGGCGGCCGAGCTGGAGGCCAGAGGCGAGGCCGTGGGCGGCGAGGTGCGGGACGTGCTCGCGGCGCAGGCCATGATCGCCCGGGATCCCGCGCTCTCCGCCGACGTGGCCGCGCTGATCGACGCGGGGACGGCCGCCGAGCGGGCCGTGTACGAGGCTTTCATGCGGTATCGGGACGCCCTCTCCGAGATCGGCGGCTATTTGGGCGGGCGGGTCGCGGACCTGGACGACATCCGCGACCGCGTGATCGCCGAGCTGACCGGCCTGCCGATGCCCGGCCTGCCCTCCGGCGACCCGTCGGAGCCGTACGTGCTGGTCGCCCGCGACCTCGCACCCGCCGACACCGCCCTGCTGTCCCCCGAGATCGTCGCCGCGTTCGTGACCGAGGCGGGCGGCCCCACCAGCCACACCGCGATCCTCGCCCGCGCCATGGGCGTGCCCGCCGTGGTCGCCTGCGCGGGCGCGACCTCGATCGTCCACGGCACGCCCGTCCTGGTCGACGGCACCACCGGGACGGTCGGCCTCGTCCCCTCTGAGGAGGAGGTCGCGGCGACGCTCCTGGTGGCCAAGGAGCGCGAGGCCGTCCTCGCCGCCTCCTCCGGCGGGCCCGGGGCGACCTCGGACGGGCACCCCGTGGCCCTGCTGGCCAACATCGGCGGACCCCGCGACCTGCGGGCCGCGCTGCGGTACGGCGCCGAGGGCGTCGGGCTCTACCGCACCGAGTTCCTGTTCCTGGACCGTGAGGACGCGCCGTCGGAAGAGGAGCAGATGGCCGCGTACCGGGAGGTTCTGACGGCGTTCCCGGGCGGGACGGTGACCGTGCGGGTCCTCGACGCGGGGTCCGACAAGCCGCTGGGCTTCCTGCCGGCTCCTGGGCACGAGCCCAACCCGGCCCTCGGTGAGCGCGGGCTGCGCATCCTGCGGGCCTATCCCGACGTCATGATGGGCCAGTTGCGCGCCCTGGCACGGGCCGCCGAGGGCACCTCGGCGCGGCTGCACGTCATGGCGCCCATGGTCGCGGACGCCGAGGAGGCCGCCTGGTTCGCCGGGGCCTGCGAGGAGGCCGGGCTCACGTCCGCGGGGGTCATGATCGAGATCCCGTCCGCGGCGCTGCGGGCCGCCGAGCTGGCCTCGGTCGTGGACTTCTTCTCGGTCGGCACCAACGACCTCGCCCAGTACACCCTGGCCGCCGACCGGCAGGTCGGGGCGCTCACGCGGTTCCAGGACCCGTGGCGGCCCGTCCTGCTCGACCTCGTCGCGATGGCGGCCTCGGCGGGGGTGCCGTGCGGCGTGTGCGGGGAGGCGGGGTCGGACCCGGCGCTGGCGTGCGTGCTCGCCGGGCTCGGGGTGTCGTCGCTCTCGATGGGGGCGCCCGCCCTGCCGTGGGCCCGTGCGGCGCTCGCCCGCCACACCCTCGCCCAGTGCCGGTCCGCCGCCGAGGCCGCCCGCGCCGCCCGCACCGCCGAGGCCGCCCGCGCCGCCGCCCGCGCCCACCTGCCCGGCCTGGCCCAGTTGTCCGTCTGACGCCGCGCGGGCTCGGTGCGGGACGGCTCGCGTGGCGTCCGGCTTTGCTCGGCCGGCCGCCCCTGGGGGCGCGTCCGAGGTGTGGAGGAGGCTCGGGCTGCCAGGCCGGGCCGGCGAGTGAGGCTGAGGCGCCGCGAGCTGAGGCGCCGCGACGCCGACGGCGATTCCAGGGCGCTGCATTCGCTCATGTGTTCGCAATGGGCGAACTCTCGATACGCGGAGGTATGTGCGGCGGTAGGTCAAATGCCGGGAGCGGTTCGGTCAAGGCCCGGATACGGTTGACCGCATGGCTGGACCTCTGCGCCTGGTTGCGCTCCTGGTGATCGCGATGGTGACGGCCGCGTGCGGCGCCGCCGACCCGCAGGCGTCCTCGCCGCGCCCCACCACCGCCCCTCCCTCGTCGCCCGCCGGGGCTCCGCCCGCGAGCCCGTCCCCGAGCGCGCCTCCGGCGTCGAGCGCCGCCCCGAGCCCCGCCGTGTCCTCGGCGCTGGCCGCGATGAGCGTCGAGGACAAGGTCGGCCAGTTGTTCATGCCCGTTCTGTACGGCTCGCGGGTGAACGGCGCCCAGGCCGAGAACAAGGCCCGGTTCGGCGTCGGCAGCCCGGCCGAGGTCGTCGCGAAATACCGCCCCGGCGGCGTGATCCTCTTCCCGTGGGCGGGCAACATCGAAGACGTCCCGCAACTCGTCCGGCTCACCAACGGCCTGCAGAAGGCGTCGAAGATCCCGCTGATCATCGGCGCCGACCAGGAGAACGGCGTCGTCTCGCGGCTGAGCCCCCTGGTCACCGACGTGCCGGGCAGCATGGCCATCGGCGCGACCCGCGACCCGGACGCCGCGCGCGCCGCCGCCCGGGTGACCGGTGAAGAGCTGCGCGCGGTCGGCGTCAACCTGGACTTCGCGCCGGTCGCCGATGTCAACGTCAACCCCGCGAACCCGGTGATCGGCGCGCGGTCGTACGGCTCCGATCCCGGGCGGGTGGCCGAAATGGTCGGCGCCGCCGTGCAGGGTTTCCACGACGCCGGGGTCGGCGCGGCCGCCAAGCACTTCCCCGGGCACGGCGACACCAAGGCCGACAGCCACACCGGCCTGCCGGTGATCCACCACTCGCGGTCGCAGTGGAAGAAGCTGGACGCGCCCCCGTTCGAGGAGGCCGCGCGGCGCGGCGTCGACATCGTCATGACCGCCCATGTCGTGATGCCGGACCTCGACCCCTCGGGTGATCCGGCCACGCTGTCCAAGCCCATCCTCACCGGCCTGCTCCGCGACGAGATCGGCTACGACGGCGTGGTCTGCACCGACGCGCTCGACATGGCAGGCGTCCGCGAGAAGTACGGCGACGCCGAGGTCGCCGTGCGGGCGATCCTCGCGGGGGTGGACCTGTTGCTCATGCCCCCGGACTTTCTCGCGGCGTACGGAGCCGTGCTGGCGGCGGTGAAGTCCGGTCGCATCTCGGCCGACCGGCTCGACCGGTCGGTCACCCGCCTTCTGGCGCTGAAGGAGTCGCGCGGCATCCTGACCGCCCCGGCGGCGGACGCGGACGAGGCCGCCGGTGTCCTGCGCTCCAAGGAGCACCGTCAGACCGTCCAGGACATCGCCGACCGGTCGGTGACGCCGGTCAAGGGCGCCGACGCGCTCCCGGTGACGGGCGACGTGCTGGTCACGGGCCCGGCGGGCAGGCGCCTGGCGGGCATGCTGGACGACGCGTCGGCCGCGCCCACGGGCGACACCCCCACGGCGTCCGAGATCGCGCGCGCCCGGTCGGCCGCCGCCAAGGCCGACACCGTGATCGTCACCACCGAGGACGCCGGCCCCGCCCAGACCAAACTGCTCGCCGCGATGGTGGACACCGGCACGAAGGTCGTCGTGGTGTCCATGGGCGCGCCGTACGAGCTGGGGCGGTTACGCGGCTACGACGCGGCGCTCGCGGTCTACTCGGACGGCGACGCCTCGCTGAGGGCCGCTGCCAAGGCCCTGAGCGGCGCGCTGACCCCCGAGGGAACGCTTCCAGTGGGGCTGGGCAAGCACTAGCGACACGGTTCGGCTTACTCTGAAAGGCCGAGCAGACATAGGGAGCAGATGTGCTGAAGGGTGTGCTGATCGACTGGTATGGGGTTCTCACCACGAGCCTGCACGAAGCGATCACCGAATGGCTCACCGCCGACGGCATCGATGCGGCGCATTACCGCGACCTGATGCGCGACCTCATCGCCCACGCATACGAGGGCGGGGCCGACGGCGAGAATCCCATCCACGCGCTGGAGCGGGGCGAGATCGACGCGGCAGCGTTCGAGCGCGACCTCGCCGCGCGGCTGCTCACGCTCGACGGCGGGCCGCCGGTCGCCGAGGGGCTGCTCACGCGGATGTTCGCGGGCTTCCGGCCGGTCGAGCCGATGTACGAGATGCTGCGCGTGGCCCGGGCCTCGGGGATCGCCACCTGCCTGGTGTCCAACTCCTGGGGCGACCACTACCTCAGGGACGGGTGGGACGCCTGCTTCGACGCGGTCGTCATCTCGGGCGAGGTCGGCATGCGCAAACCCGAGGCGCGCATATTCCACCACGCCCTCGGCCTGGTGGGCCTCTCCCCGGAGCAATGCGTCTTCATCGACGACATCGAGGCCAACATCATCGCCGCCCAAGCCATCGGCATGATCGGCTTACACCACAGCGACCCCGACGCCACGATCACGTCCCTGGAAACCCTCTGCCGCCTGAAACTCAGACTCGACTGACGAACACCACCCCCGCACCACTCCGCCAGACCGCGAGTCCAGCAGACGCGTCCGGCTGGCGCCGCGCAGGCTTCCTCAGCCGGTGCCGGCCCGGGCGGCGCGCTGACCCCGGCCGAGTCGGCGGACGCGGCGAATCCGGCAGGGGCCCCCGAGCCCGCAGTGGCTGCCAGCCCGGTCGCGCTTCCCGCGTCGCGTTGGGTTTGCCGGGCCGTGTCGGGCTTTCCGGGCCGCGTTGGGTTTCAGGGGCTGCTGGGTTTGCTGGGGCTATTGGGTTTGCTGGGCTATTGGGCCGTTGGGGTTGTGTCGGTTGGAGTGGTTGTGGGTGGTGGGGAGTGGCCGGTGTCGTTCGGCGGGGGCCTGATCGGTCGGTGCAGTCGTGATCCGCTGGCACACTCGTAGGTGATCGGTCATTGGTGATCGGCGGCGTTCTCGCCGGGGCGGATGCCGGCATCGTGGAACGCCACGCACCCGAGTCCCGCACGACCCGGGATGCGGCACGACACCTCGTAAGATCGCAAAACTCGCAAACTCGCAAATATCGTGATTGAGGAACGCATGCGCGTTTACTTGCCGTGCACGTTGCCCGCGCTCGCGCGGGTGGCCGCGGACGGGGAGGTCGGCCCCCCTCCGCTGACCGGCTACGCGGTGACCCCCGCCCTGGTCGAGTGGTACGTCTCCGGCGACACCGAGGAACTCGAATACGTTGCCCTCACCGACGCCGCCCGGGCGTCCCTACGCATGCTCGCCGCCGACCGCGCCGACGGCGTGGACGTCCCGGCCCGGCGCGTGGTGATCGCCGCCGAGGTGCCGGAGGGCTCGGTGACCGCCGGCGTCGATCTGGAAGAGCGCTCGCGCGTGCGCGTCCCCGCCTCCGTCCCGCTCGGCAAGGTCGCGGCCGTCCACGTCGACGATCCCCAGGCCGCCCCCGACATCGAAGCCGCCCTGTCGGCCGTCTTCGCCGCCGACAACGGCGACGAAGACGCCCAGTTCGACGTCGACGGCGCCGAGGCCCACGAACTGCTCTGGTACGCCACCCAGGAGATCCCCGACCTGCTCACCTGACCCCGTTCGAGTGACGACGGAAGAACGCCGCCTCCGGGGCGCCTCGAACCGCCGTGCCGGAGGCGCGGCCATAGGCACAGACGCGGCGGTGACCGGGCCTTGAGGTCGGCGGGACCCGCGGGCGGCGACGGCGTTGCGAGCAGGAAAACCTGAGGAACGGCTCTGAGCGGCTGGTTATCCTTGACCCTGATATGAAGCACATCATCTGGGACTGGAACGGCACGCTCTTCCACGACATCGACGCCGTCGTCGGAGCCACCAACGAAGTGTTCAGGCCGTACGGCCTGGCCGCGTTCGACGCCGACGGTTTCCGCGCCGCGTACACCCGCCCGATCTGGGTCGCCTACGAGCGCATGCTCGGCCGCCCGCTCGACGAGGGCGAGTGGGAGCGGCTCGACGCCGCCTTTCACGACCACTACCACCGCCTGATGCTCACCTGCGCCCTCGCCGAGGACGCCATGGGCTGTCTGCGCGCGTGGAACGACTCCGGCCGCACGCAGTCGCTGCTGTCCATGTGGGCGCACGACCGGCTGGTGGCCAAGGCCGCCGAGCTCGGCATCGACGCGTTCTTCGCCCGCATCGACGGCCTGAGCGCGGCCACGTCCCCCGGCGGCGGCAAGGCCGAGCACATGGTGGCGCACATCGCGGCCCTGCGCGTGGACCCCGAGAACATCCTTGTGGTCGGCGACAGCCTGGACGACGCCCACGCCGCCCAGCACGTCGGCGCCACCGCGGTGCTCTACACCGGCGGCATGACCAGCCGCGCCGACCTGGCCGCTTCCGGCTTCCCCATCGTCGAGTCCCTCAGCCACGTCCTCGACTACACGAGCTGACCGGTCTTTCCCCAAGGCCAAGGCTGGTAAGTGCGGGGCGCTGGCATTGGTGGCCGCCTCGGCCCTGGCCTGCTTCGCTGTGGCGTTCTTCGGCTTCGCCGGCCGGTGACCGGCCCACCGGAGGCGACCGGTGTGCGAAGAGGGCTCGGTACCGTCGGGGGTGCGCGGGTCTGTGCGGGCCGACTCAGGGGCACGACGAGTTCGGTATCGGGTGCGGCGGGGAGGGGTTGGGGCGTCGTAGTCTGGGCGGACACCATTTGCGCGTTCGGAGGCCCCCCATTAACCGTCTCGTGCTCTGGAATGTCGACCTCACGCTGGTCGACGTGGCCATCGTCACCCGTGAGGCCTACGCGGACGCGTTCCGGCAGGTCACCGGGCGCCCGTTGGTGAAGCTGGCGCCCGCGATGGGCCGCCCCGACTCCGAGATCATCTTCGAGACCCTCGCGATCAACGGCATCGTCACGAGCGACGAGCATCTGCCGAAGTTCATCGACGCGCTCGCGGGCGCGTTCTCGGGCCGGCGCAGGCGCCTGGACAAGGACGGCCGCGCCATGCCGGGCGCCAAGGAGGCGCTCAAGGCCGTGTCCCGGCTGGAGGGCGTCGTCCAGTCCGTCCTCACCGGCACGATCAAGAGCAACGCCATCCACAAGCTGAGGGCCTTCGGCCTGGACGCGTTCGTCGACTTCGAGGTCGGCGGCTATGGCGAGGAGGTCTACCCCAAGGCCACCCTGCTGCAGGTCGCGCAGGGCCGGGTAAAGCAGATGTACGGCTTCACCTGCGACGGCTCCAACACCGTCCTCATCGGCGACTCGACCAGAGACGTCCAGACGGCCCGCATCGCCGGCGCGTCCATGATCGCCGTAGCCTCCGGCCGCTCGACCGCGAGCGAGCTCCGCGACGCCGGTGCGGACATCGTCCTCCAAGACCTGACGAACCCGTCCGAGGTGGTCGCGGCCGTGGCCCGCCTGACCACCCCGATGGACCGCAAGGCCGGCTGAACCTCCCCGGAAGCCCGAACTCTCCGGCAAGGCTCTCCAGGAAGGACGGGAAGGCTGAGACGTCCCGAACGTTCCGGTAAGCAGGCGGCAGCGGGAGAGACGGTCGCGCGTCCGCGGCCGGGCCGAACTCCGGCCGAGGTTACTGCTTGTCGTGGACGGTGACGGCGTATCCGTCCGGGTCGGTGAAGGTGAACGTCCGCCCGAACGGGCCGTCGAAGGGCGGCGTCACGATCGGGACGCCCGCCGAACTGAGCGCGTCGTGCAGGTCCTGCGCGTCCGAGGCGTGCAGCCACAGCGCCACGCCGAGACCCGGGCGGTCCACCGCGTCCAGGTCGACCCCTGGCAACGGCTCACGCACCGCGAACGGGACGGGGGTGGTGGCGAACACGATCGCGTGGGGAGGGCTCACGGGGGCGCGGCGCAGGCCGAGCCGGTCTTCGTAGAAGGCGGCGGCGCGGCCAAAATCGCGCACCTGCAGGGCGATGAAGTCGGGTCCGGTGACCGTCATGGTTCTCTCCTGAAGTCCTGAGTGATATGTCAAAGTCCTGACATAGGCAACTATGTGTCAGGATGCTGACATGCGTCAAGCTGAAATGCTCGGCCCGGTGGAGAACGCGGTCGGCTACGTCCTCAAGCAGGCTGCGGTGGCGCTGCGCAACGCCATGGACGTGGGGCTGCGTCCGCTGGGCCTGACCGTGCCGCAGTACGCGTGCCTGGAACTGCTGGGGCAACGCCCGGGACTGTCGAACGCCGAGCTCGCCCGGGGCGCCTTCGTGACCCGTCAGTCGATGAACGTCGTCCTGCGCGGTCTAGAGGACCGTGGCCTGGTCACGAGGCCCGCCGCCTCGCCGCGCGGCCGGGAACTGCCCACCGAGCTGACGGAGACCGGCCGCGACCACCTGCGCGCGGCCAGCGTGGCGATCCGCAGGGTGCAGGAGAAGATGTGCGCGGGCCTGACCCTCGCACAGCAAGAGGCACTCCTCGGAGCCCTCGAAGCCTGCGTCCGGAGTCTCGCGGAGAGCCCTTGACGCGGCCGGCCGTGCGAAGACGAGCGCGCGATCCTCGCCCGGGACCACGCGCGCCGTCGTCGATCCGCCCCAGGCCATTCGGTCCGCGTCCGACACGCGCGACGCCAGACAGCCGTCCTGGGCCAACCACTCGACGGACTTGCTGAACAGGTCGATGAACCGCCCTTCCCGGTTGGCGCGGACCTGGCGCGGCGTCACCACCCCAGCGCGAAGCCGCCGAGAGCGCCGAGTCCCCGCAGCAGCGTCGTGCGCGCGTCGTTCACCGCCCCGAACCGGTCCCCGGGCGGTGAGGGTCGACGCGGCGCGCTCCGTGAGAGCGAGCGAGGGCGGCGGGAACACCTCTGCGGGATCCCCTACCTCCGGCTAGACCCGGGATCGTGCTCGATCACGCAGAAGGTGGGTGCGGCGTCGTCGTCGGTTCGATCTGTGTGGAGATGCGGTACTCGTTTCGCCGGCCCCACACGTTCACCCGCATCCGAGCGCGATACCCCACCTCCGGATGCTCGTCGACGAACGAGAAGGCGAGCGGCTCGCCCGGCGGGGGCTCGAACGCGGGCCCTCGGTAGCCGAGCGAGTAACCCTGCGCGAGGAGCAGTTCGATGACGTCGACAACGAGATCCGTACGCTCGGTGCACACGAACGTGCCTCGATGGCTCGACCAGGCGCGACCGTCCGGCGGCGCGATCCGCAGTTCTTTGACCCACACACCCTCGCCGATCCACCCGGATGTGTGCTCGCCCATGACCGCCGGGTGCGGAAAAGCTTCCAGCAGACCGGCCAGGGTCTCGCCGCACAGGGCGTTGACCCTCAAACTATGGACTCGCCCGGACAACGGGGCGAACGCCAGCACCTCCAGGAACTGCTCCAGCGACGAGAACGCCGGGGCCGGGCCGAACGGCGCGTCGAACAGCGAAATGCCGTCCGACGCGGCCATGACGCCGAACGGCGACTCCCATTCGGTCAGGTGCTCCGCAAGGCCGTAGACGGGAAACGCCGTACCGTGCTCGGCCGCGGGCAGATCTGCGGTCCGCAGAGACGGGCACGCCCGCAGGAAGCACGCGACCCCGAGCAGCCGACCCCCGGGGAACGCGGCGCCGCCCGCACGTCCCTCCAACTCGACGAGCGCCTCGTGGACCGGGAACCCTCGCCGCTTCAGCAGATCACGCAACGCCCCGGCCGGTACGGACAGCTCCGCGTGCCGAGCGATCCGCGCCGCACGGAGGTGCCCGAGAGCATTGAACGAGAGCGAGCGCGCCATGTCGTCCGACAGGAGGCGAGGGCACTGCATCGGGCACCACCCTGTTCACGGTCGGCGGTCGCTCAGCCCTGAGAAAGAAGTCGCGACCGACACGACCTCGGATACGACAGGCGATGCTCAGCCAGGGCTGTAGGCGGAGTGGTCGGTGTGAGTGAACAGGATGGCGCGGACGCGATCGCGCTGTCGACCGCCCACTGTGGCACGATCGCCGAGACGACCGCCACCTGAGCGTATCGAAGCAGTGGCGCACCGGCCCGTTCGTGAAAGCATTGCGGCACTTCGGGCAAGAACGGGCGACCGACATTCACCTGACCCAGCGGAGACGCCCGCATGGCCGTTCCACATGACCTGGCCGACCCACCCGATCTCCGGCTCAACAGTTGGACCCGCTCCTCTGGTGTGAGCCGTACCGGCCAGAGGGCAGGCAAGAGGAAGACGTCGCCGTTCTTCAGGCGCAGGACGTCTACAGGGAGCTTGGGCGGGGAGGGGAGCATCGCCCGCCCATTGTCCAGCACGCGGGCAGGTTTGAGAACGCTCAGCAGCCAGGTTCGGGGCCGAGATAGGCCGGTGAGCGGAACAACCGGGCGAACGTGCCGGGTCCGTGCCGCTGGTCGAGCCAGGCGCACAGGCCACCCATGGAGCCGCTGATCATCGCTCGGAGAATCTCCTCGTGCAGGGCTTCGCGTTCGCCGCCGCCTAGCTCGGCGAGGAAAGTCTCATAGCGGGCGTTCACCCCGGTCTGGTAGGAGCCCAAGCGGCGCAGGTAGCCGTCGACCTCTCCAGAGGAGGTGATGGCCGCCCGGTGGGCGGGGTCACCGAGCGCCGCGGTGTCGGCGGTGGTGAGCCGGCCGGTGACGTCACCGAAGCCGTACCAGTCGGGGCCGTGCTCGGCGCCGATGATGTCGGCGTGGGCGGCGGCGGAGCGGGTCAGAGCGCGGGCTTCGCGGTCGGTAGCCCCTTCCATGAGGACGCCGAGGTTGCGGGTCGTCGTGGCGCCGGCGGGATCCGGCGGCGAGTAGGTGGTGCCGTCCACGCTGCGGACGTTGATGCCGTAGTGGGTGCGGACAACCTGGCCGACGTGGATGCTGTACCGCCGGTAGGAGCCGTAGTGCAGGCAGTCGTGGGCGTACGCGCGCAGCAGGTCCAACGCCGCGAGCGGGGACGGCGTGGAGCCGTCGAGGGGGCCGTACCTGGTGATGATGGCGCCCATCTGCAGGTGCCGGTATCCCTGGTCTGGGTGGTGGAATCCGCCGAACGCGTCCTCGATGTTGGAGCGGACCCCGACCCAGACTCGGTCGGTGGGCAGCAGCTGGGTCAGGCCGAGGTGCTCGTACCGGGCGGCCAGGGCCGCTGCGCCGGCGTAGAACACTTCGCCTGCGTCTTCCCAGACGTCGAGAGCCCACGGCAGCAGGGAGAACGTCAGATCCGGGTGGGCGCGGTCCAGGCCTGCGGTGGCGCGGCAGCCGGCCAGGTGCTCGCGTACCGCGGCCTGGTCGCCGTCGAGGTGCTCGTTGGGTGCCAGGCAGCCTAAGCGTGCTGGCCGAGGATGAGCAGCCGGTGCGACTCTTGCAGCCCGTCCGGCAGGTCGTACGGTGTGAACCATCTCGCCTCCAGGATCTCCAGAGGGTCGAGGTGGAGGGTGC
The DNA here is from genome assembly GCF_040653595.1 of Sphaerisporangium sp. NPDC051011. NCBI lineage: Bacteria > Bacillati > Actinomycetota > Actinomycetes > Streptosporangiales > Streptosporangiaceae > Sphaerisporangium > Sphaerisporangium sp. NPDC051011. The sequence goes on along the minus strand of NZ_JBFAGG010000005.1, from coordinate 451,199 downwards.
CGCCTTCGGCTTTGCACTCGTAGGCCACCTCGACGCGCAGGTTGTAGCCGCTGACGAGGTTCACCAGCGGCCCCACTTCGACGGTCAGGCCGGTCTCCTCGCGTAGTTCCCGGGCGATCGTGGCTTGGAAGGTTTCGCCCTTGTTGGCGTAGCCGGTGGGGCATCCCCACTGGCGTCCCTCCGGCCATAGCCGGTGTTTGAGCAGCAGCACTTGGCCGTGGTCGTTTCTGACTACGGCGGTGACGCCGACCATGAACTTTGCGTGGCGGAGCCAGAGGATCCGCCATTGGAGTTGGCCTGCCAGGGCGCGCCAGAGCCGGGCGACGAGGTTTTTCACGTGGGCCTCCGAAGGGTTGTGGCGCCGTGGGGGCGCTGTGCCTCACCATGGCGGAACCGCGGAGGGTCTGCCATGGAGTTGGGATGGCCGGCGGTGCGTGTCCGTCCGCGGCGGTGTGGCGTGCGGATCGAGCGTGCTGCTGCGCACATGAACGCATCAATGCCAGCCCGGTCAGAACATTGCCAGGAAGGCAATGATTGAGCGCAGCCGTCGCGCTACTCTCAGTTCAGGTTGTTCGCGTCGGAGGTCTACGTGGCCGAGATCGATCGAGCACAACGGGCCGCGGTGCTGCGCCAGGCGAAGGAGATCCGTCTCGCCTGTCAGCGCCGGGGCTTGGGTGTTGAGGAGACGTGCGCGGCGATCCGCGTCGAGTTCCCCGCGATGTCGCGGCTGGAGGCGTGGCGTTTGGCGTATGGATGGAGCCGCGCCCAGGCGATCGACGGGATCGCCGCGCTGTACGCCGACGCCGGCATGGAACGGCCTCCGCTGACCCCGGGAAAGCTGTGCAAGTGGGAGCACGGCGAGGAGAGCCCGCGCTCGTATGTGCCTGATCTGTGCAGGTTGTACGGGGTTCCTGCAGCGCAGTTGGGGTTGGGTGAGCCGAAGCGCCGCACGCCCACTAGTCGCACTCAGCTACATGTGGATACGGTGAGTAGCGATGCGGCTCACATCGAAAGGGAACCCGTGCGACGCCGAGAGCTCATGACCATCACCGGCCTGGTGATTCCGCTGGCCGTGCTCCGGCGGGTCGACGACGCCCTGGCAGCACCACCGGCACCGCAGCGCCCCGAAACCCCCCAGCAAGTCCGGGTGCGGCTCCAGCAGGCCCACCACCTGTACGACCACAGCGCGCTCAGCGCCCTGATGGCCGGCTTCCCCGCCCTGATCGCATCAGCCCGGGAAATGGCCGACCGAGCCGACACCCCAGCCGGGCATGCCCTGCTCTCGGAGTGCTACGCGCTGATGGTCCACACCTTCAACAAGGTCGGACACCGCAAAGCGGCCCGGCTGGCCGCCGAGCGGGCGCTGCTGATCGCCGAACGATCCGGGGATGCGGTGGCTATCGGGGCAGCATCCCGCCCCATGGGCATGCTCCTGCGCAAGGAGCAGCGTTTCGACCCGGCGGCCCGCGTGGTCGAGCGGGCAATCGCAGGGTTGGAGGCCACCGGGCTGCGCACCTCGCCGCAGGCGTCGACGTACATCCGTCTCCAGTGCGCCCTGGCGTACACCACAGGCTGGGCACGCAAGGAGCAGGAGGCGTTGGACCGGATCAGCGAGGTCGAGCGAATCGCCAACCGCCTGTCCCCGCTGGCCGGGCCGGTCACCAGTCTGCCGTTCGTCCAGCTGTACAGGTCGAACATCCACTACGCCCTCGGCGACGCTGAGCAGGCCCTGTACGTCACCGAAGGGCTACGGCCGCAGATGTTCCCCACGCCTGAACGGCGGGCGCGATTCCATGTCGACGTCGCTCGTTCAGCGTGGGCGGCAGGCCGGCCGGAGCAGACCGCGCGTGCGCTGCTGGGCGCCCTCTCCGACGCGCCGGGCGAAGTGCTGGAAAGACCAGGTAACCAGCGAATCGCATCAGACCTCGTCACCCGCCACCCGCGGGTGGCCGGCGTCAGGGAACTCGCTACTGCGATCGGCACCAGCCCGGCGGGGTGAACCACTCCCCTGCATCAGGCGTCTCAGTACGGACTCGGCGGAAATCCAACGTCACCCGGAGGACAGACACCCATGCCTGGACCGCAATCGCCAGCCAAGCCGAAAAGAGACTGGGCCGAGACACTCTTGCGAACGGGTGGATGGGTGGTCGGCGGATGTGTGGCGCTGGCGTTCGTCGTCAACGGACGCCGAAACATGTCGGCTTCGGACCCCTCCAAGCTGCCGCTCGTAGCGCCCACCCCGACGGGCGCCCAGCCGAGCGACAACGGGCTCGCCAATTTGGTCGAGCAATGGAGCTCCCAGAGACTCACCGGGTTCGTGTGCTCCGACGGGTGGCGGTCCGCCTCAAGTGGACGCGGGACGTGCAGCCATCACGGCGGGATCAAGTCGGACAGTCTGGAACGTAAAGGGCCGTGAAGTGCTGTGTCTGACGCACTCCGAAGCGCTGTGCCCATGAGTCAACGGGAGAACCGCGTGTCGCACAGGCCGTTGACCTGCGAGGTTGTAGCGTCCACGGCCATGGCGAGAGACATGACCCGCAACGGGCAGCGCACCGGCCGCAAGCCCGGCAACCGCAAGAAGTACGCGTGGGAACGCGGCATCGTCCCCTCCAGCATCCCCAAGGCTGAACAGCCGACGAAGTGCAAGGGATGCCAGACCGACACGGTCAAGGGGAAGCTCCGCTACGGGTACTGCTCGAACTGCTGGACCGGATCGTCGTGACCGAACTGCCGCCGTGGTGCTGTGTGCCCGTCGAGTTGACCGCCGAAGAGGTCGCCTTCCTCGACGGCCTCCCTGACGGAGCTCACACGGTCGAATCGGTTCGGCCGTGTGAAATCCAGGAAGGCCACGAAGGCGTGCACATGTCGCTAGGGCAAGCCGCCAAGGACGACGTTGAGTGGTGGATCCTGTGGGACGACGCAGGCGGGCGGGAGATCGGCGTGCTGCCGCCGTGCGAGATCGAAGACCCGGAGTCCGAGCACCAGTGCGTTCTACCACTCGGCCATCCGGGGCGGTGCGGGTTCGCTCTGGACTAGGTCTCTTCGCCGTGTGTTCCAAAGGTGTGCGGCGATCGCATCGGCGACCTCTTCAGGAGTCTCACAGATCTCCCGCCACTCGCACGGGTCGGTCCCGCAAGGGCACCTGGCTTCGAGTTTCCCGAGGGCAGCGGCGTAGCCGGGATGGGTCAGGTAGGACGCCGCCAGGTCGCACAGGGTCTCGTAATGGTGACGCGTCAGATCGTCCCAGTGCTCGGGTCCTTGGGCGTCATCGGGCTGCATGGTGAGGCGGTACTCGAAACGGGCGAGGATCCACTGGCGTGCTTCCACCTCGCGAAGCAGCCTGCCTGTGCTGTAGGCCAGTTTCCCGGGGACTCCGAAGACCCGGTAGCCGGTGGGGGTTGGGCCGCGAAGGTTGCCTGTGGCGTTCGCGGCTGCTTCATCCTCGGCGAGTCGGGCTTTTAAGAACGATACGAACGCGTCTGTATCGGTGCTCATAGGCCCTCCAGCGCCTCGAATGTCGAACGGACGCTCGGCCAGCTTCGCCTTCCAGCGGTCGTTGTACCAGTGGTGGATATCCTCGTTCAGGAAGGAGCGCAGCTGCTGCGTCTCGTGCTCGTCCGGGCGGTGCAGTTCGTCATCGAGGCGGCCAGAGTCGAACGCGACGATGTAGTGCCAGCGCGGCCAGGCGCTCCCCACCACCGACCATGTCGCACAGCTGCCCGACGACGACGGCGCCTATTGGCGCAGGCCGTTGCTCAACAACGGGCTGATTCGTGTCCAGACGGGCGGCCAGACGTTCAACGTGCTCACCTCGGCGCGCATCGACTTCTGGCAGCCGCGAAACCCGCGTGACCCCGTCCAGGTAGAGCGGCGTGAACAGTTCGCCCGACCCGCCACCACGACCGACGAGCGCGCGTGGCGGGCGGCGGGCTCCCCGGCCACCGTCCAGCGGGTGTGCACACCCGGCACCCGAGCGAGCGCATGCCCGAAACTGCGGCTACGGTCCGAGCCGTCCGGCTGCCTCTACACCCGCGCGGCCGAGCCGGGCGGCGTGCTGGGCGACCGGCGGCTGGGCGAACTCGCCCTCGCCGACCTCGCCGCGCTGCCCGGCGACGCAGTCGGGCTGCGAGAGACGCTCCGGACGTACTGGAAGTCCGGAAGGGAGGAGAGTTTCGAGCACTTCCTTACCTTCGCCTCCGTCCTTCTGGAGCTGCCGGTCAGCCCCTCGGTCCGGGCCGTGGCCCTGCACCTGCTCGCCGGGCTGCCCACGACCGAGGTGCGCGGCCCGGTCACCGATCCTCTAGGACGCAAGGGCATTGCGGTCACCTTCTTCAAGAGCGAGGGCTCTTCACCGAGTTCGGCGCCGACGACGAGGTGGCCGAGCGGTACACCACCATCCTCGACCCGCGGACCGGCACGGTCCTGGCTCACACCCCGATCGCGGCCGAGAGCGCCGAGGGGCTCCCGAAGGGGACGACCATCAGCTACCAGGCATGGGCGCCCGAAGCCGGCGGGATTGGTGACCGCCCCGAACGGCCACGCGGCTGCCGGCTCAGTGACCACCCGATCCCGTGACGGACGCGACCTTCTCCGGGTGAATCGCCGGTCGGCTGGACGGCCCGGGTCACGCCGACTCGTCCAGCCGGAAAGCGTCGGCGGCGCACACGGCCGCGTGGCGGAGCGATGATAAACGCCCCTCGCGCTTCGATCCGAGCTGAGCACGACTACAAGTCACTCAGACACGCCGGTTGCCGTGCCATCAAAGCCGCCGCCCTCGACCATGCCGATACCCCGTGCCAAATCCTCGGGAGAGGATGCCTCGATCAGAATGGGGAGTGGTGTGGAGGGGACTGCCCACCAACGGCATGTCGCTTCACCAAACCATATCCTCCAACCGCAGACACCGATGGGCTGCTCGGAGGGGTACGAGGAAGAGGCTTTATCAAGGGCATCCCAGCGGAGTTCTGCCCAAACGGTGCGTCCCAGGTCGTCACCTTCGACGCCCATGCGGCTGCTCAGAGCTGCGACCATCGCCAGGCCGCGTCCTCCCTCCAGCAGTTCGTCGTTCGTCCCGTGCTGGATGGATGGAACTGCGGAACCTCCGGCGTCGGACACGGCTATCCGTACGATTTGGCCGGACAGCCCTAGCTCGACGCTGAACGTGCTTCCCTGCCCTGATCTGCTGTGGCGTATCGCATTGGCGGCCAGCTCTACGACGCAGGACACGGTGTCGTCCCGGGTCGGGTGATCCAGTAGCACGCCGTTGACGAAGCGTCGCACCTCGCGGAGCTGAGCCGCATCGCCTGGGAACTCGCGCCGCCACGTGGTGCTGGTCATCTTGGGATGCCTACCCTGCGACGGTTCGTTCTCCTGCTCACCGGTTCCGCCTTCCGTCAGATGACTCCGAAGAGTGACTTGTCGATTACTCGCAGCATGGCATCGGCTGGGCAAGCTTGCATGGAAATTGCAGATACTCCCTGGAGTCCTGGCTCGTCCCTGTAGGGTCGCTGCCCAATGCAATACGTGACGTGGAGGTGACGATGAGTGCTAGACGCGGAGTGACCCTGCGATCTCAGTGGCTGGGTAAGCAACTGCGCGAACTACGCGAAGCCGCAGGGCTCACACTCAAGGACGCTGGGGACTTCCTCCAGCGCGATGCCTCGACAATCAGTCGTGTCGAAGCTGGGATCTACCCTGCTCGCTCCACTGAAGTGGTGGCGCTCCTGGGCCTCTACGGAGTGGCGGATGAACGGCAGCGTGACGGCCTTGTTCGGCTGAGCCAAGACGCATGGCAGAGCGGATGGTGGGACGCGTACGCCGACGACGTGCATCTCGGCATCGTGGACAATGCTTGGCTGGAGTCGCGTGCGGAAGGAATCCGCTCGTTCGACGCGATGGTGGTGCCAGGACTACTGCAGACGCGGGACTACATGAATGCGATCATGCGGGCCGCGGATGCGGAGCCGTCTGAGGAGCAGATCAGGCGCTGGATCGAGTTCAGGCTGATCCGGCAGCAAGTCCTGGCGAGCAATCTGCCACATCTGGTGATGGTGCTGGACGAATCCGTGCTGCGGCGCCCGGTGGGCGGGTCAAGGATCATGCGGGCGCAACTGGAGCGGCTTGTAGATGTGGCACGGCAGCCCAACGTCGAGATCAGGGTTCTCCCGCAGTCGAGCGGAGCGCATGCCAGTCCGGATGGGTCGTTCAAGGTCTATGACCTGCCTGAGCCTTACCCGACGGTCGCGTATGTTTCGAGTCCGGCAGGCGCTATTTATGCCGAGGCTGAGCAGGCGCGGAGGCTTATGCTCAAGTTTGATGCAATCAGTCGAGATTCGCTGCCGAGTGAGAAGTCCGTCGAGTTCATCGGAGCCGTCGCTCAGGAACTCGGCTGACGTTCTGGGATGGAGTCTTCGTGTCTGCCCCCTTGAACCTTCCTGTCGCCTGGCACATCAGCAGCTTCAGCGCCGATGGAGGGGGTGGTGACTGCGTCGAGGCCGGCCCCGTACTCGATGGAAGCGGACGCATCGCTGTCCGGCACAGTCGCCATCCCGACGGCCCGGTGATCGTTTACACCCCTGCCGAGTGGGAGGCTTTCACGGCTGGGGTACGCGCGGGGGAGTTCGACTTCTTTGGCGGCTGACGTCCTTCGGGGGATAGCGGACCGCTGGGATCCTGCTTCACATGATCCGCTTCGGTTCTCGGGGAGATGACGACCAAATGAACGGCGAGATTTCGGCAAGGCGATCGCGCCCTCGGGTATCGGCCTCACATTGGTCGCGCGGCCATCTGAAATCGACGAGGCGACCGTTACCAGCCTCACGGCGATCACCCGCGCTCACCGAAGGCTTGAAGCAGCCATTCCGTCACGTGAACTCGCACGTGGAGCCATCGATCACGTTTCCTCGCACCGCAGGAGCATCCTAGAGTAGGCGGACAGATATGGAGAGTTGTTTCACGCCCCCGCTTCACGCCCTGGCTTACGCTCGTTTCCTCCGCCGCCGAGTTCGAGCGCGTGATGGTGATCTGGCTGAGGTCAGGTGGCTTTTAGGATGCGGGCGGCCAGGTCGAGCGCCGCGCGCGGAGGTCGCTTGGTCCCTTCGGTGATTTCCATGATCGTGGTGTGGGCGGCGCGGTTGAAGGCGATGGTCTCGGTCGATTGCTGCTCGGATGCCAGCAGGGCGGTGACGGCGGCGTCGGGCTCGTTGCGGCGCAGATGCCCTTGGGCGAGGTCGATGAGGTGCTGGGCGCGGCGGTTGGTGGAAGGGATCGTGGCCAGGTCGATGCGGCTGGCGTTCTTGATGGCGGTGGCCGCCTGGCCGGTTTCGATGTGGAGGGCGACGGAGTAGATGGCGACGTTGGCCGCCCCGAACATTGTCAGCGGGTGGTGGTGGTTCTTTCCCAGAGCGGTGGCGGAGCGGTGGGCGAGCTTCCAGCTGTGCCAGGCATCTGCGGGGCGTCCCAGGCGGGCCAGGGCGATGGCGTTGAAGAGGTTGAGCGCCCCGAAGGTGGACAGAGCCGCGGGGGAGGTCGGCAAGGCGCGGTGGAGTTGGCCGGTGGCGTCGCGGGCGATGGCATGGGCCTCTTCCGCTTGGGAGCGGCCGAGCGCGGCCATGGTCGAGGTCCAGGCGGAGACAGAGATGAACACGGGGTCATCGGTCTCTTCGGCAGCGACCATGGCGCGGTCGGCGGCGCGGGCGGCGAGGTCAGGTTCGCCGACGCAGTATAGGAATCGCTGTGCCATCTGGAAGGCCTCGCTGAGCAGCTGCCAGGTGAGGCGGCGACTGGCTGGCGGGCTGGCTCGGTGCAGGGCGAGGGTGTCGCGCAGCAGGCCGGGCACCACGATGCCGAGTGCGGTGTAGGGGCGGTCGGAGCGGTGCCAGGCCGACCAGGCCAGGGACAGCCGGCGACGGATACTTTCGGATTCGGTGTAGGGGTCGCGGGTGGAGGCCTTGGGGTAAGTGGGGGTCGACAGCAGCCGGCGCAGCGCGGGGACGGTCTCGTGCTGGAGATGGGTGGTATCCCTGAGGGCGCAACGCAGACGCTGCAGCCGCGCGCCCAACATGATCCCGAGGTCGTCGAGGCCCAGCACGACGGCCAGGGCGATGGCGGTGGACAGCTTGTCCAGTGGTCGGCGGCCGCATTCCACCAGGCGCAGCCACTCCTCGGTGTAGCCGCAGAGTTCGGCGCAGGCACGCATGCTCAGCCCGCGGCTCATGCGTAGCGTCCGAACTGTGGCGCCGATCTGACGGTCGACCGGGTCGATCTCCACGTTCCTCTTGATCATGGCGGGCCCTCCCATGATGGCCGTAATGTACCCCCGACTGCACCGGATGCGGCGCCAAGGACGCTAACTGCATTTACCTCGATAGTCAGGGGATTGACATGATGACCGATGGCAGGCAGCCCGTTTTGTATGTGATCGCGTGTGGAGGCCGCCCGGCCGGAGAGCTTCCGAATCTGGTGACGTCGCTGCAGGCCGACGGCTGGACTGTGTGCGTGGTCACCACGCCGTCGGGCAGGAAGTTCACCGACTCCGCGCGGCTGACGGAGCTGACCGGCTATCCCGTGCGCGACGACTACAAACGGCCGGAAGAGCCGGACGTGCTGCCACCGGCCGATGCGATGGCGGTGGTCCCGGCGACGTTCAACACGATCAACAAGTGGGCGGGCGGGATCTCCGACACCCTGGCGCTGGGGTTGTTGAATGAGGCGATCGGCCTGGGTCTGCCGCTGGTAGTCGTCCCGTGGCCGAACGTGGCGCTGGCTCGCCATCCCGCCTTCCCCGTGAGCGTGGAGCGCCTCACCTCCTGCGGGGTCTCTGTCCTGCTGGATCCTGAGCGGCTGCCCCAGCCCGCCTCCGGAGCGCCGGGCGCCGCCTCGTTCCCGTGGGAGGAGCTGAAGTCCGAGCTCCGCCGGGTCTATGAGGTGTGCATGGGCCGGATAGCGCCCGTCTGATCGCGTCGCATCCTCTCAGCGGGTCTGTTCGTGCGGGCAGCAGGAGCTCTGGCAGGGGAGGCATTGAGTTCTCGGCCGCCGCAGCGCGGGACTCCTAGCACAGGGAAGCGGGCCTGACTATCCCCAACAGCTAGTTGGGTGTCGCAGAGCGATGCCCTCTTAGCGTCGCGTCCATGTCGGATGATCCGTATCAGGCGATGCACCCGCGTGTCTCAGTGGTAGTGCCCGCACGCGGGAACGGCCGCTGTGTGCGGGAGCTGCTGGAGGCGCTGTCCCGGCAGAGTTACTCACTGAGCTTGGTCGATGTCATCGTCGTGGACAACGATCCGCCGTGGGCCCAGGGCCCAGTTGCCGGCGCGGTCCACAGCCGGGCGTGGCCGTTCCGGGTGCGCGTGGTGGTCGAGGTGCGGGCCGGGGCGAGCCGGGCCCGCAACCGCGGCATCTGCATCGCCGACGGCGACTACGTCGCGCTCCTCGACCCGGACATCGTCCCAGATGAGGGCTGGCTGGCAGCGCTGGTGTCGGCCGCCGTCGACGAGCAGGCCGCGATCGTAGGCGGCCGCACGATCACGCATTACCCCGAGGGTCTGGCGCGTCCTCTCACCGACGGCCTGCGCGAGTGCCACGGCCCGGTGAACTGGCCGTCCAAGCGCCGACCCTACGGCTGGCCGTACTGGATCACCACCGCCAGCCTGCTCGTCGAGCGTGAGGTGTTCGAGAAGATCGGCGGCTTCCGGCCGGATCTGGGCCGCCGCGGCCGGTGGCTGCTGGGCTGCGAGGACCTGGAATTCGTCGATCGAGCCGTCCAGAAAGGCCTGACAGTCGTGATCGAACCGGCCGCAGTGGCCGGGCATCCGGCCTACCGGCGTGAGACCCGGCTTGGCTGGTTCCTGGAGCAAGGGATCGGTCACGGGGTGAGTGTGGCCCGGATGCACACCAGCGTGGCCGTCACTGCGGCCGCGATCCGGGTCGGCCGCCGCGACGTCGCCGCGGCCGTGACCCATTTGCTGGCCGCCTACCTCTTCTTCGACAGCGCCAGCGCGGTGCAGGGGCTGCGGGAGCTGGCCCGGATCGCCGCCTACCGGCTCGAACGCACCCGCCTGCTACTGATCGGTCGCCGCCTGATCCCGGCGGAGGCCCCACCCCCACCCGAATCTCCGTCTCCCGTCCAGAAGGGGCTTTCGTGATCACCACTGTTGCTACCGGACTGCTGGCCGCCGACCTGATGCCGGTGGAGCTCGTCGAGCGTAAGGGCGCCGGGCACCCCGACACCCTGGCCGACGGCGTCGCCGAAGCCATCTCACGGGCCTACAGCCGCTACTGCCTGGACACCTTCGGCGCGATCTTGCACCACAACACCGACAAGACCGCGCTGCTCGGCGGGCTGGCGGAGGTGTCCTTCGGCTCCGGCAAGCTCGTCCAGCCGATCACGGTGCTCGTCAACGGCCGCCTGACCCGCGCGCTCGGCGAACAGCAGGTGCCGGTCGACGACATCGTCGAGGGAGCAGTCCGGGATTACTTCAGCGCGCGGCTGCCGCTGCTGGACGTGGAGCACGACCTGGTCATCCGGCAGCGGCTGACGCAGGCCTCCAGCCCCGGCGCGGTGCACGGCCCGAGCAGCGAACAGGTCGCCGGCCGCACCCGCTGGTTCGCCCCGCGAACGCTGGACGACCTGGCCGAGCGGCACCGCATGTTCGCCAACGACACCAGCGCCGGGGTCGGCTATGCCCCGCTCGGTGTAGCCGAGCACCTGGCGATCGCGGTGGAGTCCCACCTGTCCGGTGAGGACTTCCTGCGAGAGCACCCGCACGTGGGCACCGACATCAAGCTCATGGTCGCCCGCACCGGGCAGAAGATCCACCTGACGGCGTGCGTGCCGCAGATCGCCGTACACACCCCGGACTTGGCCACGTATCTGAGCCGCCGCGAGGAGCTGCGCGAGCTGATCGGCGCGCTGGCCTCGGTGGCCGCGCCCGGCCACGACGTGCTGGTGGCGATCAACACCCGGGACGACGCCGAGCGGTGCGAGCTGTATCTGACGGCGATCGGGTCATCGCTGGAGTCCGGCGATGAAGGTGTCGTCGGCCGCGGCAACCGCGCCAACGGGCTGATCTCCATGCTACGGCCGTGGTCGGCCGAGGGCGTGTCCGGCAAGAACCCGGTCTACCACGTCGGCAAGCTCTACAACCTCGCCGCTCAGGAGGCCGCGAACCGGCTGCACGCGCTGACCGGCGCCAGCCTCGCCGTCGCTCTGGTCTCCCAGTCCGGTCGCGACCTGGACGATCCCTGGCAGGTTCTCGTGCACCACTCCGGCTCCCAGCCGCTCGATCGTGCGCTGGTCGAAGGTGTCGTCGGTGACGTCATGGCCGACTTCGACACCCTGCGCCAGGGCTTGCTCGACAACGCCCTGGCCACCGCCTGACCGACAGGAGAACCCACATGATCGCATCACGCAACCCATGCCTGGCCGACGGCACCGGCACTGGGCGAGACGTCGAACTGAGGTCGGCGACCGCGAGCGCGGACGAAGAATGCTTCCCTGCCTGCCTGAACCCGGCCACCCTCAGTGGCCTGCCGGTGGCCGAGTTCCTGGACGCGGCCAGGCAGGCAGGGTTCGGCCTGATCGAGATGTCGATTCAGCAGGCCCGCGCGTTCGGCCTGGACCGGCTGCGTGAGGCGCTGCAGGAGCGGCGGCTGTCGGTGGCGGCGGCCAGCGGCATCCTGCCGGCCGATCACATCCTGCCGGCGCCCCTGCTCATCCCGGAGGCCTTCTACCAGGCGGCGCTGGCGTCGGTGCGCGAGCGGCTGGACGCGATGAGCGTCCTGTGCTGCCCGGTGGCGACCATCGTCGTCAACCCGCGCAGCAGCCTGCCTGGCCGAGACGCCGGCGACCTGGCGGTGCGCCGCCTGCGGGAGTTGGCGAACGCGTGCGAGGAGTTCGGGCTGCGCCTGGCGGTGGAGGCCGTCGGGGTGCGCCGGGGCCTGGACGCATCGCTGGGGGGCCAGTTCAGCGTGTGCACCACGCCCATGGAGCTGGATGAGCTGATTCAGCGGGCCGACCATCCCGCGCTCGGCGTGCTGGTGGACAGCTACCACTGGGCGGCCACCGGCGGCATGCCCGAACAGCTGACCGGTCCGCAGGCGCCGATCGTGCATGTCCAGATCGCCGACACGCCGCGCACCCCCGGCAACCGCACGGGGTGGACCGATGAGATGCGGCACTACCCCGGGACCGGAAGCTTGGACTGGCCGCTGTTTCGTACGGCGCTGGCCGCGGCCGGCTACCTCGGCCCAGTTTCGGTCGAGCTGTTCAACCCGCAGCTGCGCGCCGCGCCCGTCGCCGACATCGCGGCGCGGTCGCTGGCCGGGGCCCGGGCCTGTTTCCCCGGTTGTGGATCATGACCGGCTCGCAGATCAGGGTCGGCGTGGTCGGGTGCGGAGGGGCCGCGTTCGGCATTCACCTCCCGGTTCTGGCTGACCATCCCGACTTTGCCGTGGCCGCCGTCCACGACCGCGACCCCGGCCGCGCCGAAGCCGCTGCCGCCCGATTCGGGGCGCGCGCCAGGGACCTGCGGACGCTGCTGCGCACCTGTGACCTGGTCGCCGTGCTGACGGGCGTGCACGAGCCGCTGGTGGAGCAGGCGCTGGCCGCCGGGCGCCACGTCTTCGTCGAGAAGCCGGTCAGTCTCGATCTGGCCACCTCGCGGCGGCTGCTGGCCGCGGCGGCGGAGGCCGGGCTGCTGCTGGAGGTCGGGGTGATGCGCGCCTACGATCCGGCCGTGCACGCGCTGCTAGCCGCCGCTGGCTCCGCAACCGTGCACGCCCGGCTGATCAAACGCGATTCCAGCGACATCACCGCCCGCGCGCCGTACCTGCCTGCGGGGTTCGGCCCCTATACCTTCGAGCACGACCCGATCCCGGCGCACCCGGCCGACCTGGAAGGCGAGCAGTTGCAGGCGCTCAAACTGCTGCTGCGCCAGGGCTACCACCTGCTCAGCGTGGCCGTGCTCGCCGACCCGGAACTCACCCCGCTCGCCTGCACGCTCACTGCGGGCGGTCACGGCCTGCGCGCCGAACTGGTCGGCTCGGCCGGGGCGCGCTGGGATTACGAGCTCGGGGACAATCCCGAGGGCGGCTACGGCGAACATGTCCATCTGCTCGCCGAGAACACCAGTGTCACGCTCAGCTTCGGGCCGCCGTACGGGCCGGGCTCGGCCGCCTGCCTGATCACCCCCAGCGACGGGCCGGGCGTCGGCGTGAGCGGGTTCGGCAACCCGTTCGCCGCGATGTGGCAGGCCTTTGCCGACCGGATGCATCACCCGGCGCCCGCGCTCTCCCTCGCGGCCAGCGGCGACATCGCCCTTACGGTGGAAGGGCTGGCCGCCGCGCTGGCCCGCCTGTGCCCCGCCACCACGCCTGGCCAGCTGGCCGGGCTCGAACCGATGAAGGCCCCCTCACGATGAGCATGTCCGCTGTTCCCGAGCCAGAAGCAGCCCCCGACGCCGCAGCTGCCGGTGCGACCGCCGACGGAGAAGGTCACCGGCGGCTGGCCGTCGGCCTGATCGGTACCGGCCGCATCGCCCGCACTGGGCACCTGCCCGCCTACGCGGCCGCCGATGTGCCCGTGGCCGCGATCTGCGGCCGCACCAGCGCGGGCGCCGAGCGGCTGGCCGCGCAGTGGAGCGGGCCGGGGCGGCCGCGGCTGTACACCAGCGCGGTCGAGTTGGCCGCCGACCCGGCCGTCGAGCTGATCGACGTGGCCACCCGCCCGACCGGCAGGCTGGAGCTCATCCGGGCGCTGCTGCCGGCGGGCAAGCCGCTCCTGGTACAAAAGCCGCTGGCCTACACCCTGGCCGAAGCCGAGCTGATCGTGGCCGAGGCGGAGGGGGCCGGGGTGCCGCTGGCTGTCAACCACAACCTGCGTTGGTCACCGCCGCAACGGCTGCTGACCCAGTGGCTGGACGACGGCCTGCTCGGCGACCTGGTGCACCTGGCCCATGTGCACCACTTCAGCGAGGACCTGACAGCCTGGTACACCGACCATCCCGGCTACCTGTTCCTCGACCACGGGCTGCACTACCTGGACATGGTCCGCTGGTACGCCCGCCGGCCGGTGCTCGAGGTCACCGCCCGCGCCGCCTTCACCCCCGGCCAGCGCGCCCGCTGCCCGCTGTCCTACACGATCATGCTCAAGTTCGATGGGCCGCTGGTGGCCAGCCTGACCTTGCACAATGCCACCTGCTCGCAGGGCGCGTGGGCGAGCAATCTGTGGGTCAACGGCACGCGGGGTGATGCGCACCTCACCTACGACAGCGCGGGCCTGATGCTGCCCGACCACGAACCGGCCGTGGTCCAGCCGCCCGGTGAATGGGTGCCCGACGGCATCGCCGGCGCCTACACCGCGTTCGTCGACGCGCTGGCCCGCGGCACCCGGCCGCCGCACGAGGGCCGCGATCATCTGCGGAGCTTGGCCTTGGCCGAGGCCGCCTGGGAGTCCTCCCGCCACGACGGTGCCTGGATGCCGGTCCCCGCGGTTACGGGGTCTTCCGTCGCCGCGGCCACGCTGGCGTCTGCCGATGCCGCCCACGTCCCGGCCATTAGCAGCGCTGTCGGGACAACGCCGAAGGGCCGTCTGTGACGCCGCCGGATAGCCCCGCACCACCGGATCCCGGGCCCGTGTCGAGGGCGGGCCCTGTGCCAGACCCGGTGCCGGTTCTGGTGCTCGACGGGCCGCCCGGGGCCGGGAAGACCACCCTGCTGGCCGCGCTCGCGCACGCCCTGGGCAACCGGGCGCTGGCCTGGACCGAGCCGAACGCACCGCTGGCCGCCGCCGACGGCCGCGGCCCGGCCGGATCAACCGGCAGGGAGCTGACGCAGTGGTACCTGGAGCACGAAGGTGACCGGCTGGATGCCCTGGCCGCGTTACCCGCCACCGGCGCCGACGTTGACCTGGTGGTGTGCGACCGGGCCCACCTCGGCGTGTTGGCCTATGCCTACGCCAGCCGCCGCGGTGACACCATGCCCTACACTGACGCGCTCGCCTTTTACCACGCGCACCTGGCCGCACGGCAGCCCGCCCGCCACCACACGGTGATCTTGATGGCTGGGGTTCAGACCAGCCTGCGCCGCCGCCACCGTGCCGCCAGCGACATCCAGCCGTCCTGGCGGCACTGGTTCGACCCCGCGCTGCTCGGCAGGCTCGTCGACTTCTACCGCGAGCGCGCCCCGGCCCTGGCCGGGCCGCACCTGACCATCATCGACACCGACAACCTGTCCGCCCGCGACGTCCTGGACCGGGTCACCGACGTCATCGCCCGGCTCGGCGTCGCGCTGCCGACCGGTCCGCGCCCTCTCCCGATGGCCGACGGGCCGCACCCGGCCCTGTCCGCGGCCTACGCCACCGCCGGGGGAGTGAGCGCGCTCGGTCGGCCGGTCAGCCCGCTGCTGCCTTACCGCGGCGGGTACCTGCAGCTGTTCGAGCTCGCTGGCCTGCTCCTGTTCGGCGGGCGTGTCACCCGCTGGGACCCGCACTCGATCCTGACCTCGGAGGTTTCCCGATGAGTTCGTCTTCTCCTTGCGTCGTCGGCCTCAACCTCGGCGCCCACGACGGCGGCGCCGCCCTGCTCACCGACACCCAGATGATCGCCATCAGCGAGGAACGTCTCAACCGTCACCGCTACAGCCCCGGCTGGCAGGCCAGTCTGCTGTACGTGCTGAAGGCGGCCGGCCTCAGGCTGGAGGACGTCGACCTGTTCGTCGCCAGCACCTACGGCATGCACCCGCTCACCCCGGCCCAAACTGGGCTGGTCCACCTGGGCGTGTCCGAGCAGCGCATCCGCACGGCCGACCACCACCTGGCCCACGCCTACAGCGCCTACTGCCTGTCGCCGTTCGAGCAGGCCACCGTGGTGGTGTGCGACGGCGCGGGCAACAACACCGACACCGAGTCCTACTACCTGGCCGGGCCCGGCGGCCTCGAGCGGGTGGGCGGGAACGATCCGGACCGCCCTCGCTACGGCGGCATCGGCGCCACCTACGAGGCCTTCACCGAGCACTGCGGCTGGCACGCCCAGGAAGCCGGCAAGACCATGGCCTTGGCTTCCTTCGGCAACCCGGCCCGGCACACCGTGCCGCTGTTCAGCCTCACCGACGACCTGCACGTGATCGGCCGACTGCCCGCCGGGCACGCGCGCGGCGTGGCCGCCTTCGCCGCGCAGCACGGCCTGGACTTCGGGCCGCCCGGCGGTCTGGGCCTGCGCGTCGAGAATGTGGACGCCGCCGCCTACCTGCAGGAACAGACCGAGCAGATCCTGCTCGCGCTGACCGGCCAGGTCATCAAGCACACCGGCGTCGGCCGGCTGTGCCTGGCCGGCGGCGTCGCGCTCAACTGCGTCGCCAACGACAAGATCTCCAAGCTGGCCGGGGTGGAAGATCTGTTCGTGCCGCCTCCCGCCTCCGACCGCGGCCAAGCGCTCGGCTGCGCCCTGTACGGCTGGCATCAGCTCACCGGGCAGATGCCGCGGCGGACGCTCGGCGTCGACGCCTTTGGTCGACCTTACGACGACGCCGACATCGAACTCGCGCTGCGCCGAGACCCGCGCTCGGGGCTGAGCGAGCGTCGCCACACCCCGTTCGCCTGGGGCAAGGAGAGCGATATCGCAGCCACCGCTGCCCAGCTGCTGGCCGACGGGGCGATCATCGGCTGGTTCACCGGCGGCAGCGAGCTCGGGCCGCGCGCGCTGGGGCAGCGTTCCATCCTGGCCGATCCGCGTAGCATCGAAACCAAGCAGGCGCTCAACGACCGCATCAAGAAGCGCGAGCCCTTCCGGCCGTTCGCCCCGGCGGTGCTCGCCGAGCACGCCACCGACTGGTTCGAGCTGGCAGGCCCCTCGCCGTACATGCTGCTGGCCCCGGCCGTGCGCCCAGGCGTCGCCGAGAAGGTCCCCGCCGTGGTGCACGTCGACCAGACCGCCCGCGTCCAGACCGTGCACGCCGCCGACCAGCCCGCCTTCGCCGACCTGCTGCGCCATTTCCACGCCCTGACCGGGATCCCGATGGTGCTCAACACAAGCTTCAACGACAACGAGCCGATCGTGGAAAGCCCCGCCGACGCGCTGGCCACCTTCCAGGCCACCGACCTGGACGCCCTGTGCATCGGCGACTACCTCGTTACCAAATCCTGATTGCCCACCCCGTCGAGCTGGAAGAATTCTCCTCATGCCCGCCGAGATCCGTCGCGCTGCGCGCGTCATCCTCCTCGACCACGACGACCGCCTGCTGCTCCTGCGCTACGACGAAGGCCAGGTGTTCTGGGCGGTGCCCGGCGGCTCGCTCGAACCCGGCGAAACCCACGAGCTCGCCGCGCGCCGCGAGCTCCGTGAGGAGCTTGGGCTGGCCTACGACGGCTCGTTCGGGGCGGCGGTGGCCGAACGAGTCAAGGAGCACACGGTCGGCGGGCGCCCCGTGCGTCAGGTGGAGCTCTACTACTTGGTGCGTATCAAGACCGACGAGTTCGACCTCGCCGCTGCCACTCAGCCCGATGAGATCACCGCGTACCGGTGGTGGACCCGAGATGAGATCACCTCAGCGAGCGACCCCGTCTACCCGCTGGGACTGCTCGACCTCGTCAACACCTACCTCGTCCACGGAGTACCCGTGCACCCGATCACCTTGCCGGGCTGAGTCCCGAGGTCCGGCACCAGCCGTCTGCCGCCTCTACGGATCGGAGCCCTGCTGTGCGACGCCATCACCTGCTGTTGTTCACACCGTGGCGGGTGCGGCGTCGGCGAACCGCTCGTTGAGCACGGCGCGGACGCGGTCACGCTCCTCCTGCGACAAGGCCGCCGGGTGCGGTTTGCGCGGGGTGAGCGGACGGGCTGGGGCGGGGGTTGTGCGGTTCTTGCGGTACCCTGCGGCACCCCGGCCGCCGCGCCCCCCCTCGATGCAGAGTTTTGTTCACGATTACTGCCTCTGTCTGATTTGGCAAGGAAGGTCGCGGTCGTCGCTCAGGAGCTCAGCTGACGTCCTGGGATGGAGTCTTCGTGTCTACCCCTTTGAACTCTTTGGCGGCTGATGTCCTTCGGGGTGCCTCCCGGAGCGCTTGGACGCTTCCAGCGGCGCGACTGTGGTTTCGGTGAATCGGTCGACGGCCTGCCGCCGGGGCGCATGCAGGTACGTAGCCGCTGGCAAGTCCGGAGCGGGCGATATCGCGGGGTAAGCGGCGGGACCGCCCCGGATCGGGTTTCCGGAGAGAAGACCCCCCGTCTGGACGCCAGTCGCGCGGTCCCGATGTGTGGGTACCCGGGATGGCGCGGGTTCGGGGGCGGGGGCAGGATGGGGCCATGGTTGAGGAAGGTGTACTGCTGTGGGAGCCGTCCGCGGAGGCGATCCGGGACGCGAGGATCACCCGGTTCGCCGAGTGGCTGGGGCGTTCCGGGCAGGATTACGAGCGGTTGTGGCGCTGGTCCGTTGAGTCTCCCGAGGAGTTCTGGACGTCGGTCTGGGACTATTTCTCGGTCGAAGGCGAGCGTGGTGACGGGCCCGTCATCAGTGGGACGACTCAGCACGTGAAATGGTTCGCGGGATCGACCCTGAACTACGCGCGCAACGCGCTGCGCGGCGACCCCGCCCGGCGCGCGGTTATCGCCTGCGACGAGACCGGCGGACGCCGGGTGTTCACGTACGGCGAGTTGGCCGAGCAGGTCGCCCGGGCGCGGACGGGCCTCGCGCGGCTCGGCGTGGGCCGGGGCGACCGCGTGGCGGCCTACCTGCCCAACACCGCGGAGGCGCTGATCGCCTTTCTCGCGACGGCCAGCCTGGGCGCCATCTGGTCGTCCTGCTCGCCCGACTTCGGCGCTTCCAGTGTGACGGACCGGTTCGCGCAGATCACGCCGAAGGTTCTGATCGCCGTCGACGGCTACACCTACAACGGCCGCCGCTTCGACCGTTCGTCCGTCGTCGCCGACATCGCCGCCAAGCTGCCGGGCCTCGCCGCCACCGTCATCGTGGGCACAGGGATCGGCACAGAGGGCGGCACGGGGGAGGGCGCCGGGTCCTGGGACGGGCTCCGGGTCGAGTCGTGGGACGAGCTGTGCGCCGAGGCCGGGCCGCTGGAGTTCGAGCCGGTGCCGTTCGACCACCCGCTGTGGGTGGTGTACTCCTCGGGCACCACCGGCCTGCCCAAGCCCATCGTCCACGGGCACGGCGGCATCGTGCTGGAGCACCTGAAGGCGCTCAGCTTCCATCAGAACCTCGGCGAGGGCGACGTGTTCCTCTGGTACACGACGACCGGCTGGATGATGTGGAACTTCCTGGTGGGCGGCCTGCTCGTGGGCGCGACGATCGTCCTCTACGACGGCGCCGCCACACACCCCGGCACCGACGCGCTGTGGCGGCTGGCCGCCGAGGAGGGCGTCACCTACTTCGGCACCGGCGCGCCGTACATCATCGCCTCCATGCGCGCGGAGCTGCGTCCCACCGGCCTGGAGAAGCTGCGCGGCGTCGGATCCACCGGCTCGCCGCTTCCGCCCGAGGGCTTCGCCTGGCTGTACGACGTCCTGCCGGATGTGCAGCTCGGGTCGTTCTCCGGCGGCACGGACGTGTGCACGGGGTTTGTGGGCGCGGTGCCGGTGCTGCCGGTGCGGGCGGGGGTGATCCCGTGCCGCTGCCTCGGCGCGTCGGTCGAGTCCTACGACGCGGAGGGCCGTCCGGTGATCGGCGAGGTGGGCGAGTTGGTGGTGACCAAGCCCATGCCGTCCATGCCGGTCATGTTCTGGAACGACCCCGACGGCGAGCGGTACCGCGAGAGCTACTACGCCGACTACCCGGGCGTGTGGCGGCACGGCGACTGGATCAAGATCCTGCCCGACGGCGGCTGCGTGATCTACGGCCGGTCCGACTCCACTCTCAATCGGGGCGGGGTCCGTATGGGGACGAGCGAGTTCTACCGCGTCGTCGAGCGGTTCGCGCAGATCGAGGACAGCCTGGTGATCGACACCGGGCAGCTCGGGCAGGAGGGCCGCCTGCTGCTGTACGTGCTGATGGCCCCCGGCGAGACGCTCACCGACGAGCTGACGGCCAAGCTGAAGGACGCGCTCAGGACCGAGCTGTCCCCGCGGCACGTCCCGAACGAGATCCGCGAGGTGCCGGGCATCCCGCGCACGCTGAGCGGCAAGAAGCTGGAGGTGCCCGTCCGCAGGATCCTGCTCGGCACGCCGGTCGAGCAGGCCGCCAACACGGGCGCCATGGCCAACCCCGAGGTGCTGAAGCACTTCCTGCCGTGACGGACCTCGACGGCTCCTGAGAAGCCCTGACGGATCTCGGGCGCCCCCGCCGGTCGCATGCGGCGGAGGGCGCCCGAGAGCTCGCGGGCCCGGCCAGACGGCCTGGGGGAGCGGTCCGACGGCCTAAGGGAACGGTCAGACGGCCTGGGGGAAGTGGAACAGCCGGTCCGGGTCGTAGGCCGCCTTGACCTTGGCGAGACGGTCGGCGTTGCCGCCGTAGTACGCCTGACGCCAGCCCTTCAGCTCCGGGTCGATGTAGTTGACGTACGCGTGGGGGCCGAAGTGCGGCTCCATGGCGGCGTGCGCGGCCCGCAGCCAGCCCGCGGCCCCCGCCATGTGCGCGTAGTACTGCACGCTGAACAGCGCCTGCCGGTGGGGGAAGGCCGTCGCGTCCGGCCGCGGCCGTCCCACGGCGCCGCCGAGGGCGTCCAGCAGCACGGCGTGGCGGCCTCCGGCGGCGATCTGGTCGACCAGCGCCTTCACGCCCGCCGCCGACAGCGGCCGGTACGCCATGTGCGACTTCGCGCTGAACGAGTCGCGCGGGAAGAGGCCGTTCGGCGTGCGCCCCGGCAGGTCGCCCTGGCGGTGGCACTGCGACACCGTCCGCGAGGCGCAGCCGCCCATCTCCATCATCGCCCGCAGGTACGGCACCTGCCGGACCGCGCGCCCGGACGGGGCCCCGGCCGCGGCGGTGAACGGTTCGAGCAGCCGCTCGCACTCGGCGCGCGGGCCGACGTGGACCCCGGCAAGTTGCACGTCGAGATCGGGGTCGTGGCTGAGGTGCAGGGTGGACCACATCGCGTCCGGCGCGGACGGCGCCCACGCCTGCCAGGCGGTCACGACCTTACGGGCGCGCGACCAGGGCCAGCTCAGGTAGAAGACGGTGACGTCGCCCGCGGCGTGGGCGCGGAAGGTGAAGGACACCGCGACGCCGAAGTTGCCGCCCCCGCCGCCGCGCGACGCCCAGTACAGGTCGGGGTCGTGGTTCGCGTCGCACGTGCGCAGCCGGCCGTCGGCCGTGACGATCTGCAGCGACTCCAGCGCGTCGCAGGTGAGGCCGTACTTCCGGCACACCACGCCGAGGCCGCCGCCGAGGGTGAGGCCCGCGACGCCGACCGTCGGGCACGACCCCGCCGGGATGCTCACGCCCTGCGCCGCGAGCCGGTCGTAGACGTCCACGAGCTGCGCGCCCGCGCCCACGACCGCGCGTCCCTGCGTGGCCCGCACCGTGCTCATGCGCGAGACGTCGATGACCAGGCCGGTGCCGGTCGACCAGCCCGCGTAGCTGTGGCCGCCCGAGCGCGAAGTCAGCGGGACGCGCATCCGCCGCGCGAAGGCCAGGCACTCGGCGACGTCGGAGGGGTTGGCGCAGTAGGCGACGGCGCTCGGCCGCACGCCGTCGAAGGCCGGATTGAAGAGGCGGCGGGCGGCGTCGTAGGAGGCGTCGCCCGGCCGGATCAGCTTCCCGGCCAGGCCCCGGCCGAGGGCCTTCCAGTCGGACGGCTTGGGGGCGGTCCGCGCCCCGGTGGCGGCGGTCGTGCCGGTGGCGGCGGTCGCGGAAGGGGTTCCGGTCGTCCCTCCCGAGCCTCCTGAGGCGGTGGCGGTGTGGCCGGGCGGGGTGGGACCTCCGCAGGCGCCCGCCGCGGCGGCCGCGGCCAGGGCGGAGACGCGCATGAAGGCGCGCCGGTCGAGCTGGTCCCTGATGGTCACCGAACCCTCCAATAACGGTCATCGGCCGCGAAAGCTCGCGCCTGTTCAGTGAGACGTCCCCAAATCCGCGCCGGTTTATCACAGATCGGTCAAGCTGTACGGGTGGATCGCGAGAAGCTCTGAGGGGCGAGGGAATACGCCTGTTTCGGGCTGGTTGACGTTTTATGTGTGATGGGCTGGTATCGGGTACGGCGGGGTGAGTGCCCCGGTCAACGAAGATCGGGGAACCGGCTCGCCAGGGGGAGGCATCTGGTGTCCGTGAGCAGGTCGGGGGCTGCCGTCATCGGCATGCCCGCAGACATCCGCGACGTCGCAGGAGCCGCACGGCGTGACCCGCCGAGGCGGATTTCGGACGCCGTTTTTGCCCTACCCTCCTCTCAGCCGCAGGCGCGGCCGCACATGATCGTCGCGATCCTCCCCCACCTGGAAGCGCGGTCCCGGCCATGATCAGACGGACCACCATGAATCCCTCACAAAGGAGTGAGAGCGACATGCCCCTCGACGAGGCGAAAGATCAACTTCTGAGATCCGCCGCGAGAGAATGCGCCCACGCCCACCGCGGCGACGGGCTCGACCGCGACGGGATCCTGACCTTTCTCCGGCTCTACTATCGGCATGTCGCGCCAGAGGAGCTGGCCGGCCGCACCGCGGTAGAGCTGTACGCCCCCGCGATGGCGCACCGCCGGCTCGCCGCGCACCGCCCCCAGGGCCGCGCGCTGGTCCGCGCGTACACCCCGGCCGCGGGGGAGCACGGCTTCGACCTCGGGTGCTCCCTCGTCGAGATCGTCACCGACGACATGACGTTCCTCGTCGACTCGGCCACGATGGAGCTGGACCGCCACGATGTGGGCGTCCGCCTGATCGTCCACCCGCAGATGCGGGTCCGCCGCGACATGACCGGCCAGATGCTCGACCACGACGACACCGTCCACACCGGGCAGGTCCTGGACGAGTCCTGGATGCACATCGAGATCGACCGGCAGGCCGACCCGGCGGTGCTGGAGGAGATCGAGAAGGACCTGCAGCGCGTCCTGGCCGACGTCCGGTACGCCGTCGAGGACCACCCCAAGATGCACGCCCTCGCCGAGAAGATCGCCGGCGAGCTGGAGGCCGACCCGCCGCCGCTGCCCCCGTCCGGGCCGTCCGCCGGGGTCGACGAGAGCGTCGAACTGCTGCGCTGGCTGGCCGACGGGCACTTCACCTTCCTCGGCTACCGCGAGTACCGGCTGGAGGCCGCCCCCGACGGCGACCGGCTGCGCGCGGTGCCCGGCACCGGCCTCGGCATCCTGCGCGCCGACAAGGCGGGCTCGGCGAGCTTCGCCGCGATGCCCCCGGAGATCCGGGCCCGGGCCCGCGAGAAACACTTGTTCATCGTCACCAAGGCCAACAGCCGTGCCACCGTGCACCGCCCGGCCTACCTGGACTACATCGGCGTCAAGCTGTTCTCGCCCGAGGGCGAGGTCATCGGCGAGCGCCGCTTCCTCGGCCTGTTCACGCACGTCGCCTACAGCGAGTCGATCTCGCGTATCCCCGTGCTGCGCCGCAAGCTGGAGGAGGTGCTCGACCAGGCGGGCTTCAGCCCCGACAGCTACGACGGCAAGGACGTCATCGAGGTCCTGGAGACCTACCCCCGGTCCGAGCTGTTCCAGATCCCGGCCGACGAGCTGACGACGATCGCGCTCGGCGTGCTGCGCCTGCGCGAGCGCAAGCAGGTGAAGCTGTTCCTGCGCCGCGACGACTACGGCCGGTACATCTCCTGCCTGATCTACCTGCCCCGCGACCGGTACACCACCAACGTGCGCGTCCGCATGCAGGACATCCTGATGCAGGCGCTCGGCGGCCGGTCGCTCGACTACAGCACCATGATCGACGAGTCGCCGCTGGCCCGGCTGCACATCGTGATCCGCGGGGAGCGCGGCAAGCGGCTCGCCGGCGCCGAGGTGGACCTTCCCGAGCTGGAGGCGCGCATCGCCGCCACCACCCGCTCCTGGGAGGACGATCTCGTCACCGCGATCGGCGAGCCCGCGCCCGCGGACACGACCGCCCCGGGCCGGTCCGGCGACCATGGCAGGCCCGAGTGGTCCGAGCGGAACGCCGCCGCGCTCACCCGCCGCTACCTGCGGGCCTTCCCCGAGGGCTACAAGGCCGACTTCTCGCCGCGCACCGCCGTCGCCGACCTGCGCCGCATCGAGGACCTCACCGTGGCCTCCGGCGGCACCTCCGGCGACATCGGCATGGACCTGTACGAGCCGCACGACCGCAGCCAGTGCCAGCTCCGCTTCAAGGTGTACCGGATCGGCGCCGCGGTGTCCCTGTCGCAGGTGCTGCCCCTGCTGTCGCGCATGGGCGTCGAGGTCGTGGACGAGCGGCCGTACGAGATCTCACGCGCGGGGGAGCCCACGGCGTGGATCTACGACTTCGGCCTGCGCTGCCCGGTGTCCGAGGCGATCGGCCTTGAGGAGTTCAAGCGGCTGTTCCAGGACGCCTTCGCGGCGCTGTGGCGCGGCGAGGTCGAGAGCGACGGCTTCAACGGGCTCGTGCTCGCCGCCGGGCTCACCTGGGAGCAGGCGCTGGTCCTGCGGATGTACGCCAAGTACCTGCGCCAGGCCGGCACGGCCTTCAGCCAGCGGTACATCGAGAAGGTGCTGCTCGGCAACGTCCGGCTGGCGCGGCTGCTCGTGAACCTGTTCGAGGCCCGGCTGGACCCGCGCCGCACCGAGGACACGCGCGTGGACCTCGGGGAGGCCCTGCACGAGGAGATCCTGGCCGCGCTGGACGAGGTCGCCTCGCTCGACGAGGACCGCATCCTGCGCGCCTACCTGGAGATGATCCTCGCCACGCTGCGCACCAACGCCTTCCAGCGCGTGGACGGCCACCGCAAGCCGTACGTGTCGGTCAAGTTCGACTCCTCGGCGATCAGCGTGCTGCCGCTGCCCCGGCCCAAGTACGAGATCTTCGTCTACTCGCCCCGGGTCGAGGGCGTGCACCTGCGCTTCGGCAAGGTCGCGCGGGGCGGGCTGCGCTGGTCGGACCGCATGGAGGACTTCCGCACCGAGGTGCTCGGCCTGGTCAAGGCGCAGATGGTCAAGAACACCGTCATCGTGCCCACCGGCTCCAAGGGCGGCTTCGTCGTCAAGCGCCCGCCCGCGGGCGGGGGACGCGACGAGGTGATGGCCGAGGGCGTGGCCTGCTACCGCCAGTTCATCTCCGGCCTTTTGGACATCACCGACAACCTTGTGAACAACGAGGTCGTCCCCCCGCCGGACGTCGTCCGCCACGACGGCGACGACACCTACCTGGTCGTGGCCGCCGACAAGGGCACCGCGACGTTCTCCGACATCGCCAACGGCGTCGCCAAGGAGTACGGCTTCTGGCTCGGCGACGCGTTCGCCTCCGGCGGTTCGGTCGGCTACGACCACAAGGCCATGGGCATCACCGCGCGCGGCGCCTGGGAGTCGGTCGCCTACCACTTCCGCTCGCTGGGCGTCGACGTCCAGACCACCGACTTCACCGTGGCCGGCATCGGCGACATGTCGGGCGACGTCTTCGGTAACGGCATGCTGCTGTCCCGCCACATCAGGCTGGTCGCCGCCTTCGACCACCGGCACATCTTCGTCGACCCCTCGCCGGACGCCGCGCGTGGCTTCGAGGAACGTTCCCGCCTGTTCGCGCTGCCGCGCAGTTCGTGGGCCGACTACGACCCCGCCCTCATCTCCTCCGGCGGCGGCGTCTGGCCGCGTACGGCCAAGTCCGTCCCGATCTCCCCGCAGATGCGCGCCGCGCTCGGCATCCAGGAGGGCATGGCCGCGCTGCCTCCCAACGACCTGATCAACGCGATCCTCAAGGCCCCCGTGGACCTGCTGTGGAACGGCGGCATCGGCACCTACGTCAAGGCGTCCTCCGAGAGCCACGCCGACGTCGGCGACAAGGCCAACGACCCACTGCGGGTCAACGCCTCCGAGTTGCGGTGCAAGGTCGTCGGCGAGGGCGGCAACCTCGGCCTCACCCAGCTCGCCCGCATCGAGTTCGCGCTGAACGGCGGGTACGTCAACACCGACTTCATCGACAACTCGGCGGGCGTCGACACCTCCGACCACGAGGTCAACATCAAGATCCTCCTGGACCGCGTGGTGCGGGACGGCGAGCTGGGCGAGCGCCAGCGCGACCAGCTCTTCCTCGACATGACCGACGAGGTCGCCGGGCTCGTCCTGCGCGACAACAAGGCCCAGAACGTCGTGCTCGCCGCCGCCCGCGCGCAGGCCCCCCAGATGCTGCACATCCACGCCCGCTACCTGCGCAAGCTGGAACGCGACGGCCTGATCGACCGCGAGCTGGAGGCCCTGCCCTCCGACAAGATGCTCGCCGAGCGGCGCCAGGCCGGGCTCGGGCTCACCGCCCCGGAGTTCTCGGTCCTGCTCGCCTACACCAAGCTGACGGTGGACCACCGGCTCCTGGCCTCCGACCTGCCCGACGACCCCTTCCTGGAGTCGTGGCTGGTGTCCTACTTCCCCACGGCGCTGCGCGAGCGGTTCCGCGCGGCCATGGACGCCCACCCGCTGCGCCGCGAGATCATCGCCACCGGCGTGGTCAACGACCTGGTCAACTCCAGCGGCACCACGTTCATCTTCCGCTTCGGGGAGGAGACCGGCGCGTCGGTCCCGGACATCGCCCGGGCCTACCTGGTGTCCCGGGAGGTCTTCGAGCTGCCGAGCTTCTGGCGCGCCGTCGAGGCCCTGGACAACAAGGTCGACACCGCCACCCAGCTCGCCATGCTGCTGGAGAGCCGCAAGCTCGCCGAACGCGGCGCGCGCTGGCTGCTCGGCAACCGCAGGCCGCCGCTCGACCTCGCCTCGACCGCCCGGTTCTTCGCCGAGGGCGCCGACGGACTGCTGCCCCACCTGCCCAAGCTGCTGGCCGGCCCCGACCTCGCCGCGTTCGAGGACCGCCGCGACGGCTTCGTCAACCGGGGCGTCCCCGCCGACCTGGCCGAGCGGGCGGCGGTGATGGTCCCGGCGTACTCGACCTTCGACCTGGTGGAGATCGCCTCGCGTACCGCCCGGCCCGTCGGCGAGGTCGCGGAGGTCTACTTCGACCTGGCCGACCGGCTCCAGCTCGCCCGGCTCCGGGAGCGCGTCATCTCCCTGCCGCGCGACAACCGGTGGAACTCCATGGCCCGCGCCGCGCTGCGCGACGACCTGTACGCGGCGCACGCGACGCTGACCCGGGACGTGCTCACCCACAGCCTGCCCGGGCTGTCGCCGGAGGAGCGGCTGGCCGGGTGGTCGCAGGCCAACTCGGCGGCGGTGGCGCGGGCGCGCCAGACGCTGTCGGAGATCTGGGAGAGCGACCACTTCGACCTGGCGACGCTGTCGGTGGCCCTGCGGGCGATCCGCACGCTGGTCGCCACGAGTAACCTGCCGCACGCGGAGGGCTGACGCGCGCCCGCCCGGCCCGTCCACCGAAGGCGGGCCGGGCGCGGCCGCTCACTCGTCGATCGGCATGTCGCTGCTGACACCGGTGGGGGTGCCGGCGAAGGCGATCACCTTCGCCGGGGCGGTCGCCCCCTTGCGCGAGACCTGGGCGACGTATTGCTGGGTCTCCTCGACGCGCAGCTTGCGCCGCACCACCGGCCTGTCGTTCGTGGCCCAGCGGACGTTCTTCGGCACCGGCACCAGGCCCAGGGCGTTGTCGGTCTTGACCTGCCGCAGCGTGGTGCGCTTCAGCGAGTACATGATCACGCCGCCGCCGTCCGCGGTCCGCAGAGCGAAGATCGGGTGGGTGGTGGCGGCGAAGATCGAGTCGTACAGCAGCCCGCGCCCCTTGGCCTCGGGCTGCGCCTTGCCGACCTCGGTGAAGTAGCCCGTCGTCTGCGGGCCCGCCGCGATCAAGCCGGCGGCGAACCCGCCGGGACCCTCCTCGGCGATGGTGGCGTGCAGCGGCGCCATCAGGTGAGGGCTGATCGCCAGCGAATCGTCACGGGTCGCGAGCGCGGTGGCGTACCCCTCGCGGTCCAGCAGGACGGCCGGCGGCTTGGTGCCCGGGTACAGCAGCGACGCGAAGCTGAGCTGCCACAGGGACGCCGGGTACTCCCGCATGAAGACCAGCACCGCCGTTCGTTCGCGGCCCTGCCCGTCGCGCCGGTCGGCGACGGCCGCGAACCAGTGGGGGTAGCGGTCGCGGTCGAGGCGGGGGACGAGCACCCGCGGCGCGCCCCAGGTGTAGCGGGCGGGCTTCATGCGCGTCGACTTGAAGTCCGTGACGGTGAACAGGCGCTGCGCGTCGCGGGTCAGGTCGACGGCGTAGGACTCGGCGCCCTCGAGCCTCGCCGCGTCGTCGGCCCCGAGCACCTTGCGGGCGATCGTGGCGGCCTCCTCCGGCGTCACCGCCGGGACGTCGCCGGTCGGGGAGGGAGAGGCGGTGGGGACGGCGGTGGTGGTCGCGGGCACGGAGGCCGAGACGGCGTCCGGGGCCAGGGACGGCTTGGCGCCGCCGGTGGAGCAGGCGGTGAGGGCGAAGAGCAGCACGACGAGGGCGACACGCATGGTCCTGGTCACGCTCGCCTCCTGATGAGTCCCCGCCCATGCTAGCGACGCGCGAGGTGCCTCCGGTGTCGCGTACCCTTGGCAGATGTGGCAGCCATCGATCCCGCAGAAGAGATCAACGAGCTTACCGGCACGCTGAAGGGCATTCAGGACGTGCTGGATCTCGACGCAAAGCGCAGGCAGATCGCCGAGCTCGAGGAGCAGGCCGCCGCGCCTGACCTGTGGAACGACCCCGAGGCCGCCCAGAAGGTCACCAGCAGGCTGTCCCATCTGCAGGGCGAGCTCAACCGCGTCGAGACGCTGGTCCGGCGCCTCGATGACGTCGCGGTGCTGTTCGAGCTCGCCGAGGCCGAGGACGACGCGGACACCCGCGAGGAGGCCCTGCGCGAGCTCACCTCCCTGCGCGGCGACGTCAACGCGCTGGAGGTCCGCACGCTGCTGTCGGGCCCCTACGACGCCCGCGAGGCGCTCGTCACGATCAACTCCCAGGCCGGGGGCGTCGACGCCGCCGACTGGGCGCAGATGCTCCTGCGCATGTACCTCCGCTGGGCCGAGCGCAAGAACTACCCCACCGAGGTCTACGACACCAGCTACGCCGAAGAGGCGGGCATCAAGTCGGCCACGTTCACGGTCAAGGCGCCGTACGCCTACGGCACGCTGCGCGGCGAGCACGGCACCCACCGGCTCGTGCGCATCAGTCCGTTCGACAACCAGGGCCGCCGTCAGACCTCGTTCGCGGGTGTGGACATCGTGCCGGTCGTCGAGCAGACCGACCACATCGATATCAACGAGGACGATCTGCGCATCGACGTCTACCGCTCCTCGGGCCCGGGCGGCCAGGGCGTCAACACCACCGACTCGGCGGTGCGCATCACCCACCTGCCCACCGGCATCGTGGTCTCCTGCCAGAACGAGCGCTCCCAGCTGCAGAACCGCGCCTCGGCGATGACGGTCCTGCAGGCCAAGCTCCTGGAGCGCAAGCGGCAGGAAGAGGCCGAGAAGATGTCCGAGCTGCGCGGAGAGACCACCACCTCGTGGGGCACCCAGATCCGCAACTACGTCCTGCACCCGTACCAGATCGTGAAGGACCTGCGGACGTCGGTGGAGGCGGGCAACCCGAGCGCCGTCCTCGACGGCGACCTGGACGAGTTCATCGAGGGCGAGATCCGCTGGATGCGCCGTCAGGAGACCGGCGCGGGCCAGTGACGGCCCGGCGGTGGCGGCCGGCGTGACGGCGGGCGCGCGGGTGACGGCGGGCGCGGCCAGCTGACCACCGCGCGGTCCCTCACCGGCCGGGGCGGCTCACGGCCGCCCGCCGCCCTTGACGACGCCGGGCGGACCCTACGCCTGACTCCGGCTCTACGCCGCTCGCGCGCGCCGGGGCCCGGCGTGCCGCGACCCCGGGAACGGAGCGCCGCTCAGGCGCCGTACAGGTGCTTGAGCGCCAGTGTGAACACCAGCAGCGCGACCAGCACGATCGCGACGAGCATGGGGGACAGGCCGCCCAGCCCATGATGGTGCAGCCTGTCCCTGGTGGCCCGGCACGCGGGGCAGCGTCCCTCGACCACGGGGCCGGCGCACTGTGCGCAGACGAGATGTTCGCAGCTCACGGGATATCTCCCTCTCCACGATGATCGCTTTACCATGCTGTTAGCGAGCGTGGAATCGTTTTGTTTCCGTTATGGACGTTCCATGCCAGTGTTACCCCTAGACTGAGCCTCGGCCAACCGGAACGTCGATCAATGGTAAAGACCGGCGCCCCCCGGCCGGCGAGCAATGCGATGTGGCTCACGCGGCCACTCCCGCTACCGTCCTAACCCCTAGACTGGCATGCCGTGATGCGCCTGTGATCCATTTCGATAATGTCACCAAGGTCTACGTTAACCAGAACCGGCCCGCCCTCGACCACGTCAGCGTGGACGTCGACAAGGGCGAGTTCGTGTTCCTGGTCGGTCCTTCGGGGTCGGGGAAGTCGACCTTTCTCCGGCTGGTCCTGAAGGAGGAGCGCCCCAACTCGGGCGCCATCCATGTCGCCGGCAAGGATCTGGCGCGCCTGTCCAACTTCAAGGTGCCTCACCTGCGGCGCCGCATCGGCTGCGTGTTCCAGGACTTCCGGCTCCTGCCCAACAAGAACGTGTACGAGAACGTGGCCTTCGCGCTGGAGGTCATCGGCAAGCCCCGGCGGTTCATCCGCAAGGTGGTGCCCGAGGTCGTGGAGCTGGTCGGTCTCGAAGGCAAGGCCCACCGCATGCCCGACGAGCTGTCCGGAGGTGAGCAGCAACGGGTCGCCATGGCGCGCGCGTTCGTGAACCGCCCGATGATCCTGCTGGCGGACGAGCCCACGGGTAACATCGACCCCGCCACCAGCATCGGGATCATGAAGGTGCTCGACCGGATCAACCGGACCGGCACCACCGTCGTCATGGCCACCCATGACGCCGCCATCGTCGACTCCATGCGCAAGCGCGTGGTCGAACTCGAGGACGGCAAGATCGTCCGGGACCAGTCGCGCGGCGTCTACGGCCAGGCGTACTGATCACCCAGCGAGAACAACAGGGGACACCCACAGCATGCGGGCAAACTTCATCTTCTCTGAGGTCTGGATCGGCCTTCGCCGTAACCTCACGATGACGATCGCGGTCATCGTGACCGTGGCCATCGGCATGGCGCTGCTCGGCATTGGGCTGATGATCAACGCGCAGGTCGGGAACATGAGCAACTACTGGACCGACAAGGTCCAGCTCTCGGCGTTCCTGTGCAAGAAGAACGACCCCTTCGAGGCCTGCAAGGGCCGCGGCGCGGTCAGCGCCCAGGAGAAGCAGGCGCTGCAGGCGAAGATCCAGAGCTTGCCGCAGGTCGAGAGGGTGGACTTCGAGGGCCAGCAGCGGGCCTACGAGAACTTCAAGGCCGCCTACAGCAGCAACAGCGTGTTCCTCTCCGCGGTGAAGGTAGAGGACATGCCCGAGTCGTTCCGGGTCAAGCTCAAGGACCCGAATGACTACAAGGCGGTCTTCGACGTGCTCAGCGGCTCGCCCGGGGTGTCCAACGTCGTCAACGACCAGCAGCTCCTGGACAAGTTCTTCGGGCTCATGGGCAAGCTGCGCTGGGCCGCGCTGATCGTGGCGCTGATCCAGGTGTTCGCGGCCATCCTGCTGATCGGCAACACCGTGCGGCTGTCCGCCTACAACCGCAGACGCGAGACCGGCATCATGCGCCTGGTCGGCGCCTCCAACCTCTACATCCAGTTGCCGTTCGTCATGGAGGGCACCATCGCCGGCCTGGTGGGCGGCGTGATCTCGGCGGTCATGCTGATGTTCGCCAAGATCGTGCTGTTCGACGGCATGAAGCAGTACTTCGTGCTGTCCACCCAGCTCGGCTGGAGCGAGGTCGCCCAGGTCATCACCCTGACGACCGTGGTGGGCGTCCTGATCTGTATCTTGGCCTCCTTCGTCACGCTCCGGCGATACCTGAGGGTGTGACGAGCCCCGGTAGGCTCGCAGTTATGCCACGTGAGACCGGGCGTAAGCTCATCGCCCAGAACAAGCGTGCCCGGCACGACTACCACATCGAGGACACCTACGAGGCCGGGCTCGTCCTCATGGGCACGGAGGTGAAATCCCTCCGTGCCGGTCGCGCGAGCCTGACGGACGGGTTCGCCCAGGTGAAGGATGACGAGGTGTGGCTGATGAACATCCACATCCCCGAGTACCACATGGGCACGTGGACCAACCACGCCGCGCGCCGGCCGCGCAAACTGCTGCTCCACCGCAAGGAGATCGGCAAGCTCGTCGCCAAGACGAAGGAGTCCGGCCTGACCCTGGTTCCCCTGTCGCTGTACTTCAAGGACGGCAGGGCCAAGGTCGAGATCGGGCTGGCCCGAGGCAAGAAGACGTGGGACAAGCGGCACGACCTCGCGGAGAAGCAGGCCGATCGCGAGATGGCACGCGCCCTGCGTCACCGCAACCGATGAGGACGACGTGCTGGCCGTGCGCATGAGAAGAGCGTTGTCGTCGGGGCTCGCCCTCGCCGTGGTCGCCCCGCTGGCGTCCGGCTGCTTCGCCGAGCCGTCGCCGCACGAGGCCGTCAGCGAGTTCCTCGTCGGCTGGCAGTCCGGTCACTTCGACGAGGCCGCCGAGCGCGCCGACGGCGACCCCAAGGTCGTGAAGAAGGCCCTGGAGGACACCGGGCTCCAGCTCGACGCCGCGTCGATCCGCTTCTCGCTGAAGGGGCTGACGACCAACGGCGACACCGCCGACGCCAAGTTGCGCGTCCAGGTCGACCTCGGGGACAACAACCCCCTGTGGCAGTACGACAACCACCTGCCGCTGCACCTGGTGGACGGGCGGTGGAAGGTCCGCTGGTCGCCGAGCGTCATCCACCCGGAGCTGCGCGAGGGGCAGCGCTTCGCCGTGGAGGTCTCCACCGAGGGCCGCCAGCCCATCGAGGACCGCAACGGCGACGCCCTCCAGGAGGAGGCCACGCTCTACGTCGCGGGCGTCTACCCGGCCCGGGTCAAGGACCCGGTCGGGGTGTGCGAGCGGCTGTTCCACCTCACCGGCTTCGCCCAGGACCGGCTGCTCAGCCGCATCCGCTCCGCCCCGCCGCAGGACTTCGTGCCGCTCGTCACCTTCGGCGGCCGCAAGTACGCCCAGCTTCGCAACCGGCTGGACGAGATCCCCGACCTGACGATCGACAAGAAGCTGCAGCCGGTCGCGCCCGCCGAGCCGGCCGACATCATCGGCAAGGTCGGCGCCATCACCCCCGAGACCGAGCAGCAGCTCGGCGGCCCGCAGCGGGCGGGCGACACCGTCGGGCAGGGCGGCCTGCAGAAGGCCTACCAGGACCAGCTCACCGGCTCCACCGGCACCAAGGTCATCACCTACGACCTGAAGACCAGCGAGCCGGTCGCCGAGCTCGCCAAGTGGCCCGGCCGGTCCAACACGACCTCGGTGAAGACCACCATCGACAAGGGCGTGCAGCGGGCCGCCGACCTCGCCGTCAGCGGTACGGCGCCCGCCACGCTCGTCGCGGTCAAGGCGTCCACCGGCGAGATCCTCGCCGTCGGCGCCCACGAGATGGACCAGGAGCGCGACGCGCTGGCCGGCAAGTACCCTGCGGGCACCACCTTCTCGATCATCGCCGCCGAGGCGCTGCTCAGGGCCGGGGTCGACCCCGCGCAGAAGGTGCCGTGCCCGGCCGACCGCACCGTCGGAGGCGCGCGCTTCCAGCAGACCTCCGCCCCCGCGGGGACGTCGCCGTCCATCAAGGCCGGGTTCGCCCAGGGGTGCGTCACCGCGCTGGCCTCGCTGGCCCGCCGGGTGGACGCCGACGAGCTGACCCAGACGGCCGCGCAGTTCGGCATCGGAGTGGGCTGGAGCCTGCCGCTGCGGTCCTTCAGCGGAACGGTCCCCCAGGCCGCGTCGGACGCCGCGAAGGCCAAGATCATCGCCGGTAGGACGGTGCGGGTCAGCCCGCTGAGCATGGCCCTGGTCGCGGGCGCGGTGGCGTCCGGCACCTGGCGGCCCCCCACGCTCGTCACCTCGCCCGCGGCGCCGGACAGCTCCTCGGAGGTCGCCCCCGCGCCGCCGCCCAAGCCCATCCCGCTCGACCCCACCACGCTCGGCGGCCTGCGCGCGCTGATGCGCGCGGGCGTCACCTCCGGCACGGCCGCCATGGCCGCCGCCCCGGGCAAAGACGTCCACGGTGTGGCCGCGGCCCTCACGTACATGGACAAGAAGCGCCCGGCGAACCTGGCGTGGTTCGTGGGCTGGCAGGGCGACATCGCCGTCGCCGTCCTGACCCAGACCGCGAACGCGCCCGCCGCCGCCCAGATGGCCGGTCAGTTCTTCCGCGCGGCCTCCGCGGCCCCCGCCACGACCCCCGCGAGCTGAGCGGCCCGGCGGAGAAAAATATTGCGCGGGGCGAGCAACCATCGGGGGCTCGTCCTGCGTCTTTCTGGGTGACTGGGCACCGCTTGGGGGTTGCGGACTCAGTCGCCGTGATGAGACCAGGGCTTCATCTCGGGGGAAGCCCTGCCGTCCGGACCGGCTCGACCCTGCCGGTCGGCCCCCGGGGGTGTGCGCCTCGTGCCACGCCTCCGGGGGTTTCGGCGTTCCGAGGCGAGATGACGCGGCCTCCCGGCTATGGATCCGGGGGATGTTCGCCTGGCCGCCCTCCGGGGAATCAAGTTGGCACGGAGGGTGTTGCCTAGAGTATCTTCGGTTTGCTCGGTCTCGAGAGAGATCGGGCGCCACTCCAGGGGGTGACTGGTTTCGACTTCGGCATGTCACGCCAGGGGAAGCGGGTCGAGGACTGCGGACATAACCTCGTTAACACTGTGACCGCAAAGAAATAAGTGCCAATAACACGCGCACTCAGGGCCAGCTGGCCCTCGCCGCCTGAGCGAGGACCTCGCCCTTGTCAGCCCGGGATCGCCTCCGGCCCGGACCTGGCATCGCTAGGAGGCTAAACCGATCGACCCGGTCACGGGGCCGATAGGGAAACCTAACAGTGACTGAGCCCGTCGGCGACTTGCCTGCGTGATCGCCGGGGCTGAGAAAATCGCAGCAGGCTGCACCCGGAGAAGCCCTGTCGTGGTGTTGAAGGACGCGGGTTCGATTCCCGCCACCTCCACCACCCATTCGGAGCCCCGCCCACATCGTGGACGGGGCTCTCGTCTTGTGCGCGGCATGGCCATCGCTTAGCCCGGGTCTACGCCGAGCTCGGTATCAGCGGCCGCTCCGAACTCGCCGCTCTTCTCGAGGTCGACCCCCGCACCGCGCCGACGGATGATCCAGCGCTCCGGGATGGTGTCCGGTGCCACCGTTTTGTATTCGTCTCGGCGCGAACGTCTCTTCTGGTAAAGCCGGTTCACGGCTACGTTGGCGCCATGAGTGATCTTCAGGCTGCGCGGGTGAACGGAATCCGGCTGGTGTACCGGGTCGAGGGGGATCCGGAGGCGCCGCCGGTCGTGCTCCTGCCGGGCCGGGGATCCGATCACACGAGCTGGGACGAGGCGATCGGGCAGCTCGCCGCGTCCTGGCGGGTGTACGCCCCTGACCTGCGGGGGCACGGCCAGAGCGAGTGGCCCGGCGACTACGCACTGGAATCGATGCGCGACGACGTGGTGGCGTTGCTCGATCACCTCGGCGTGCAACGGGCGGCGCTGGTCGGGCACTCGCTGGGCGGCGTGGTCGCGGTCCTGATCGCGGAGGAGTACCCGGACCGCGTCGCGCGGATGGTGCTGGAGGACGTGCCGCTGCCGGTCCCCGCCGGGCAGCCTGTCCCCGAGCGGCCGGCCGATCCGTTCCCCTTTGACTGGGCGATGGTCGAGCAGACCGCCCATCAGCGCAACAACCCCGACCCCGCGTGGCTGAAGAGGCTCGGCGAGATCACCGCGCCGACCCTCGTCCTCGCCGGCGGCGCGGCCAGCCACCTGCCCCAGGACCAGGTCGCCGACCTGGCGGTGCGCGTTCCCGGCGCCGAACTGGTCACCATCGAGGCCGGTCACGAGATCCACAAGAACCGCCCGGACGAGTTCCTCGCCGCCGTGACCGCCTTCCTCTCCCGCTGACCGAGTCGGACGACCACCCCCGGGCGTCCGAGGAGAGACGGACCCGCCCGCTTCTCCGCGTCACCGTCCGCGGGCGTCGCGCCGGGGCGGCGGCGGGTTCGCGACACGCCACAGAGCCTGCGGGTTTGCCCGGGTGTTAGGGAAGGAGTGCGGGGGATCGCGACAATCCGTCCCATGGCCTCAATCCCGCGCGATGATGTCGCCGCCACGCTCGCGGCTCGGCGTGAGCTCGGAACCGACTACGAGGACGCGCTCGCCGACGCGCTCGTTGAGCGCATCGGGACCACCATCGACGAGCGCATCGACGCCAAGCTCGCCACCCAGGAGCGGCGCACGGGGACGTTCAAGGTCACGCCCACCGCGGCGGCCGTGGTCAGCGGGCTCGGGATGGGCGGCCTGTTCGCCGTCATCGGCCGTGCCGACCTGGGGTTCGCCGCCGTGCTGTGGGTGATCCTCGCCGTGGCGGCGGTCGCCTTCCTACTCGGGAGATGGCGGCGCGCCAAGTCCTGATACTTCCGGTGCACAGCCCGGCGGGGTCAGCCTCCCGAGAGGACTCCGAGGGTGACCGTCGCCGTCGTGGTCTTCCCGTCGGGGTGGAGTAGTTCCACGCTGGCCTTCGATCCCGGGCGGAGCGTGGCGAGGACCTCCGCGAGGGCCGCCGCGGTCGGGGTCGGCTTGCCGTTCACGTTGAGGATGATGTCGCCCGGCCGGATGCCGGCCTTGGCGGCGCCGCTGTTCGCGTCCACCTGGGCGACCCCGACGCCGACCGGCTGGCCGTTGGGCCCGACGACGGTGTTGACCCGGACGCCGAGGGCGGCGCGGCGCGTGTTGGTCACCCGGCCGTGCTTGATGATCTGGTCGGCGACGTCCTTGGCGGTGCTACTCGGGATCGCGAACCCGATGCCCGGCGCCGCGCCGCCTCCCAGCTCCGGGTTGATCGCCGCGAGCGTCGGGATGCCGATGACCTGGCCCGCGAGGTTCGCCAGCGCGCCGCCGCTGTTGCCCGGGTTGATGGACGCGGACGTCTGGATCGCGTTGGTGATCGTCGCGCCCGGCGATCCCTCGCCCTGGGGTTCGGTCACCGTGCGGCCGAGCGCGGAGATGATGCCGTTCGTCACGCTGCCGGATAGTCCGAGCGGATTGCCCATGGCGAGCACGATCTGACCGACCCGCAGCTTGTTGGAATCGCCGAAGGTGGCCGGGGCCAGGCCCGAGCGGTCGGTGACCCGGATGACGGCCAGGTCGCCGAGCGGGTAGGACGCGACGAGCTTGGCCTTGCGCGGCTTGCCGCCCGTGGCCAGCGTCACCTCGAAGTCCGTGGACTTCCCGACGACGTGGGCGTTCGTCACGATGTGCCCGTTCGTGTCGTACACGACCCCCGAACCGAGGCCCCCGCGCGTGGTGATCTGCACGATCGACGGCAGGACCTGGCGGATGGTCCGCTCGTACGCCTGCTCCTCCGCCACGGGGCCGGTGGAGGTGGGCGCGTTGCCCGTTCGGCCGCCGGTCACATCGGGTGGTCCCGTGAGGCCGCACCCGCTGACCACCAGGACCCCGGCCACCCCGGCGGTGATGACGTGCCGGCGCGCGCGCCGGACACGCCGGTTACCTGGTGTCGTTGCCATGGGGGAGGTGATTCCCGACCTCGTGGAAGATACTCACCGTTTGGGGCCAATGGGTAGATCTTGGTGCAGCCTAGGTGAAGCATGGCCGACGCGACGGACCGTGAAATTCTTGGTACAGGCACCACGTTCTCTACCTGGTGGAACGCCTGATTCGCCCTACGTGACGTGCATACCAGGCCTCCTGGATCACCATTTCTGACGTAGTCTGCCGACATGGCGGACGGCGTGGAAAAGACCCCTGACCGCCCTGGCTCGGGGCGGCCATCTTCCTACGTTCCGTCCTACGACGCGCCGACCACGCCGATGCCGCGGGTGACGCCCGAGCAACTGGAGGCCTTCGTCCAGGCCGCCAAGGACCGCTCGGCGGCGGGCCGGGTCCTCGCCCGTGAGCCCGCGGACGGCGCAGACGGCGCCGGCGATGTCGGCAACGCGGAAGCCGTCGCCACGGAAACCACGGACGGTCCCGACGACACCGGCGACGAGGCCGACGTCGAGGACACAGGTGACACGGCGAACGTCCGGCGCCCAAGTGGACCGTTCCTCCACCCGTACGGCCGATCCGCCGCGAACGGGCAGGTCAGGGCCGGTACGCCCGCCCGGCGCCGTCCGGGGTCCGGCGAGAACGAGCCGGGCGAGGCGTCCGGAGTCTCGGTGTGGAGCGCCGGGTCGGTGCCCGAATCCGTGCCTGAATCCGTGCCCGAATCCATGCCCGGGTCCGGGGCTGAGTCCGTGCCCGAGTCCGTGCCCGGGTTCGTGCCTGACGCCGCCCCGCCCGCCGCTCGCTCGCCCGTCCTCGACCGGCTCGCCGTCCGCTCGGAGGGCTCCGTTGACCGTGTCCAGGATCCGGTCGTCCGTGCCCAGGACCCGGCCCGGGATCGCCGGCAGCCTCGCTGGGTGCGGGCCCTGCTGCTCCGAGCCGGAGATATCCCCATAAGAGCGGTGTACGGGATCGCCGCGGCGATCGTCACGGCGATCATCGTCGTCCTCATCTTCACCCTGTTCTCCGGGGACAAGCCCGAACGCGTGCCGGTGACCCCCGCCCAGGCCGGCGGCCCCGCGTCCCGGACCCCGCGCGCGCCGACGCCGATCGCCGTCCCGCCGGTCCCCGCAGCCAAGGCCATGATGGTCTTCCCCGCCCCCGGTTCGCGCGTCACGTCCGTCGTGGCCGACCGGACGGCCGGAATCAGCTACGCGCGGTACGACTCCCCGTGGGCGAACACGTCCAAGGACGGCTTCTCGGCCGCGCAGAAGGCCGGGTCGGGACGCCGGCAGGCGCTGATCGGCTCGGGCCCGCTGCCGGTCGCCGTGCCGAAGCCGCCCGCGACGTACGAGGACTACCGCAAGCTGGCGGGCAAGGCGGTCAAGTGGAGCCTGAAGTACCAGCCCGCCGGTTCCCGCTTCGCCTGGACGGTGTCGCAGAAGGCCCGCTACAACCTCGGGTGGCTGCTCGGCTACAAGGTCACTTATGTCGCCGGAGGGAAGAAGCACACGTCGCAGGCGTACGTGATGGTCGTCGCGACCGGGAAGAAGAAGCCCGCGATGCTGTTCGCCAGCGTGCCGGACACGAGCAAGGCCCTCTACTACGACCTCAACATGCTCTTCTGGACGACCCGCGCCCTCTGACCGCCTCTGACCAGCGTCTTAGCGTGCATCGCCGACCGCTGTTCCGTCGCTGTTCCGCAAAGCAAGCTTGATCATGGATTCGATGGCGCTGCGCCCGAGATCCTCATCATCGGGGAACAGGTGGCCATAGGTGTCCATCGTCTCGGAGATCCTCGAATGGCCAAGGCGAGACTGGATCACCTTCGGGTTCAGGTTCGCCCTGATCAGACTCGACGCATAGAAGTGTCGAAGATCATGAAAGCGGGTGCCCTTCGGCAGGCCGGTCGCCTTGATGGCTTGTCCCAAGCTGCACGAGAACCCTCAGGTAACATCTGTCGTGCGAGCCGGCGACATTCCTTCTGGTCATGAGGGGCTAACGGGTGAACAGCGCAAGTGATCCTGAAGCCGATATCCGGGCTCGGCTCCAGCAGCACTGGGAGGCATCCGAACGCGGGGACGTCGAGGCTGAGCACGCGATCTACGCTGCAGACGCGATCCTGGACTACCCGCAGTCGGGCGAGCGCTTCAGAGGCCGGTCAAGGATCCAAGCGCAACGCGGCGGGCACCCGGCCGAACGCCACTTCACCATCCGCCGGATCCTGGGCGGCAGCGACCTTTGGGTGAGCGAGTGCGTGATCACCTATGAGGGCGTGCCCACATACTCGCTCAGCGTCATGGAGATCACCGATGGTCTCGTAACGCACGAGACCCAGTACTTCGCCGACCCCTTCCCCGCGCCTCCCGGGCGCGCTGCGCTAGCTGAGCCGATTCCGGTCCGCGACCAAAAAGCCGATTGAGCTGTCGGGTCGACGACATGCTCTTCTGGACGACCCGCGCCCTCTGACCCGGAACCGGCGCTTCGGTGGGTGACTCAGTGTGAGCGTGCCGGTTTGGCGGGTGGCGTCGTGGTATCGGTGCACCTGCGCCTGGTTCGTCCAGATGCGCGGCGATCCGGTGGGCCGCGGGCGGATGGGCGGATCCGCACATGGTGACGCAGTGTAGCGGGTAGCTTGGTCGGCGGCCGGTAACTGGGCGGTCCATGGTTGACCATGGAAGCATCTTCTAGAATATAATTCTGTCACGTCTGGAGTCCGAACCGGAGGGTGACATGGCGATCGGGTTGAGCGAAGAGCACGAGGCGCTGCGCGAGTCCGTGAGCGGCTGGGCCGAGCGCAACATCCCCCCCGAAGCCGTGCGGTCGGCCATCGGCGCGGACG
This sequence comes from Sphaerisporangium sp. NPDC051011, assembly GCF_040653595.1. NCBI lineage: Bacteria > Bacillati > Actinomycetota > Actinomycetes > Streptosporangiales > Streptosporangiaceae > Sphaerisporangium > Sphaerisporangium sp. NPDC051011. The sequence continues at coordinate 410,693 of NZ_JBFAGG010000005.1, read as the reverse complement.
CCGCGGAGCGGCCCGCCTTCTGGTCCGGGCTCGCCGGGCAGGGGCTGCTCGGCCTGCACGTCCCCGAGGAGTTCGGCGGCGGCGGCTTCGGCCTGCTGGAGACGGCGGTGGCCGTCGAGGCGCTCGGCGAGCGCGTCGCGCCCGGCCCGTACGTGCCCACGGTGCTGGCCTCGGCCGTGATCCTCGCCTCCGACGGCAAGGCCCGCGCCGAGTTGCTGCCCGGCCTGGCAGACGGCTCGCTGGCCGGCGCCGTGGCCCTCGGTGGCTCGCTCACCGCGACCCGGTCCGGCGACGGCGCCCTCACGGTCAGCGGCACCGCCGACCTGGTGCTCGGCGCGACGCTCGCCGACGTGCTCGTCCTGCCGGTGCGCACCGACCGGGGCGAGCAATGGATCGCCCTGGACAGGGACGCCGTGACCGTCACGCCCGTCAGGAGCCTGGACCTCACCCGCGCGGTGGCCAAGGTCGAGGCCGACGCCGTGACCGTGCCGGCGGACCGCCTCCTCGACGGCCTCACCGGCGAGGACGTCCGGAACACGGCGGCGGTCCTGCTCGGCGCCGAGGCGGCCGGCGTCGCCGCGTGGTGCGTGCGGGCCGCCGCCGAGTACGCCAAGGTGCGCGTGCAGTTCGGCCGTCCGATCGGCCAGTTCCAGGGCGTCAAGCACAAGGCGGCGCGCATGCTGGTCGCGCTGGAGCAGGCCCGCGCGACCGTCTGGGACGCGACCCGCGCCACCGGCGACGAGCTCGGCTACGCCGCGGCCGTCGCCGGAGTGATGGCCCCGGACGCCGCCGTGCAATGTGCCAAGGACGCAATTCAGATCTTCGGCGGCATCGGCTACACGTTCGAGCACGACGCCCACCTCTACTACCGCCGCGCGCTCACTCTGCGCGCGCTGCTCGGCCCGTCGGCCGCGTGGGCGGGCGCGGTGGCGTCGTACGCGCTGTCGGGTGTCACGCGGGAGATGCGCATCGACCTGCCGGAGGAGTCCGAGGCGCTGCGCGCGGCGATCCGCGACGAGATCGCCGCGATCGCGGCGCTGGAGGGCAAGGAGCAGAAGCGCGCCCTGGCGGCGAAGGGCTTCGTCATGCCCCACCTCCCGGCCCCCTGGGGACGGGACGCCTCGCCGCTGGAGCAGGTGCTCATCCAGCAGGAGCTGAAGACCGCGGGGGTTCGCCTGCCGCAGATGATCATCGGCGCGTGGGTGGTGCCGTCCATCGCGGCGTACGGCACCCCTGAACAGCAGGAACGGTTCCTGCCGTCCACGCTCTCCGGCGAGCTGATCTGGTGTCAGCTCTTCAGCGAGCCGGGCGCGGGCTCCGACCTGGCGTCGCTGCAGATGAAGGCCGAGAAGGTCGAGGGCGGCTGGCGGCTCAACGGCCAGAAGATCTGGACGTCCGTTGCGCACGTCGCCGAATGGGGCATCTGCATCGCCCGCACGGACCCCTCCAAGCCCAAGCACGACGGCATCACCTACTTCCTGGTGGACATGAAGGCGCCCGGCGTCACCGTGCGGCCGCTCACCGAGATGACCGGCGAGAACATGTTCAACGAGGTGTTCTTCGACGACGTCTTCGTCCCGGACGACCTGGTGGTGGGCGAGGTCGGCGAGGGCTGGCGGGTGGCGCGCAACACGCTGTCCAACGAGCGCGTCTCCCTGTCGTCCGGGTCGGGCGGCACCGGCTCGTCGGTCCCCGACCTGCTCGGCCTGGCCTCCCGTCTCGGGCGTGAGCTGACCGAGGCCGAGCGGCTGGAGCTGGCCGGGGTGGTGTGCGAGGGGCACTCGATCAACGCGCTGAGCCTGCGGGTCACGCTCAAGCAGCTCGCCGGGTCCGAGCCGGGCGCGGACGCGTCGGTGCGCAAGCTGCTGTCCACCTCGCACGCGCAGCACGTCTCGGAGTGCGCGGTGAGCCTGCTCGGCACGTCCGCCGTGATCGCCGCCGACATGAAGCTGGGCGACGCGGGCCACTGGAACCGGGCCGTCCTCTCCACGCGCGCCATGACGATCTACGGCGGCACGACGGAGGTGCAGCTCAACATCATCGGCGAGCGCATGCTGGGCCTTCCCCGCGACCCCGAGCCGGGCAAGTAGGCGAGGAGGACGGGGGCCGGACCGCCGGCTCGGCGCCGTGAGCGAATCTCGGGCCGGGGGGATCGGCCGGTGCGAGGGAAGATGCTGGACATTTCGCGTTACCGAATGTTTCGGTTACCGGCGCGGCGGGGCCATGCCGTCACCCTCTAGGGTGTGAGCATCGTCCTGCTCGCCGTCCGAATCCAGGTGAGATGACCCTCCTGACCGGCTGGGGGCGCACCGCCCCCACGCCCGCCACGCTCGTCGCGCCGCGCACGGCCGAACAGCTCGCCGCGCTCGTCGCCGACGCGCCCCCGCGCGGTCTCGTCGCCCGGGGCCTCGGCCGCGCGTACGGCGACGCCGCCCAGAACGCGGGCGGGGTCGTCGTGGACCTCACCCGCCTGGAGCCGCGCTGGTCGTTCGACCCCGAGACGGGCGTGGTGACCGCCTCGGCGGGGACGAGCCTGCACGAGCTGATGACCGCCCTGGTGCCCAAGGGCTGGTTCGTCCCCGTCAGCCCGGGGACGCGGTACGTCACCGTGGGCGGGGCCGTCGCCGCCGACGTGCACGGCAAGAACCACCACGTCGACTCGTCCCTCGGGGCTCACCTGCGCTCGCTGAGGCTGCTCACGGCCGACGGGACGATCCGCACGCTGACCCCGCCGGACGAGCTGTTCTGGGCCACCGTCGGAGGCATGGGCCTCACCGGCGTGATCGTCGAGGCGAGCTTCGGCTGCGTGCCGATCGAGACCTCGCGCGTGCGGGTGGACGTCGAGCGCACGCGCGACCTGGACCACACGCTGGAGGTCATGGCGGCCACCGACGACGGGTACCGCTACGCCGTGGCCTGGATCGACCTGCTCGCCCGCGGCCCGCGCATGGGACGCAGCGTGCTGACCCGCGGTGACCACGCGCGCCGCGAGGAGCTTCCGCGCGGGCACGACCCGCTGGCCTTCGCGCCGTCCTCGCGGCTGACCGCGCCGCCGTGGGCGCCGAACGGGCTGCTCAACCGGCTCACCGTGCGCGCGTTCAACGAGGCCTGGTACGCGAAGGCGCGCGAGCGGCGGATCATCCAGGACATCGCGCCGTTCTTCCACCCTCTGGACTTCGTCCAGGGATGGAATCGGATCTACGGCTCGCGGGGGTTCGTCCAGTACCAGTTCGTCGTCCCCTTCGGCGGGGAAGGCGCGTTGCGGCGGGTCGTGTCCCGGTTGTCCGCCGAGGGCGTGGTGTCGTTCCTCACCGTCCTCAAGCGGTTCGGCGCGGGCACGCCCGGCATGCTGTCCTTCCCGATGCCCGGCTGGACGCTCACGCTCGACATCCCGGCCGGTCACCCTGGGCTCGCCGAGTTGCTGCGCGAGTTCGACGCCTGGGTGGCCGAGGCCGGCGGGCGCCTCTACCTGGCCAAGGACGCGCGGATGCGCGCCGAGCTGCTGCCCGTGATGTACCCGCGGCTTCAGGAATGGGCGAAGATACGGCAGATGGCGGACCCCGGCGGCGTGTTCCGCTCCGACCTGGCGAGGAGGCTGGGCCTGTGAAGAACGCCCTCGGTTCGGTGGACTCGGTGTTGCTGCTCGGGGGGCGCAGCGAGATCGGGCTCGCGGTGGTGGAGCGCCTGGTGCGCGCCGGCGCCCGCAAGGTCGTGCTCGCCGCGCGCCCCGGCACGTCCGCCGAGGTGAGCGATCCCGAGGACGGGACGGCCGCGCGGCTCGTGGCGCTCGGCGCCGAGGTCCATCGGCTGGACTTCGACGCGGCCCGGCCCGAGACGCACGGCAAGGTGATCGACTCCGCCGCCGATCTGGCCGGAGACCTCGACGTCGTGATCGCCGCCTTCGGCGTGCTCGGGGACCAGGCCGCCTACGAGCGGGACCCGGTCGCGGCGGCGGAGTCCGTGGCCGTCAACCTCGCCGGTCACGTCTCGGCCGGCCTGTTCGCGGCCCGCCGCCTGCGCGAGCAGGGCCACGGCACGCTGGTCGTCCTTTCGTCGGTGGCGGGGGTGCGCGTGAGGCGGGCGAACTTCGTGTACGGCGCGTCCAAGGCGGGCCTGGACGGCTTCGCGCAGGGCCTGGGGGACTCCCTGCACGGGTCCGGCGCCCGGGTGATGGTGGTACGGCCGGGTTTCGTCAAGGGACGGATGACGGCCGGACTGCCGCCCGCCCCCATGTCCTCCACGCCGGGCGAGGTCGCGGACGCGGTCGTCCAGGGTCTGCGCGACGGCGCCGAGACCGTGTGGGCCCCGGCCAGGCTCCGCCTCGTCTTCACCCTCATGCGCGCCCTTCCCCGCCCGCTCTGGCGGCGCCTGCCGCGTTAGGGGCACGGAAAGCGCCGCCGTCCCTGGTGGGGACGGCGGCGCCGTGTTTCCACGTTTCTACGCTTCCACGTTTCTGCGGAGTTCTACGGTGAGGGTGCCGGCTGTGCCTAACAGGGTCAGCCGAGCACGAGGGTCAGGCCATAGACCGAGAGGATCTCGTTGACCGGCTGGAAGAAGGTGGTGCCGCCGGAGGTGCAGTTGCCCGAGCCGCCGGAGGTGACGCCCTGGGCCTGGTTGCCCGAGATGTACGAGCCGCCGGAGTCGCCCGGCTCGGCGCAGACGCTGGTGCGGGTGACCTCGTAGACGGTGCCCTGCGAGTAGGTCACGCTGGTGTTGCGCTGCTGGACGGTGCCGCAGTGCCAGCCGGTGGTGGAGCCGGAACGGCAGATCGAGGAGCCCTCGACCGCGACCGTGGAGCCGCGGACGGCGACGGAACCGTTGTTGACGGTGCCGCGCGGGGTCCAGTTGCTGTTCACCGCGACCCACGAGTAGTCGTTGCCCGGGAACGAGGAGCCCTGGAAGGTGCCCTGGGCGACCCGGTTGTAGCCGGTGGTCGAGTTGCCCGCCCGGCCGCAGTGACCGGCGCTGACGAAGCCCGGCGTGGTGCCGCGCCGCACGGAGAAGCCGATCGAGCAACGGGCCGAGTTGTTGATGTAGTACGCCTGGCCGCCGATCAGGTCGTAGAACGTCTGCGGCTGCTCCTTGGAGAGCTCGACGCGCACGGCCGCCTTGTCCACGCCGGTGGAGGCGATCCACGCCTCGGCCTCGGCGGGCTGGGACGACTGGACGACGACGCTGTTGGTCCGCACGTCGACGAACCACACCGGCGCCGACTTGGGAGCCTGCGCCGAGGCGTTGTCCAGGGTGTCCTTGATCGAGTTCAGGGTCGCGAGGCTGCGGCCGACGACCGCCGCCTGGATGCCCGTGCCGGTCACGCGGGAGGCCGCGGCGGCGTCGGTGGTGGCGACGGTCAGGGTGCCGGAGGTCGGGCCGCTGAGCCAGGAGCCGGCGAAGGTGCCGCCGAGGCTCTCGCGGATCTTCGTCTCGGAGCCGGTGAGGCGGGTCTCGTTGAGCAGGCGGGACTCGGCCTGCTCCTTGGTGATGCCGAGGTCGCGGCTCATCGCGTCGACCATGGCGGGCGCGGGCTGCGAGGCCGAGGTTCCGGCCGCGAGGGGGTCGCGGTCGGCCATCGCGGGAGTGGCCAGGATCGTGAGGGCACTGATTGCGAGAGCGCATCCGGCGGTGACCGTGCGTCTGCGAAGCATGGGCTCTCCTCGTTGTTCGGGGGGGTGCCGTCACCGTAACCGCGAGCGGGCGTCACGCGGAGCTATCGTTTCGCCCATATCACCGCGTTATGGACCTGCCTCATTACGAACTGTCGGACATTGTGCGCATCTGGTAATGAGGGGGAAAATCGGCGGTGCTCGCGGGCGGCTGAGGCGGGGCTCCAGGAAATGCGATGATTTTCGCCCGGGGTTGTGAATTGAATGTGATTATGTCGCGATTATGGCCGTTGCGATTCCGGGGAAGCGGCGGGCAGACTGTTCACTCGCGTTTCGCTGCTTCCCAGCGAAAGTGGCATCCCTCCGCATTCCCTCATCTCCCGAGTTGGAGTAGAAATGTCAGGATTCGCTCCACGTCGCCGGCGGGCCATGGCCGCGCTGGTCACGGCCCTGTCCGGCGCCTCGTTCGCCGTACTTCCGCCCATATCTGCATCCGCTGCGACAATTCCCGACGCCACGACGACGGCCATTCCGTCCATCACCCTCAAGCCCGCCGCGCCGGCCGTCCAAAAGCCCGCCGCCCGGGTGCCCGAATTCGTGTACTATGCGCAGTTCCTGGTGAACACGCGCCCCCCGCACGTGAAGCCCGGTGACTCCTGGGTGGCTTATCTCGCGCTCTATGACGTGAGGAAGAACAGGGTCGGCGACGGCAGCGCCCGCTGCACCGCGGCGTCGGTCACCCGGCAAGGTGTCATCGCGCAGTGCACCCGCGTGCTGCGCACCAAGGCCGGTCAGCTCACCCTTCTCGGCATGGACGACCGGTTCGGCGCCCCGCCGTGGACGAGCACGGCCGCCATCCTCGGCGGCACCGGCCGCTACGCCGGGATGACCGGTTCCGCGCGCGTCACGGTGACGCAGCGCGACGTCGTCTTCAGGGTCCACCCGCTGGGCTGAGAGGCCCCTGGGAACACGGCGGCGCCGCCGTCCAGAGATGGACGGCGGCGCCGCTTTACTGCCGTTGTGAGGCGTTGTGGAGCGTCGCCCGGCCTTGGCGGCCGGGGCGGGGGTTACGGCTTGCTGAAGCCCAGGGTGTACGAGCCGGAGCCGCTGTAGGCGTGGACCTCGTAGCGGTAGTAGCCGGACGTACCGGAGTAGGTGACGGTCTCATCAGGTCCGGAGGTGGTGCCGCTCGCCACGTCCACCCAGGCCGAGCCGTTCCACTTCTGCAGGTAGAGGTCGAAGTCCGTGCCGTTCGGGCCGTCGAGGCAGGCGCTGTGGGTCCCGGAGACGGTGGACTGGTAGTAGGAGTTGTTCGGCTGGAAGGCGCTCGCCCCGCTGCTCAGGCTGCCGCTCACGGTCTGCTGGTAGCCGCTGCACCCGGTGGGCGGAGGGTTGCCCCCGCTGGTCTTCAGCGTCAGGCCGTAGACCGAGAGGATCTCGTTGACGGGCTGGAAGTACGTCGTGCCGCCGGAGGTGCAGTTGCCCGAGCCGCCGGAGGTCACGCCCTGGGCCTGGCTGCCGGAGATGAACGAGCCGCCGGAGTCGCCGGGCTCGGCGCAGACGTTGGTGCGGGTCACCTCGTAGACGGTGCCCTGCGAGTAGGTCACGCTGGTGTTGCGCTGCTGGACGGTCCCGCAGTGCCAGCCCGTGGTCGAGCCGGAGCGGCAGATCGAGGCGCCCTCGACGGCCACGGTCGACCCGGTGACCTGCAGGTTCCCGCCGTTCTGGTTGACCCACGGCTGCGCCGTCCAGTTGCTGTTCGTCGCGACCCACGAGTAGTCGTTGGTCGGGAAGGACGAGCCCTGGAAGGTGCCCTGGGAGACCTGGTTGTAGCCGGTCGTCGAGTTGCCGGTCGACCCGCAGTGGCCGGCGCTGACGAAGCCCTGCGTGGTGCCCTTGGTGATCGGGAAGCCGATCGAGCAGCGGGCGGAGTTGTTGATGTAGTACGCGTCGCCGCCGCGCAGGTCGTAGAACGTCCGCGGGGTCTCGCTGGACAACTCGACGCGGACGGCGCCGCGGTCGGCGCCACTGGCCGCGATGAAGGACTCCGCGTCGGCGGGGTCGGCGGTCTGGACGACGACGCTGTTGGTGCGTACGTCGACGTACCACACCGGCGACGATTTCGGAGCGGCCGTCGCGCCGGCCTTGTCCAGGGCGTCCTTGGCGGCGTTCAGGGACGCGAGGCTGTGACGGACGACCTTGGCCTGGACGCCCGCGCCGGTCACCGAGGACGTCGCGGCGGCGTCGGTGGTGGCGATGGTGAGCGTGGACGAGGTCGGGCCGCTGAGCCACGAGCCGGCGTAACCGCCGCCGAGCGACTTGCGAATCTTGGTCTCGACGCTTGCCAGTCGGGCCTCGTTGAGAAGCCGGGACTCGGCCTGCTCGGCGGTGAGGCCCAGGTCGCGCTGGAGCGCCTGGATCATGCCGGGCAGGGGCTTGACGGTGGAAGCGGCGGCCTTGCCCGAAAACTCGGGTTCGGCCGTGGCCGGAGTGGCCATGAGGGTGAGGACACCGGTCGCGAGAGCGCATGCGGCGATGACCGCGCGGCTGCGGAGCATGGGGACTCCCAGGTGTTAAAAGGGGGATGCGCCGTCACCGTAGCTCGCGGTCATCGCCTGGGGGGCCTACCTTTTCGGTCCTACCGCCGCGTTATGGAACCGTGCCGAAGTGCGGGTTACGGGCCAGCCACTCCGCGTAGGGGACGCTGCGCCGGATGGCGTCGTCGTGAGCCTCCCGCGCGTCGTGGGATATCGCGCGTGCCGCGCGCGCCGCGACCGAGTCGGCGTGCCAGCCGAGCAGGTGCCTCCAGCGCAGCGGTGCCCCGGTGATGGGCATCATCACCAGGTCGGCCGTCAGCTCGAAGGTCGCCTGGCACAGCGCCACGGCCTTGCCCACCTTCACCAGGTGCAGGCAGGTCGCCACGTCCGTCTCGTACATCGTCTTCGGGACGAACCCGGCGCGGGCGCAGGACCCGGCGAAGCAGTCGGCGAAGCAGCCGTCGCCCGGCGCGACCGCCCAGCCTTCGTCGGCGAGGCTGGCCAGGTCCAGCTCCTTCTCTCCGGCGAGGGGGTGGCTCTGGTTGAGCAGGGCGAACACCGGGTCGGTGCCCACCACGCTCCAGATCATGGACTCGGCCGACGGGGGTGGGGTGTCGCCGCACGTGCCGATGAGCGCGAAGTCGAGCCGTCCCGCGCTGACGAGCGAGGTGAGCTCGCGCGCCGACCACGAGGTGCTCGTGCTGACGGGGGTCTGCGGGTGGGCCGCGGTGAGACGGTCGACCAGGCCGCCCAGGATCGGGCCGTGAGTCGCGCCGATCCGGAAGCCGGGGATGCCTTCGTAACTGTTGGCGAATCGCACCGCCTCTTCCTGTAATTCACGTACGGCGGGCAGCAGGACGCGTGCCCGGGTGAGGACCAGTTGACCGAGGGGGGTGGGGCGCGCGCCGTTACGGTCGCGCTCGAAAAGAGCGCCACCGAGTGTGCGTTCGATGCGTTTCAGCTGCGCGGTCAGCGACGGCTGGGCCAGTCCGAGCTGGGTGGCCGCCTTGGTGACGCTCCCGGCCTCAGCGACCGCGCGCACGATCTTGAGGTGTCGGAGCTCCAGATCCATACCGGAAACGTACGACTACCGATCTATGCCCGCAATACCGGCTTGTCACGAAAATTTACAGTTATTTGTCGGGCTATGCCGAAGCCTTTGTCCACTCACGCCCCAGCCGTATACCGCCGTCACAGTGGGACACGTTCTCCTGATCTTTGAGTTCAAGCTCCGGGGCCCCCTACTGGGAGGGCCGCGACCGTACGATCTGAAAGCCGCCGTACGACGCCCCGCCGGTCGTCGCCATGGGATCGCCGGGGACGGCGAGCCAGGAGGACGGGACGGACCGACGAGGAGCCGCCGATGGAGTTCAACCACGCCGACCTGTTCGAGGCGTTGGCCGACGCGATCGGGGACCGGCCGGCCCTGGTGTGCGGCGAGCACCGCCTGACGTACGCCGAGCTGGACCGGCACGCCAACCGGCTCGCGCACTACCTGCGGGAACGCGGCGTCGGGCCGGGGCGGCACGTGGGGATCCAGCTCTACAACGGCGTCGAGTACGCCGCCGCGCTGCTGGCCACGCTGAAGATCAGGGCGGTGCCGGTCAACGTCAACTACAGGTACGTCGAGAGCGAGCTGCTCTACCTCTACACCGACTCCGACATCGTCGCGCTGGTGTACGACGCGGAGTTCGACGACCGCGTGGCCGCCGCCGCGTCCCGATGCCCCCGCCTCTCCACGCTCGTCGCCGTCGGCGGCCCCGCGCGCGCCCCCGGCGCCGTCCCGTACGAGCGGGCGGTCGCCGGGCGGCCGGACGGGCGCGAGGGTTTCCCCCGGCGGTCGGGCGACGACGTCTACATCATCTACACCGGCGGCACCACCGGCATGCCCAAGGGCGTCATGTGGCGGACCCGGGACCTGTTCATGGCGTTCGGCGGCGGCAATCCGTACGGGCCGCCGCACACCGAGCCGCGCCAGGTCGTCGAGACCGCCGCCGCGTCCGGAGGGTTCGTGATGATGCCCGCCGCGCCGCTCATGCACGGGGCCGCGCAGATGGGCACCTTCATCACCTGGTGGCTGGGCGGCACCGCCGTCTACACGCGCAGGTTCGACGCCGCCGGCGTGCTGCGGACGATCGAGCGCGAGAAGGTGGTCAGCGTCAACATCACCGGCGACGCGATGGCCCGGCCCCTCGCCCACGAGATCGCCCGCGGGCGCTACGACCTGTCGGCGCTGCGGGTGGTCACCTCGACCGGGGCGATCCTCAGCGGCACGGTACGGGCCCGGTTATGCGCGCTGCTGCCACACCTGGTCATCCTGGACGGGTTCGGCTCGACGGAGTCCGGCTACACCGCCACCGCCGTCACGGGGTCCTCGCCCGAATCCGGGCTCAGGTACCGGCCCAACGCGGCGTCCACGCTCGCCGTCCTCGACGAGGCCCTCGAACCGGTGAGGCCCGGCTCCGGTGAGACGGGGACCCTCGCCAAGACCGGGAACATCGCCTTCGGCTACTACAACGACCCCGGCAGGACCGCGCGCGCCTTCGTCACCGACGCCGCCGGCACGCGCTGGCTGCTCACCGGCGACCTCGCCCAGGTTGAGGAGGACGGCGCCATCCTGGTGTTCGGGCGCGGCTCCCAGTGCGTCAACAGCGGCGGCGAGAAGGTCTTCCCCGAGGAGGTCGAGGCCGTGCTCAAGGGGCACCCGGCCGTGTTCGACGCCGTGGTGACCGAGGTCCCGGACGAGCGCTGGGGCGGCCGCGTCGCCGCCGTGGTCGAGCCGAGGCAGGGGCAGGCCCCGACGGTCCGCGAACTGGACGCCTACTGCCGGGGACACCTGTCCGGCTACAAGGTCCCCCGCACGTACGTCTTCGTCGACCAGATGGTCCGCCACCCCTCCGGCAAGCCGGACTACCGCTGGGCCCACTCGACCGCCACGGCGTCCCTCTGAGGTCCCTCTGAGCCCGGGGCTAGGCCCGGCGGGGGCCGTCCCCACTCGGATCGTTTCCCGCTCTGTCGTACAGGCTCCGGTGGCGTGCCCTCAGGAGGACAGGAGGCGGCGCAACTCGGCGGGGCCGGCGTTGCCGCCTGTGCAGACCAGGCCGACCTTGAGGCCCGCCAGGTCGTCGCCCCGGGCGATCAGGGCGGCCAGGGGCGCGGCTCCGGCGAGTTCGGCGAGGGTGTGGGCCTCGGTGAGCAACAGCCACTGGGCGGCCCGGATGTCGTCGTCGGAGACCAGCACGAAGTCGTCCAGCGCCCGCATGACGCCCTGGGGGAGCGCGAAGGCCGAGCCCGTGGCCAGGCCGTCGGCCACCGTCTCCACCGGGCGGCGGACCGGCGTGCCTGCACACCAGGAATCGTGCGCGGCGGGCGCCTGCGAGGACTGCACCGCGATCACCCGGCAGCGCGGCGCGATCGCCCGTGCCACCAGCAGCGCGGCCGAGGCGCCCGTGCCCGACCCGACCGGCACGATCACCACGTCCAGGTCCGGGCGGCGGGTGAGCATCTCCACGTACAGGGTGCCGACCCCGGCGATGAGGTCGGGCTCGTCGGCGACGCCGACCAGGTGGAGCCCGCGCTCCGCGGCGAGCGCGGTCGCGTACTCGCCGGCCTCGACCATGGTGGCGCCCTTGACCTCGACGGCCGCGCCGAGGGCCTGGGCGGCCGCGACCTTGGCCGGGTTCGGGTTCTCGGGCATCACGATCGTGCACGGCACGCCGAAGAGGCGCGCCGCGTACGCGATCGACTGGGCGTGGTTGCCGGTGGAGTACGTGAGCACGCCGTTGTCCCGCCGGGCCTCGGGCAGGCGGGCGAGGAGGTTGATCCCGCCGCGCACCTTGAAGGCGCCGGTGGGCTGGACGTTCTCGTGCTTGACGTGGACCTCCGCGCCGAGCCGCTCGTTCAGCACGGGATAGGACCACATCGGGGTCTCCGGCAGGTGGGCGGAGATCAGCCGGGCGGCGTGGAGGATGTCGGTGATGGAGGGCGCTGTCGGATGCACGCCCCCCACCTTCGCGTACGACGCGTCCACAGGTCCAGCGCCTGATCCGGTGTCGGCGCCGGAGCCTGGCGTGGGGGCGCGAGCGCTGGGGACGCGCCGGGTGCCGTCCCGTTGAACACGGCTTTAAGCCTCATATCGTGCGTATGTCACCAAGACGGATTTATGTCACAAACAAGTGATCCATAGGACATATGGGTGATACGCCGTGATCTCATTGTGGTGGGGCTTCCTTCCCCTGGAGTACCACGTGACACCTGCAGCACCCACAGACGCCGAACTCAACATCATGATCACGGCCCGGCTCGCCTCGCTGGGCATCGACCTCTCCCAGCTCCCGCCCGGCACCACGTCCGACCCCGTGACCGGGTCGCCCGGCCGGGACTCGGTCCTCGCCTCGCTCCGCTCGTTCATGCGCGGCACGGTCGCCAACCTCGCGGCCTACCAACTGCCCGCCCCGCAAGGAACCGCACCGGACGCCGCGACCGCCGCCGCGCTGTCCCAGCAGCGCGCGCCGATGCTCTACCCGTCGATCAGCACGGAGTGGCGGCGATGAGCGAGACGGCACGCACGACCGCCCAGACGACACCCACCACCCGAACCACGCAGATCACGCGGACCGCGCGGGCCACGACCGTCGAGGAGGCCGGCGACCCGCCGCTCGACCGTACGGTGGACAGGCGCGCGTTCCTGGTCAGGACCGCCGCCCTCGGCACGGTCGCCGGCGTGGTCGCCGCCCTGCCCGCCGTCCCCGCCTGGGCACACGACTCGGGCCACGGCGGGCCCGGCCTGGACGTGGCGGGCGCCTACGTGAAGCCCCGCCCGGAGGCCATGGCCGACCCCACCGAGCTGACCCTGGCCGAGGCCGCGTGGATGATCCGCAACCGCAAGATCAGCCCGCTCGAGCTGGTCGAGGCGCACCTGGCGCGGATCGACTCCTTCGAGGCCACGTACCAGGCCTTCAACACCGTGCTGGCCGACGCGGCCCGTGAGGCGGCGAAGGGGCTCGGACGCCAGAGGCCTCGGGGCCCGCTGCACGGGATACCCCTGGCGATCAAGGACAACTACTACACCAAGGGCGTGCTCACCACGGCGAGCTCGTTCCTGTTCAAGGACTTCGTGCCCCCGTTCGACGCCACCGCCGTGGCGGCGCTCAAGGGCGCGGGCGCGATCGTCCTCGGCAAGACCCAGATGGGCCCGCTGGCCACCACGCGGGCGACGACCCCCGCCGGGGAGATCACGACGGTGAACGCGTGGACGCCCGGCGACCCGAGCGTCGACCCCGGCGGCTCGTCCACCGGCACCGCGACCTCGGTGGCGGGACGGCTGGCGACCTCGGGCACCGGCACGCAGACCGGCGGCTCCATCACCGCGCCGTCGAACGCCCAGAACCTCACCGGGCTCAAGCCGACGATGGGCCGGGTCTCCCTTTACGGCATCATCCCGCTCAGCTACTCGCGCGACCACCCCGGCCCGCTCGCCCGGGACGCCAAGGACGCCGCGATCATGCTGACGGCGATGGCGGGGGAGGATCCGAACGACCCGCGCACGCAGGGCCTGCCGAAGGTGCCCAACCTGATCGACGCGGCCACCCCGGTGTACAGCGGCAACCGGCTCAGGATGCGCTGGAACACCCGCATCGGCGTGCTCCCCGGCTACGCCGACGGCACCTCGGAGACCGCCGTGGCGCGCCGGGGCTTCCTCAACGCCATGGCGGCGATCCGCGGGGTCACGCTCGTCGAGGTGCCGTTCCCCGACGACTGGGCTCTGCTGACCGGCAACGACTTCAACAACGTCCGCCTGCCGGAGCGCAGCGAGCCGTTCATGCCGTACCTGCGGTCTGACCTGCGCGGGTTCGGGGTCTCGCTGACGAGCTGGCTGCAGGGCGCGCTGCTGGGAGGCAACGAGTTCATCACCGGGCAGCGGGCCAAGCTGTTGCTGCTGGAGCGGGTGCTGGACCAGGTGTTCGAGCGCTGCGACGTGGTCGTGCAGACCTCGCCCACGCCGTTCGACGCCATCGGCCTGCCGGAGATCGGCTTCCCGATCGGGTTCACGGCGAACGGGCGGCCCATCGGCACGATCCTCGGCGGGCAGCCGTACGCGGAGGACCGGCTGCTGTCCGTCGTCGGCGCCTACCAGGCCGTCTCGGACTGGCACTGGCGCCGCCCGGTGGACCCGGCGGCGTCCCGCCTGCGCGCGCGGGCCGCCATCCGGGACCGCCTCACGCCCGAGGAGGCCGCCGAGCAGACCCAGTGACGCCCGCAGGGCCGGGAGCCGCGCGCCGGCTCCCGGCCTTTTCGTGTTCCGAGGCGTCCTGAGCCGTCATACGTCGCGGCGAGCCGTCCTCAGGATGCGGAATCCGGGCCCCGGCGCGGGCCGGGGAGGTCAGAGGCCGCCGAACTCGGCGAGGAACAGGGCCTCGGCGGTGGCCGCGCGCCGCAGTTCCTCCAGGTCGAGGCGCTCGTTGGGCGCGTGGATCGACGCGGCCTCGTCCTCGGCCCCGAAGAGCAGGATCTCGGCGGCGGGGAACTGCCGGGCCAGCGTGGACACCAGCGGGATCGAGCCGCCCGCGCCGATGTCGCGCGGCGCCCGGCCGAACGCGCGCTCCATGGCCCGGTTGAGCGCGGCGCGCGCCCGCCCGCCGGAGTCGGCGAGGTAGCCCGAGCCGAGCACCTGGTCGGTGACGGTGACCTGGACACCCCACGGCGCGGCCTCGCGCAGGAAGTCGATCACGTCCACGGCCGTCTTGCCCGGGTCGCCCGCCGGGGGGACGCGGACGGTGACGCGGGCCCGGGCCACCGACTGGACGGCGTTGATGGCGCCGTTGACCGTCGGCACGTCCAGCCCGGTGACGGTGATCGAGTAGGACGCCCACAGCCGGTCGGCCAGCGAGCCGGAGCCGACGAGGGACACGCCGTCCGCGACCTGGGCGGTCTCGCGGAAATCCTCCTCGGAGGGCCCGTCGCCGGGGAAGACGCCGCCCGGCAGGCCGGGCACGCGGACGTCGCCCTTGTCGTCGTGCAGGGACGCGAGCATGCGGATCAGCGCGGCGAGGGCGTCCGGGGCGGCGCCGCCGAACGAGCCGCTGTGCACGGACTCCTTCAGCGAGCGGACCTCGACCGTGAACGCGGCGAGGCCGCGCAGGGAGGTGGTAACGGACGCGTCGCCCACGGAGGGGTTGCCGACGTCGGCCACGACGATGGCGTCGGCGCGCAGCAGGTCGGGGTTCTTCTCGACGAACGCCTCCAGGCGCTCCCCGGCGTACTCCTCCTGGCCCTCGATGATGACCTTGACGCCCACGGGGAACCGGCCCTCGAAGGACCGCAGGGCCAGGACGTGCGCCATGATGCCCGACTTGTCGTCGGCGGCGCCGCGCCCGTACAGCCGTCCGTCGATCAGGGTGGGCTCGAACGCGGGCGTGCGCCACAGCGCGGGGTCCCCGGCGGGCTGCACGTCGTAATGCGCGTACAGCAGCACGGTGGGCGCGCCGGGGGGAGCGGGGGCCTCGGCGAAGACGGCGGGGAAGCTGCCCTCGACGGGGATCTGCCGGACGTGCGGCAGCCCGGCGCCGCGCAGCAGCTCCTCGGTCGCGGCGGCGGCGGCGAGCACCGGCTCCTCGGGGTGGCCGGGGAAGGCCACCGAGGGGATGGCCACGAGCCGCGACAGCTCTTCGACCGCCCGCGGCATCTGCGCCGCGATGGACCTTTCGATGCCTTCCAGGTCATGGAGCATCTCTGTGTCCACTGGGTCCCCTAGGTTCCCTGTGTGCCGGGTGTCGCCGGTTTCCTCGGGAGTCACGCTGACCGTCACCGCCTCGTCTCTGGTCTGATCCGACACATTGCACCACAGACGTGACGCGACCCGCTCCGGTCCGGGCGACACGCCGGAAGATCCCCACTGGCGCGCCGAGCCCCCGTCGTCCACGGCATTCCCGCCGCAGACCGAAATCCTTGACACCCCAAACGGATTTCGTCGTTGTTACATACCGCTATCGCGGATTCCGAGGTTATTGCATAGTGTCGCTGCGCAACCAGTTGTAATCACCCATGTTGAGCATGCACACTGGGTGGAGCCGAGATCACTGAGGAAGATAGCCATGACGCAGCCTGAGACCGACACGGCCGCCGTCCTGAAGGCAGCACAGGACAACCTGTGGCTGCACTTCACCCGGCACAGTACCCACGGCGGCGGCGAGGTGCCGACCATCGTCCGGGGTGACGGTGCCTACATCTACGACATCCACGGCAAGCGTTACCTCGACGGCCTCGCCGGCCTGTTCGTCGTGCAGATGGGTCACGGGCGCGCCGAGCTCGCCGAGGCCGCCGCGAAGCAGGCTCAGGAGCTCGCCTTCTTCCCGCTGTGGTCGTACGCCCATCCGAAGGCCGCCGAGCTGGCCGAGCGGCTGGCCCGGTACACCCCCGGCGACCTCAACCGCGTGTTCTTCACCACAGGCGGCGGCGAGGCCGTCGAGAGCGCCTGGAAGCTCGCCAAGCAGTACTTCAAGCTCGTCGGCAAGCCGCTCAAGCACAAGGTGATCAGCCGGGCCATCGCCTACCACGGCACCCCGCAGGGCGCCCTGTCGATCACCGGCATCCCGATGTTCAAGCAGTTCTTCGAGCCGCTCGTGCCGGGCTCGGTCCGCGTGCCCAACACCAACCACTACCGGGCCGACGAGATCACCGGCTTCCCCGGCATGACGCCCGAGCAGTTCGGCCGCTGGGCCGCCGACCAGGTCGGCAAGGCCATCGAGATGGAGGGCCCCGACACCGTCGCGGCCGTCTTCGTCGAGCCGGTGCAGAACGCCGGCGGCTGCATCCCGCCGCCCCCCGGGTACTTCCAGCGCCTGCGCGAGATCTGCGACACCTACGACGTGCTGCTGGTCTCGGACGAGGTCATCTGCGCCTTCGGGCGGCTCGGCACGATGTTCGGCGGCCAGAAGTTCGACTACGTGCCGGACATCATCACCTGCGCCAAGGGCCTGACCAGCGGCTACTCGCCGATCGGCGCGATGATCGCCCACGAGCGGCTGTTCGAGCCGTTCAAGGAGGGCGCCACCATGTTCGCCCACGGCTACACCTTCGGCGGTCACCCCGTCTCGGCGGCGGTCGCGCTGGCCAACCTCGACCTGTTCGAGCGCGAGGACATCCTCGGCCACGTCGAGCGGAACGAGCCCGTCTTCCGCGCCACGCTGGAGAAGCTGCGCGACCTGCCGATCGTCGGCGACGTCCGCGGCTCGGGCTACTTCTACGGCATCGAGCTGGTGAAGGACAAGGCGACCAAGCAGACCTTCGACGAGGGCGAGTCCGAGCGCCTGCTGCGCGGCTTCCTGTCCAAGGCCCTGTTCGACGCGGGCCTGTACTGCCGGGCCGACGACCGGGGCGACCCGGTCGTGCAGCTCGCCCCGCCGCTCATCAGCGGCCCGCAGCAGTTCGACGAGATGGAGTCGATCCTGCGTTCCGTCCTCACCGAAGCCTGGGCCCGTCTGTAGCGCCCGCTTCGGGACTTTCACGGCCGCGCCGGGTACGGGGTCCGTACCCGGCCGCCACCAGAACGTCTGAAAGGAAATCCGTGATGAAGATCGGCGTGCCCGCCGAGGTCAAGAACCACGAATACCGCGTCGCCGCCACCCCGGCGGGCGTGCACGAGCTCGTCCGCCACGGCCATGACGTGTACGTCCAGCGCGATGCGGGCCTCGGCTCGCAGATCCCCGACGAGGACTACCTTTTCGCCGGCGCCAAGATCGTCGACGGCGCGGACGCGGTCTGGGGCGAGGCCGACCTCATCCTGAAGGTCAAGGAGCCCATCGCCGAGGAGTACCACCGCATGCGCGAGGGGCAGGTGCTGTTCACCTACCTGCACCTCGCGGCGTCCCGGACGTGCACCGACGCGCTGCTGGAGCGCAAGGTCACCGGCATCGCCTACGAGACGGTGCAGGTGGGCAACTCCCTGCCGCTGCTCGCCCCCATGTCGGAGGTCGCCGGACGGCTCGCCCCGCAGGTCGGCGCGTACAACCTCATGCGCTTCAACGGCGGGCGCGGCGTGCTGCCGGGCGGGGTCCCGGGCGTGGCCCCCGCCAAGGTCGTCGTCATCGGCGGCGGCGTCTCGGGCCTGAACGCGGCGCAGGTCGCGGTCGGCATGGGCGCCGACGTGACGATCCTGGACGTCAACATCGACCGGCTCCGCCAGATCGACGCGATCTACCAGGGCCGTCTGCGGACGATCGTCTCGACCGCCTACGCCCTCGAGCAGGCCGTCCTGGAGGCGGACCTGGTCATCGGCGCCGTGCTGATCCCGGGCGCCAAGGCCCCGACCCTGGTCTCCAACGAGCTGGTCTCGCGCATGAAGCCGGGCTCGGTGCTGGTCGACATCGCCATCGACCAGGGCGGCTGCTTCGAGGACTCCCGTCCCACCACGCACGCCGACCCGACGTACAAGGTGCACAACTCGGTCTTCTACTGCGTGGCGAACATGCCCGGGTCGGTGGCCAACACC
The DNA here is from genome assembly GCF_040653595.1 of Sphaerisporangium sp. NPDC051011. Lineage (NCBI taxonomy): Bacteria > Bacillati > Actinomycetota > Actinomycetes > Streptosporangiales > Streptosporangiaceae > Sphaerisporangium > Sphaerisporangium sp. NPDC051011. The sequence goes on along the minus strand of NZ_JBFAGG010000005.1, from coordinate 392,064 downwards.
TCGACGTACGCGCTGACCAACGCCACGCTGCCGTACGCCGTCAAGCTGGCCGACCTCGGCTGGCGGGAGGCGCTGCGGGCGGACGCCGCCCTCGCGCTCGGCCTGAACACCCACGACGGGCGGCTCACCTACAAGCCGGTCGCCGAGGCCCACGGCCTGCCGTTCGAGCCCCTCGCCGGCGTGCTCGCCTGACGGCCCGGTCAGGTCAGGACCGGTCAGGTCAGGGCCGGTCAGGTCAGGCCGAGGCGCTTGCGGAGCCGGCGGGACGTCGCCAGCACGTGTTCCACCTCGCCGGGCGTCGGCCAGGGCGCGGTGCCCGGGCGTAGTAACGTCAGGCGCACCGAGGACAGGTGCTCGATCGCGCTCGCGTGCAGCCCGCTCTGGTCGGTCAGCCACTCGACCACGTCGACGGGCTCGCGCAGCCGGCGGGTGAGCAGGTCCCACGTACCGAGGATCTCGGCGAGGTCGGCCAGGCGCAGCGTCGTGCCGCCCCGCCTGCCGGCCGCCGCGACCGCCAGCTCGGCGCGGGCGACCAGCTCCGGCTCGACGGGCCGGTCCCAGGCGGGCGCGTGCTCCGCCGTCCACCGGTCGTCGTCCACGGGCGCGGCCTGGGGGCCGATCACCGATTGCAGCGTGCTCAGCTCCGCCGCGGCCTTCTGGTGGCCGTAGGACGCGGCCTGGCGGAACCAGTGCTGGCCGCCGCGCAGGTCGTTGTGCTCGGCGATCAGGAGCAGGCCGAAGTTGTACGCCGACTCGGGGTCGCCGCTCGCCGCCGCGCGGCCGAACCAGTGGCTGGCCGCGTGCGGATCCTCCAGCTCGACGCAGACGAACCCGGCCATGCGCTGGTCCTCGACCCTGCCGAAGTGGGCGGCGCGCTCGAACCACGCCCGGGCCGTGCGCAGGTCGCGCCGCGCCAGCGCCAGCCTGCCGAGCTGGGAGGCCGCGCCCGGGTGCTCCACCTTGGCGGCCAGGCGGTACAGCGCCTCCGCGCCCTCGGGGTCGCGGCCGGCGTGCAGCAGGCGTCCCAGGTAGTACGCGGCGTCGGCGTGCCCGCCACGTGCGGCGTACTCCCACCAGGCGTGCGCCCCGCCCTCCTCGCCCGCGGCGTAGCTCATGAACGCGAGATCGTGGGCCGAGGCGAGGTCCCCGGCGCAGGCCGCGTGGTGGTGCCAGTCGCGGGCCGCGGCGCCGTCCCCGACGTCCTCGCAGAGCAGGGCGAGGCGGCGCGCCGCCGGACGCGACCCCGCCGCGGCGGCGCTCTCCAGCCACTGGCGGGCGCGCGGGACGTCCCCGCGCTGTTCGAGGAGCAGGGTGGCCAGGTTGACCGCGGCCTCGGCGTCCTCGGCGCCCGCGGCGAGCTCGTACCAGGTGATCGCCTCGTCGAGGCTGCCGTGTTTCTCGTGCCAGATGCCGAGGTTGAAGGCGCTGTCGATGTTGCCCGCCGCCGCGGCGCGCTCCCACCAGTGACGCGCGGCCGACCGGTCGCCGCGCTGGGCGTACAGGCGGCCGAGCCGGTGCGCGGCCTCCGAGTCGCCGGTCCGCGCGGCGGTCAGCAGGTCCGCCTCGGTGGGGTGGCCGTGGCGGGGGGACTCGGGCGCGCGGGGCGGCGGCACGACCGGCCGCGCGACGGCCGCCTCGGGGTCACGATGCCACCACGTCATGGGGGACAGAGTCGCACGTGATCCAAAGAGATGGAACGGAATCGACGGCTTCTTGCCGTCCGGCGGAACGCGTTTGACCTGCTGTCAGCGGAGGTCGGGGGCGGGGGTCGCGGCGGCGTGGGCGGGCAGGGTCGGTTGATTTATGTTGATAAAACCGACGTACATCCCCATTCCGCAGACATAGCGGAGCCTTCCCGGCTCCTGGGGCGCCAGCCGGACGACGCGCTCCCCCGTGACCGGGAGCGCGATGTCACGGCCCTGGATCGTCAGCGTGCGCGTGCATCCCTGGTTGTCCCGGGTGCGGAAGACGATCTCGGCAGGCCGCCCCGCCTCGATGCCCGCGACGCCGGGCAGGAAGCCGTGGCCGGTCGACCAGATGGTGACGACCTGCGTCCCGTCCGGCGCGAGCCGCACGCCGGCCGCCGTGGCCTTCGAGGGGTCGCCGAGGTCGGGAAGCCAGCCGCCGAGGCGCAGGCCCGCGAGGACCGTCAGCGATCCGGCCGCGACCGCGGCCACGGCGGCGAACGTGACGAGCCTCGTCGCGGCGATCCGGCGCAGGACCAGGCCGAGCAGCGCGAAGGCGGGGGACGTGCCCGCGACGAAGCCCGCCATCACCGCCGCGCCCCCGAGCCAGCCCGCCGAGACCGCCACCAGCTCGGTGCTCAACGTGACCCCGCAGGGGATGAGGACGGTGCCCGCGCCCATCGCCACCGGGCCCATCGCCCGCCATCTTCCCGTGAGGGTCGTGATCCGCCGCCACCTTCTCGTCACGGCCGTGATCCGCCGCCACCTGTCCGTGAGGGCGGTGATCCGCGTCGTACGGCCGGTCGTCGTCCCGGGCACCTCCGGCCGCTCCGCGCGTCCCGGGTGCGGCGCCGCGCACGCCGGCGTGCCGTCCTCGGCCGGCGCGGCCCCCGAACACGCCGGACCCCGGCTCCGGACCAGCCGGAGCGCGAAGACGATCATGCCCGCGCCCGCGGCCACCAGCAGGGCGGCCCGTGCCGGGGGCGGGATGCGCACCGCCGCGCCGAGCATCCCCAGCAGCGCGCCCAGCGCCGTGTGCGCCACCAGGCGCCCGGCGATGAACGCCGGGACGGCCGCGCGGGGCCCGCCGGGACGGGCGAGACCGATCATGACGCCGCCCTGCACCGCCGCGCACGACGTGCCGCCGGCCACCAGCCCAGCCGCGAGACCGCCGGCGAGGAGCGCGAGCGGCGTCACCCGGCGGCTTCGGCGACGCCGGGCCGTGCGTGCGGACGGCATGGACGGTATGGACGGTATGGACGGTATCGGTGGTGCGGGCGGTGTGGGCGCACCGGGATCCTCCTCCGTAGAGCTTTCCTTACGGAAAGTAATGGAATCGGCCGATGACGACCAGTGACAGTTCGCTAACCCGGCGTCAGGAGCGACCGGAGCCACCCAGCGGGTTGGCCGCGATGCGGTCCGCGATGCCGCCGCGCACGGCCTGGGCCGCCGAACTGCCCGGTTTGCGCTCCGCCTGGTCGCGGAAGCAGGCGAGGAACTCCGTGCCCAGGTCCAGGCGAGGGTGGCGGCGGAGGACCTCGGCGCGGAAGTCGCCGGGCCAGTCCCCGGGGCGGCGCCCCGAGATGTCCAGGCTCGTCGCCAGCTCCAGCAGATGGCTCTCGGGGTCGGCGGAGACGTCCACCTCGTCCCACATGTGCCGGACGACGATCTGCGCCGCCCGCGCGCGCCGCTCGGGAGCCCAGCCGGCGCCCGCGCAGAACACCCAGGCCACATGCCCGCCGGCCTCCTCGAACGGCACCGTGTGGCTGTCGAACTCCTTCACCAGTCCGATGTCGTGCAGAAGCGAGGAGACGTAGAGCAACTCGGCGTCGAAGGCGATGCCGTTCAGCGCGGCGTACGAGGCGCTCCACAGGTAGGAGCGCACCGAGTGGTTGAGCAGGGCGGGGGAGCAGTAGGCGGCGGCCACCTCGTGCGCCATGCGGGCGGCCGGGGAGGCGGGGATCGCGATGTCGTCGAGTCTCACCCGCCAAGCATGGCGTATCTGCTCAAAGCCACCCGGGCCTGACCAGGCCGGACTCGTAGGCGATCACGACGAGCTGCGCGCGGTCGCGGGCCTGGAGCTTCATCGTGGCCCGGCTCACGTGCGTCTTGGCCGTGGCGGGCGCCATGAACAGCTTGGCGGCGATCTCGTCGTTGGTCATCCCGGCCCCGACCAGCTTGAGGAGCTCGCGCTCGCGCTCGGTGAGCCCAGAACGGCGTGGGCGCGCCCGGCGGGCGGAGCGAGCCCATGAGCACGGCCCGGAATTCTGTCGGGGGCGGGCGTTAGACTCACCGAAAGTGATCGTCCGGCTACCTGGAACAGGTCGGCGTGTCCGGTCCGGTGATCCGCCCTCGCGGTGGCGAGCCGGGCGTGTGGCCGTGCCTGCGGTGACTTCCGAGTCGATCGATCGCGATTGACCACGGTTGTGAAGCTATGAGTCAATGCTGGTGCGATCTAGGAGGAATGAGGGCCTGCCATGATCTTCCGCCGCTTCGCCGTGCCTTTCGTGGGAGTCGCCGCCTCCCTTTCCCTTGTGGTGCCGCCCGGCAACGCCCAGGCGACGTTCGACCCGCAGATCTCCGCCGACACGCTGTCGCTCGGCGGTCCCGGCGGTCCGGCCAAGGTCCCCGTCGCCGAGGGGTACGGCGGCGCGGTCTCGACCGTCGACCTCGACGCCAGCAAGGCCGCGCTCTCCATCCTCAGGCAGGGCGGCAACGCCATGGACGCCGCCGTGGCCGGAGCCGCCACGCTCGGCGTGACCGAGCCCTACTCCGCGGGCCTGGCAGGGGGCGGCTTCCTCGTCTACTACGACGCCCGTCGCCACCGCGTCACCACCATCGACGGCCGCGAGAAGGCCCCGCAGGCGATGACCGAGACCGCCTTCCAGGAGAACGGCGCTTCGATCCCGTTCAACGACGCGGTGACCAGCGGGCTGTCGGTCGGCGTACCCGGCAGCGTGGCCCAGTGGGAACTCGCCCTGCGCCGCTACGGCACGATCCCCCTCAAGCAGGCGCTCAAGCCGGCCGCCGACGTCGCGGCCAACGGCTTCACGGTCGACCAGACCTTCTACGACCAGACCGCCCAGAACGCCGCCCGGTTCGCCGACTTCACCTCCACCGCCGCGCTCTACCTCCCGAACGGCGCGCCGCCGCCCGTCGGGTCCACCTTCCGCAACCCCGACCTCGCCGCCACCTACCGCGAGCTCGGCCGCCGCGGCGGCGAATGGCTGTACGAAGGCAGGCTCGGCGAAGAGCTCGTGGCCACGGTCAAGGCGCCCCCGGTCCGGCCGGGCTCCACGCGCGTCGTGCGCCCCGGCCTGATGCAGACCTCCGACCTGCGGGCCTACCGCGCGATCGAGCGCGAGCCCAGCAAGGTCGTCTACAACGGCATGGAGGTCTACGGCATGGCTCCGCCGTCCTCCGGCGGGTCCACGGTCGGCGAGGCGCTGAACATCCTGGAGGCGCTGCCGAAGGTCGGCCACCACGAGTACCTCGAGGCCTCGCGTCTCGCCTTCGCCGACCGCAACGTCTTCGTCGGCGACCCCGGCTACGTCAACGTGCCGCTGAAGGAACTGCTGTCGGACGGTTTCGCCAAGGAGCGGGCCTGCCTGATCGGCGACTTCGCGATGCCGCACCCGGCGTCGGCCGGTTCGCCCGACGGCTCCTACACCGGCTGCCAGTTCGAGGGGAACTCGATCACGCCGCAGGCCACGCCGGGTGACGCCGCCAAGGCCGCGGAGGCCGCCGAGAAGCCCGAGGGCCCCGAGACCACCCACCTGGTCGTCGCCGACCGCTGGGGCAACGTCGCCGCGTACAACATCACGATCGAGCAGACCGGCGGCAGCGGCATCGTGGTCCCCGGTCGCGGTTTCCTGCTGAACAACGAGCTGACCGACTTCACCTTCGGCCCGGCTCCCGGCGACCCGAACCTCCCCGCCCCCGGCAAGCGTCCCCGTTCCTCCATGGCCCCGACGATCATCCTCAAGAACGGCAAGCCGCTGCTCGCGGTCGGCTCGCCGGGCGGGGCGACGATCATCACGACGGTGCTGCAGATCCTCGTCAACCGGTTCGAGTTCGGCATGTCCCTGCCCGACGCCCTCTTCGCTCCGCGGGCGAGCCAGCGCAACACCGCGGCCACCCAGGCCGAGCAGGCGTTCATCGACCGCTACGGCCCCGAGCTGACCGCCAAGGGGCACACCCTGACGATCGCCCCCGGCCCGCCGGTCGGCGAGATCGGTGCCGCCACCGGCCTCGAGTTCTTCCCCCGCGGCAAGATCCAGGCGGTGGCCGAACGCACCCGCCGCGGCGGCGGCAGCGCCCTGGTCCTCTCACCTCGCCCGTAGGTCCACCACATCCGGGAAGGCGGCCCGTCCCACCATGAGGGGGGCGGGTCGTCCGGGGGGCTGGGGTGCCCTCCGGCGGGGGCTCGCGGACACGGGACATAGCGCCGACGGTTGACTCCGGCGGCGCTGGCACCCTTTGAGCGTTTTGGACTGGTTAGCGGACGACCAGGAAGACGACCACGGCGACGACGATGACGGCGGCGACGATCGCGATGGCCGGCACGAGGTAGGACCGCTGCGGCGCGGCCGGCTCCGGCTCCTGGCGCTGGGCGAAGGCCTTGAACTGCTGGGTGTTCCCCGCAGGATCAATCTGAGGTTCGGACATGGGCACGACTTTAGCCACCCGGCGCGACGCTTGACGCCGTTTATGCCAGTTAGGCTCACCGGGGAACCGCCCGCCCCAGGCGTCCGGGAGCCGGACCATGGGGTGGGGCGGATACCGTGGGCGTATGTTTCGGACGCTGTTCTCGCCTCGCCTTGTGGGACTCCACCTGGTGACGATCGGGGTGTTGATCTCCTTCACCCTCCTCGGGCGATGGCAGCTCGGCGTCTTCGAGGAGTCCGGCAGGCCGCACGCGATCACGGACCCGGCTCCCGTGGCGCTGTCCACGCTGCTGCCGGCCGGTGCGCGCGTCCCCGTGGAGGCGCTCAGCCACCGGGTGACGGCGGAGGGGTCCTTCGACGCCTCGCGGCAACTGCTGGTGGCCGAGCGCGCGCCCACGGTGGAGACCGGCGGCGGCGCGGGCGGGAACTCCGGCTACTGGCTGCTCACCCCGCTGAAGGTGTCCGACGGCCGTCTGGTGCCGATCGTGCGCGGCTGGGTCGCCTCGGCCACGGACCCGGCTGTGGCCGTCCCCGAGGGGCCCGTACGGGTGACCGGGCGCGTCCAGCCCTCGGAGCCCAGCGACTTCGCCAAGCGCCGCACCGCGCCGCTGCCGCCGGGCCAGGTGGCCACGGTCTCGACGGCCGAGCTGATCAACGTGTGGAGCGGCGTACGCCTCCAGGACGGCTTCGTGGTCGCCACCGAACAGGTCCGCCCGGCGCCGGGAGGGACCGCTCAGGACACGACCGCGCAGGAGACACCCCCGAGCGGTGCCGCAGGGGAAAGCGGGACACCGGAGAACGCGACCGCGCAGGGGCAGTCGCAGAGCGGGGCCGCGCGAGGGCAGGAAGTGCGGCTGGTGGAGGTGCCGGGGCCGACGGTCTCGGGAGGCTTCACCTGGCGGAACCTCGCGTACGCGGCCCAGTGGTGGATCTTCGCCGCGTTCGCCGTCTTCATGTGGTTCCACTTCGTCCGCGACGCGGTGCGGGCCGACCGTGACAAGTCGGAAAAGTCGGATAAGCCGGAAACCGTAGAAGGGCCGGAAAAGGCGGAATCCGAATCCCCGGCCCCGGCGCTGGACGTGACCCCGCAGGCCTGACGTCCCGCTTGCGGCCCCTTGCGCGAACAACTCCATGAACGCCGCGCGCTCACGCACCAGCCGCCCCGGCCCCCGCCGCGCCGTCCGCATCTCGAAGTCCATCGCATCCCCAAGGAACACAGGTGTTGCGACGATCCCACTCTCCCGGCTCAGGGGCACCACGCCCCCACGCTGCGGAGGCACTGGGCGGGGTCGGTGGGCCTCTGGTTTCCGCGGGCAGGTCCGGAAGGGGCGCGGTGTCACGGATCGGCGAGCGCGTCGCTGTGGTGGTGGCCGGCCGGGTCCGTGGCCGGGTGGGGCGTGGTGGTGTGGTGTCCCAGGGCGGGGACCATCGGGTGGGCGGGATATCGTGTGGGGACCGTTCAGCTAGCGAGGTAATGATCGTCGTGGAATCCGCGCTCAAGCCCTTCCGGGTGATGGCTTATATCGTCGGCTGCATGCTGCTGGCCCTCGTGGCCGCCATGGTCGTGAAGTACAGCCCGATCGACAACGCCACGCCCGCCACCATCGTCAGCCCCGTGCACGGCTTCGTGTACGCGGTGTATCTGCTGTCGGCCCTCAACCTGGGGCTGAAGGCACGCTGGTCCTGGCCCTACACCGTCGGGGTGCTGCTCGCGGGCACCGTTCCGTTCCTGTCGTTCTTCATCGAGCGCAAGGTCGCCCAGCGCGTGCAGGAGCAGGTGGCCGCCGTCGCCACCGCGTGACCCGGCCGGCCGGGTCGTCCGGGCCGGCCAGGGACCTCGTCGAGGTCAGCGGCCGATCTGACGGCGGCGGATGCGGCGCAGGCGGGCGCGCTGCGACTCGTCCAGCATGAAGTACGCCACCACCGGCCCGCCGAGCACGGCGAGCACGACCAGCCAGGATATCGGGGACGGGACGATCAGCAGGGCGAGCACGGAGGCGATCGCCGCCCCTATGTAGTACTTTCCGAGTGGCGACATGGCCGGGCCTTTCTCTTCGCCGAGCGGGGGAGGTCCCCACCGCCATTCTGCGTCTTCACGACAACGAGCGGCGCCGTGGACCGAGTTCCGCGAGGTCGCGGCCCGGCCGGCGCGGGGTCAGGGCCGTCCGCAACGAGGTCAGGGGCGGTCGGCGAGGGCCTTGAGGGTGGCCTCGCCGTACGGGTCGGTGTCGGTGCTGACCGGCACCAGGGCCACCTCGTCCACGCCCGCCTCCGCGTACGCGTCGAGGCGGTCCATGATCTCGACCGAGTCGCCGATGAGCGCGACCGATTCGAGCAGCCCGTCCGGGATCTCGGCGAGCAGGTCGCGGGGATGCGGCCGGGTGCGGGCGTAGGCGACCAGATCGCCGAAGCCGCACTCGGTGAACATCTCCCCGTACCCGGGCGCGGCGAGGTAGGGCAGCGTCCCGCGCCGGATCTGCTCGATGGCGGCGGCGTCCGGGTCCACGGCGGCGACCACCCACGCGGCGACGCGCGTCGTAGGGGAGAGGAGCCGCAGGTCGGTGATGAGCCGCGCGGCGGAGGCGGGGGTGAGGAGGTTGAGCACCATGCGGTCGGCGAGCGCGGCGGCGCCCACCGCGGCCGGGCCGAACGCCGCGACGCTGAGCTTGGAGCGGGGGGCCGGCAGCCTCAGGCGGAATCCCTTACTGGAGACCCGCGTACCGGAGAAGTCGGACTTCTCCCCGTCGAGCAGGGGCCGCAGCGCCTGGACGGCCTCGCGCAGCGCCGTGGCGGATCCCGCGCGGGACCTCCCGTGCCACTCTTCGACCACCACCGGGCTGGAGGTGCCGAGCGCGACGTCCACCGGCCTGCCGGTGAGCCCGGCCACCGACGCGGCCCCCATCGCGATCATCATCGGGTCGCGGACGCTGACCGCCAGCGGCCCGACCGTCAGCCCGATACGGCGCGTCCGCATGCCGATGGCCGTGGCGAGCGCGAACGCGTCGTACGTCGCCATCTCGCCGACCCACACCTCGGGATAGCCCTGCTCGTCCGCGATCTGCGCGGTCCGTACCGCCTCGTCCGCCGGCCGGTCCTGCCACAGCCCGAGGGAGACGCTGAGCCTCATCTTTCAACACACCTGCCCTACGCCGCGGGAGGCGTCGTGCCCCGTGTGGCATGCCCTCGCCAACCCCGCGCATGCCCGACGCACAGTCAACCCCATAAGGGACGCTCCCCACCAGTGCGCGCCGTGATCCGCTCGCGACGTAATCGGCCGCGCGGGCCCTCGGGCCTGTTCACCGGAGCTGGTCCGCGCGGACCCAGGTGGCGTGGAAGCCGAGCGGGACGCGCCGGGGGAGCAGGACGCGGGCGATCGGCCCGGCGGTGAGGTCGGCGGCGGAGAGGATCTGGACCTCGGAGGCGCCCTCGCGCTCGTCGGTGACGAACGTGACGAGGTAGCCGTCGTCCTCGCCGATCGCGCCGTCGCGGGGCGCGAAGGGCGCCTCGCTGCCGTAGCGGTGCTCGCCGAAGTCGTACCGCTGCCGCTCGCCGGTGACGTTGTCGTAGCGGATCAGCCCGTCGAAGAGGTTGGTCTCGGCGTCCTTCACGGACACGTTGTAGGCGTACCGCGTGGGGTATCCGGTCAGGCGGGCGTCGATGGACGGGAACTCGGTGTTCTGCTCCGCGTCTACGTACCCCTCGGACGTGATCCCGGTGCGCAGATCGAACCGGTAGCGGTACATGCGCGCGTCCAGCTTGAGGTACGACAGCATGCGCGCCAACGGGCCGCGCGCGCCCATCGGGGCCGGGCGCGCCACCCGGCACACGTCCATCGTGATCTCGTCCCCCGACTCCCAGGCGTTGACCACGTGGTAGATGTAGCAGGGCTTGGCCTCGAACCAGCGGACGTCGCCGGCGAGCCCGCGGCGCGGGATCACACCGAAGCGCGAGGGCAGCTCGCGGTCGAAGGTCAGCTTGTACCGTCCCTCGCGGGCGGCGTCGCGGTCCTGGAACAGCGGCAGGTCCATCAGCACGGCGTGGTTCTCGGTGATCGCCAGGTCGTGCGGCAGCCGCGCGCCGGGCAGGTCCAGTTCGACGAGGTGCTCCACCGTGCCGCCGGCGCCCACGACCCCGTAACGCAGGTACGGCGGGCGCGGCCCGTAGTCGAACCAGAACATCTCGCCCGTGCGCGCGTCCACCTTGGGGTGGGCCATGAAGTCGCCGGTCAGCGTGTCGAGGAACGTCTCGGCCCCGATGGTGTCCAGCGACAGCGGGTCGAGCGCGTACGGCGAGCCGCACAGGTACCAGGTGGCGAGCACCTTGCCGCGGTGGAAGATCAGGTCGGTGTTGGCGGAGTCCTTCAGGTTGAGCCCGTGGCCGTTGCCGAACGGGTTGTCCGCGGCGTTCTCCATGACGCCCGTCCACAGGGACCTGCCCGCGGCGGACTCGGCCTCGAAGGCGCGGGTGCGGATGTAGCGGTTGCGGTAGCGCGCCCGGCCGTTCTCGAAGTGCATGGCGTGGACCATGCCGTCGCCGTCGAACCAGTGGTAGCGGCCCCGCATGGGGTGGCGCGCGTTGGGCCCGTTGCGCAGGTACACGCCGTTCAGGTCGCGCGGGATCTCGCCGACGACGGTCAGGTCCTCGGCGGTGACCTCCTCGTGCACGGGCGCGTAAACACCCAGGAGGTAGGGATTCGGCTCGCCGGAGCGGTCCATGACCGTCGCGACCGCCATCGGAGGTTCCCTCATTCCAGGAAGCTACGATAAAGAAAGTCAGCCCGTCAACGCGCGACCGTGGCGCACCGTTCACCGGTGATGTTTAAAGTGGACGCAGTGAACGCTAAGGAAATACCGGCCGGTGTCGGGACGGGGCGACCCGCGGCCGGATGGGCGACGAAAGGCGTCGGCACGATCGACGCGTCCCCGGGTGGCGCCGACCTCGGCGACTCCCCGGACCGGCCCGGCGGCTCGGGGGAGCCGGCGGCCGGGCTCAGCGGCATCGGCCGCGCGCTGGCCATCCTCGGCGACCGCTGGGTGCTGCTGATCCTGCAGCGGGCCTTCCTGCTGCACATCCGGACGTTCGCGGGCTGGCGCGACCACCTCGGCATCTCCGAGTCCGTCCTCGCGTCCCGCCTGAAGGAACTGGTCAGGTACGGCATCTTCACGCAGCAGGCCTACCGCGACGGCCGCACCCGCCTCGAATACAGGCTGACGGAGCCCGGGCTCAAGCTGTGGTCGTTCCTCGTCGCCATCCACAGCTGGGAGCGCGACTGGGCCGACCGGCCCGACCTGCTGACGCTGATCCACGACCGCTGCGGGCGCGACGCCCGTCCGTACATCGCCTGCGGAAGCTGCAGGAAGCCGATGACGGCCCGCGACACCCACACCGTGCGCGGCCCGCTCGCCACGTTCTCCCGTGTCGGCCTGCCCCGGCAGCACCGCCGCACCAACGCGCGCGGCGACTTCCGCACGGACTACGTCGGCAACTGCCCCCTCTCGCTGGAGATCCTCGGCGACCGGTGGAGCACGAGCGTCCTCGCGGGTGCCTTCCTCGGCGTGCGGCGGTTCGTCGACTTCCAGGGCGAGCTCGGCATCGCCCCCTCGGTGCTCACCGACCGGCTGAAGCGGTTCGTCGAGCTCGGGGTGCTCCAGGCCGACGCCGGCCGCCACTACCGGCTCACCGAGCGGGGCCTGGCCTACTTCGAGGTCTTCGCCTTCCTTGTGCACTGGGCGCAGCGCGAGCTGCCCGGCCCACCCGGGTCCGATCTGGACATCACCCACAAGCCCTGCGGGTCCGCCCTGAACCCGGTGCTGCTCTGCCGCCACTGCCACGAGGCGCTGGAACGCCGAGACGTCCATTTCGACCTGTCCGCATACCCGGATCTCGCCTGAGCGCCGGGAAAACCCGCCGAAACCAAGGGAAAAGGCACTGGCGCGCGACGCCGGCCGTCCGCCGGACGAAGATCTCGCCGGAGCCATTGACCCGCCCGCGTCCGGCTCCGTAAGGTCGCTCCAGCCTGTGATGGGAGTCGCGATGGGGCTGCACCCGCACCAGCGAGTCGAGCGGTACACCACCGACGGATGGTGGACGGACGACACCGTCGACCGGCTGTTCCGTGAGCGGGTGAGCGAGCGCCCGGACGCCGTCGCGATCGTCGACCCGCCCAACAAGCCGAGCCTGATGGACGGCGCCTCGCGGCGGCTCACCTGGGCCGAGCTGGACGCCGAGGTCGACAGGATCGCCGCGGTCCTGCTGGACACCGGCCTCGCCGCGGGCGACGTGGTGGCCGTCCAGCTTCCGAACAGCGTCGAACTGGCCGTGACGTTCCTCGCCGCGGCCAGGATCGGCGCCGTCCTCACCCCTCTGCCCGTGCAGTACCGCGAGTACGAGCTCACGCAGGTGATCACCCTGGCCGCGCCCAAGGTGTTCGTCACCGCCGACCGCGTGGGCGACCGCGAGAACGCCGAGATCGTCCGCAGGCTGGAGGTCGCCGCGCCGCCGCTCGTGCTGGCCTGGGGCGACCCGGCGCGCGACCTGGAGACGGCCACCGCCGACCCGGCCGCGCTCACGGCACACGTCAAGGGGCTGCGGACCGACCCGAACGACTGCGTGACGATCTGCTGGACCTCGGGCACGGAGGCCACACCGAAGGGCGTGCCGCGCTGCAACTACGACTGGTTCGCCGTCGAGGCCAACACCACGGCGGCCCCCTCGCTGACCGGCGACGACGTCGTGCTGAACCCGTTCCCCATGGTGAACATGGCCGGCATCGGCGGCGTCTTCCTGCCGTGGTTGCGCACCGGCTTCGTGCTCGTCCAGCACCACCCGTTCGACCTGCTCGTCTACCTGGACCAGATCACCGAGGAGCGGGTGACCTACACCCTCGCCCCGCCCGCGCTGCTGACCATGCTGCTGCAGAAGCCGGAGATGCTGGAGCGGTACGACATCTCCTCGCTGACGCGCATCGGGTCGGGGTCGGCGCCGCTGCCGCCGTGGATGGTGCGGGGCTGGCAGGAGCGGCACGGCATCGCCATCATCAACTTCTTCGGCTCCAACGAGGGCATCGCGCTGCTGTCCGACCCGGTGACCATCCCCGACCCCGAGGAGCGCGCCCGCTTCTTCCCGAGGCCCGGCGTCCCGGGCGGCACCTGGCCCGGCACCATGGCCGCCACCCGCGTCCGGCTGGTCGACACCGGCACGGGCGAGGAGATCACCGAGCCGGGGCGTCCGGGCGAGCTGCGGCTGTCCGGGCCGACCGTCTTCGCGGGGTACCTCCCCGGCACGGCCACGGCGGACCCGTTCGACGAGGAGGGGTACCTCGTCACCGGGGACGTCTTCGAGATCGCCGGCGACGGCGGGCGGTACCTGCGGTACGTCGACCGTACGAAGGACCTGATCATCCGGGGTGGAATCAACATCTCGGCGGCCGAGCTGGAGGGGCTGCTGGGCGGCCACCCCGCCGTGGTGGAGGTCGCCGTCATCGGGTACCCGGACGAGGTGCTCGGCGAGCGGGTGTGCGCGCTGGTGGTGGCGCGCGACGACGTCGACCTCGGCGCGCTGGTCGACTTCCTGCGGGACAAGGGCCTGGCCTCCTACAAGCTGCCCGAGCGCCTGGAACTCGTCGAGGCCCTGCCGCGCAACGCCGTCGGCAAGATCCTCAAGAGGGACCTGCGCGAGCGCCTCTGATCCAGACCGCCGGCCAACGGCAACACCTCGGTCGGTCCGCCGCCGCTGCCGGGCCGGGCGTCGTGCCCGACGGTGACCAGGTGGTCCCCATGCACCTGGCACCACGCGGGGGATGGTTCTCGAGGTGAGCTGATCAAGTCCTGCATGGGATCTGCACATCTTGCCGCGTCATGTCTGCACGGGCCCGTCCTAGGCTTCTTCGCGTGACAGACCAGCGACGCATTCTCGTGGTCGAGGACGACAGGACCATCGCGCTGGCCGTGCGCAGCCGGCTGGGCGCCGAGGGATTCGACGTGCGCATCGCGGGCGACGGGGAGGAGGCCCTGGCGATGTACGCGAGGGCCGAGCCGGACCTGGTCATCCTCGACCGGCTGCTGCCCGGCCTGGACGGGCTGGAGGTGTGCCGGCGCATGCAGGCCGCCCGGCCCGTCCCGGTGCTGATGCTCACCGCCCTCGCCGAGGAGACCGACCTGCTCGTCGGGCTCGGCGTCGGCGCGGACGACTACCTGACCAAGCCGTTCAGCATGCGCGAGCTGGTCGCGAGGATCCACGCCCTGCTGCGCAGGGTCGAACGGGCCGCGCAGCTCGCCCACGAGGACACCGTCATCCGCATCGGCGACGTCGAGATCAACACCGCCGAGCGCAGGGTCTTCGTGCGCGGGGCCGAGGCGCAGCTCACCCGCACCGAGTTCGACCTGCTGAGGCGGCTCGCCGAACGTCCCGGGCACGTCTTCGAGCGCGAACGGCTCCTGTCCGACATCTGGGGCTTCTCCGAGGCCGCCGCCACCCGGACCGTCGACAGCCACGTGCGCGCCCTGCGCCGCAAGCTCGGCTCCGGCATCGTCCGGACCGTGCACGGCGTCGGCTACGCCCTGGTTCGCCCATGAGGCCGCTGGACTTCCTCGGCCGCATCAAGGTCAAGCTCGGCCTGGTCATCCTGCTGGCCGTCGCCACGGCGGTCACCATCAACGAGTACGGCCGGGCGCTCGGCGTGGACGCCTCCCTGCGCATGGGGCTGGCCGCGCTGCTCAGCATCGGCATGGTGCAGCTGCTCGGCCGCGGCATGACCGGGCCGCTGCGCGAGATGGCCGCCGCCGCCCAGACCATCGCCAAGGGCCGGTACGGGATGCGGGTGTCCGCCACCTCCCGCGACGAGGTCGGCGAGCTGGCCCGCGCCTTCAACGCCATGGCCGCCGACCTCGCCGAGGTGGACCGGCAGCGCCGCGAGCTGGTCGCCAACGTCAGCCACGAGCTGCGCACGCCGATCGCCGGCCTGCAGGCCGTGCTGGAGAACCTTGTGGACGGCGTCTCCGCGCCCGACCTCGACACCCTCAGCACCGCGCTGGCCCAGACCGAGCGGCTCGGTCGGCTGGTGGCCCAGCTCCTCGACCTGTCCCGCCTCGACTCCGGCGCTCGGTCGATCGAGCGCGAACCCGTGGACCTGGCCGCGCTGTGCGGCCAGGCCGTCCGCGAGGCGAGCCTGATGCGCGACGACGTGGCGCTGTCCAGCCTGGTGACCCCGCGCCTCGCCGTGCACGCCGACCCCGCGCTGCTCGCCCAGGTGCTCGCCAACCTGCTGGACAACGGCGTCCGGCACAGCCCGTCCGGCGGGCGGGTGTGGCTCGAAGCAAGGCCCAAGGGCACGGGGGTGCGCCTTGGCGTCGTGGACGAGGGGCCGGGGATCCCCGAGACCGAGCGGTCTCGAGTGTTCGAACGCTTCTCCCGCCTGGACAGCGCGCGGGCGGCGGACGCGGGCGGGGCCGGGCTGGGGCTGGCCATCGTGAAGGAGATCGTCGAACTGCACGGCGGCTCGATCAGCGTCGCCGACACGCCGGCCGGCTGCCACATGGTGGTCGACCTTCCCGGAAGGACAACCGCCATGACCGATTCGGACGGTCCATTACCTGCCCCCGAGGACCCTCGCGCGACACAGGGGCCGCGCGAGCCCCTCGCCTCTTCCGCCCCGGCCGAAGGCGTCCCTGTCACGCCCGCCGCCACTTCCGCCCAGCCGGGAGCCGCCGAAGCGCGTCCGCGCGCGACGGGCCATGGCGGCGCGCACGACGTGCTGGTCGCGGGTGCCGCCGGCCTGGTCGTGGGGTCCGAGGCGCCCGAGACGGTCTCCGTCCCCGAGTCCGTCACCGCCTTCGAGCGAGTCACCGCGTCCGAGTCCGTGGCCGCCTCCGAGCCGGTCACCGTCTCCGGGTCGCATGCCGGTGCCGTTCCCGTGGCCGCCTCCTCGGGTTCCGGACGTGCCGAAACGCCTGCCCGTCCTGCGGAGCTCGCCGCGGTGTCCGGTGCCGAGGGGGCCGGTGTGGTCCCTCAGCCTGTGGGGGCCGCCGCGTCGTCCCTCGCCGGACATCCGCCGCCGACCCACCTGCCCGCCGCACCGGCCCCGCAGGACACCCTGCTCCGGCCCCACCCCGCTCCGGCCGCGGCGCCCTGGCCCTATCCAGAGCCCGGTCAGTACCCCGCGCCCGGCTCAGGTCCGCGCCCCGGCTCGCCCCCGTACCCGGCCCCCGGGACGCGGACGGGGAGCCGCTTCGATGGCCCCGGCCCCGACTTCGGGGCGTCCGTGTCCTGGAAGAAGGCGTACGCGGGCGGGCTGCTGGGGCTGGTGTGCGGGTTCGTCGTCGGGCTGTGCGTCGCGTTCTTCCTCGGCTACTTCTTCGGCGGCCTCTACGGGCCCGTGGCGATGGTGCTGTTCACGGCCGGTGGCACGATGCTCGGCGCCTCTCTGGGCTACAAAGACGCCGGCTCTCAGGCCACCGATCCCAAGCCCGGGGACCCCGCCGAGGTGTACGTGCCGCCGCCGCTGCTGCCGCGCCCCCGCCTGCCGAGGACGCCCCGCGCCCTGCCGGGACTGGCCGCGGCGGTGGGCCTGCTGGCCGCCGTGGCGCTGCCGGGGAGCAGGCCGGGTCTCGGGTTCGTCCTGGTGGCCGTCGCCGCCGGGGCGGCCGTTCTGCCGTGGGCGCGGGCGCGGATCACCCCGTGGACGCTGGCGTTCGGCCTGCTGGCGTACGTGATGGTCGCGGTGGCGCTGTTCCGCGACGCCGGCTGGCTGGTCGGCCCGATGACGCTCGCGGGGTTCGGGTTGGCGGCGCTCGCCGTGTCCGGCGGCGGGCGGGGCTGGCTGGGCGTGATCCGGGGAGGGCTGTCGGTGCTGCTGGCGCTCGCGCCGCTCCCGTGGTTCCTCGCGGCCCCGTTCAAGGGGGTGAACCGGCGGCTGGGGCCCGTGTTCGCCGGGCTGGGCCTGGCCTTGGTGCTGATGCTGGTGTTCGGCATGCTGTTCGCCTCGGCGGACGCGGTCTTCTCGTCGCTGGTGGGGCGCCTGTTCACGGCCCCCGGCTGGGTGCCCGCGCTGCCGTTCCGCCTGCTGGTGTTCGGGTTGTTCGTCGCGCTCGTCGGTGGCGCCGCGCTGGTCGCGCTGCGGCCCACGGTGGAGCCCCAGGTGCTCGTCCGGCGCAGGAAGGTGACCCCCACGCTGTGGATCACCCCGCTGGTGGCGGTGGACCTGCTGTTCGTCGCGTTCGTGGTCGTGCAGATCACGACGCTGTTCGGCGGCAACCGCAAGGTCGTCGAGACGGCCGGGCTGACCTACGCGGAGTACGCGCGGTCGGGCTTCTTCGAGCTGGTCACGGTCAGCGTGTTCGTGCTGGCGATCGTCGCCGTGGCGGCGGGCGTGCTCGCGCCCGCGGGCCGTCAGCGCTGGGTGCTGGCCGGGCTGCTCGGCCTGCTGTGCGGGCTGACGATGGTCATTCTCGCCTCGGCCCTGCACCGGCTCGGCCTCTACACCGACGCCTACGGCATGTCGCGGCTACGGGCCTCGGTCGGCGCGGCGATCTGGTGGCTGGGCGCGGTGTTCGCGCTGGTCATCGCCGCCGGCGCTCTGCGCATGGCCCGGCGCGGGGCCGGGTGGCTGCCCCGTACGCTGGTGCTGGTCACCTCGCTGACCCTGGTGATCTTCGCGGCCTGGAACCCCGACCTGCGGGTGGCCGAGAGCCAGATCGACAAGCGGGGCGTCTCCCGGCTCGACGTCGACTACCTCGGGGACCTCGGCGCCGAGGCCGTGCCCGCCGTGGACCGGCTGCCCGAGCCGGCGCGCAGTTGCCTGCTGGCCGAGATGTCCGCCCCCGGCAAGTTCGGCCACGCGGACCCGTGGAACGGCTGGAACCTGGCCCGCTCGCAGGCCCGCGAATTGCTGCGGGCCCGTCCGTTGCTGGACCGGTCGCTGCTTACCTGTGAAGATATAGGGTCGCCTGGGACGTAGGTCACTCACGGTCGCGCACGGCGGCCTCCCGGAAAGGCTCGGCAGCGGTGGAGGGTTCGGTTCACGTCTTCGTCGAGGACGTGCGGGACGAGGGCGCCCGCCGCGTCCTCGGCAGGATCGCCGAGTACGGCGTGCGCGAGGTCACGGTGGCCGCCGCCTACCACGCGGCCCGCGACGTCACCCCGCACGGCGCTTCCCGGGTGACCCTGCGCTCCGACGGAGTCCACTTCCCGCTCCCGGACGATCTGTTCGCGAACCTGCGCCTGGCGCCGCCCGTGCAGCCGGGGGCGGAGGCCGAGCCGCTCGCCGCGCTGCGTGAGGCCGCCGAGGACCACGGCATGGTCCTGCACGGCCTGGCCGTCTTCCTGCAGAACGTCACGCTGGGCCTGGCCAACCTCGACCTGACCGTCCAGGACTGCTTCGGCGGGCGCGGGTCCCCGGCCGCGCTGTGCCCGGCCCAGCCAGACGTCCGCCTGTACGCGGTGGCGCTGGCGCGGGCCGTGGCGCGCCAGGGCGTGCGTAGCGTGGTGGCCGAGTCCCTGCATTTCGGGACGTTCGCCCAGGGCTACCGGCAGGACCGGTCGTACGTCCCCCTCGGCCCCATGGACGAGTTCCTGCTCGGCCTGTGCTTCTGCTCGTGGTGCATGCGGCGCGCCGCCGACCTCGGCGTGAAGGCGGAGGTCGCGCGCGAGGAGTGCGCGAGGATCATCGGCGGCGTGCTGGAGGGCGACCCTCCCGCGCAGGGCGAGGTGACGCGGGCGGCGCTCACCGCCTACGCGGGCCCGGAGGTCGTGGCCTACGCCCGCGCCCGCTCCGAGACCGTGACCTCCCTGGTCAGCGAGGTCTCCTCGGCCGTGGCCGCCGAGGGTTCGCGGCTGACCTTCATGGACGGCACCGGCCAGGTCAAGGGGTACGCCGACGGGCTGCCCCCGGCGGGGCTCGCGGCGCACGACGCCTGGCAGCTCGGCGTGGACCTGGTCGCGCTCGGCGACCTCGTCCCGTCGTTCGGCGTGCTCGCCTACGCCAGGGACGCCGCGCGGGTGGCCGACGACGTCGGCGCGTACCGTCGTTCGGTGGGCAACGACCGCGAGCTGCGGGTCGTGCTGCGCCCGGGCCGTCCCGACACCGACTCCGAGGACAGGCTGGCCGCGAAGGTCCGCGCGGTGAAGGCGGCCGGCGGCGACGCCGTGGACTTCCACGCCTACGGGCTCGTGCCGTACAGCGTGCTGAACCGCATCCCGGGGGCGCTCGGCCACCGGTCGTGACCCCCCGGGCGGCCCCTCAGGCGGACTCGCGGACGACCAGCTCGCTCGGCAGGATCACGCGGTCGCTCGCGCGCTCCTGCGGGGGAGTCAGCAGCAGCCGCACCATCGCGGTGGCCTGCTCGGGGATCGGATGCCGCACGGTCGTCAGCGGCGGGTCGGTGTAGCGCACGGCCTCGATGTCGTCGAAGCCCACGACCGCGACGTCGTCCGGGACGCGGCGCCCGGCCTGGCGCAGCACCTGCAGTGCGCCGATCGCCATGACGTCGTTCGCGACGAACACGGCGTCGAGCGAGGGGTCGTCCTCCAGGAGTTGGCGCATCGCGGAGATGCCCGAGGCGCGGGTGAAGTCGCCGACGGCGACGATCGAGCGGCGGTCGGAGTCGCGCAGGGCCTCGCGGTAGCCGGTCAGGCGGTCCTGACCTCCTATCATGTCCTGCGGGCCCGCGATCGTGGCGATCCGGCGCCTCCCGCTGTCGAGCAGGTGCCGTACGGCCGCCGACGCGCCGCCAACGTTGTCATTGTCGACATAGGGCATCTCGACCGCCACGGCCGGGCGGCCGTAGGACACCACCGGCACGCCCATGCGGGTCAGCGCGCCCGGCAGGGGGTCGGCGCCGTGCATGGACAGCAGCAGCACGCCGTCGACGTGGCCGCCCGAAATGTAACGCTCCACGCGCGCGTGGCCGCGGGGGGCGCTCGCGAGCATCAGCACGATCTGCTTGTCGGCCGCCTCCAACTCGCTGCTGACCGTGCGGATCACCGTCGAGAACAGCCGGTCGTCGGAGAAGACCCGCGTTGCGGGCTCGGAGATGACCAGCGCGATGGAGTCGGTGCGCTGGGTGACCAGGCTGCGGGCGGCGGAGTTGGGGACGTACCCCAGTTCGCTCACCGCGCGCAGCACCGTCTCCCGGATCTCCGGAGTGACAGTCGACTGGCCGTTGACGACCCGCGAGACGGTCGCCCGGGAGACGCCGGCGCGTGCGGCGACCGCCTCCAGGGTTGGTCGTTTCATTCGCTAGAGCCCTGTCTTTCCTCTGATGGAGGTCGTGGGTGCGGCAGCCGCCCGGGATGGTCGGCCGGTGCCACAGCCGCTGTCGATATCTGTCGATATGAGAAGCCGCCACTGGGTTTCGAGACCGAAGTGAACGATAACGAAACCCGCCGCTCCCCATCGTGCCACTGGAAATTATCAGTAGGGCCCAAACGATCGCCCATGGCAGGCCGTGTCGGGCCGGATCGCCGCCCGGACGTAACGCGGGGTCGCCGGGCCTTACAGTCGCGCTCCGGGGACGAGCCCAGGAGCCGCCAAGTGTGTACCCGCCGCCCGTGTTCGCCGGGCGCGGGTCGTGACGGCCGCGGAAACGGGTAATTGGGCGGTGCTCATATCATGTTTTTCACCAGTCCAATATAGCCGTTCGACCGGCGGGTCGGCCCGCCGAATGGAGAGCGCTCTCCGACTACAACCCTAAGGGGTCGGGGCGGGCCCTGGAGGCCGCCGGTGACGGAAAGTGATCCGACTTCGTGCGTCGTGCGCTGTTCGCGGCTTTTCCGCTCCGCTTTGCCGCTGTCATGCCTGGTGAAAAGGGTACTGGTGTGACGCCTGCCCGTAGCGGTGCCGTCGCGGAGGATGAGAGCGCTCTCGTGATCTTCAAGAAACATTTTCACGCTGTTGACAGGGGCTCTTGACGCAAATAGCGTCAGCGGCGCTGAGAGCGTTACACGCACGTTACGTCACCGCGAACAATCGGTTCGCGCCGCCGTGCGGGCCTTGAACGGTGTCGAGGCCCGCCGTACGAACCACCGCCGGTCTTCGCCCCCTCGCCCGGGCGTGGGCCGGTTCACCCCCCAGGACGAAAGTCTCTCCGCATGATCAACCAGGTCTCCACGGGCACCACGCCCAACCGTCCCGCCGCCGGCCGCCTCCCGCGCAGGCGCCGCACCGCCGGCTTCGCCGTCGTCACCCTCCTCGCCGGCCTTCTGACCACCGTGACCGCCGGGCCGGCCCAGGCCGCCACGATCGCCGTCGGCGCGGGCAGCTACACCACCGACCTGCCCGCCGGAGCCTCCGGCCCCGCCGACAACACGGGCGCGCAGGTCGCCCCCAAGATCACCTCCGCCGTCACGGCCAAGGTCCCGACCAACGACTGGTGGTCCTCCCTGGCCTTCCAGAGGTACCCGGGCAATCCGTATTCCGAGAACATGTACGCCCACCCCCTCGCCTTCCACGCCGTGGCGGGAGGGCTGGAGGTCAGCTACCCGTCCACGCCCGGCGGCTCGGCCACGCAGTACGCCTACAGCCACGCCCGCGACCTCACCCTCGGCGTGACCGGCCTCAACGCGCCGAGGACCCAGGTCGACGGCTGGTCCGACTGGACGGTCACCCCCTACTGGTCGGACGGCGCGCGCACGCTGCGCGCCACGATCGGCCACGGCTCGCCGTACGTCTACGCCACCCCGACGGGAGGCGACGGCCAGGTGGCCTTCGTCGCCACGCCCACCATCTGGGCCGACCGCGGCAACGTGCTCGGCGCGACCGTCAACGGGCACGACTACGCCCTGTTCGCCCCGACCGGCACCGACTGGGCGATCAACGGGACGACGGCGACCGTCGCGCTCGGCGGCAAGAACTACTTCTCCGTCGCCGCGCTGCCCTCCCGCGCCGCCCTCGACCTGTTCGCCAAGTACGCCTACTCGTTCGTCACCGGCACCACCGTGAGCTGGTCCTACGACGAGGCGAACGCCCGGGTGACCACCACCTACACCGCCGCCACCACGGCCAAGGAGGGCACGCAGACCGGCACGCTGCTCGCCCTCTACCGGCACCAGTGGCTCGCCACCACCGACGCGCTCACCTCGTACACCTACGCCTCGTCCCGCGGCACGATGAAGCTGCGCGAGGGCGCCACGTTCAGCACCCGGCAGACCTTCCACGGCGTCCTGCCCTCGCTGCCCGACCTCGGCGCCTACGACCGCGCCCGGCTGCTCGACTTCGTCCGCCAGGAGGCCAACGCCGCCGACCCGTACAAGGGCGCCGGCGACACCTACTGGGCGGGCAAGGCCCTCGGGCGGCTGGCCCAGCTCGTGCCCATCGCCGAGCAGCTCGGCGACAACGCCACGCGCGACAAGCTGATCGAGCTGCTCAAGACCAAGCTGCAGAGCTGGTTCACGGCGGGCGGCGAGCAGTTCCGCTACGACGCCTCATGGGGCATCCTCACCGGCTACCCGGCCTCCTACGGCAGCGACACCGAGGTCAACGACCACCACTTCCACTACGGCTACTACCTGATGGCCGCCGCCACCGTCGCGCGCTACGACAAGGCATGGGCCGCCGACGGCCAGTGGGGCGGCATGGCCAAGCTGCTCGCCCGGGACGCCAACAACTGGGACCGTGGCGACACGCGCTTCCCGTTCCTGCGCAACTTCGACCCGTACGCGGGCAACGGCTGGGCCTCGGGCCACCAGGGCTTCGCCGCCGGGAACAACGAGGAGTCGTCGTCGGAGGCGATGAACTTCGCCGCCGGAGCCCTGCTGCTCGGCGCCGCCACCGGTGACACCGCGCTGCGCGACCTCGGCATCTACCTGTACACCACCCAGAGCGCCACGATCGCCCAGTACTGGTTCGACGTGGACGGCGTGGTCTTCCCGCCGAACTACGGCCACGACACCGCGGGCATGATCTGGGGCGAAGGCGCCGCGTACGGCACCTGGTGGACCGGCAACCCCGAGGAGATCCACGGCATCAACTACCTGCCGATCACCGCCGGCTCCCTGTACCAGGGCCTCTACCCGGCCAAGGTGCGCGCCGGGCTGGCCGAGATGGAGGCCAACAACGGCGGGCCCGCCGTGGAATGGCGCGACATCATCTGGCAGTACCGCGCGCTCGGCGACCCCGCCGCCGCCAAGGCGAACTGGGACGCCGGCTGGAACAACTACACCCCCGAGTCCGGGGACTCCAAGGCGCACGCGTACCACTGGATCTACAACCTGGCCCGGCTCGGCCTCGTCGACCCGGCGGTCACGGCCGACACCCCGACGGCCGCCGTCTTCAACCAGAACGGGACGCGCACCTACGTCGCGCACAACTTCGGCACCGCCGCCCGAACCGTCAGGTTCTCGGACGGCCGCACGCTGAACGTCCCGGCCGGCTCGACGGCGACCAGCGCGGGAGGCACCGAGCCCACGCCGACCCCGACGCCCACGCCGACGGTCACCCCCACCCCGACGCCGACCGTCACGCCCCCGCCGGGCTCGCCGACCCGCTACCTGCAGACCGGCGGAGGGCTCGCCGCCACCGCCGGAGCGACCGGGGCCGACATCATCCCCTCGGCCGGCGGCACCAACCACGACGGCACGCCGTTCAACCCCGTGACCTACACGGCGAGCGGCCTCACCATGACGTACACCGGCGCCGCCACGGCGTTCGACCTGTTCCTCGACTCGGGGGCCGCCGTGGCCAACGGCATCCAGGTGCGCGTCTCCTACGACCTCACCGGAGACGGCACCTACGACCGCGTCGAGACCTACCCCTACTTCGCCACCGACCCGGTCACCGGCTTCGAGCACTACACGCAGGGGACGGGCCCGTCCTCCGCGACCGGCGCCCTCGGTGACCTGAGCAACGGCCGCGTGCGCGTCGAGGTGTGGAGCGCGATCGGCAACAACCCGGCCTCGGTCGGCACCGGCAACCGCTCGGTGATCACCCTTCCCTTCCGCTGACACACACCGTACGGGCCGTGACCTCCCGCCGGCCCCGGCCCGTACCCGGCCCCGGCCCGTACCCGGCCCCGGCCCGGACGCCCGTCCGGGCCGGCACGGTCCGCTCTGATCTCCAGCACATCTGCGATCCACCCCGAGATATGAGGACGAGCATGGACTCACCGACCCGACCCACCGAAAGGCGCCGCCCCCGAATCCGCGCACTGCTGATCGTCATCGGCGCCGCGATCCTGCCCCTCATCGCCCTCGCCGTGACGAACCCCGCAGGCGCCGCCGTGCCCCCCACGCCGAGCGGCTGGAGCCTCGTCTGGAGCGACGACTTCAACGGCGCGGCCGGCACCCTCCCGTCGTCCGCCAACTGGATCATCGACACCGGGCACGCCTACCCGGGCGGCCCCGCCAACTGGGGCACGGGAGAGATCCAGAACTACACCGCCAGCCCGTCCAACGTCAGCCTCGACGGCACCGGCAACCTGCGCATCACCCCGATCGGCAGCGGCCAGAACTGGACGTCCGCCCGCATCGAGACCCGCCGCGCCGACTTCAAGCCCGACGCGGGGCGCGTCCTGCGTATCGAGGGCCGCATCCAGATGCCCAACGTCACCGGCGACGCCGCCCTCGGCTACTGGCCCGCCTTCTGGGCCCTCGGCGCGCCCTACCGGGGTAACTACTGGAACTGGCCGGGCATCGGCGAGTTCGACATCATGGAGAACGTCAACGGCATCAACTCCGTCTGGGCCGTGCTGCACTGCGGCGTCAGCCCCGGCGGGCCGTGCAACGAGACCACCGGCCTCGGCGCCAACCGGCCGTGCCCCGGATCCACCTGCCAGTCGGCGTTCCACACCTATCGGTTCGAATGGGACCGCGCCTCCACCCCCAACGCCCTGCGCTGGTACGTCGACGGCCAGCAGTTCCACAGCGTCACCCAGAACCAGGTCGACGCGGGCACCTGGAACAACATGACCGGCCACGCGGGGTACTTCCTGCTGCTCAACGTCGCCATGGGCGGCGCCTTCCCCAACGCGCTCGGCGGGCAGACCCCGACGGCGGCGACCGTCTCCGGCCGCCCTATGGTCGTCGACTACGTCGCCGTCTGGCAGAGCGGCACCGGGCCCACCGGCCCGCCCACCTCGCCGCCGCCCGGCGGTGGCGTGGACGCGCGCTCCACCATCCAGGCCGAGAACTACCAGGCGCAGTCCGGCACCCAGACCGAGGCCACCACCGACGCAGGGGGCGGCAGCAACGTCTCCCACATCGCCAACGGCGACTGGCTCCGGTACGACGGGGTGAACTTCGGGTCCACCCCGGCCACCCAGTTCGTCGCGCGCGTCGCGTCGGGGGCGGGCGCCGCGAGCGGCCTCGTCCAGGTGCGTCTCGACAGCCTCAGCGCCGCGCCCATCGGCGACTTCGCCATCGGCGACACCGGCGGATGGCAGAGCTGGCGCACCGTCCCGGCCAACATCGCCGGGGTGACCGGCACGCACACCGTCTACATCACCTTCTCCAGCGGGCAGTCGGCCGACTACGTCAACCTCAACTGGTTCACCTTCGGTAACTGACCCCCTCCCCACGGCCCGCGCCTCTCCACCCCCCAAGAGGCGCGGGCCCTTTCCTCGTGACGGGGTGTCGTGGCGCGGCACTCCCCGGACGGGGCAGGCGGCCTGGTTATGCTGGGAATATGAAGATCGGAAACGCTCTGGTGCTCGCCGCGGCGATCACGCTCGCCGGCTGCTCGGCCGAGGGGGCCACGCCGGCGTCCGGTCTCAAGGTCGCGAGCCCCGCCTTCGCCGAGGGCGCCGAGATCCCGAAGAAGTACGCCTGCGCGGCCCGAGGCGGCCAGGACGTCTCGCCCCCGCTCACCTGGAGCGGGGTACCCTCGTCCGCCCGCGAGCTGGCCCTCGTCGTCGACGATCCGGACGCGCCCGGCGGCTCCTACATCCACTGGATCGTGACCGGCATCCCCGCCACCACGACCCGTGCCGACGAGGGCACGGCGCCCGGGACGGTGGCACGGGGGAGCGGCGGCGATCCGGCGTACAAGGGACCGTGCCCGCCGAGCGGCGTCCACCACTACCACTTCATCGTGTACGCGCTGCCCGAGGCCGTCACGGCGTCCGGCGATCCGCAGACGCTCCACCGGCGGATCAAGGACGCGGCCATCGCCTCGGGGGAGACCATCGGCACGTTCGCACGCTGAGGGCCGTCGCACGGCGCGCTCCGGCCGCAGGAGACCGCGTCGCTCGGTCGCCGGACGGGGCGGTGCTCAGCCGCCGGATCCCGTGCGGGCGGACAAGGCCAGATCTCTCACGACCTGGATCAACTCGGCCGGGTCGAACGGCTTTGTCAGGTAGGCGTCGACGCCGATCGCGAGGCCGCGCTTCTTGTCGTCCTCCTGGGCGCGGGCCGTGATCATCATGATCTTGATGTGACTGGTCCGCTCGTCGGCGCGCAGCTTGGTGGCCGTCATCCAGCCGTCCAGCCGCGGCATCATCACGTCCAGCGTGATGACGTCCGGCTGAACCGCCCCCACCCGATCAAGGCAGTCCTGCCCGTCGGTCGCCGTCTCGACCTGGAAGCCCTCCAGATTGAGGTTGACGGCGATGAGCTGCCGAATCACCTCGTCGTCGTCCACGACCAGCACGCGTCCCAGAAGCTCTTCCACGGGCGCGAGGCTAACTCCTGAGCCGCCCTCACGCGACCCTTTCCCCGAACTTCTCACCCGCCTGCAACACGGTCTGGCGCCTGAGGGACGTCTCGTGCCGGCTGTGGCACGCCGCCATGACCACGGCCCATCCACGGCCCATCCACGGCCCGTCCACGGCCCCGGACCATGGCGGCGTCCCCGGGGCATCGGTCAGCCGGCGTCCGGAACGTAGGTCAGGTTGAGCACGCCCGTCTTGAAGGTCTCGGAGCTGACCAGCTTCAGCGGGTGGGTCGGGGCGTCCTCGAACAGCCGCCGGCCGTGGCCGACCGCGATCGGGTGGACGAGCAGCTTCAGCTCGTCGAGCAGCCCGTTTGCCAGAAGCCACCGCACGGTCGTCGCCGAGCCGGACATCTGAATGGTGCCGTCGGTCCGCTCCTTCACCTCGCGCAGTTTGGCCGCGACGTCACCGGAGATGAGGGTGGTGTTGTTCCACTCGGCCTTCTCCAGGGTGTTCGACAGGACGTACTTGTCGGCGTTGTTGATGAACGCCGCGAAGTCCAGATCCTGGTCCGCCGTGGTCCAGTACGCGGACCACTCCTCGTACAGCTTCCGGCCCATCAGGAACCCGCTCGCGTCCGCCATACCCGCCTGGACCGCGGCGCCCATCTCGTCGTTCCAGTACGGGAAGTGCCACTGGTCCGGCGAGGCGACCACGCCGTCCAGCGAGATGAAGAAGTTGGAAACGATCTTAGCCATAGCTCTGCTCCTGTTTCGTTGGGATGACGAGGAGTGGCCCCCGATCATGACCCGGCTCTACCAGCTTCGTCACGACGACCTCCTCGTTGAGCACCGGCAGCGGAGGAGTGAGCCGACCGGCGTGCCGCGCACGGCACCCAGTCCAGCCTCCGGCCGGCACCCCGTCGTTCGTACGACGGCCGAGCAGCACCGTGACCTGGGTACCGACCCCGGCCGCGAGCCCCTCCGCCATGACGATGGCTGCGCCTGGGAGCTTAGGTGCGAACGACCACCCGGGTCTTGTACAGAAACGACACCGGCTCCGGCAAATCCCGATCCGCCCAACTCCATGACGATCCTGAGATGACGGGTCAGCCGCCGCGCCAGGTGCGAGGCGGCGAGTTATCCACAACCCCACCAGGGATACTGTCCCGTCTCTGTCTTTGTCCCAGGTCAGGGCGGTGCGGGCGAGCCCGCAGGGAAGCGGCCGACTCCCCTTCATCCACAGAGCGAGATTCGGCTCGGCGGCGAGGACCCCGCTCGTCGGACCCTGGGGCCTCGATTCCTCATCGAGCCCAAGGAGGGCATCCGTGATCACGATGCTCGTCACCACCGTCCTCGTCACGGGGGCGGCCCTTTCAGCAGCTTCCACGGAGACTTCACCAGGTTCCAACGAGGCCACCCCCGGCCCGAGGCTCACCCGATGCACCCACCTCCGCTGGCCCCCCGGCCACCACGCCCACGCCTCCCCGCCGTCTCCGAACACCGCACCGGCCCCCACCTCGAAGGCCACCCGCCTTACCGCATCAAAGGCAGCAGGCTTCACCAGGCCGGACACCGCCAGACCCACCGCATCGGACGCGGTCGGTTTCACCGCGACGGGAGCCATTCGCCTCACCACCTCGGAGCCCGCCCGGCTCGCCGTGCCGGAGGTGGACGGGGTCACCGTGTCGGGGGCCGCTCGGCTGGCTGTATCGAAGCCCGACGGATCCACTGAGTCCGAGGTCACCCGGTTGGCCGTTACAGATGCGGCGAAGTCCATCGCGATATCCCCACAGCCAGGCGCCTCCCTTGAAAACGAAGCAGCGGCAGACTCCTGCCCATCCACGACGACGCACCGACGCCCCTCACGCACACCCCAGATTGACCCTCACGGCACACCGGGCGCCCGCACCTGGGCACTTCCCGCTCCGATGCACAGCCCACAGCCCTCGGCCGAGCATGACGAAGACGATGAAGACCATCCAGTACACAAGGTCCACCAACCGGCCCGCGTACCCAGCCCTCCAGGAATCCTCGGACTACCGCAACCCTCGGCGCGAATGCAGGCACCTCAATCGCAACTCTCCGAGCTAGCGCAACTCCTCCAGCCGGGCCGACTCCTCTCGACAGCCCACCTGGTCCGCGCGGCGCAACTCCTGTCCACAGTGCCACTCCTCCGCCCAGGGCCCCGCGTACCCGCAGCCCAAGCTCCCCAGCCGGCTCAGGCGCCGACGCAGGAACACCCGACGGCACGCGGCAAGCCCGCGGCAGCCGGTAATCACGCGGCTGCCGGTAAGCCGACCGCGGAATCGGTGCCGCATGGCACCTCCAAGGTCTTGGGCGACTCGGGGGCGTCCCGGACATCAGCCCCATCGGGGCTGCACGCCGGGGCTCACACGTCGCAGTCGTTAAAACATCCTCGCAGCCACGCTTCTGGCCAGGCTCGTAGAACCCTGGCGGGGACGATCGTCGTAGCGGCCGCGTTGCGTCAGCTTGGGACGCCTTACGTCTGGGGTGGCGGATCGACCTCAGGGGCGACCCGTGGCGGCTTCGACTGTTCGGGGCTGGCTCTCTACGCCTGGGCCCGAGCCGGCGTCTCCCTCCCGCATTACACCGGCAGCCAGTTCGCCCGGGGCACCAAGATCCCCATCTCGCGCCTCCAGCCAGGCGACCTTGTCTTCTTCGGTGGTGGCACCGGCGACCCGACCCATGTGGGCATCTACCTCAAGAACGGCGTGATGATCCACGCCCCGAAGACCGGCGACGTGGTCCGCAAGGTCGACTTCCTCCACTCGCCCTACTACCGAGCCCGCTACCGCGGCGCCATCCGGCCTGCCACCCGCCCAAGCCCCCAAGCCGCCACCCGCCCGAGCATCCGAGCCGCTACCCACCCGAGCACCTGAGCCTTCAGGTTCAACTCAACCCGATCACGGCCGGGGCTCGCGCCAACCCGCCGACCCCGGCCACGCATCTCCCATGCCGGACACGACGCGGCCGCTGGAGAGCACCGCCGCCCCCGCGCTGCCCGCGGCCGCGGCCCGCCCGCGCAGCGCCCCCACGCCGCCGGAACCACACAGGCCCCGGCCGACCACGCCCACCCACCATGATCGTGATCCCTATTCCAAGTGACGAACGACCTCCAGATGCTGGTAGCCTTATCACTCGTTGAGCCCCCTTAGCTCAGGGGATAGAGCACCGGCCTCCGGAGCCGGGTGCGCAGGTTCGAATCCTGCAGGGGGCACACAGCAGAAGGGAAAGATCTCCCGGCGCCGATCCGCCATCAGGCGGGTCGGCGGTCTGCTTTGTGAGCGCCTGGATCGCAGGCAAGTTGGCCTCCTTAACAGTGATCCTGATCAGGATCTGGTGGGCGTCGTACCGATAGCGAAGCTCCAGATGGAAGGCGTCGAAGAGCTGGCGTTGCAGATCTTCGGGCACCATGGCCAGGCCAACCGTGGGAGTTCATCGAGGAGGCCGAGACCTTCCGTGGGCTGTGGCTTGCCGGCCAGGGCGTTCAGCTCTTCTGACTTCGCCTTGCGAGCACGGGCCAGGTCCGCGTACCGGCCGAACGGCTCGTACTGCTGGTCACTGAGCGTCGATAGAGCCGGTCTGACGGTGACGCCCCGCATCGGGGCCCAGGCCGGAAGCCGCCCAGCTCGCGAGGAGATCAAGGGCCCGCCGTGAGGGTGACCCCGGCTCGGTGGTGTAGATGTACAGGGCTGTGTCCGGGTCACCGGGCAGGGCAAGCGTCTCGTACTCGACGGTCAGCTCCCCGACGAGCGGGTGACGTAGCCGCTTCGAGCCGTGGGTGCGTTGGTGGACTCGGTGTTGTTCCCACCACTGGTCGAATTCGAGGCTCTGTTCGCGAAGTTCGGTGACGAGGGCGATGGTGGCACTGTCGTCAGGGTCGCGGCCGACCTCGAATCGCAGGCTCTCGACCGCGGCCCGGGCCATGTCTGGCCAGTCCATGAACAGTGATCGCGCGTCTTCGTCGAGGAACATCCAGCGGGCGTAGTTGCGTTGCTTCGCGGGCAGCCGGTCGAAGTCAGCGAACAGTGCCTTGGCCATCCTGTTGGTGGCCAGGATGTCGGTGCGGCGGCCGAGCACGAGCGCGGGCTCGCCGTCGAGAGAGTCGAGGAGCTGGTAGAGCCCTGGACGCACTCGTTGCGCGCTGCGGGAGCGTCGCTGAGCCGGTGCCGCGGGCAGCCCGATGAGGTCCTCGAGATGTGCCCGTCCCGCCGCGTCGAGTCCGAGAGCCCGGCCAATCGCCTCGACCACGGCAGCGGAGGGCGTGATCCGCCGGCCTTGCTCGAGACGGGCGTAGTAGTCGGTGGAGACTCCGGCCAGCAGAGCGACTTCCTCGCGCCGCAGGCCTGGCACGCGGCGCACGCGCCCGTCGGGCGGCAGGCCGGCCCCACTCCGGACGGCCGAGGTCAGTATGCGACGGCCGCGCTGTTGTTGCGGTTGTGGGAGGCTGCTTCCAGTCGGCCCGTGTCCGGGTCGCGGGGTGCTCCTGGAGATTCTCGGCCTGAGGTCACGACCGGGCGAGGCCCCGTTGGTCTTCCACGGCAGCCGGTTCCGCGCCCTCGCGACAGGAAGCACGGTGGCTGCATGAGCGCCGTGCCGACACTGTCCGAAAGTAGACGGACTCCGCGGGGAATCGGCGGTGTCGCGGAGTCCGGGCTCTACACCGCTGATGCCGACACCGCGCGGGATCAGCCGCCGAACTCGTCGCGGTACGCGGCGGCGATGGCGCGAAGTTTGAGGCCCAGGTGCAACATGAGCCGATCGTCGCCGTTGTTGATGTTGCAGCCGGTGATCTGTTCGACGCGTTTGAGGCGTTGGTACAGCGTGGCGCGGTGGATGCGCAGGGAGTCCACGGTGCGCTGGATGTTGCCGCCGTGGTCGAAGAAATCGGTCAGGGTTTCGAGGAGGACGTGGTGGTTGTCCTCCTCCAGCGCCACCAGGGCAGGCACCGGGGACGTGGCGAGCAGGTCGTCCAGGGGCAGTTTGAGCAGCAGTTCGTACGGGCCCAACTCGCCCCAGCGGGCGAGTTCGCCGATGCTGGGCAGCAACAGCGCGGCGCGGGCGGCCAGCAACGCCTGCTGGTAGGAAGTGACCACGGCGTCGAGCTTGCCGACGGTGCCGCCCAGCCCGAAGAACAGGCGCGCGGTGTCGTCGGTGAGCCTGCGGAACCGGCTGGTGATCCGCTCGGCCACGCAATCCACCAGCGCTTTCGCCGGTGCCTGGCGCTGGATCAGCAAGATCCACGCACGCGACCGGTTGGCCACCATCAGGGCGACATCAGCGCTGACCGCGCGCACGCCGTCCTCGATCGCGGCCTCGAAGGCGACCTGCTGCGGGGCCGAGGTCGTCTGGGGGATCCGGCATTGCACGGCGAGCACGGTGAAACTCGTACAGTCGTCACCGAAAAGCTGCTCGGCGCGCAAGTCCTCGACTGCCTGCGTGCGCACGGCGACATCGGGGGAGACGAGTTCCCGCAGGATGCCTTCCTGCCGCGCCTTCGAGCGTTCGTGCAGGAGCAGTCGGCGGTAGAGCATGGTGCCGGCGGTGGCCGCCGCTTCGGTCGCGGCGGCCATCTCGCGGTCGGTGAATACGCCGTTCTTGTCGATCAGCCACAGATAGCCCAGCAGCATGCCGTTGCAGCGCACCGGAGTGCACAGCCGCGGCATCGCCCCTTCGATGTCCACGATGCCCGGCGTGCTCCAGCGGGCGATGCCCAGCGCGAAGATCCGGTCGGTGATGGCGGAGTCGACCCCGCGGTTGAGCACGGAGGTGACCCGGACCGCGTCCTCGTCGCCGAAGTGCCGGCTCGCCGCGAGCAGCCGGATCGACGGGTCGTCGATCGCGACCGAGCGCCGCAGCCGCTCGGCGAGTTCATCCACAATGGACTGGAGGTCGCCGTCCGACATGGAACCCCTTCCCTTTCGACCGCCGGCGGGGGCAGTCACCGACTGCCGTCCAAGGTAGACCGCGCGGCCCGGGAATGCCCAGACCGCGCGCTCACCCGACCGAGCGAACCCACCCCCGCACGCTGCGTGACCGGCGGCGGACGGTCAGCCCATCACCGTGCCGGAGCTGCCGGCGTTGCGCTCGCGCTTGCGGGAGAAACTGCCGAGGTCGACGGCCAGTCCGGTGTGCATGCCCTTGTACCGCACGGGTTCGCGGTCGTGGTCGGCGCCCGCGTACGTTACCCGGTCCTGGTCGCCGAAACCGGCAGCGTCGAGCCCGTCGAGCTCCTTGAGCAGACCGTCCAACACCTCCAGCCGTCGCTGGTCGGCGGCGCGGCTCGGATCGGGCACCTCCGCGTCGTGACCGGGAATGCCGAACATCGTTGCCCAGAAGGGGTCAGCTGCGCACTGCCGCCGGAAGTACTCGGAGGCGAGTTCGGCCAGTCTGTCAGTCGGTCGCTGGGTGGTCATGTCTTCCCGTGTCGTCGGTAGGTGGGTCTGGATGGTGTCGTACCGGCTTTGCCGGTGGATGGTCATGCGTTCATATCTTTCCACCGGCCCGGTCACGGGACTGCTGGTGCGGTGACCTCTGCACTCGGCGAGGTGGATGCTCGGCGCGCACTGCCCGGAACGAGGTGCACGATCACGAGGGGGAGCAGAATGACCGCGGCGGCCAGCAGGAAGCCGACCTGGAAACTCCGCTCAGTGGGAAGATGCGTAGTGGGATCGGCGCCCGCGGTGATGATCGCGGCGGAGATCTGGATACCGAGCGACAATCCGATCCCGCGCGCGACGCCGCTGATGGCGGTCGCGACGCCCGTGTCGGCCTGCTCGACCGAGTCGATCACCCCGGTGTACAGGGCGGTGGAAGCGGCGCCAGCACCGAGTCCGATCGTCAGCAGCAGGCTGAGCACGATGTGCCAGGGCGAGCTGTGCCAGATCGTCGCGATCAGAGGGCCCGATGCCGTCAGGATCAGCCCGCCTACGACGACCGCCCGAGAACCGATCCGGCGCACGAGCAGCCCGGTCACCGGACCGACCACGATCGCGACGACGACAGTGGGGAACAAGTACAGGCTGATGTCACTCGGTGACGCCCCGAAACCGTAGCCCGCCACCGCCGGCGGCATGGCCAGCAGTTGGGGGAACAGGAAGTACGGCACCGAATAGCCCGCTCCCAGCACACCCGCGACGACGCTGGAGCTCCAGACGCCCTGCCTGCGCAGCATACGGAGGTCCAGCATGGGGTTGGCGGCGCGGCGTTCGACCAGTACCCAGGCGGCACCGAACACGATGGTCAGGATCAGCAGGGCGAGGGTGTTGAAGGAGAGCCACCCGTTCTGCGGGATCCAGGACAGGTTGAGCATGAGGGTGGCCAGGGTCGCCGCCAGCAGGATGCCGCCCAGCCAGTCCAGGCGCGCGGCCTGCCTCGTGTGGACAGTGCGGTGGGGGAGCGCGAAGTGGGCGACGACACCCACGACCATCACGATCAGCGTGGGCAGCAGGAACATCCAGCGCCGGGACAGCGCGTCCGCGAGTGGCCCCGCGGTCAGGACGCCGACGCCGCCACCGACGGTGAAGAACCCGATGACCACGCCGACCGACACGGACATCCGTTCCGGGAACAACTCGCGCAGTACTACGAACGCGACCGGAAGGATGCCGGCCCCGAGCCCCTGCAGGAACTGGCCGAAGAGCATCGTCGGCAGCGATCCGGCGAACGCCGATACCGCGCCGCCGCCGACGACGCACCAGGTGAGCGCGAGCAGTGTCCGGCGTCCGCCGTGAGCATCTGCGAGCTTAGCGATGATCGGAATTGTGACGGAGGCGGTGAGCATCAGTGTGGTGGACAGCAGCCCGGCTTGCGCCGGGTTCAGGCCCAGCTCTCGCTGGATGAGGGGAAGCGCGGGCAGCGGCATGCTCTCCAAGGCACCGATCGCGATGGCGAGCGCTGCCAGGACGGCGATGGTGACAGGTGTGGATCCGGCGCGGGGAGCAGTCGGGTTGATGTCGGGCACGATGGTCTCCCGGAAGGGTCGGGCGAGTAAGGAAGTCCCCCTGTGCCGGTCGCGGTGCTGACCACGTCCGGCGACCTGCGCAAGTCCGTGACGATCGGTGACGTGTGCCGCTGCGAATGCGGATACCTGCGGCGTGTCTGAGCAGATGCCCCCGGGCCCGAGGATCGCCGTTTCGTTCATGAAGCCTCCAAGCGACGATCCACGAGGCTCAACTACAGGACTGAAGTTGCCGGTCAGCGAACCATAGACGGCATTTAGTAAATTGTAAATGCCACCTGCTGGTATGATTACGCTATGCGACGAGCCGAAGCCGTTCCGGATCGGCCGGAGGAGTTCATCGAGCAGTTCGCCGAACGGTTCGCGGGTCGGATGCCGAAGGCGGCCAGTCGCATGCTGGGGGCCTTGATGATCACCGACGAGCCGGATCTGTCCAGCAAGGAACTCATCGACGTGCTCGGCCTCAGCCCGGCGGCGGTGTCGAACTCCGGCAGGCTGCTGCTCCAGATGGGCTTGGTCGAGCGGACGGTCTCACCGGAGACCCGGCGAGACCACTATCGAATACGCGATGACCTCTGGATTCGCCTGTACAGCGAGGACATCGAGATCCTCAACGACATCCTGAACCTGCTCGACGCAACCCTCGACCGCGCGCAGGCATCCAACGGCAGGGCGATCACGAGAATCCGTGACATGCGCGACTTCTACTGGTTCATCAACCAGGAAATGCCAGAGCTGTTGGACCGCTACGAGAAGTGGCGAGCCGAACGGCGGCGGAAAGAAGGGTGAGCCGACGCAATCCGGCAGTCAGCCCGTCTGGTCCGTCAACGTCAAGAACCGTCAGCCGAGCTTCGCTGGCGCAGGTCTAGCGGATGCCCGTTTCCGGCCTCTTCTCAGCGTGCCAACCCCGCAGACTTCGCGTCCGCCGGGTTGCGCCACGACGACAACTGTCGAGCTCGTAGCTGTCTGATTTTGACAATTGTCGGGCGCGACGTTCAGTGACTTTGTGCAATGATTCCGGAACACGCCGAGCGCTGGTCGTCAACCGACGCCGGAGTTGCCCGAGCCTGGGGGAGCTCTTCGAGGTCCACGGCCGGCAGCGGGCCTTGTTCTTCTCGCGGTAACCGGCTTCGGCAGGTGCGTCGACCACACCACTCCCCTTCGTCCCGCTCCCACGAGCTGAGGAGTCGCCATGCCCACTGGACACGCCGCGTTCGACCTCGTCCGCGTCGACTTCGAGACCTTCGTGATGGGCGGGCGCTTTACGCCTGCGTGGTCACCCGACGGCAAGTCCCTCGCGTTTGTCGAGGGCCCCGCCGATGAGCGTGCCGGCTGGCTCGTCGACCTGGCGACCGGCGACAAGAAGCCCCTGTTCCCTGACGTTCCCGCCCTCCGCGCGGCGATCCTTGCCGCGACCGGGGAGACACCCCCAGGCCGCGGTCTGCCCTTCGCATACGTGGGTTTCGCCGGTCCGCGCCTGCTCGCCACGATGGTCGGTGCGTGTCAGCTGCTGGTCGACCTGGACAGCGGCGCGGTGACCAAGCAGCCAGGCGACAGTGTGGTGGACACGTACCTCGGCGTCTCGGAGACGTACCGTCGGACACCGCAGGAGTTCCTGCGCACGCAGCCGCTGGTCGACCCGGTCAAGGCACAGGAGCTGCTCTCGCCCGACGGCCGGCACTTCGTCTCGACCGTGGACGGCGACGTCCACGTCCGCTCCACCCAGGACGGCCGGACCGTGCCACTGACGACCGATGGCTCGCCCGAGCACGAGTACCGCTTCGACCTGGTCGACCCGATGGTCGCCGTGATCGGCATGGCGTTCCCGGTCTGCAACTTCTCGCCCGACGGCTCACGGCTGGTCGCCTACAAGGTCGAAAACCGTGGGGTGCACCAAGCACCGCAGGTGCACTTCCTCAAGCGTGAGGAGGAGCTCGTGTGGCGCGTCCACGGCCAAGCCGGCGGGACGCTGGAGCGCACAACGCTGCACGTCCTCGACCTCTACGGTCGCGCTCCGGTCGAGATCGACCTGGGCGACACCACCGACACCTACCCCGTGCCGGTCGCCTGGCTGCCGGACGGGTCGAGGCTGGTCGTGTTCGTCATGAGCCGCGACTGCCGGCGTGTCGAGGTCGTCCTCGCCGACGCCACGAAGGGTGCGGTCACCCCGGTGTTCTCCGAGCACGGTGACACGTTCGTACGCATCCACCACGACATCTACTTCGGGAAGAAGACCGGGCTGTTCCTGACCCCCTCGGGCGACGGGCTCGTGTGGCTGTCGCAGCGGTCCGGCTGGAAGCACCTCTACCTCTACGCGCTCGACGGCACGCTGGTCCGGCAGCTCACGGACGGGGAGTGGCCGGTCGACTACGTCCACCGCATCGCGGATGGCTACGTCTACTTCACCGCGCACCTCGACCAGGCCCGTCCGTACGACGTGCAGTTGGCGCGGGTACCGCTGGCCGGCGGGCCGGTGGAACGGCTGTCCGAGGGCGAGG
This sequence comes from Sphaerisporangium sp. NPDC051011, assembly GCF_040653595.1. NCBI lineage: Bacteria > Bacillati > Actinomycetota > Actinomycetes > Streptosporangiales > Streptosporangiaceae > Sphaerisporangium > Sphaerisporangium sp. NPDC051011. The sequence goes on along the minus strand of NZ_JBFAGG010000005.1, from coordinate 354,655 downwards.
GGGTGCACGGCGCGATGTTCTCGCCCTCCGGCGAGGTCCTCGTCGACACCTGGTCCACGCCGTCCGAGGCTCCGCGGTCGGTACTGCGCCGCGTCGACGGGAAGCTCTTGACAGGACTTTCGACGGTGGACACCTCGCGGCTTGCCTGGACGCCGTCCCAGCAGTTCACGGTCACGGCGGCGGACGGCCAGACCGAGCTGTGGGGCGTGATGTTCTTCCCGGCCGACTTCGACGAGAGCAAGAAGTACCCACTCGTCGAGTACGTGTACGGCGGTCCGCAGATCGCCGTCGCGCCGCACGAATTCTTTTCGTGGTACGCGAGGGATGCCCGGGCGCTCGCCCAGCTCGGGTACGTGACGTTCGTGCTCGACGGCCGTGGCACCCCGGGGCGGTCGAAGGCGTTCCACGACGTCGTCTTCCACGACTGGACCGCCGGGCTCGTCCCGGACCACGCAGCCGCCGTGGAGCAGCTCAAGGCGCGACGCGCGTTCCTGTCCGACGCCAAGGTCGGGGTCATCGGGCGCAGCTGGGGCGGCTACTCCGCGTTCCGGCTCGCGGCCGAGCGCCCGGACGTGTACACCGCCGCGGTATCCTCAGCGCCTGGGTTCGACCCGTACTCGTCGGTGCTGTACGAGTGCTACTTGGGCTTCCCACAGACCGAGCGATCGGCGTACGAGAAGGCGTCCTGCTACCCGCTGGCCGCGCGTATGGAGGCCGCCTTCCTGCTCGCGTGCGGGTCCTCGGACCACGCCACGTGGCCCGACGCGATGAAGATGAGCGAGGCCCTGATCCGCGCCGGGAGGCCGCACGAGTTCGTCGTGCTGCCCGAGCAGTACCACGCCTACGACACGGTCCATGATGGCTACTTCTGGCAGAAGGTCATCGGCTTCTTCACCACTCATCTTGGCGCCGGCCCCATGTGATGCGGCGAGCGGAACCACCAAAGACTTCGACGAAAAGGACGGTTGCCATGAATCTACAGGACATCTCGGCCAAGGAGCCCGCGCGATGACGACCGAGTCACCCCTCTTCATGTCCGCTGAGCACGTCGAGGCCATAAACGAGCGCCTGGCCGCGTCGCCCGCCGTCGCCGAGGCGACGGCCACCCTGTCGCGGTCCTACGACCTCGCCTATGAGCTGTCCGGCGGTCCCGACGGTGAGACGGTGCACTGGTCGGTGCACCTGGGACGCGACGGCGTGCGCTTCTCCCTTGAGGCACCCCCGTCCGCGGACCTGACGTTCGTGGGAGACCACATCCGGATGGTGCGGGCGTCGCGTGCCGCTCGTGCCGGCAAGGATCTCGATCCCGGTGTCGAGGTCATCGGCGACATGATCGTCTTCGAGCAGGTCGCGGGCGTCATGGCCGCCGCGCAGCGGGAGGCCACCGTGCCCGTGCGCTGGCCCGAGGGCAGCGAACCGGTGGACGAGTGATGAGCCGCGACGACATGGCCATGGTCGGGCTCGGTGGCAAGCGCACGCCGCCCATTCGGAAGAAGTCGAGACCCAGCGGCTGAACGAGCTGCTCGTGCCGATGCGCGACGGCGTCCGACTGGCGCTCGACGTCGTCGCTCCGGGCGATCTGGATCAGGCATGGGGTCATCCTGATCAGGACCTGCTACGACAAGGTCGCTTGGCTCGACGCACCGCGTCCTCTGATGTCGCGCTTGCTCGAGGCCGGCTACGCACCTCTACCGCTACGACAGCGCAGGCCGGCTGCTGGGCCAGCTGACCAGCGGCGAGTGGCCGGTGGTCGACGTGACCGCGATCGTCGGCGGCTTCGTCTACTTCACCGCGCACATCGACCAGAGCCGCCCCTACGACGTGCACCTGTGTCGCGTCCCGCTGACCGGTGGTCCGGTCGAGCAGCTCACCGACGGCGAAGGGGTGCACCACATGATGCTCTCGCCGTCCGGGGAGGTGTTCCTGGACACGGTGTCCACCCCGGCGCAGCCTCCCGTGACGTCGCTGCGTCGGATGGACGGCCAGCTGCTCGGTGAGGTCTGCCGGGGATGCCCGCAAGCTCACCGACCTGGGCTGGACACCACCCCAGGAGTTCAGCGTGCTGGCCGCCGACGGAGAGACGACGCTCTGGGGGACCATGTACTTCCCCGCCGGGTTCGACCCCGACGAGCGCTACCCCGTCGTGGAGTACACCTACGGCGGACCGCAGTGGGCGGTCTGCCCGCACGCCTTCAGCACGTGGTGGAGCACCGCCCCGACAGCACTGGCGCAGCTGGGCTACGTCACCGTGGTGCTCGACGCGCGGGGCACCCCCGAGCGGTCCAAGGCCTTCCACGACGTCGTCTACCGCAGCTGGGCCGGGCACCTCGCTGACGACCACGCGGAGGCCCTGAAGCAGCTCGCCGAGCGGCACAGCTTCATCGACCTCTCCCGCGGCGCCGGGGTCACCGGCCACTCCTGGGGTGGCTACACGACGTTCCGGCTGCTGGCCGACCGTCCTGACGTGTACTCCGCCGGGGTGGCGTTCGCCCCGGGTTCGACCCGTACGGGAGCGTGATCTACGAATGCTACCTGGGGCTGCCGCAGGACCACCCCGACGCCTACGAGGCCGCGCAGACGCTGACGCTGGCCGGTCAGCTGCAGGGTGAGCTGATGATCGCTACCGGCACGTCTGACCATGCGACCTGGGGCGACTCGGTGAAGATGTCCGAGGCGCTGATCCGCGCGGGCAAGGACCACGAGTTCGTGGTCCTCCCCGAGCAGTACCACGGCTTCGACTCGGTCCACGACCGCTACTTCTGGCGCAAGGCCGGCGGCTTCTTCGCCCGGCACCTGCGGCCATGAGGTCGCGCTGACCCCCGACACACTGGAACCACTTCGTGAGGCTGCTGCTTGAGCAGCAGCCTCACGCGCGACCACACGCCCAGCTAGCGACGACCCGCCGCGAACTGGCCGACCGCGATCGACATCAGGGAGAAGGCCGCCGAGATGGCCGGCGCCGGCTCCTGCGCGAAGCCCTCCGCCTGCTTGACCTCGACGACCTCCACCGAGAGGAAGAGCTCCCGGGCCTGCGCGCAGATCACGTCGTCACCGGTGACCATGCCCACCGGCACCCCGTGTGCCGCACAGATGATCGCGTTCCCCGAGGCCTCGCTCTGCTCGACCCCGTTGACGCGCACCGAGGTGAAGCCCGAGTACGTATGGGCGAGCACACCGTGGCAACCGGCAGGGGCGTGGTAGCCGACGAACAGCACGACATCGGTCTCCGCGTCGACGCCTTGCACCATGCACTGCGCGCGCGGCGTGCCGAAGGTGACCCGCGCCCGGGGGTCGAGCCGCGCGTGCAGCAGGTTGTCCATGTCAGAGCCCAAGCCCCGTCGCCGCGGCGACGAAGGCGAGCCAGTCGGAGTTCTTGCTCGACGCAGCATCCAGGCCGGTGACCGTGTGACCCTGGTCGCTGTAGACGCGGAGGAGGACAGGTGCGTCGCCCGTCTGCGCACGCTCGAGAAGGTCGACGAAGACGCGCGAGTGCCACACCGGGCAGCGAGGGTCGTTCGCACCCGCGGTGACCAGGACCGCGGGGTAGGCCGCCGGCTGAACGTTGTGGACCGGGCTGATGGCCCGCAGCCACTCGGCCTCGACCGGGACGCGCGGGTCGCCGTACTCGACGCGTCCGATCATGTAGGTCAGCGGGTCCCGCTCATACCCGATGAGGTCGAGGATCGGCACGTCGGCGACGACGGCCGCCCAGAGGTCGGGGCGCTGCGTGATGGCCGCACCGGCGAGCAGTCCACCGTTGCTCTCGCCCTTGACGGCAAGCTGCTGCGGGGTGGTCCGGCCGGTCTCGATGAGGTGCTCGGCGACGGCGTAGAGGTCGTCGAAGGTCTGCTGCTTGTGCTCCCGCGTACCCTGGCGCCACCACTCGGCGCCGAAGTCGCTGCCGCCCCGCAGGTGCGACAGGACGAACACCCCACCTGACTCGACCCACGCCGCGTGCTCCGCCACGAAGGAAGGGATGTACGCCAGGTTGAAGCCGCCGTAGCCGTAGATCAGCGTCGGCTGCGGCATCGACGTGTCGATGTCGGCGCGGTGGACGACGTGCGTGGGCAACGGGGTGTCGTCGCTGGAGACTGCCGTGATCGTCGTGACGACGAGCCCGTCCAGCTTGACGGCCGGCGGCGTGACGACCTCGAGCCGGCGCTCGCTGACGATGTAGCGGTAGACCGTCCACGACGTGTCGAACGAAGAGTAGATGAAGGAGATCTCGTCGTCGCCGCTCGCGAACATCGGGAGCGCGGGGTGCGAGGCACCGCCGGGAAGCGTGCTCACCGTGCCGTCGCCGGGAAGGTCGAGCTCCTCGACCACGGTGCCGTCGAGGTCGAGCAGCCGGACGCGACACGTCGCGTCGCGAAGGTAGCCGAGCACGATCTCGTCGCCGACGACGTCGACGTAACGCAGCACGTCCTCGGACTCGGCGACCAGCTCGACCCAGGTGGAGGGATCGGCGGCAGTGGCGACGGGGATACGCACGAGCCGTCCGCGAGGAGCGCCGTCGTCGACGAGCGCGATGAGGTCGTCGCCGTGGAACGCGCCGGTGAACCCACCCGGCAGGTCGCGGAGGAACGGCCTGAGATCGCCGTCCTGGACGATCCAGTCCAGGCGCTGCTCGGTGTTCCCCGTCATCAGGGCGACGTGCCGCCCGTCAGCCGAGACGACCGGACGTGCGCCAATGATGCCCTTGGGCGCTGGGATCGGGGCGCCCGGCGTCGTGCCCAGCACGTGCCGGTAGACGGGACACTCGGACACCCCGTCGATCACCTCGCGGGTGGTGCACAAGAAGCTGGACGAGTCCGCCAACCAGCCGAAGTTCGTGACGTTCCACGGCAGCTCATCGGACAGGGCCTCGCCGGTCCGCACGTCGATCAGGCGGAGCTCGTTGACCTCGGTGCCGGCCTCCATGAGGAGGTAGGCCAAGGTGCGGCCGTCCGGGGACGGGGAGATCCCCAACAGCGTCACGGGCCTGCCACGCTTCGCCGTCAGCTCGTTCGGGTCGACGAGCACGCGTGGCTCGCCCGCGGGCGCGTCCCGGACGACAGCCACCGGCTGCTCGGCATCCGGCTCGAGCACGGCCAGCTGGAACCACCGATCGCCGCGGCGCGTCACAGGCGCGACGCGGGTGTCCGTGAGGTTCCCGGCGATCCGCTGCTTGAGGCTCTCGCGGCCCGGCAGACCCGCGAGACGAGCCGCCGCCTTCTCGTCGCGATCGGCCTGCCACGCAAGGGATTCCGACGAGTCGATACTCAGGTCCATGGTCTCTTCTCTCATGACGTAGCCTTCACGGCGCTGACGTATGGCAGCAGGAGCAGCTCGACTCGTAGGCGATCGACGAGCCGGTCACGCCTGCGCCGGCGACGACGGGGTCCGCGGTCACGGTCACGGCCGCACTTCCTTCGCCCAGCGGTCGAGATGGCCCTCGATGACCGGGAACGGTAACGCCCCGGGGCCGAGCAGCTGCTCGTGGAACGCGCGCACGTCGAAGGTCGCGCCCAGCGTCTGCTCTGCCTTGGCGCGCAGGCGGTTCAGCTCGACGAAGCCCGCCCGGTAGGCCAGGGCCTGCGCCGGCAGATCGGTCCCGTAGCGCAGCACCTCGCTCGCTACCTGCGCGTCCGACTCGGTCGTGTTGGCCTTCATGTACGCGGCCGCCTTCTCACGGCTCCAGCCGTGCAGGTGCAGCCCGGTGTCGACGACGAGCCTCTGGGCCGTGAAGCGCTCGTGCACGAGCCGGCCGTAGCCGTCAAGCGGGTCGTCGTACAGGCCCATCTCCCAACCCAGACCGGCGGCGTACTCCGCCCAACCCTCGTTGAACGAGGTCAGCTCGCCACAGTACCGACGCAGGTCCGGCAGCTCCGCGTTCTCCGCCTGGCGCGCGATGTGGAAGTGGTGCCCGGGAGCGAGCTCATGGAAGATCAACGTCGCGTAGGTGAGCAGCGACTTGGTCTCCAGAGCGGAGCCGTTCCAGCGGTACCTGCCGACCGGCTGGGACATCGTCGGCGCCTCGTAGTAGCCGTAGGTCATGCCCACCTCGGACTCGGGCGCCAGCCGCTCGACGCCGTACGGCGCACGTGGCAGCACGCTGAACCAGCTGCTGAGCAGCGGCTCGAGCCGTGCCATGTGCTTGAGGAAGAGGGCCTCGACCTCCTCAGGAGCCGACGCGTGGACCCGAGGGTCGGTCGCCAGCTCGGCGTGGAACTCCTGCTCCGTGCCGGCGATCCCCATGTCGGCGCGGGCCATGGCCATCTTCTCCGTCAGCTCGGCGACCTGGTCGAGCCCGAGCTGGTGCAGCTCTTCCGGGGAGCGGTCGCTCGCGGTCTGCTCCCGCACGAGTGCCCGGTAGAACGCCTCACCACCATCGTACTGACCGAGACCGAGCTGCGTCGGCGCCGCCTGCTTGTACTCCTCGTCGAGCAGAGACAGAAGAGCGTCGTACGCCGGAAGGACCTCGGTCTCAACGAGCGCGGCCGCACGGTCCCTCACCTCACTCGGTGCGGACGCCGGCAACGCGGCTGCGGACGCGCCGCGCAACCGACGCAGCGACTCGCGCACACCCGGGAGGGCCGGAGCAGGTATGAGGATGCCGGCCTCACGCTGTCGCACGAGCCGTTCCCTGAGCTCGATGACCTGGTCCCGCTGGTCGGCGACGAGGGAGACGTACTTCGACGCGGGGCCGCTGAAGCCGGGGAAGACCGTCTGCAGTGCGAGGGCGATCCCGTAGCTCGAGTAGGGCGTCACCGTGAAGCCGAGGAGCGGCGAGCGGTCGCGCTCGACCCAGCCGACGAGGAGGTGCTCCAGGAACCCGGCCGTCAGCAGGTCGTCCTCGGAGAGAGGCTGGTTCGCGACGGTGCCGCGCAGGTCCGCCAGCACCGTCGCGGCGAATGCGGCATCCGCGCGTGAGGAGTCCTCGCCCTCGACACGCAGCCTCTCGACAGGAAGTCCCATCCGGGTGCGCATGTACCAGTCGATGTCGAGACGGTAGGCGAAGACGCGATCAGCGAGGAGTTGTATGGGCGACATTTAGGCATGTTAGAGCCGACATCTACCCGGCTGCCATCGACAGATGTCGAGCGCCCTGCTGCAGGCTTTCGACGCCTGTCGCGCGTCGCGTGCTGCACATCGGGCGACGGGGACACGCCCTCGAGTCCGCTCACCGCGCGGCCACGCCGTCCGCTTCGTCCGCCGGCCTGAGGCCCGCAGAGAACCGCGTGGCCAGTCGGCGATCAACGGCCCGACGTCCTCGAGCCTCGCGGCGCTGCCGAAGATGTAGAAGTCGGGTCGGTAGAGGATCGCCGTCACGCCGTGCTCGTCGAAGAAGTCCGCGTACGTTCGGTCCACGTCGATGGCCGAGTCCATGGTCACGACGTGCGCCTTCAGCCGGGCGAGACGTCGATGTCGCCCCCCTCAAGGGCGGGCGGTAGCACTCCTCGCACGAGGAGCACCCAACCTGCGCCGATCACGTCGTCGAATCGGCCGGTCCGCCCGTCCACCCGCCCCTGCGGTGAGAGATGGCCGGCGAGCGCGTCGCCGCCCGTTCGGAGAAGCCCTCCCTCCCGTAGAGACCGGGCCACCGCTCGATAACGGCCACGCTGCGGCCGCGCTGTCCCAGCAGCGCCGCCATGCTCTGCCCGACCGGCCCGTAGCCGATCACGACGACGTCGAAGACCTCATCGTCCCGAGTCGCATTCTGTAGATTCGGCATGTTCCACCGAGTTGTCGATGTGCGCTCGCGGACGCCGTCAGGGAAACCGCCGCAACGGGTCCCGGCCGTCCCACCCCTGCGCGGCCTCGCGGAAGACGCCCAGCATCCTCCGGCTCCGCTCGCTCTCGCTGACGATCTCGACGGTGCCGAGCAGCGGGTGGACGAAGTACGAGATGCTCATCGCGGCGTTCTCCGCGGTCAGGATCCGGCGCGCACCGGAGCGGATCAGCTGCTCGCACGCTCCGGGGAAGTCCTCGGTGGAAAAGCCGAGGTGGCTCACCTGGTGACCCGTGAGGGCCCGCTCGAGCTCGGTCGGCGCGAGCGCGCGGTTCACGGAAAGCTCGATCAGGGTCTCTCCCGCATAGCCGAACGCGATCGAATGGTCCCACTGCGCCTCCACGTCGCCGTCGCCCGCCTCGATGCGGTCCCAGCGCGTGTCCGGCAGCTGGAAGAACGGGCCGGCGCCCACGGCTGCGGCGACCTCCGTCGCGGCGTCGGCGAGGTCCCCGACGTTGATCGAGATGTGATGAAGGCTGAGTCCTGGCATGCCGTCGCTCTCCGAGGTCAGTGGTCGATCTGGTTGAAGTCGATCGGCCCCCAGCTGTTGATGGCGGCGAGGTCGGCCTCCCAGGTCTTCGGGTACTGCGGGAAGTCCGTGTGCCACGGCCTGGGCTCGAAGTAGCCGTTGGCCTCATCGGTCATGGTGTCGAGCTGCGTGAAAAGCTCGATGTTGTTGCCGTCGGGATCCCGGTGGTAGGTGAAGATGTTGTGCCCGGGGCCGTGTCTGCCCGGCCCCCACTCGATGCGCGTCTTCACCGTGGCGAGGTGGTCGAGCATGGTCTGGAGATGGTTGAGGTCGCGCATCTCGTAGGCGATGTGATGCATCCCCTGGTACTTGCGCGAGGCCATGAAGTTGGCCGCGTGATGGTCGGCGTTGCAGCGCATGAACACGAAGAAGTCGGCGACGGTGTCCGACCACCGGAAGCCCAGCAGATCCTGGTAGAACGACTGGAGCGGTGCGAGCTCGGGCGTGTACGCGGCGACGTGCCCGAGCTTGGTCGGCCGAAGCGGCGTGTAGCCCTCCACACCGCTGGACGACTGCCCGTCGTACAGGTGAATGGGCGTGCCTGTCAGGGGCTCCTGGACGATCAGCACGTCGGGTGTCGACGGCGCGATATCGCTGCGGCGTTCGACCTCGTAGCCCTGCGCCTTGATCCGGCGAGCGGCGTCGTCGAGGTCTTCGCGCACCTGGAGGCCGACGAAGCTCCGCGCCTGCTTGTCGTGCGCCCGCTCGATGACCACGCAGTGGTGATCGAACGTGGTGGTGAGATACGCCGAGGTCGTATCGCGCTCGACGACGACGAAGTCGAGGGTCTTCGTGTAGTAGTCGACGAGACGATCGACGTCCGGGGTCTTGAACCCCACGTAGCCCAGCTTGCTGGCGTTGACCGCCGGCTGGATCCGTTCTGACATTGCCGGTCCTCTTCCGTGAGGGGATTTCAGGTGTCGAGCAGGTCGGGAACGAAGATGTCCTCAGGGGTGAGCCGGCGCTTTGAGAGCCCCTGCTCGAAGGTGTAGCGCAGGAACGTGTCGACGGCCACGCGGTTCGCCTCGACGCCGTACGCCCAGTGGTCGCTCGCGAGCAGCGTCCGATTCCGCTCGTAGAGCGGGCTGGACCAGGGCACGAGGCTCTCGATGTGCTGTTCCATGCGGCCGTGCTCTAGCCGGCCCACCGCGATGTCCCGCGAGGTGCTGAAGCCGTCGTAGACGGCGCGAGGCAACTCGGGATGCTGGGCAAGATACTCCCGGCGCACCACGATCGTGTGCATGATCGGATAGATGCCGGTGCGCCGGTAGTAGTCGCGCTCGACCAGCTCGTAGTCCGGGAAGAGCGGAGCGATCTTCGTGGATCCCTGCAGGACCTCCTGGGGTACCAGCGCGGAGATGAGCGCGTCGATCTCCCCTGCTTCCAGCATCGAGCCGAGCGTCCGTCCTTCGGGCGCGAGTTGGACGTCGACGTCGGACGGATGTAGGAACGGGATGAAGTCGAACGGCTTCATCGGCCGGTTGGTGCCGCCGACGACCCACCGGGCCTGGTCGGGCGTAAACCCGTAGTCGTCCGAGAGGATGCCCTTCGGCCAGATGCCGGCGTCGTGCCCGTAGGTCGCGAACTCGCCGATGGTCTTGCCGACGAGGTCCCTCGGGCTCGTGATGCCGCTGTCGGTGTTGACCCAGATCGCCGAATGCCGGAAGTGGCGGTTGGGGAAGATCGGGAGCGCGATGAAGGGCGACTCCTCGAGATCAAGGGTGCGCAGGTAGAACGTCAAGCCGAGCTCGGCCACGTCGTACGCCTGATCCCTGACCATGCGCTCGAAGATCTCCGAGACGATGCCTGCACTCTCGAAGGTCGCGTCGAAGCCGTCGATCTTGACCGTCCCGTCGAAGAGTGAACGGGCGTGGTCGTAGTCCCAGACCCCGACCTTCAATTGACTGGTCATGCTGCGAGTCTCCTCACTCTTTCTGGTCGATACGCGACCCGTCGTCGGATCTCACCGGCGGATGCCTGTGCGGAGCCGATCGTCTCGAGGGACCGACCAGGTAGCTCCGGCCGAGCATGCCGCTCGGGGTGACGTAGACGTTCTCCCGCACACGGCCGGCGGGGGACCGCCGCAGGTGGGCGATCCCGTCCAGCGCTTCCACGCGCTCAAGGTAGAAGAGCACGACGTCACCCCAGTGGCCGACGATCACCTGTGGTTCGGGGGACCGATCGAAGACGCCGCCGAACCCTTCTGGACGGCGCCGCGCCGGGCTTCTTCTGGTGACAGTTCGCTGAGGTACGTCGACTAGGACGACGAACGCCCGACGAGGGGGTTGACGAGCGATCCGATGCCCGGGATGGTGCTGGTCAGCGTCTGTCCCGGAGCGAGGTACCGCGGAGGTGTCGATCCGATCCCTACGCCCGACGGCGTTCCGGTGAACAGGATGTCGCCCGGGAAGAGCGTGACCACGGCCGACAGCCTCGAGATCAGCTCGGGGACCGAGAAGATGAGGTCTGCCGTCGTGCCGTCCTGGAGCACCTCCACCTTCCCGTCCGTCTCGAGGGTCGACGTGAGCGGAATCGCATCGCGATCTTCGAACTCATCGGGGGTGACGACGAACGGTCCGATGGGAGCGAACCCCGGGAACGACTTGCCCAGGCTGAACTGCGGCGCGGGACCACGGCGCTGCACCACGCGCTCGCTGAGGTCCTGCCCAACGGTGAGGCCGGCCACATGGTCCCAGGCATCCTCGACGGCGACGTGGTGCGCGGGCGCGCCGATCACCGCGACGAGCTCGATCTCCCAGTCGACCGTGCCGGTCGGAAGCTCCACCGTCGATCGCGGACCGGTGATGCTGCTCGGGAACTTCGTGAAGACCACGGGGTCCTCGGGCAGGTCGAAGTTGCTCTCCTTGGCGTGCTCGCGATAGTTCAGCCCGATGGCGAACACCTGTCGGGGGCGCGGCACCGGCGCGCCGAGCTCCGACTCGTCGAATGGGACGCCGTCCTCGCCGATCTCGCCTGCCCATTCCACGAACGACGCCCACCGGTCGTAGACCGCCTGCGGGTCCGAGGAGTACAGCCCCTCGCTCGCGGTCTCGACGTCGATGGCGCGATCGCCGGAGACGACGACGAGTCTGCCGTTCAGATTTCCGATCTTCATCATTGTTCCTTCACGCGGTCGGTGAATCGGTTGTCGCGACGTCGGTGAGCCAGTCGGCGACCGCGCCGCGCGCATCGTCGGGAGAGGGCGAGGGGGAGGTGCTCACCCAGTGAACGTAGCCGTCCGGCCGGACGAGCAGCGCGGTGACTCCCGCCAGCCGGGGCACGACGCCGCTGATCGCGCCGGTCGCGACGAGCAGATCCCGGTTCGCGAGCTCCGCGAACCGCCCGTTGCCCGTGAGGTCGATGAGCGCGAACCGCCCATCCCGCAGCAGCGTCGCGATCCGCTCGAGGCCGCGCTCGCTCTGCAGCGTCGCCTCCGGAACGGGTCGCCCGAGCAGAGGGTGCTCGCCCCTCGCCGTGGTGTAGCTCTGACGCAGTCCGTTGAGCTGCAGGCCGATCTCGCGGCTGACCGCGGGGAGCGGCAGCAGGTCGCGGCTGAACAGCCGTCGGAAGGCGATCCCCTCCGGCGTGAAGTCGAACTGCACGGCGCACTGCGCGCGGACGCTCTCCAGCAGGTCCTCGACGACCGGGCGCCGCTCGGCTTCGTAGCTGTCGAGAATCCGCGGGTCCGCACGGCCGGTGACGACGCGAGCGAGCTTCCACGCGAGGTTGAACGCATCCTGGATGCAGAAGTTCATCCCTACACCGGACGCCGGATAGTGGATGCGGACGCTCTCGCCCACCAGGAACACCCGGTCGGCGCGGAAGCTCGTCGCCAGCCGCATCGCGTCGGTGTAGCGGGAACCCCACACGAGCTCGTCGAACTCGATGTCCATCTCGAAGATGTCCCGCACGCACCGCTTCACCTCGTCCGCGGTGACCGGCTCAGACTTGTCGGCGTGGCGCCGCTCGGCGTGGACCAGGTTGAAGCGGGTCACTTCGCCGCCCTCGGCGAAGGGGAACGACGCCGCCCATCCGTGCTCGTTGTCGGTCATCGCCCGTCCCGCCGGCCAGTGCATGTTCACCGGCACATCGGCGATGATGCCGGTGAAGGTGCCGTCGTGGCCCACGAAGTCGATGCCGCTCAAGCTCCGGACGGCGCTCCTGCCGCCGTCCGCGCCCACCACGTACCGCGCGGTGTAGCGCTCCTCCACCCCGCTCGGCGTCCGCGCGCCCACCGTCACCTGATCGGCGTCCTGGTCGAGCGAGACGACGGTGCGGCCGCGCAGGATCGGCACGTCGAGCGCCTCGACGACCTCGTGCAGCAGCTCCTCGGTGACGTTCTGCGGGATGGTCAGGCGATAGCCGAACGCCGAGCCCAGGTTCGACCACTGGATGGGCTGCATGCCCGCCCAGATGTGGAACGGGATGAGGGGGTTCTGCCGGATCTCGCGCGCCCGGTCGATGAAGCTCTGCGCATGGCCTCGGTAGTCCATGAGTTCCAGCACCCTCGGAAGCACGGTGCCGGCGCGCGATTGGACGCCCTCCTCACGGCGCTCGAGCACGAGCACCTTGCTCCCCGCGAGCGCCAGCTCGGCCGCCACCGTCAGCCCTGACGGCCCGGCTCCCACGACGATGACATCGGCATCCACGGTCACAGTCGCACTCCTTTCAATCGAGTTGAGCGAGACGTCGCCTTGCCCACGAACCACGCGACCCGGTCGAGGCAGTCGTCGCCGCCGTACCGTTCGTCCTCGTGATTCGCCTCGGGGATGAGCACGACTTCGCACGCGACGCCCGCATCGGCGGCCCGCGAGGCAAAGTGCAGGGCGTGCCCGTGATGGACGACCGCATCGGCCTCGCCGTGCAGCAGCAGCATCGGGGGCGCTCCCGGCGAGATCCTGGCCGCCGGGCTGAGCTCCTTGAGGAGCCGCTCGTCGAGCTGGGCGGCCTCGACGCCCGCGAGCAGAGCGAGCCGGCCCCGCAGGTCCAGATGGGCCAATCGGGCGGGGGGCCGCATGACGCGGATGTCGGCGGGCACCTCGAGGTCGCCGCTCGGCTTGAACGCGTCGCCGAGCGCGGTCAGGTCGTACCGCCCGAAGAGCCCGACGAAGCCCGCGAACCGGGTGTGCGAGGTGAGCAGGGCGAGCGCCGCGAGATGCGCACCGGCCGACGCACCCATGAGGACGATCTGCGAGGGGTCGTCGACGACGCCCGTGTCGATCAGCCAGGCCGCCGCGCTCTCGATGTCGGCGCGCTGGGCCGGGAACGGCGCGTCGCCCGCGAGCCGATAGTCGATCGAGGCCACCGTGACGCCTCGCTGGGCGAGACCGCGGGGCCGCTGGTCGTAGTCGGAACGGCTTCCCATCACCCACGCACCCCCGTGCAGCAGGATCACCGCCGCGCGCGATCCCTCCGCCCGGTAGAGGTCGAGTAAGAGTCGACCCGACTCCGTGATGGCGTACTCATGCGTGGTCGCGATCACGCTCGTGTCGGGCATCCGTGCTCCATCGTCGTTCATCATGCTGTCCGGTCTCACTAAGCGGTCAGGAACCCGTGGAACCTGCCGTCGGGGTCATGCACCGCGCGCAGTTCCTCCAGCCGGGCCTCCGCCTCCGCGGATCCCCAAGGGGCCTTCCGGCGTGCGAGGTTCTCGTCCGAGAGGGAGATGCCCTTGGCGAGCGGCTCGAGGCGGCGCATGTTCTCGGTGACCCAGGCGATGCCCCGGGCGTCGTCGGCGGCGGCGGACCATCCCGCGTAGGCGGCGAGGTAGAGCTTGCCCGTCAACGACATCGCGGCGTCGGGCAGCGGAGGGGACGTCCACGGGTACCAGAGGATGTGCGAGACCGGCGTCGGAACGCTGAGGAACATCTCCCGCACGGCCGGCACGAGGACATCCGGGTCCGCGTCGGTCCACATGTTGTCCGCCGCCCACCGGTAGCCGGGCGGCTCGATGGCGCCCACGTTGGCGTAGAGCATGTCCATCGTCGCAGGGATGGCGACCTCTCTCACGAGCGCCCGGTCGAGCACCGGGCAGGTCTCGAGCGCCTGCAGCAGCTCGTGCGCCCGCGCCTCGTCGTCCGCGGTGGCGCTGCCGATGAGCTGTAGCGCGGTCGGCCCCTCCGCCGGCTCGCCGTCCGGCGTGCGCGGGTTGGTGGCGACGACGAGAAGCTCGAGCTCGGGCGCCACGGACGGAGCGTTCTCCAGGGTCCAGCGAAGGACCTCGTCCAGCACGTCGATCGGGTAGACGTAGATGCTCACGCGGCGGACGGACGGGCTCGGGTAGGTGCGCAGATAGAAGCGCGTGACGATCCCGAAGAATCCCGGTCCTGCCCCTCGGGCGGCCCAGAGGATGTCGGGGTTTTCGTCGGCGTCGGCATGGACGAGCCGCCCGTCCGCGGTGACGACGTCGATCGCCTCCACGCTCGCGCAGGCCGGTCCGTAGACGCGCGAACTCCAGCCGAGCCCGCCCTGGAGCAGAAAGCCGCCCAGCCCGACGGTAGGACAGTGCCCGGACGGGAAGAAGCGCCCCTCGGCCTCCAGCACCTGGTTCAGCTCGCCCCCGTACACGCCCGGCTGCACCGTCGCCATCCCGGTATCGGCGTCGAAGGTGATGTCCTTGAGCTGCGAGAGGTCGACGAGAACCCCGCCGTCGCGCACGCCCGAAGCCGTCCAGCTGTGCCCGCCGGAGCGGGCCTTGACGCGAAGCCCTCGCTCCCGCGCGTCCCGGACCGCCTGCAGCACGTCGGCTTCGGAGCGCGCCTGCACGATCACGTCGGGATAGCGGTCGGGCTTCAGGTCGTTCCACACGGCGCGCTGCCGGGCGGCCTCGTACTCGGGGGCGGATCGTGCGATCGTCGTCGAGCGCTCGTCCATGGCGGTGTCGTCTCCTTCGATGGCCGAATGTGGAGGCGGGCGCGGCCGCCGTCGATCAGTACCGGATCTGCCCGCCGTCGAGCACGATCGACTGGCCGGTGAGCCAGCGCGCGTCCTCGGTGGCGAGGAAGGAGACGACGCCGTCGAGATCCTCGGGAACTCCGGGGCGCTTGATCGCCTGGTGCTGCACCAACGCCTCCAGCACGTGCGTCCTCCCCGCCCACTGCGCATCCACGCTCGGCGTCCGCGTCAGACCGGGCAGGACGCAGTTGGCGGTGATGCCGTCCTGCGCCAGCTCGGTGGCGAGCGATCGCGTCAAGCCGATAAGGCCCGCCTTGCTCGCGGTGTAGTGCGCGAATCCGGGGAGTACGAGGTCGACGACATCGCTGGAGATGTTGATGATCCGGCCGAAGCCCCGCTCCGCCATGCCCTTGCTGAAGGCCTTGCACGTGAGGAACGCGGCATCGAGGTTGACGGAGAGGACCTGCCGCCACTCGTCGAACTCCAGCTCGTTCCACGGCGTGTTCGGGTGGACTCCCGCGTTGTTCACGAGGATGTCGCAACCGCCGAGGTCGTCCGCCGCGGCCCGCAGTCGCTCCACGGACTCGGCCGACGTCACGTCGCACTGCACGGCGATCGCCTCGCCGCCCTCCCGCGTGATCGCGTCCACCGTGTCGCCCTGATCGCGCAGATAGGCGACGACGACCCGGGCACCGTCGCGGGCCAACCGGAGGGAGAACGCCCGGCCCAGACCGGTCCCGCCTCCCGTCACGACGGCGACACGGCCGACATGCGCACCAGGGAAACCTGCCACAGCAATCCTCTCCTTGATCAAGCCGAGACGAGGTCCCTAGAGGACCCACGACTCTGCGCTGCGCTTTCTGTCGGCAGATTGTCAGAAACTGCCGACCGAATGCAAGCGGCCGTTGCGAGATCGACCTGGCAAGTCATGCCGCGCATCGCGCGCCGTAGGGCTCTTTGTCGACGAAACGAGAGCGAGATGAGCGCCGGACGTTATCACGCTTTGCCTACAGATCTGCCTACAGAAGTTAAATCTCTGTAGACAGATGATGTCGTGCGTGCTACGAAGTCTCCTGACCAAGCGCTCGATGAGGAGGCCCCCTTGTCCGAGTCATTCCAACCGTCCCGACCCGCCGTAGGCGCATCGGTCGCGGAGACGGACACCATCACTCCGCCGGCTTCTTCGCCCGAAGCCGCCGTCAACCCCCGGACCGGCAAACCCGCCGGGGCCGGCCAGGCCGCGGTACTTCTAGCGGCGGTCTCCATGCCAGTGCTCGGCGCCGTCCTCCTGGCGCCGTCGTTGCCCACGATCAGCGCCGCCTTCGCGTCGACGCCCGGCGCCGACGTCCTCGCGGTGTTGATCCTCACGGTGCCGGCACTGATGATCGCCCTGCTCGCCTCCCTCGCGGGGGTGATCGCGGACAAGATCGGCCGTAAGCGCCTGCTCGCCGGGGCGCTCCTGCTCTACTCCGTAGCCGGAGTCGCCCCCGTCTTCCTGGATTCGCTGCTCGCGATCCTCGCCACGCGCGCGGTGCTGGGGGTCGCGGAGGCGGCGATCTTCACCTGCTGCGTCGCGCTCATGTCCGACTACTTCTTCGGCAGGCGGCGGACGCGCCTCATCAGCCTGCAGAGCGTCGTGCTGGGATTCAGCGCGACCGTCTTCGTCTTCGTGGGCGGGATCGCCGGCGCGGCGAGCTGGCGGACGCCGTTCTGGATCTACAGCATCGCCATCGTGATCGCCCTTGCGGTGGGGCTTGTGGCCTGGCGTCCCGCCCACGAGGAGCGGTCCGTCAGCGATAGCCGCCCTCTCGAGCCGCTACCGCTCCGCCCGCTGCTCATCCCGCTGGGGATGACCGCCTTCGGCGGGATCGTCTTCTACTCGATCATCGTGCAGCTGGCGTATCTCATGGGGGGGCTCGGCGAGACGAGCGAGGCAATGATCGGCCTCGCGTCCGCGGTGACCCAGTTGATCTCGGGGGCCGCGAGCTACTCGATCCGATGGCTCGCCCGATTCGGGGTCAAGCGCCTGCTCCCCACCACGTTCGGCATCTCCGCGGTCGGGCTCCTCATGGTGTGGCTCGCCGGTTCCGTCCCCTGGCTCGTCGTCGGCGCCGCGATCACCGCGGCGGGCGCCGGGGTCTTCCTCCCCACCCTCCTCACCTGGACCCTGTCCTCCCTCGCGTTCCACCAGCGGGGCCGGGCGAGCGGCCGCTGGACGTCGGCGGTGTTCCTCGGTCAGTTCGCCTCGCCGCTTGTCGTCGCGGGGCTTGGCGCCCTGGTCGGGGCACGACCAACCGCGATGGGCGTCCTCGGCATCGTCACGGTGATCGCGGTCGTGGCGCTCTGGGCGTCGCTGCGTCGTCGACAGGTGGCAAGCCTGCTGTGACACCGTCTCGGCCTCGATGTGCGCTGAGCGGTGCCATACGACCGTGAAAACTGTCTACATATAGACTCGACGTCACACCACGCACGACCGTGCGTGGTGTGACCGCTTAGGAGTTTGTCACCTATGGCCACGACCAGCCCAACGGGCGGAACACGCGGCCGCGACGAGGACGCAACCGAGTTCGCCTACCGCGTGCTGCGCTCGGACATCCTCAACGGGGCGCTCACACCCGGGAGCACCCTCTCGCAGGCGCAACTCGCGCGGGATCTCGGCATCAGCCGCACACCGTTGCGCGAGGCGCTGCGCCGGCTCGCGGCCGAGCATCTCGTGAGCGGAAACTTCAATCAGCGGATGCGCGTGTCGGAGCTGGATCTCGAAGACCTCGACCAGATCTACGCGATGCGGATCGCTCTGGAGCCGGTGGCGGTGCGGGCGACCCTGCCCCTCGACCGCCCGTCGCGCACGGCGTTGAGCCGGCAACTCGCCAAGATGGCCGCGGCGATCGAGGATCGCGACCTCGAACGCTTCCGTCGAGAGCACCGCGACTTCGACATGGGGATCATCGCGGGAACCGGAACCAGGATGCGCACGCTGCTCGCGACCCTGTGGGACCAGGCCGAGCGATACCGCCTGGCCTACCTCACCAACGAGGGTGTGGCGGGCGAGGACACACTTCTCGAGCGACTCCGGGTCTCCCAGGAGGAGCACGAGGCGATACTCAAGGCAGCGCTCACCGACGACGTCGAGGCCTGCACGAACGCGCTCGTGACCCATCTCGAACGCACGGTGAAGCTCCTCTTCCTCGACACGGTCAGTGTTCCGAAGCCCCAGCTGTCGCAGGCCGCCGCCGAGCGGCACGTGACGGGGACGACGCGCCTGCCCTGACTGAAATTTTCATCGAATGCTTCGCCCCGTGATGGCGGGGTCGTTTCAGTATTTCGGCAGGCCGGGACGGGGTGTGAAGCACGCGCGCGGATGCGTGTGTGCTGGGGGTAGTCGAAAGTTTCATAGTGATCTTGACAGGTTTCGGAGCGGTTTCCAGACTGAGTCACCGAGGCGGTCTCCCTGACAGGTCGTTGGTGCGGCGACAGGGGCCTCCGCCGGCGATGTCCGAGTGGTGGTGCGTTCCCGGTTATGGGGTGGGCCCGATACTCCAGGCGTCGCCGCGTTTCCCGCTATTCCGTGACTTAGTTGTGGAGGCTCAGGCATGGGCGCAAACGCCATACCCCCGCCTGGAACCCGGCGACCCGTCAGCGGCCTGCGCCGGGCCCTGATCGCCGGCACGCTCGGCGTACTCGGCACGATCACGGCGCTCACGCTGCCGGCCCCCTCCGATGCCGCCGCGAGCACGCTCGGCGCGGCGGCCGCCCAAAGCGGGCGGTACTTCGGCACCGCGATCAACGCGGGCAAGCTGAACGACTCGGCGTACACCACGATCGCCAACCGCGAGTTCAACATGGTGACGGCCGAGAATGAGATGAAGATCGACGCCACCGAGCCGAGCCGTGGCCAGTTCAACTTCACCAACGGTGACCGGGTCCACAACTGGGCGGTCCAGAACGGCAAGCAGGTGCGCGGGCACACGCTGGCCTGGCACTCCCAGCAGCCCGGCTGGATGCAGTCGCTGTCGGGCAGCGCGCTGCGCCAGGCGATGATCGACCACATCAACGGCGTGATGGCCCACTACAAGGGCAAGATCTACGCCTGGGACGTGGTCAACGAGGCCTTCGACGACGGCTCCGGCGGTCGCCGCGACTCCAACCTCCAGCGGACCGGCAACGACTGGATCGAGGTCGCCTTCCGCACCGCGCGCGCCGCCGACCCGGCCGCCGAGCTCTGCTACAACGACTACAACATCGACAACTGGACCTGGGCCAAGACGCAGGGCGTCTACAACATGGTCCGCGACTTCAAGTCCCGCGGCGTGCCCATCGACTGTGTCGGCCTTCAGGCCCACTTCAACAGCGGCAGCCCCTACCCGAGCAACTTCCGCACCACCCTGCAGAACTTCGCCGCCCTCGGCGTCGACGTGGCCATCACCGAGTTGGACATCCAGGGCGCCTCCGCCACCACCTACACCAACGTGACCAACGACTGCCTGGCCGTGCCGCGCTGCGTCGGCATCACCACGTGGGGCGTGCGCGACAGCGACTCCTGGCGCTCGGGCGACACCCCGCTGCTGTTCGACGGCAACGGCAACAAGAAGGCCGCCTACACCTCCGTCCTCAACGCCCTCAACGCCGCGGACCCCAACCCCACCCCGACGCCTACCGTCACTCCCACACCCACGCCGGAGCCGGGTGCCTGCTCGGCGACGATCACGACGGTCAACAGCTGGCAGGGCGGGTTCCAGTCGACGGTGACGGTCCGCGCGGGCACGTCGCCGGTCAACGGCTGGACCGTGAGGTGGACCTGGCCCGGCGGCCAGACGATCAGCAGCTTGTGGAACGGCACGCATACCGTCTCCGGCTCCACCGTGACGGTACGCAACGCCCCCTACAACGGCTCCATTGCGGCGAACGGGTCCACCACTTTCGGCTTCACGGCCAACGGCGCCGCGACCACCCCCACCGCCACCTGCACCAGCCCTTGACCCCGCGCCGGATGTGCCGGGCCTCCGGCACATCCGGCCTCCCGCATGCCCGGCCCCCGCGCACTTGGGGTCACTTGAGGGGGAGCAGTGAGCGGGTCAGTTTGCCTTGGGGGCTGTAGACGACGCACATGACGTCGCGGTCGCCGTCGGCCCAGGTCTCCGCCGTCGGCATGACCGGGTAGTAGTTCAGTCCCGCGCCGGCCTCGCCGGGCCAGTAGTGGGCGAAGCCCTGCGCGCAGTTCTTCCACGCGAACGCGGCGAGCCCGGCGCGGTCCCAGGGGCCGTCCGCGGCGTGCACGAAGCCGTAGGCCTGGTTGTCGGCGCGTTCGGGGCACGGCTTGTAGAGCACGATCTTCTCGCCCGCGGCCGGCGAGTACACCGGGTCGTCGAAGCATTCCCCGGCCTCGATGTTGAGGAGGCCGGTCGTCTGCGCGGTCATGAACGCGTCGCCCTTGACGACGGCCCGGCCGGGCGGGACGACGAACAGCGCGCCGAGCGCCAGCACGCCGGGCAGCGCGGCCAGCATGGCCAGCGGACGGGACCACCGCCGCGGCGCGACCGGCCGTACGGCGCTCATCGGCGCGGCCCGGGCGAACGGCGAGGTCCGGACGATCGGCGGGGCCCGGAAGAGCGGGGCCCGGACGAGCGATGTCCGGAATGGGACGAGGGGGCTGCGGGACGCACCCTTGATCGTAGGCGGGGCCGGCTGAATGCCGAGGCAACGCGGCGTGTCCGGCGTGGAGAGTGCCGGTGACGAACCGATCATCCAACTTCTTCGCGAATTCCCAGGTCAGGGGCTATGTGATCTAGGTCATATACGATCCTATGTTCATTTCGGGTCCAGGTGATCTTCAGTCTTCTGCCAGCGACGGCTGGATGAATGCGATCACCGTCGTGCTCCGCGGACGGAACTCCCCTCCTTTACGGACAGAAAGAAACCCCACGTGAGCAACGAAAGAAAGATCTGGCTCAAGGGCTCCGCACAGGCCAGGCTCGCCCTCGTCGGTGTCGGCGCGCTGCTCGTCGGCGGCATCGCCTTCGGCCCGGTGGCCTTCGGCGCCGCCGCGCCGCCGCGCTACCCGGCAGCCGAGATCCACAAGCCGTCCCCCATGCCCGACCGCGTCATCCTCACCCCGACCACCACGCCCGCCACCTCCCAGAAGGTGACCTGGCGCGCCGAGACCACGGCCGAGTTCGCGCAGGCGGAGATCCTGGAGTCGCCGAAGGCGCTCGGCCAGGTCGCCCCCGCCGCCGGGGCGGTCACCAACGTCAAGGCCGTCTCCAGCACGCCGGTCAACACGACGCTGGGGTACGCCTCGACGTACCACACCGTGGAGTTCAGCGGCCTCAAGCCGAGCACCCGGTACACCTACCGCGTCGGCGACGGCACCAACTGGAGCGAGTGGACGGACTTCACGACCGCCGCCGTGGACTTCCAGCCGTTCTCGTTCATCTACTACGGCGACGCGCAGAACTACATCGACTCCGCGGTGCCGCGCGTCTTCCGCCAGGCGTTCGCCGAGCGCCCGCAGGCCAAGGTCATCGTCAACGCCGGTGACCTGATCGACTCGGCCAACAGCGAAGAGCAGTGGGGCCAGTGGTACAAGGCCGGCGGTTTCATCGACAGCCAGGTCAACAACTTCTCCATCCCCGGCAACCACGAGTACAGCAGTGGCCTGTCCAGCTTCTGGCGGCCGCAGTTCCCGTATCCCGACAACGGGCCGGGCAACCCCGAGCTGAAGCAGACCGCCTACTCCGTCGACTACCAGGGCGTGCGCTTCATCGGCCTGGACTCCAACTACCAGAGCAACGCCTCCCTGATGGCCGCGCAGACCGCGTGGCTGGAGAACCTGCTCAAGAACAACCCGAACAAGTGGACCGTGGTGACCTTCCACCACCCCGTCTACTCCACCACCGGCACCCGCAACAACCCGCAGGTGCGCGCGCAGTGGGGCCCGCTGTTCGAGAAGTACGGCGTGGACCTGGTCCTCCAGGGTCACGACCACTCCTACGGGCGCGGCAACGTGCAGACCGCCCGCAAGTCCGCCGCCGTCCACAACGGCGTGGTGTACGTCGTGTCGGTCTCCGGCGGCAAGATGTACGCGCTCAACAACGGCGAGAACTGGACCGGCAACGGCGCCGAGGTCGTGAGCAAGGGCCAGGACATGCAGCTCTACCAGCTCATCGACGTCGACAAGGGCCAGCTCCGCTTCGAGGCGCGCTACGCGAACGGCCAGCACCACGACGGGTTCCTCGTCCGTAAGAACGACAAGGGCGAGCGCACCGTCAACGAGATCCGCACCGAGCAGAACACCACCGGCGAGCAGGTCGCCGTCGACAAGACCACGGTGAACTCGCGCGGCGAGATCACCGTCTCGGCCTACGGGTACGACCCGGGCGAGAAGGTCGCCGTCTTCCTGCGCGACGCCGACCAGGCGCAGCAGGAGCGCGCCCGCATCCGCAGCTGGCGGGATCTGTGCAAGCTGTGGGACCGTGACAGCTCCCTGGTCGGCTACCGCACCGCCGACGAGCTCGGCCGGCTGACCTACACCTTCAAGGCCCCGTCCGTCTCCCGCAAGGACGAGACGTACGTGGTGTACCTGTCCAGCGAGCACCAGAAGATCACCTCTCCCGTCATCACGGTGACGAAGAAGTGATCCACGCCGGACGCGGGCCCGCCGCCGTGTGCGGGCCCGCGTCCGGCCGGACCCGGACTGGAGCTCGTGGTGAAAATCCGTACCCTCATGCCGAAGGCCGCGCCGCTGACGTGCGCCGCCGTGTTCGGCGCGTTCGCCGTCATCGCGTGCGCCGTGCCCGCCGCCGCGCACCCGTTCGGCCCGCCGTCCACCGCGCGGATCAGCGTGGACGGCTCGCACGTGACCCTGTCGTGGATGGCGGCCGAGGACGACTGGGTCGCGCTCGGCCAGTCGGTCGGCGCGTTCGAGGACCCCGCGACCGGCGCGGTGTCGACCGCGCTGACCGGCGAGCAGAAGCTGTCGCGCTCGCCCGCCGTTCGGGACTACCTGCTCGGCCGGATCACCGTCGCGCGGAACGGCCGTCCCTGTGAGGCCCGGCTGGAGGAGCTGCGGGCGCTGCTCACCGAGGGCGCCCGGTTCGGCTTCGACTGCGACGGCCCGGTGACCGAGGTCCAGGTCACCCTCGCCGCGCTGACCGACCTCAACGAGAACTACCGCACGATGCTGACCGCCGAGACGCCCGCCACCCCGGCGCGGACGCTGTTCACCAAGGCGACCGCCACCCAGCGGGTGCGCTTCTCGGCCACGGCGGCGAGCACCCCGGCGGGCGTGACGGGGACGGTCGCGGGCGTGGGCGTCGTGCTGGTCGCCGGCGCGGGCGTCCTGGTCGCCCGGCGGGTGCGGCGCGGCGGGAGGGCGTGACCGGCATGGGCGGGCTTCCCGGGCTCGACGACCGGCTCGTCGCCTTCTTCGACGGCAGCGGGGTGTTCTGGCTGGCGCTCGTCATCGCGCTCGGCGCGGGCGCGGCGCACGCGGTGGCGCCGGGGCACGGCAAGAGCATCACGGCCGCGTACCTGGTCGGCACGCACGGGCGGTACCGCGACGCGGTGCGGCTCGGCGTCATCGTCGCGGCCATGCACACGCTCTCGGTGCTGGTGCTCGCGCTCGCCTGGGTCGGCGTGAGCGGGATCGCCGGGTTCGGCACGGAGTCGGTCACGGCGTGGATGCAGGTGGTGGCCGGGCTGGTGGTGGTCGCGGTGGGCGGCCATCTCACCTACCGGCACCTGAGGGGACGGCTCCCACGCGCCCGCGCGCACGCCCAGGGCCACGGGCATGGGCACGGCCACGGCCACGGCCACGGCCATGGGCACGGTCATGGACATGGGCACGGGAATGACGACGGGCCGACCGACCCGTGGTCGCGCAAGGGCCTGGTGGCGCTCGCGCTGTCCGGCGGGCTGCTGCCGTCGCCGTCGGCGTTCCTCGTGCTGGTCAGCGGTCTGCTCACCGGACGCGGCGTCGACGCCGTCGTGCTCGTCCTCGCCTTCGGCGTCGGGATGGCCTGCACGCTCACCGGCGTCGGGGCCGTGACGATCGGCGGGTACGCGCTGCTCGGCCGCCGCCTGCGGGCGGGTGCGGCGGCCACGGCCCTGGCCGCGTGGACGCCCGTCGTGGCGGGGGTCGTGGTGTCGATCGGCGGGTTCCTGTACCTGTACTTCGCGGTCGCCGTCCTGGTGACCTGACCCGGCGTCGCGTGCGCGTGGAGAGGGCCCGGAGGCGCGTTTCCCGGCCGTTCCACGTTCCGATCACCAGCCGGACGCCTGCCGGAAATGTCCGCGTCGCGTTCTGTGCACCTTTCAAAAGACCCTTCACAGCGGCAACACCGGTGAGCCGCCGGGCCGCCCCCTTGGCGTAACCGAAGCTCGACACCCTTTTACGACCCGGACGCGCGTAGACGGGAAGAGACACAGTGACGCAGAGGGTGACGCAGAGCCAGAAGCCGCCCGGCCTGTTCGGACGGCCGGTGCGGATCGCCTTCGTGGTGACGACGGCGGTGACGACGGTCGTCGCCGCGGTGGCCGTTCTCCTGGGAGTGGCGACGCCGGTGTACGCCGCGGCGGCCCGCCCCGCGGTGGCCGAGGTCCGCCCGGTGCGGATCGTGATCTCCCGCATCGGGGTGGACGCGCCCGTGCGCCCCGTCGGGCTGATGCCGTCGGGCGAGATCGAGGTGCCGCCGCTCGCCCCGCGCAACCTGACCGGCTGGTACAAGTACGGACCCGTCCCCGGCAGCCTGGGGCCGGCCGTGATCGTCGGGCACAGGAGCACCCGGTCGGGTCCGTCGGTGTTCGCGCGGGCGGCCGAGCTGCGCCGGGGAGACACGATCACGGTCGTGCGCTCCGACCGGTCGACGGTCTCGTTCGCGGTCGACCGCCTGGAACAGGTGCGCAAGACGGAGTTCCCGACCGAGCGGGTCTACGGGAACATCGACCACCCCGGCCTGCGGCTCATCACCTGCGCCGGCGCGTTCGACCGGGGGACCGGCTCCCACTCCGACAACCTGATCGTCTACGCCTCCCTGAAACCGGCCGGCCCGTAACAGTCGCAATGTCCGGATCGCGTTCATTTGTCCTTCGCCTCGTTCACAGCGCCACGTCGGCTGACCGGTGTTCTGTGACTTTCCGGATGTCCACGTCCGCAGAAACAGATAGTTCAGGATGGTTGGTTCGATGAGTCCCACGTCCATCGGTCGTCCCCGGCCGGCCCGACGGCGCGTCCGCTGGTTGATCATGCTCGGCCTCGTGCAAGTGGTGGTCGGTGGCCTGTCGACCGTGGCGGCACTCGCCTCGGTGTCGGTGCAGGTGAGGCAGCCCACGACGCGGGAGGTCACCGGAGGGTCGCTCACCTGGGCGATCAACGAGCACCTCGGCGAGCAGGGCAGGAACGGCACGGCGCAGGCCGGCGACACCCAGGTGGTCCTCGCCGGGGGAGTCGAGCGCGACCGGGACGGCGTGTTCCACTTCCCGGCCGCGAGCGGCTCCTATGACCCGGCGACCGGAGGCGGCACCGTCAAGTACGGCGGCAGCGTCACCATCACGCGCGCGCACAAGACCGTCGTCATCGCCGACCCTCTCGTCGTGATCAACGGCACCGAGTCCGCGCTGCACGCCGAGGTCGCCGCCCCGGCGCCGTCCGCCGGCCCCAGCGGCACGGCGGCGCCGACCACGCACGCGCCGGCGACGGCCACCGCGCACCCGACCGGCACCGCCGCGACCCCGATGCCGCTCACCGAGCTGGCCCGCCTGGCCATCGAGGAGGACGCGACCGGCGTCCAGGGGGAGACCGTGACGTGGGCCGCCGTGCCCGCGAAGGCCACCGAGGAGTCGGCCCGCCTGCTGGCCGACGTGCTCGGCACCGAGCCGCTGACCCCGCTGACGCTCACCGTCACCTTCGACCAGGCCGGCACGCCGGCCCCGAACCCCGGCGCGGCGGACTCCGGCAGCCCCTCGCCGTCGGGCAGCGGGTCGGGCAGCCCCTCGCCGTCCGGCAGCGGGTCGCCGTCGCCCTGCGTCTCCGGCAGCGCGAGCGCTTCGGCGAGCGCGAGCGCCTCGCCGAGCGCGTCGGCGAGCCCGTGCGCCAGCGGGTCGCCCAGCCCCTCGGCCTCGCCCTCCCCGTCGGGCTCGGGCTCGCCCACGCCGAGCAGCTCGCCATGCCCCACCTCGTCTCCGAGCAGCTCCAGCAGCTCCAGCCCGTCGAGCTCGCCGAGCTCGAGCTCCTCCAGCAGCCCCTCCACCTCCGTGTCGTCGAGCCCGTCGACCTCCTCCAGCTCGTCGCAATCCCCGGGGGCGGCGCGGGCGGCCAGCGAGATGGTCGTGCGGTTCGCAGCCTTCGACGATGCCGAGGCCGAGGCCTCGACCACTCCGTCCCCCAGCGGCAGCACCAGCGCGAGCTCGTCCCCGAGCGCGAGCGCCTCCGGGTGTCCCTCGAACAGCCCGTCGCCGAGCAGGAGCTTGTCCCCCTCGCCGTCTTCCTCGCCGTCGAAGTCCACCTCGACCAGCGCGACGCCCAAGCCGACGCACACCGTCACGGAGAACACCACGCTGCCCGCCAAGAACGCGGGCGACGAGGAGAAGCTGGCCAAGACCGGCGACGGCTTCGTCATCCCGCTGATGACCGCCGGCATCGGGCTCATCGTGGGCGGCGGCATCACGCTGCGCGCCTCCCGCCGCGGCGCCTACCAGTGACAGGCGACCAGTGACCGGACGAGCGGTGACCGGGCCCGCGGTGTCCGGGCGAGCAGTGACGGGCGAACGGTGACCGGCACCGTCGAGCAGGAGACCCCGCGGCACGTCGAGGACGGCTGGGAGCCGTCCGGCAGGCGTGCCGCGCGGGCCGCGGGCGAGGTCATGCTCACCCTCGGCCTGCTGGCGCTCCTGTTCGCCGGCTACGCGGTGTACGGCAAGGCGTGGCAGATCGAGGCCGCGCAGAACGACGTCGCCGCCGAGCTGGACAAGCGCTGGGCGGCGAACGAGGCGCGCCCGGTGCCGGGCCAGCCCATGGCCCGCATCCACATCCCCAAGCTGGACCGCAAGTGGGCGGTGGTCGAGGGGGTGGACCAGTCCGACCTGAGCAAGGGGCCTGGCCACTATCCGCGCACCGCCCAGCCCGGCGAGGTCGGCAACGTGGCCATCGCCGGGCACCGGATCTCGTCGGTCTTCTGGGACATCGACCGCCTCCACAAGGGCGACACGATCGTGGCCGAGACGAAGACCGGCTGGTTCGTCTACAAGGTGACCCGGCAACGCCTCGTGCGGCCGAACCAGGTCGAGGTGATCGCCCCGAACCCGGACGACGAGAACCGGCCGCCGGACAAGGCCATGCTCACGCTGACCACCTGCAACCCCAAGTTCCAGAACTGGCAGCGGCTCATCGTCCACGCCGAGCTCGTGCGCGAGCAGGCCAAGTCCGCCGGCCGCCCGGCCGAACTCAAGGGGCACCCGTGATCTACCCGTGGATCTGGAAGCGACTTCCGGGCGGCAGGTTCGGCAAGCTCGTGTCGGCCGTGGTGCTGCTCGCCGTGGTGGTGCTGCTCCTCTGGTACGTGGTGTTCCCGCTGGTGGACGGCCTGCTGCCCACGGACGACGCCACGATCGGCGAGTAGAACCCCCACCGCTGCCACGGCCCGGCCGGGCACGCCGAGGGGTCACGGCCCGGCTGAGCACCGCCGGGGTTCACCGGCCCGGCCGGCCGGGCCACTCAGGGGTTCACGGCCTGGCCAGGATCTCCCGGGGCTGTCACGGCAGCCCCGCCAGGACCTCCAGGTATGTCACGGACGGCAGCCGGCCCTGCGGACCTCCGGGAATGTCGCCGGCCCTGCCAGGACTCCGGGAATGTCACGGTCCTGCCAGGACTCCGGGAATGTCACGGTCCTGCCAGGACTCCGGGAATGTCACGGTCCTGCCAGGACTCCGGGAATGTCACGGTCCAGACTCAGTAGGCGCCGTCGCGGCGCAGGACCGCGCCGATCGTCTTCCACAGGATCACCAGGTCCGCCGTGAAGGACCAGTTCTCGACGTAGTACAGGTCCAGCCGGACGCTGTCCTCCCACGTCAGGTCGGACCGGCCGCTCACCTGCCACAGCCCGGTGATGCCCGGCCGTACCAGCAGCCGCCGCGCCGCGTCCCTGCCGTACCGGGCGACCTCCGACGGCAGCGGCGGCCTCGGGCCGACGAGCGACATGTCGCCCCTGACGACGTTGAAGAGCTGGGGCAGCTCGTCCAGCGACCATTTGCGGATGAACCTGCCGACCCGGGTCACGCGCGGGTCGTGACGGATCTTGAAGAGCACCGCGTCCTTCTCGTTGCGCGCGGCGAGGTCCGCCAGCGCGGCCTCGGCGTCCACGACCATGGAGCGGAACTTGTACACGGTGAACCGCCGTCCGCCGAGCCCGACGCGGGTCTGCCGGAATATGGCCGGGCCGGGGCTGTCGAGGCGCACGGCCAGCGCGACGACCGCGAGCACCGGGAGCAACGCGAGGACGGCCAGCGCCGCGACCGCGCGTTCGAGCAGGTCCTTGGCCGTGCGGCGCGGCCCGGCCAGTTCGGGCGCCTCGACGTGCAACAGCGGCAGCCCGCCGACGGGCCGGGTGTGGATCCGCGGCCCGGTGACGTCGGTGAGCGCGGGCGCGACGATCAGGTTGACGCCCATGTCCTCCAGCTCCCAGGCCAGCGCGCGCATCCGGGGGATCGTCAGGCCCGTCGCCGCGACGGTGTCGGCGCCGGCCCGGGTCACGGCCCGCCGCACGTCGTCGACGGTGCCCAGCACGGGGACGTCCGGCAGGGAGGGCAGCGCGTCGTCGTACCCGTCTGAGAGGCACACCCCGGCGACCGCGTACCCGGCCTGCGCCTCCCGCCGCAGCTCGCGGATCAGGTGCGTGACGCGGAACTCGGTGCCCACCACGAGCACGCGGTGTGACCAGGACGCGTCGCGCGCCCTGAGGCGGCGCAGCCACGTGCGGGCTGCGCACCGCCAGCCGAGCAGGGCCGCGGTGCCGACCGGGCAGGCGAGCGCGACGAAGCCGCGGGCCAGGGGCAGGTCGAGCACGTAGCAGGTGATGCCCACGAACGCCGCGAGGTACAGGCTGCCGTTGGCCACCCGGCGGTACTCGTCGATGCCGTAGCCGAGCATCCGGCCGTCGTAGGAGCGCGTCTGGTGCAGGCAGAGCAGCCAGGCCGCCGCGATCACCAGGCCGACCAGGTGGTAGGGGACGCCGGCCATGACGGGCGGGCGCCAGCCGAACCGGCCGCCGTAGGAGCCGACGACGACGGCGCACACGACGAGCGCGTCCCCGGCCACCAGACGGCGCTGGTAGCGCCCCACCCAGGACGGCGCGGAAGCGGCGGTGACCGGCCTGGACAGGGACGTGGCGGTCATTACCGCCGCTCCGGCGCGGCCACCAGCGAGCGGTAGAGCGACTCGGTGCGGTCGGTGGCGACGTCCCAGGAGTAGCGGGCGAGCACGTCCTCGGACCTGATCCGGGCACTGTCGCGCTCGGCGTCGAGGGAGGAGAGCACGCGCACCAGTACGTCCCGCAGGTGCTCGTGGTCGCCCTGGCGGAACAGCCGCCCGCCCGGGCCCTCCTCCTCGATCACCTCGCGGTGGCAGCCGAGGGAGCTGGCGATGGTCGGCAGGCCGTAGGAGGAGGCCTCGAGCAGCGCGAGCGGCAGCCCCTCCAGGTGCGAGGGCTGTACGTAGACGGCGGCGTGGCGGTAGAGCGAGGCCAGGTCATCGCCGTAGAGGTAGCCCAGCATGTGCACGCGCGGGTCGCCCGCCGCCAGCGCGTTCAGCTCGTGGACGTACTCGTCGGTGTAGGACGAGCCGCCCACGATGGCGAGCCGCATGTCTCCCGGCACCTCGCGGAACGCCCGGATGAGCAGGTCGATGGCCTTCTCGGGCACCAGGCGCCCGACGAACAGGACGTACCGCCCCGGGGTCAGGCCGCGTTCGACGACGGGCGCGGCGGAGACGGCCGCGGTCGGCCGTTCGACGCCGTTCGCGATGTGGACGGTCGGGCGCTCGCGGAGCGCCGCGTACTCGTCGGCGATCTCGCGGGAGACGCCGATGACCGCGTCGGGCACGCGCTCGCTCAGCCAGCGGGCGCTGCGCAGCACGGCCTTGGCCGCGCCTCCCCACTTCTGCCGGCGGTCGTCGCGCCCGTGGATGGTCTGTACGACCCGCGCGCGCGACAGGTAGCGGGGCAGCGGGGCGAACAGGCCTGGGCCGAGCGCGTGGTAGTGCAGGATGTCGTGGCCGTCCGCGAGGGCGGCCATGGTGGACACCAGGCTGTGCGCGAGGGCGTCGAAGTGCTTGGTGCCGAGGGTGGGTAGGTGCCGCAGCCGCACGCCGTCCACGGTCGATGGCCGTTCCAGGACGTAGTTGTTGCGGCAGTAGACGGTCACCTCGTGACCTCGGGCGGCGAGCCGCCGCCCGAGGTGCGCGACGTGGTGCTCGATGCCCCCGAAGGTGGCCGGGATGCCGCGCTGGCCGATCATGGCTATGCGGAGCACCCGCCGATCGGCGGACGCCGGGGAATGTGCGATGGAACCTGTAGTCTCGGCCGCGGGCATGCCCGAACTCCCCAAATATGACAATCGCGGAACGCGCCTCTGCGTGGACGCTAGGGAATTTCGGACGGCCCCGGAAAGGGGGGTCCGGGGTATTTCCGCGCTCTTCACCGACGGTTGGCCCCCGCGACCTCGCGCGGGCGCGCCGCAGTCGGTGGGACCTTTCCCCGGGGGAGAAATTCATGGCCGCGCTCTTGATCGTTAACGATCCGTACCGCCGCGGGTCGATAAGTTCCAGATAAGATCTTCGGCCCTCTCGGGATGGAACCCGCGCTTGAGCTGCGATTGGGTGGCCGGGTCGGGCAGGGGGCGGGCACACCTCGGTATTTCCTGCATTCCATACGGGTTTTATCGGTTAGTCAAGGCCTGAACAACCCGTCAAAGATGAAATTTACGGCACCAGTCATTTCAGTTCGCGTATTTATCGGTTCGCCTGATGGTCGCTGTGCGATACGGGTCGCAGGCGCTATAAATGGCTGGTCCTTGGGAGGAGAAATCGTGATCCGCGTGGTCGCGGCCGTACTCGCGGTCCTGACCGTTCTGTGCGCCACCGCGTGCACGGCCGGCCCGCAGCGGCCCGCCCCCGGAACGACCCCGGTCCATCGGCAGCCGCCCGAGCAGCCCTTCGGTCTGAAGTGGGACGGCTACCAGCACCCGCCTACCCCCCACGACGCCGTCATTGAGGCGTACGGGGGAGGTGGCACGTTCCACGAGATCGTCTGGTGCGCCGTCGAGCCGCGTCGGGGCGAGCGCAACTGGTGGCTCGACGACCGCGTCGTGAGCGACCTGCTCGCCTACGGCTACCGCGTCATGCTGCGCATCCGCGTCGGGTCCTGCTGGGCGAGCGGCCGGCCCGACGCCGAGCGCCCGCGCGTCGCCGTGTCCTACCCGCCCGCCGACACGGCCGCGTACGAGGCGTTCGTGCGTGACACGGTGACCCGCTACGCCGCCAAGGGCGTACACCTGTACGGCATCGAGAACGAGATCGACGCCTTCACGAGCTGGGGCGTGGACCCGCGCGAGTACCAGGTGGTCGGGCGCGCCGGGGCGCGGGCCGTGCGGGCGGCGGACCCCGCCGCCAAGGTGCTGGACGCCGGGGTGGCCAGCGCCGGCTACGGCATCACCGTCGCCAAGGCTCTGCTGGACGCCGGGCAGCCCGACCGGGCCCTCACCTTCTACCGCGACTTCTACGCCGGACGCGGCGACGGCAACTTCCCCCTCGCGAACAGCGCGGACGAGCTGCGGGCCGCGTTCGCGCTGCCGAGGGCCCAGCGGGCCATCACAGCCCAGGACGCGGTCTTCGAACTGGACAGGGAAGGCGTCTTCGACATCGTCCAGCTCCACTACTACGCGGGCTGGTCGGCCGTGCCCGACGTCATCGACCACATCCGCGCCAAGGTGCCGGCGAGCATGCCGATCGAGGCGTGGGAACTGGGCACCTACTGGCCGGGCTCGGACTACGACCCCGCGCTGCACGGCACGGAGACCGCCAAGGTGGTCGCCCTGCTCCTCGCCCGCGGCGTCAAGCGGATCGTCTACCTTCCGCTGAACTACAAGACGAAGGGGGCGCTCGTCTCCTCGGAGCACTGGCGCGGGTTGTACGGCGCGGACAACGTCGCCCGCCCGGCCAAGCTGGTGTACGACAAGTTCAGGGAACACTTCGCGACCGGCACCTGGCATCCCGTGGCACGTCAGGGGCTCAGCGGCGGGCTCGCCGACCAGGGGGCCACGACGACGATGGTCCTCTGGAGCACGAGCGGGGCGCCCGTCGCCCAGCCCCTGCCCGCCGTCGACCCCTCCCGCCCCATCGCGGTGACCGCGCTGCCGAACGGCCGCTCGTGGTCCTGGACGAGCGGGACTCTCGAGGTCGGTACGGAACCGCTCATCGTCACCTTCCCCGCGCCCTACACGGACGCGCTGCGCTGGCTGGAGGCGGCATGATCCCGCACAGCTCCACCTTTGGCAGGCCCCGGACCCACGTCGAGCGCAGCCTGCTCGCCGCGAGCGTGCTCGCGATCGTCCTCGCGGTGTACTGCGGCGTCGTTTTCGCCTCGGGCGCGCCGCGCAGCGCGTGGATCCTGCCCGTGGCGCTGGTGATGGCCGGCGCGCTGACCGTCGTCGCCATCACCCGGTTCACGCTGTTCCTGGTCATCGTCCTCGCGATCCGATCGAGCCTGGACGCCGCCAAGCTGGCCAGCATCGACGACACGGTGGACGCGGGAGGCGGGCAGCCGACCGCCTCCAGCCTGTTCGACCCGTCCTCGATGCTCGCGGTGCTGTTCATCTGCGCCGGGCTGGCCTGGCTTGTCGTTCAGGGACGCCGTCCCGCCGAGCTGCGCCCGTACCCGGCGGTGCCGCGGGCGGCCCTGGCGTTCTTCGGCGCGTGCCTGCTCAGCCTGCTCGGCTCCCGGGCCCCGGCCGTCAGCGTCGGCGAGGTCCTGCGCGTCCTGGCCTTCCTGATCATGATCTTCGTTGTCGAGCGGCTGGTGTCCGACGACCCGACCCGCAGAGGGCCGCTGCTCGGCGCGGTGTTCGCCTCCGCCGTGGTCCCGGTGCTGGTCACGTTCTACCAGGTCGTCACCGGGAACGGCCTGGTGGACCTGGACGGGCTCATGCGGCCGGTCGGCACCTTCTGGCACCCGAATTCGCTCGGCGGGTTCTGCTACATGATCATGATCATGGGCGTGGCGATGCTGTGGCACGTGCGCGGGCGCGCGCGGTTGGGGCTCGTCCTGCTCGTCGCGGGCCTCGGCACCGCCCTGGTCGCCACCGCCGCACGCGGTGCGTGGATCGCGGCGCTCATCGGCGTGCTCGTGGTCGGGGTCCTCCAGGACCGCCGCGTCATCTACGCGGCCCTCGTCGCCGTCGGGGGAGTGCTCGTCGCGGTGCCCTCGGTGCTGCAGCGGTTCTCCGACCTGTCGCAGAACTACACGGCGGGCGGCTACGAGGCCAACTCGCTCGTGTGGCGGTTCAACCACTGGATCGAGGCGACCAGCCTGCTGCCCGAGAACCCGATCACCGGCACCGGGCTCGGCACCGCGCGGCTGATCCTCTACAAAGAGGTGCACAACGACTACGTCCGGGCGCTGGTCGAGTCCGGGATCGTCGGCCTGCTGGCCTATCTCGGCCTGCTGGCCGCCCTGTTCATCGCCGCGCGGCAGGCGCTGCGCGCGACCTCCCCGGTGCCGGGCGTCCGCTCCCCGGACCCGTCACGCGGGATCGCCGTCGGCTTCACCGGCTGCGTGACCGCGTTCGCCGTGTCGGCCCTGACCGACAACATCATGACCGCCGTGGTCGTCATGTGGTATCTGGCGGTGTTCGCCGGGCTGGCCCTGTGCGTCGGGGCGCCCGGGAAGGAGACCCAGTGAGGGTTCTGCACGTCAACAAGTTCCTGTACCGCCGTGGCGGCGCGGAATCGTACATGCTGGGTCTGGCGGAGTTGCAGGTGAAGAACGGCGGCGAGGTGGCGTTCTACGCCATGGCGCATCCGGAGAACATCCCCTCGAAGTACGAGGAGCACTTTCCCCGGAACCTGGAGCTGAACCCGGCGCCTCGCGGCCCCATCGCCAAAGCCAAGGGCGTCGGCCGCATGCTGTGGTCCACCAGCGCCCGCCGCGGGATCGCCCGGGTGATCGCCGACTTCAAGCCCGACGTCGCGCACCTGCACAACATCTACCACCAGCTCTCACCCTCGGTGGTGTCCGCGCTGAGGGAGGCGGGCGTACCGGTCGTCATGACCCTGCACGACTGCAAGCTGGTCTGCCCGTCGTACTCTTTCCTCGACCACGGCAAGGTGTGCACCGCGTGTGTCGGCGGCAGCCTGCGCGAGGCGGTGCGCCGCCGCTGCAAGGACGATTCCCGTTCGGCCAGCGCGGTGCTCGCGGCGGAGACCTGGCTGCACCGCCGGTTCGGCGCGTACGACGGGGTGAACGTCTTCATCAGCCCCAGCAAGTTCCTGGCCGGGCAGCTCACCACCGCCGAGGTCTACCCCGACCGGCTGCGCGTGCTCGACAACTTCGTCGACCTCACGGACCCGCCGCAGAAGACCGAGCCGGGAGGCCCGCTGGTGTGCGTCGGCCGCCTGCACGAGGGCAAGGGCGTCGACACGGCGATCCGCGCGATGAGCCTGCTCGGCGCGGACGCGCGGCTGGTCATCGCGGGGGAGGGGCCCGACCGCGAGCGGCTGGAGAAGATGGCCGCCGACCTCGTGCCCGGC
This sequence comes from Sphaerisporangium sp. NPDC051011, assembly GCF_040653595.1. Taxonomy (NCBI): domain Bacteria; kingdom Bacillati; phylum Actinomycetota; class Actinomycetes; order Streptosporangiales; family Streptosporangiaceae; genus Sphaerisporangium; species Sphaerisporangium sp. NPDC051011. The sequence goes on along the minus strand of NZ_JBFAGG010000005.1, from coordinate 319,669 downwards.
CGCGTCACCTTCCTCGGCCGCAGGTCGCGCGAGGAGGTGCTGGAGCTCGTCCGCTCGGCCACCGCCCTGCTGGTGCCGTCCCGCTGGCACGAGAACCAGCCGATGACGATCCTGGAGGCGTTCTCCTGCGGCGTCCCGGTGATCGGCACTGCGGTGGGCGGCATCGGCGAGCTCATCACCGACGGCGCCACCGGGCGGCTGGTGCCCCCGGAGGTCCCCATGGAGCTGGCGTCCGCGGCGCTGGCCCTGCTGCGCGACCCGCAGAAAAGCCTGTCGATGGGCAGGTCCGCGCGCATGACGGCGAACGCCCGCTTCTCTCCCGAACGGCACATGAGCGCCCTCGGGGAGATCTACGCCGAGGCCCGCCGCGCGGGCCTCCGGGCGAAGAAGTGACCACAGCGAGACGGGAACCAGAGATGACGTCGGTAGACGAAGTACGTCCGGACCGCGGCAAGGGCGTGCGCTCGCGTCTGATAGGCCAGCCGAACTCCTTGAACACGGGATTCCGCGCCAAGCGCATGGGAATGCTGCTGGAACGGTTCCCCGACCTCGCGCGGATGGAGGTCATCGACCTGGGCGGCACCGTGCGCACCTGGACCCGATCTCCGGTGCGACCCGCCCACGTGCACCTGGTCAACCCCGAGCCGCCGGTCAAGGGCGTCGCCGACGACGTGCTGCCCGACTGGGTGACCATGGAGATCGGTGACGCCTGCGCTCTGCCACCCCACATCACCGGCCGCCGGTTCGACCTGGTCTTCTCCAACTCGGTGATGGAGCACGTCGGCGGGCACGAGATGCGCAGGCGGTTCGCCGATTCCGTCCACATGCTCTCGGATCGCCACTGGGTGCAGGTGCCCCACCTGTACTTCCCGGTCGAGCCGCACTGGGTGTTCCCGCTGTTCCAGTTCCTGCCGCTGCCGGTGCAGACGACCATCGCCGCCAAGTGGCCTCTGTCGGCGTGGGGCAAGCGCCCCCGTACCCGGGCCGAGGCGCTGCCTCTGGTGATGGAGGTCGAGCTGATGAGCCGTACTCATATGCGGAATTACTTCCCCGGCTCTACGCTGATCGCCGAGCGCTTCGCCGGGTTCACCAAGTCGCTGATCGCCTGTAGGGCTTCCTGAGGGAAGGAAGGCGCGCGGCCGTACGGCCGCGCGCCGCGCTCATCTCGTCGAGCTGGGCGAGGGAACGGCCTGCGTGGTTTCGTGCGGCATGACTTCGACGACCCCCACGAGTTCCCCGTCCTTGGTGAGCCGGTAGGCGTAGGAGCCCATCGTCTCGAAGACGTGCGTGAACGTGCCGCCCGGCGGGATGTCGCCCGAGGGCTTCGTGCCGTCGATCAGGCGCACCGAGGCGCTCTTCGCCGTGTCGTTCTTCCAGGTGATCGTCGTGCCGGCGCCGGTGATCAGCTGCTTGGGGATCGGCCCGGCGTCGGTGAGCCTGACCATGGCGCCGTTGGCGATCCGCGCGGTTTCGGCGGAGGTGAGCGGCGCCGCGGTCGCGGTCGGAACGCGAGACTTGTTCGGGGGGGTCTGGTCCTCCTGGCCCACCGCGCAGCCGGCCGCACACAGCAGCCCCGCCATGGACACCGAAATCGTGATCACCGCTCTTCTCATGACATCGCACTCTCGGCGAAGAAAGCGCCGCGAGCCGGTCCGTGGAGTGCGTAGACGGTAAACGAATTGAAAAATCCTTGGACTGGTTTCCGGAATGCCGTAATACCCGTTTTGCTCATCTCGCGTTCTCGGTGCCGACATTCCAGGTTAGTTGGCGAACGGCGCGACTGCACCTGATGATCCCAGTGGTGCCGCGATGAGACCACCCCTACGGGGGGTGGGCCGCGGACCGACGTTCCCCTATCCCCAGAGGATTGAGGATTCATGTCCATCGAAAGTCCCGAAAAGACGAGCCGGTTCCGCGGCATGGCCAAGCGCTTCGCCGCTGTGGCCGCCGTGTTCGCCTCGGCGAGCCTCATCGCGCTCCCGGCGTCGGCGGCGCTCCCCGACTTCGCCGACGGCAAGTTCAACTTCATGATGAACGGCGCGGGGTCGGACACGACCTACTTCGCCATGCAGGACATGGACGACCTGTTCAACGAGTCGCCGGGCTGCAACCTGATCGTCCCGCCGGCGCTGCCGCAGTTCACCTGCGGTCCCGACACGGCCACCACCGTGCTGACGGAGAACTACGACCACGAGGTCGCCGCCGAGATGTTCCCGCAGGGCTCCTCGGCCGGTCTGCGCGTGCTCTGCCAGGAGAACGACGGCCTGACGGGCACCCTGTACTACAGCTACGCGCGTTCCTCCTCGGCTCCGGCCAGCGCTCCCAGCGAGTGCAAGAACGACACCAAGGACAAGCTGCGCTACGTCGGCTGGGCCAAGGACGCCGTGGCCATCCCGCGGTGGACCGGCGGCCCCTCCGACGGCGTGGGCAACCTGACGCTGGACCAGCTCAAGCAGATCTTCCTCGGCACGCCCCCCGCCGGCAGCCCGCCCGGGACCGTCGGCACCTGCAACCACAACTGGAACGAGTTCGGCGGCGGCAACGCGGCCATCCGCGTGAACGGCATCCAGACCAGCTCCGGCACCTACTCGACGTGGCAGGGCTTCCTCGGCGGCGACCCGAACACCTGTGTCGCGGCCACCGGCGGCCAGGTCCTGTTCGAGAACAACTGCACCCCGATCAACACCCTGCCTGCCGTCGACCGTCAGCGCTCGATCTGGGCCCTGTCCTTCGGCAAGTACACCACCGGTGAGGCCGACTGCAGCACCGCCGCCGCCCCCACCGCGCTGATCAGCGTGAACAGCGTCGCCGCGTCGCCCGCCACGATCCAGAACGGCACCTACCAGTTCAACCGCACCCTGTTCAACGTCTACCGCCGCAGCGGCCCGCCGTGGATCCAGGGCTTCGTGGGCGAGGCCGGCTGGATCTGCAAGCCGAACGCCCTGCACAGCAAGCCGGTCGGCGACCCGAACCCGGGCCAGGAGAACGGCAACGTCGACCGTAACTGGGGCGTGGCGATCGACAAGGTCATCACCTCCAACGGCTTCGTGAAGGTCAACCCGACCGGCAACAAGTGCGTCACGTTCGACGTGAACTGACGTAGTCACCGGTCACAGCAGCACCCCCGTGAAACCCGTCCGGGCCGGGCTCCCAGAGCCCGGCCCGGTTCGGCCGTTCGCGGGGCTTTCCCGTCCGTCATGCCCGCGAGGTCCTGGCGTGCCGGGGATCAGAAACAGGCTCCAAGTGTTCGTCGGGAGAACACGTGCTCAGCTTCGTCATCGGTACCGGGCGTTGCGGGTCGACGCTCGTTCACGAGGTGCTCGCGCGGCACCCCGAGGTGGGGTTCGTCTCCAACCTCGACGACAGGTACGCCCGCTGCCCCGGCTGGATCCGCCGCAACAGCGGCACGATCTACCGCCGGGTGCCGCCCCGGCTGACCGCCAAGGGCCGGCTGCGCTACGCCCCCTCCGAGGCCTACAGCGCGCTCGCCCGCGAGGTGTCCCCGGTGCTCGTGGACCCGTTCCGGGACCTGCTGGCCTCCGACGTCACGCCCTGGCTGGCCAAGCGCATGCGGACCTTCTTCGAGTCCCGCGCCGAGGCCGAGGGCGCCCCGCTGTACCTGCACAAGTTCACCGGCTGGCCGCGCACGGGCTTCCTCCGGGAGATCTTCCCCGAGGCGCGGTTCGTCCACATCGTCCGTGACGGGCGCGCCGTGGCCAACTCGCTGCTGCAGATGCCCTGGTGGCGCGGGCACCTCGGGCTTCAGGGCTGGTCCTTCGGGCCTCTGCCCGAGCACTACGGACGCGAGTGGGACGCCGAGGGGCGCTCGCTCGTCCACCTCGCCGGCCTGTCCTGGAACCTGATGATCGACGCCTATGAGGCGGCCCGTGAGGCCCTTCCCGAGGACGCCTGGCTGGAGGTGCGCTACGAGGACATCGTGGCGGACCCGCGCAAGCATCTCGAGGTCGTCCTGGAGTTCCTCGGTCTGCCCTGGACGCCCGGCTTCGAGCGCGGCTTCGCCAGGTACTCCTTCTCCGCCGGCCGGGCCGACGCCTTCCGCCGGGACCTCACCTCCGCCCAAGTCGCCCTGCTCGACCGCTCACTGGGCGAGCACCTCAGGCGGCTCGGCTACGAGGTTTAGGAGGGCTCGCTCCGGCGGAGGACCAGCGCTGAGCCTGGCTCAGCGCCCGGCGGCGGAGGATCAGGTGAGCCGGCGGTGCTCGCCGGTGCGCTCGCCGCCCCCGTTGAGCATCCGGACGTCCGAGTCGATCATCCGGACGTCCGACTCGATCACCCGGACGTCGTGGTCAGGGCCGGGCGCGGGCGGCATCGCCTGCACCGCCGAGACCCGCGGCGGCGGGAGGTGGGTCACCGGGCGGCGCTGGCGCAGCAGCTCGCGCAGCAGCAGGATGACGACCGCCAGGAGCGCTCCGACGCCGCCCGCCATCGCCGCCGACCTCGCCACGAGCGGCGACTTCGCGACCGCCTCACCCTCGGGGGTGACCGGCCGGATCGACGCCTTGGACTGGGCCAGCCGCGCCTCGGCCTGGTACAGCGTCTGCGTGACCTGCACCAGATAGCGGTTGGCCTGGTCGGACTCGTTCTGCAGCGCGAGGAACGGCACCAGGTCGGGCGTGAGGGCGGCGAGCTGCTTCTGCCGGTTGCTGATGGCCTTGAGGATCTCGTTCTTGTCCCGGGTGCCGGTCGGAGCCGCCAGCTCCGACTGCAGCCGGGTGATCTCGGCGTACAGCACGCGGTAGCGGTCGGGGGCCAGCCCGTTCTTCCTCACCACCTTGGCCATGGCCTTGGCGCTGTCGTCGGCGGTGCGCCGCGCCGTCGCGACGTCGGACTTCGCGCGCTGGATGTACGGGTCGACCAGCGCGTCCACGGCGGCGATGGCCACGGCGCGGGTGACGGCCGCCGCCTTCACCGGGTCCTCGCCGGTGTAGATGACCTGGACGACGGTGCCGCGCTCCTTGACGCCGTCGGGCCGCGCGGTGGTCAGCCCACCGGCGATCGCGGCGGCGGCGAGGCCCGTCTTCCTGGCCGCGGCCTCGGTCACCGCGGCCGAGCCGACCAGCGTGCGGAAGTTGGCGACGGACTGCTCGGCGAGGGCGGCGCCGGCGGCGTCCGGGGTGGTCACCTGCAGCTCGACGACGTGCTGGTAGGTGAGCGGCTGGAGGTACGCCCAGCCGGCGCCGCCCGCCGCGGCGACGATGGGAATGGCGGCCAGCGGAACGATGATCCCGCGATACCGTCGCCCATATTCGGAGAGTTCCATCGTGTCTCCTCGGGTGACTCGTCGGATGGATGTCATGGCCGATGACGCCCGCCCGGGGCCCATGGGCGCGGGCTTCGCGGCGGACGGCGGGAGGGGGGAGGTCACGGACGTCGGCACCAGAGGCGGTGAGGAGTCCGGCGGCTCGGTCTCGCGCAGCGCGGTGTGGAACTGCCGGATCCACAGCGCCGCCCCGGCGAGGTTGGCGAGCGCCAGCCCCGTCGCGGCGCCCACGGCGCCGTCGAGCGCGGCCCCCACCACGCTGAAGCCGATGTAGAGGGGGGCGAACATCAGGCGGACGGCCGGGCTGCGGCGGGTGTCGCCGAGCGCGCGCAGCCCGACGACCGGGCCCGTCATGGCCGCGACACACGCGTACAGCAGGGCGGTCGGCAGCAGGATGGACTCGGCCAGTTCCCACGAACCGCCGACCAGCGCCCGTCCGACGCCCGCGGGCAGGACCAGCGCGATCACCGTATAGGCGGCGGCCACCACGACCAGGGCTCCGGACTGGGCGACCACCGTCGTGCGCAGGGTCGCGACCGAGCGCCTCAGCGCGCCCACGGCCTGCGGGATGGCGACGAGGCCGCCCGCCTGCAACAGCACGTTCAACGGCCCGAACACCACCTCGGCCGCGCGGATCGCGCCGAGGACCTGAAGCCCGCCCGCCCAGCCGATGGCCAGCATGGCGAGGTTGCGCCCGCCCATCCGCGCCAAGAACTCGACGGTGTAGGCGGGCAGCAGGTCCCACACCGCGCGGATCCACCGGCGGGCCCGCCACGGGGCCGGCAGGACGCGGGCCTGCACCGCCCCGGCCACGGCGGCGACGGTCGCCGAGACGGCCCACGCCGCTACGATCGCCCCCACCGTCGGGTGGCCGGAGCCGATGACCCAGCCGACCCCCACCACCTGGCCGGCGGCCCAGATGACGTCGTTCAGGATGGCCTGCCCCGGCCGGTCCGCGGCGATGAACGCGAACCGCCAGGCGTCCTTGAGCAGCAGCCCGGGAAGGAAGACCGCCAGCGGCAGCACCGCCTCGGCCACCGCGCCCCCGTACAGGGGCACGACGGCCAGTAGCAGCAGCCCGCCGAGCAGGCCGATCACCAGCGCGAGCCCGGTCGACTCGCGCACGCCGCGCCGGTGCTGCTCCGGCGGCACATGGCTGAACCGGACGAGCAGCGGCTCGGAGACGACCGTCCGCGAGAAGCCCAGCACGATCATGTACAGGGTGTTGGCGATCGCGAACGCGCCGAGCGCCGCGACGTTCACCTCCCGGGCCACCACCACGGTCAGCGCGATGCTGGTCGCGCTGGCCAGGGCCTGGTCGGCGATGCCCCACGCGGTCTTCGGCGTGAACGGGAGCCGGCGGCGAAGCCTCGTTGCCTGCACCGCGGCTCAGAACGTCGAGGGGAACAGGCGGGCGAGCGCCTCGAACCAGATCAGCACCATCGCGAGCAGCGCGGGAGTGGTGAGCACATAGGTCGACGCCCGGCGCCACCGGCGATACAGCGCGAACGTTCCGGTCAGCAGGCCGAAGAACACCACGCCCCAGCCGATGCTCGGCCACCACGCCGTCGGATCGCGCCCGAGGCCCAGTTCGTCCACCTTGACCTGGTTCTTGTCCAGGGTCTTCAGTGAGGCGGGCTGGCCGTCAAGCCGCGCGACCACCGCGAGCCTGCCGCCGCCGCCCGTGTCCAGGGTGGTCAGCAGCGTGAGCCGGTTGACGATCGTGGCCTGCGAGAGGAAGTCCTGCTCGCCGGTCTTGGCGCGCATCGTCGTCTCGACGGTGTAGGAGAACTTGCCCTCCTGCGTGGTGACAAAGATCTTGTCCCCGGGCTCCAGCTCGCCGATGCGGGCCAGAGGCGCGCCGTACAGATCGCGGTGCCCGGCGAGGATGGCGTTTCCGGCCTGGCCCGGCATCGGCGACGGCCGGTAGTGGCCGACCGCCGACCTGAGCTCGGCCGTGCCGGTGCCCTGCACCACGGCCTCGTGCGTGCCGAACTTGGGGATCTCCAGCAGCGCGATGGGTTCGCCGCGCGGCGGGTTGGCCGCCAGGTTCGGGTCGCCGGGCTGGGGGGCCGCCGCGATGGCCGCCGAGATCTTGAACTTGTCGTTGATCTGGTCGAACATGATCCGCTGGTTGCGCTCGTAGGTCAGGTGGCCGAACCACGACGCGTAGAACGAGAAGGCGACCAGCAGCGCGCCCATCACGATGAGAGCGCTCATCGCGACGCCGCCGAGCTTGCGCACCTCCGGGGGGAGGCCGTCGATCTGCTTCCGCAGCCTGCGCCACCAACTCTCCCGCTTCTGCGGCATGTACCCGGGCATGCGGTACATCGGCCCGGCCGGGCCCGGTGGCATCGGGCGCCCGAAGGGCTGCGCGAACGGCTGTCCGTACGCCTGCGTGAACGGCTGGCCGTACTGCTGTGTGTACGGCTGACCGGGCGGCGCCGCCTGAGCGGCCGCCGGATGGCCGGCGGTCTGCGTGGCCGCCGCCGCGTGCGCCTGCGGCGAGTCCGGCGTGGACACGGCCGTCTGCGCCGGCGCCCCCCCGGCCGGAGGTGCCGGTGGCACGGCCGGGCCGGTGGGCATGGTCTGGCCGGGCAGGACCGTCTGGCCCACGGGAGCGCCGTAGGGCGCCGGCATGCCGTACTGCGGGGGAACGCCGTACTGCGGGGGAACGCCGTACGCCGTCCCGTAGCCCGGCGGCAGGGTGTACCCGGGCGGCAGGCCGGGCGACATTCCCGGAGGCAGCGGCGCCCACTGCCCGGGCGCGACCTGGATCCACGACGCCAGCGGGTTGTACGGCGCGGGAGGCGCGGGGGGCGCCGCCTGCGCGGGGGCGGGGACCGCCCCGAGGCGCAGGAGCGCGTTGTCGTAGCGTGCCCGCAGGGCCAGGGCCGCCGCCCTGCGCCCGGCGTCATGGGCGGGGACGGTCAGTTCGAGCTGCCCGAGCAGCACCGAGGCCGACCCCGCCTGGACGAGGGCGTTGGCGTGCTCGGGCCCACCGCCGGTCCCGGACACACGGGCGACCGTCTCCTCCAGCCGGGCGACGGCCTGCTCGGCCATCTCCAAGGCGGCTGAGTACGCTTCCTCGCCGCCGCCATCGGCGGACGACGCGACATCCATCGGGGTCATGCGCCGGAGCCTGGGGTCGTCGAGGGAGCCGCGCCGGAGTCCGTGGTGCCGGTGGGCGGCTTCGGTCCGCCGGTACCGGCGGCGGTGGCCGCGTTGGCACGGATCCGCCACAGCACGTACCCACGCCACGTGCCGCCGACAGACAGGGCGATCAGGCCGAGGATCAGCAGCAGGCTCGTCCGCGCGGCCCACGAGGCCGCCGGGATCGTGCCGCCGCGGACGGTGCCCTCGTTGGCCAGCGGCTGCGCGCTCGGGGTGGTGGTCGTCTGGGCGCCGGGCTGCTGGGCGCCGCCGTCGGGCACGGGCTGGCCGGTTCCGCCGGTTCCGGTGTCGGTGGTGGGTGGCGGTGTCGTGGCGCCGCCCGTGTTGGTGCCGCTGCGGTTCTCGATGGGCTGCTGGTTCGAGGAGCCGCCACTCCCACTGCCGCCGCTCTTGCCGGTGCCGGACGACTTGGTGGTGGCCCGCGGGGACGGGGTGTGCGTGATCCTCACGGTCGCGGTCGGGGCGGGCTTGGCGCCGCCGTCGAGGAGCTTCGCGTTGTTGTCGGGCGCGCCCGGCGTTCCCTCGTCGGTGGTCTTGTTCCCGTTACCGCCGCCCCCGTTTCCTCCGCCGCCGTTTCCTCCGCCATTGCCGTTTTCTCCGCCATTACCGGCAGGCGGGGGCGTGGCATCGTTCAGATCCAGCATGGCGGCGACCTGGAGCGACTGGTCGCGCAGCGTCTGAGGGAGCGGCGCGCCGCCGAGTTGCTCGACCTTGGCCTGGGCGGCGTCGCTGGCGACGTACCTGATGAACGCCGCCAGTGCCTTGCGCTTGTCCTGCGGCAGCGGGTTCTTACCGTCGGCGCCCCTCTTCGGCACCGCCAGGTAGTGGATCATCGGCAGGGGGTAGGCCGCCTCCGCATTCTTGGCGTCGAAGACGGGGGTGTAGATGCCGTCGTCGTTCTTCTTCATCGTCGCGAACGCCGCGAGGATCGAGTCCTTGGTCGGCGCGACGTACTTGCCGGCGGCGTTGAGCAGCGGGGAAACGCCAAGCGTGAACCCTCGCGCGGCGAACGCGTCCACCTCGGTGATGTCCAGGTACCCCAGCGAACCCCTGCCCGCGCGGTTCTGTTCCGCCTCCGGCAGGGGCACACCCTCTGAGTTCTTAGAGGTGAGAGATCCGAACTGCGTGGCGAGTTGCTGCGCGGTTTCGCTGCCGGACTGGACGCCGCGGGTGCCACCCCCCGCCGAGCCTTGGAGTTCCAGGCCACCCTCCGTGGGCTCGAAAGATGGGACGTTCGCGGCCAGCCACCCCGACAGGACCTGGTTCTGCGCGGACTTGCCCAGGCGGAAGACCGGGACGACGGACTTGGGAGGCAGCTCGCAGCCGTGGTTGTCCAGAGGCAGGATGGGTTGTTGCCCAGGTGCGGGCAGTCCCCCCCAGTTCTGGGTGTTGTTGCCCTGGGGCACGCCGGCGATGCCGAGCATGACCCCGAAGGCGCGGGGGCTCATCCGGGCGTCGCGGAGCGGCTGGCCGGCGATCTCCACCGAGTTGGCGACCGCGAGCGCCGTGAGCGAGATGGGAGCGTAGGCGACGTCTCCGCCGACCGTCTCCTTGTCGTAGTCGAGGCCAGTGACGGCGAAATCGCCACCGCGGTCAAATTTGCTCTGGAACCCGCTCTTGAGTACGCCGCCACCCTGTTCGGACGTCGTGCGGGAGAAGCCCACGTCCGCTGCCTTGGATGTGCCTCGCACGCCAGCCAGCCAAGCGTCGAATACTGTCCCAACATTGGCGGACCCGGTCCCATAGATGGACGCACCCACGAGCTCACCCGTGATCGGCGGCGGCACGGGCGGCGGCTTGTCCTCGGGGAAGTCCGGCAGGGGGAGCGCGGGGACAACGGTGTTGATCGGTTTTCCATCGCTGCCCATGGCGAAATTGAGGGGCTGGCTGGCCGCAGCCCGCGCGGGGTCCTTAATGCCCTCAGGTGTCACCGCCCGGGGATGCAGCATGATCGGAAAGTTGGGAGGAATTTGCCAGTCCAGTGGCTGGCTCCATTCGCACTCGCTGGCGATGACGGTGCACGCGGAGCCTGCTGCACAACTGAAGACAAGACTATCCAACGCAGACCCGCTCCCTTGGAGGCCGATCCGCGACAACGCCATCTCGCCTTGCTTGACGGTGAATGTCGCCGAGCCGCTGCCGTCGGCGTTGGTGGTGACCGCCTTCCGGAGTTGGTGAGCGCAGTACCGGTACGGGTCCCATGTAGTGCTGTTCATCAAGTTCCCGTGCTGGTACCAGGCCCGGCCGGGTGTCAGGCACTGGCTGAGTACGACCCGCGAGTTCGGGGTGAAGCCCGTCCACTTGACGGTGACGGCCTGCTGGGCGCCAAGCAGCTCGCTGGTGATTCCGTCCAGCCTGGTCTTGCCATCCGCGGACCACACCTCGACCGTAGGAGTCGGCTCCGCCGCACTCGCCGGGGACTGCGCGGTTGCCGGGCCGACCGCCAGGACCGCGGAACCCCCCATCACCACCACGGCCAGTAGCGCCAAACGCCTTCTTCGCAACACGTCCGCTCTCCTCGATGCCCGGAACGGGGCGTTCGACTCCGCTGCATATGCCCCGTATATAGGGAATCGCGCTGAGCCGCCTCGGGACAACGAGCGCGGGCATTCGTCGCGGAGTCGTCAGAGCTCGTTCATCCTGGATTCGCACCCTGGATATGGGCCCAAAGCGAGATGGAGTGGGGGAGGAAGGTCGCCGGGCACTCGCCCACGCTTGTTCACGTGCCATTCGCGCGTCGGTCATACGAGATGTCCGAAACTTACCGCGGACCCCTAGCAACCTGCCAGGACCAAGCGACGGCCATGAGGATCCGTCGAAGAATCGCTGGCGAACCAGCGCCCGCTGACGAGGGGATCGACGTGCAGATAACTGACCCCGACGGGTCGGTCCCGAGTGAGGTGCCCGAAGGGCGGCCGCGTACGGAGGAGCCACGGAGGCTCGAGGCTCGGCTCACCGACGCCGACCGCCTCTATCGGGCCGTCGTGTCGTCAGGTGCGGCCGCGACGCTGCTGCTCATCACTCTCATTGGCATCTTTCTCCTGATCGGTGCGTTGCCGGCGCTGAAGGAGGCCGGGTTCTCGTTCCTGACCACGAAGGAATGGAACCCCGACGGTCAGTCGCCGAGTTTCGGTGTCGCGGCGATGATGTTCGGCACGCTGGTCAGCGCCGTGGTCGCGATGGGGATCACTGTGCCCGTCGCGGTGTGCACGGCGCTCTTCATCAACGAGTACGCGCCCCCGGCCGTTCGCAACGGCCTCACCTCGTTGGTCGATCTGATGGCGGCGATCCCGAGTATCATCTTCGCGATCTGGGGGTTGTTCTTCCTCGTGCCGACGCTCACGCCCATCGAAGACTGGGTGGTCGAGCAGATCGGAAGCTGGTTCCCGCTGGCAGCGGCGTCGGCCACGGGCTCGTCGCTGTTCAACGCGGGGTTGATCATCGCCTGCATGACCATCCCGATCACGACCTCGATCATCCGTGAGGTCCTCTCCCAGGCACCTCGGCACGAGTGCGAGGGCGCGCTGGCCCTTGGCGGGACGCGTTGGGGGATGATCACCTCGGTCATCCTCCCGTTCGGTAAGGGCGGCATCATCGGCGGCTCGATGCTCGGCCTCGGCCGCGCACTTGGGGAGACCCTCGCCGCGACGCTGATCCTTTCGATCGCTTTCGAGATCAAGCCCAGGATCCTCGAGAACGGCGGCATCACGGTGGCGAGCGGCATCGCCATTCAGTTCCGCGACGCCAGGGACATGGGCCTCAGCGCCCTCATGGCCGCCGGCCTCGCCCTTTTCCTGGTCACCTTCGTCATCAACTTCCTTGCGGCCATGGTGGTCAGCAGGTCGCGATCCGGAGCAAGCACGTGACGACACAGGAGACCAAGGCACTCACGGCCGTTCCCGGAGCGAGCCGCCGTTCTCTGGCCGCCGGTTCCGATACCGCGCCCGGGACAGCGCCATCCTCGGGGCCATCCGCAGCACCATCCACGGGGCCGGCCCGCAAGGTGCCGCCGCGTCGGAGGCCGAGAGCGTGGCGATGGAGCGACGTGGCGGAGTCCGCCGGCGCGCTCGCCGCCTCCTTCTTTCTGACGTGGCTGATCTTCAACAGGCTGCTGCCCTTCCGGATCATGCCGCTCGCCTTTTTCGTGATCTGGTTTGTTCTGTTCCTTCCGATCTACTGGTTCGTGATCAAGGACGGACAGGGCGCGACGGCGGCGAAAGACCGGCTCGCCACCGCGTTCGTCATCGCGGGAGCGATGTTCACCTTCGTGCCGATCGTGACCGTGGTCGGGTACGTCCTGTTTCGCGGTCTGAAGTCCCTGCGGCCGAATTTCTTCACCGAGACCATGCAGGTCGTCGGCCCGCTCGCGAAGGCGACCGAGGGCGGTGCCATCCACTCGATCATCGGCACGCTGGAGCAGCTCGCGCTCGCCACGATCATCGCGGTGCCGCTGGGCGTGCTGACCGCGGTCTACCTCAGCGAGATCAAGGGCCCGCTGGCACGTCCCGTCCGTCTGGTCGCCGACGCCATGACCGCCCTGCCGTCGATCGTGGCGGGCCTCTTCATCTTCTCGTTGTTCATCGAACCCCACATCTTCACCCAGTCCGGCCTCCTGGGCGCCTTCGCGCTGTCCATCCTGATGCTGCCGACGGTGACGATCACCGCCGAGCAGGTGCTGCGCGTGGTGCCGGGCAGTTTGCGCGAGGCCGCGCTGGCGCTGGGCGCACCGTACTGGCGCAGCGTCCTGATGGTGGTGCTCCCCACCGCCAGAGCCGGTCTGTCGACCGCAGTGATCCTCGGCATGGCGCGCGTGGTGGGTGAGACCGCTCCGGTGCTGATGACCACGGGCGGTACGACGGCCCTGAACACCAACCCGTTCTCCGGATTCCAGGACAACCTGCCGCTTTTCGTGTTCGCGCAGATCAGAAGCTCGCAGGACAGCCAGGTGGACCGTGGATGGACGGGCGCGTTGATCCTTTTGGTCGTCGTGCTGTTGCTGTTCATCCTGGCGCGGGTCATCGGCTCCGCCAAGCCCGGACAGCGCCGGTTCCGTATCCCCGTTCCCGGCCGAGGCAGGCGGCGCAGTGGCCGCTGACGCAGTACCCATCGTGGAAGGACAGAACCCATGACCGCGCCAGAGCTCGACCACACGCGCCCCATGCCCCAGCAGGAGGCGACGCCGGGCCCGATGGGCGGCGTGCTGGAGGGCGTCGACGTGAGCTGCTGGTTCGGTGCCCGCAAGGTGCTGGAAGGCGTCAACATCAAGATGGACGCGGGCGTCGTGACCGCGCTCATCGGGCCCTCCGGATGTGGCAAGTCGACCTTCCTGCGGACGCTGAACCGGATGCACGAGCTGGTGCCGATCGCCTCGCTCGCCGGCTCCGTCCTGCTCGACGGGCACGACATCTACGGCGTCGGCCTGCGGCTCACCGAGGTCCGCCGCCGCATCGGCATGGTCTTCCAGAAACCGAATCCGTTCCCGGCGATGACCATCGCCGACAACGTGGCCGCCGGCCTGAAGCTGACGGGCAAGAAGGTCTCCGACCGCGACGGGCTCATCGAGACCAGCCTGCGCAGGGCGGGCCTGTGGAACGAGGTCCGCAACCGGCTGGACGCGCCGGCGGGCGGCCTGTCGGGTGGCCAGCAACAGCGGCTCTGCATCGCGAGGTCGCTGGCCGTGAGCCCGGACATCCTTCTCATGGACGAGCCGTGCTCGGCCCTCGACCCCACGTCGACCCGGCGCATCGAGGAGACCATCCACGAGCTGAAGGACCAGGTCACCATCATCATCGTCACCCACAACATGCAGCAGGCGCAGCGCGTGTCCCAACACTGCGCCTTCTTCCTGGCGGCCGAGAACGAACCCGGACGGGTGGTCGAACAGGGCCCCACAGAGCAGATCTTCTCGGACCCGCACGACCCGAGAACCGCCGATTACGTCAACGGCCGGTTCGGCTGAGTGCTTGCGATCGTAGGAGCAGAGGAATGACAATCCGGCGTCGAGCCGCCCGCCTGGCTCTGTTGCCGCTGGTGGCGTTACTGATACAGGTCATCACGGTTCCCGCGTGGGCCGCCTCACCCGTCAACGGGTCCGGCTCCAGCTTCGCGTTCGTCGCGATCCAGCAGTGGATGTCCGACGTGGCACGCTTGCAGGGCCTGAGCGTCAACTTCCAGTCCAAGGGCTCGACCCAGGGCCGGAGGGACTTCGCCGGCCGGCTGGTCGACTTCGCGTCCAGCGACGTGTCCTACCAGTTCCCTAACGGCTTGGGGCCCAACGACACGCCGCCGTCCTTCCCATTCACGTACATGCCGCTCGTCGCCGGTGGTACGGCGATCATGGTGAACATCAAGGACAACGCGGGCCGCCCGATCAAGAACCTCCAGCTCTCCGGCCCGCTGCTCGTCAAGCTGTTCACGCAGAACATGTTCAGCTGCGTCGACCCGGCCAACAATCCAGAGATGTACTGGGACGACCCGGCTGTCAAGGCGGACAATCCGACCATCGCCAACTCGCTCCCCCACATCCGGGTGCGACCCGTGGTGCGTGCCGGGGGTTCCGGGACGACCGCTGTCTTCACGGACTACCTGTACCAGATCGACCCGGGCCGTGTGGGTGCGTACATGAAGGGGGACAATCGCAACCCCCTGTGCATCCAGAATCCCTCGACCAAGTGTGTCGACAAGATCTGCGGCCCGACGGACGAGTGGCCGGACCGGCCGGACACCGATAAGGCGGACGGCTCCGATACCTTGGCCATCAAGATCCAGCAGGGCATGGGGAACTGGGGCTTGATCGGCTACGCCGAATACGCTTACGCCCTGCAGCTCGGCGTTCCGGTGGCGACGATCAAGAACGTGGCCGGCTCCTACACGCTGCCCACGGCGTGCAACCAGGCGATCGCCCTCACGGGCGCCAATCGCAACCCGGACGGCACGTACAACCTGGACAACGTGCACACCCATCCGTCCCCCAGCGCGTACCCGATCTCCAGCTACAACTACGTCATCGTCCCCACGGAGGGCCTGGACCCCGGTAAGGGTGAGACGCTCGCCAAGTTCGTGCTGTACTCCATCACCGACGGCCAGAAGAACGTCGACCAGATCGGCTATTCACAACTCCCCGCGAACCTGATCAAGCAGGGTTTCGCGGTGTTGGGCCAGGTCCCTGGTCACCCCGCTATTCCGAGTGACAGCCTGGCCGACACCAAGTGGGGCGTGTACTACAAGAGCCTGAAGCTTCCGGACGGCACCTCTTGCGAGCAGGAAGGCCAGGAGACCAAGAACGACCCCCCGCCGCAGCAGAACAACAACAACCAGAACAACAACAACCAGAACAATCAGAACAATAACCAGAACAAGAACGACAACAACAACCAGAACAAGAACGACAACAACAAGCAGAACAACGAGCAGAACAAGAATCAGAACAACCAGAACAAGGACCAGAAGAACAAGAACGACAATAAGCAGAACAACGAGCAGAACAAGAATCAGAATAACCAGAACGGCGCCAAGTCGCCGAACGGCACCCCCACAGGAAACGGCACCGGCGGTAAGACGCCCACTCCCGGAGCGAGCACCGGCGCGCCGCAACCCGGCCAGAACACGCCGGGCCCGACCGCGCCCGGCACGAACGGGCCGACCGAGCCCGGTGCGAACGGCACCACCGCCACAGGCGACCCCAACGCCCCCGCGACCAATGGCCTCCCGCAGTCGACCGATCCCAACGCCCCGCAGGTTCCGGGCACACCAGGGGCCACGGGCAACGGGATGATCGATCCGGCGCTGGCCGCGAACGCCGCGCGCGAGGTCAACACGGTCGCGTCCTCGGCCGGCGCGCCATGGGGCCTGTTCGGGCTGGCGCTACTCCTGATCGCCATCGTGTTCGCGCCGGGGATCGTTGGCGGGGTCCGCCGTCTGGTCCGCCTGAGCCGTCCCGGTGGCGAGTGAGACAAGTACGATCACGATGAAGTTGAGAAGACTCCTCACCGGCCTGGCCGCCCTGGCGGTGCTCGCCGCCGCGCTGGTTGCCGTGTCCGCCGGGCCCGCTTCCGCGGCCCCGTCCGGCGTGATCAGAGAGCCGTCAGCCGACGGCGTCCTCTACACCCGGGCGCCCATCACCTTCCGCGGCACCCTGAGCGGTGCCGTCAAGATGGTGGTCGCCATCTCCGACCGCGTCGGCAACGTCTGGTGGCACACGGACGGCACCTGGGGTGACTACCAAGGCCAGGAGGCGCCCCTCGACGGCGACTCCTGGAGCTTCACCTGGCAGAACCCCGAGCCCGGTGACTACCTGATCCAGGCCAAGGCGGTCGCGGCCGACGGCTCCGTCGACACCACGTATCCGTATCGACGGTTCACCGTCGTGGACCTTCCCGCGGCTGCGGCCGAGCCGGCCGGGCTCGTCGCGGAGCCCGCCGCCGGCACGATCGCGCGGGTGGGTACCAAGGTGACGATGCGCGGGGTGGGCCAGGCGTCCGGCGGGGTGATCTGGGCCGGCATGACGATCTTCGATGCGGCCAGCGGGAACTTCTGGCACGCGGATGGCACGTGGGGGGCGTTCGAGGCGCTTCCCGTGACGATCGACTCGCCGGGCGCCACCAGGGTGACCTGGTCCTATGATTGGACACCCCCGATCGAAGGGGACTTCTGGCTCGGCGTCAGGATCCGGAACGCTCAGGGCGTCACCACTCCCTCGTCGGGAGTGTTGCTGAAGACGGACGCGGCCCCTCCCGCCGTCACGGCCGCCGCAGGGCAGGCCACATACCCGGCCGGGCACCCGATCACCTGGACCGGTACGGCCAGTGACAACCGCGGCGTCGCCTCCGTCCGCATGGCGATCCTGGACAGGGGCAGCAAGCTGTGGTGGCACAATGACGGCACCTGGGGCGACTACCAGGACCGGACGGTCCCGCTCACCGGGCCGCCGAACAGCAAGCCTTGGCAGGCGTCGGCGTCAGGGCAGCTGTCGTTCACGGAGACCGGCTGGACCTTCACCTGGATGCCGCCCACCACGGGAGACTACGGCCTGGCGGTGATGTCACTCGACGTGACGGGTCTCGTCGACACCGCCCATCCCTGGGTACCCTTCTCCGTCGTCCCGCCCGGCCCCGACAACGCGCCGCCTGCGGGGACGGTGACCAGCCCGATCGGAGGCCAGGGCTATACCTCGGCCGACATTCAGATGCGCGGCACGGCGACAGACGATGTCGCGGTCGCCAAGGTCGTCATCGGCGTCCAGAACCTGGACACCGGCAAGTGGTCGCAGGCGAACGGGACCTGGGGCAACAGCGTGGTGTGGTTCCCCGCGACGCTGGTCGGCGAGGACTGGTCGTACACCTGGCACGCGCCCGCCGCCGGCCGATACGTCCTCGCCGCGAAGATCGTGGACACGGCGAACAAGGAGCTCACGCGCTGGCAGAGCTTCGACCACGACCCTGGCAAGAAGGACAGGTTCGTCACCCTGCTCATGTCACGGACTCAGCGGGTCGCGACGGACGGGGCCTGCCGTCCGCTGCGCGCGGCCGTGCCGCTGGAGGAGTCCGCCCGCCTGTTCAAGGACAGAGGATTCACGGCCACCGGGACGGTGGTGATCAACCGCGCGCTGGACCAGGGCCGGCAGTGTCTGGAGATGACCGACTACGCGAACTGGGCCGACATCGACGCGCTGCGCGACCAGTACGGCTGGACCTTCATCAGCCACGGCGCCGCCTACCGCAACATGACGACCCTGACCCCGCAGGAGCAGCGCGACGAATCGTGCGGCTCCCTGACGGCGCTGGAGAACCACGGTCACAATCGGGCATGGGGGCTGTTCGTCTACCCCAACGACAAACTGACCACGCAGATCCAGCAGGACGTCGTATCCACCTGTTTCGCCTTCGGCCGCAAGTACGGCACCGGTTCCAACAATCCTCCGGGCACCTCGGGCGGCGTGGCGACGCCGTGGTTCCAGAACACCTGGAGCATCCCGGGGGGCAGGTGCAACGACACCTCGAAGCTGTGCGCCAAGTGGGTGCCGAGCCCGACCGATGGCAACAACTACACCTACATCGCTCCGGATCGGCTGGGTGAGTTCCTCAAGGGCTACCCGAACACATGGCGGTCGCTGCAGGCATACAGGTTCATGCGCGGCAAGCGAATCGTGAACCAGGGGCAGGGCGAGTCGTGGGACTGCACCGGCTCCGACTGGCGCACCCACTGGACCGGTTCCGCTGAGGCCTACTGCATCGACGACTTCATGGCCGCGCTGAACACGGCCCGCGGCCAGGCCACTGTCACCGATCCCGCGACCGTCGCGGAGGCGTGGGGCCGAAGCCGCCCCGTCGCCCCGTGACCTTCGGAAGGAATACGGGTAAACCTCATGACCACAGCCACTCCTGAAGGCGGGCCCGGCGCGGTCACCCGCGAAGCCACCGGCCAGTCCGGCATGGCATGGTGGGCGGCCGGGCTCGCGATGGGCATGGCGAACGCGGTGCGGCACCGGCTGCGCGGGTACCGCACGCCACGCCCCTTCACGACGGACGAGGTCGGCCGTAGCGTCGACTACGTCCTCGGCGTGGTCGACCAATGGCTGAAGGACGGCGATCTGGACGTCGACGGCCGCAGGATCCTGGAGCTCGGGCCCGGCCCCGACCTCGGCACGGGCGCGGTGCTCCTCTCCAGGGGCGCCGCGTCCTATGCCGCGGCGGACCGGTTCCCGCTGGCGACCGGCACCAACCCGGCCTTCTACGAAGAGCTGGGCCGCCGTCTCGGCCATGAGGTGGAGAAAGACCGGATCGGCTACCACGTCACCAGCTTCCCCGCGATGCCCGACGTCTCCGGTCCCTTCGACCTGGTGGTGAGCAACGCGGCACTCGAACACTTCGACGACGTCACGGCGACGTTCGCGCGCCTGGCCGAGTTGGTCGTCCCGGGCGGCGTCATGTGCCACCACATCGACGGCATGGTGCACATGCGGGGCATCAGGCAGCGTGACCCGCTCAACATGCTGCGCTACCCGGGCTGGCTCTACCGGGTGATGAGCTTTCCCGGCATCCCCAACCGCCTGCGGGCGGGGGACTTCCTCGCCGCGGCGACCGCGACCGGGTGGGACGCCAGGCTCGTGCCCGTGCTGGTCGCCCGGCCGGACTACATCGAGTGGGTGCGCCCGGGACTCAGCCGTGCATACCGCGACGCAGAGGACCTCGAGCTGCTCACCTTCACCCTGGTCGCGACCCGCTGACCGCGGGGGAGGTTCTTCTTGGCCTCCCCAGCCGTCGTTCCAAGGGGTGCTCGATGAGCCGGTAGAGCAGCCACGACAGCACGATCGCCAGGGCGAGCATGCCCACGCCGGCGGCCAGCAGCACGAGGGGCGATGGACGATCTCCCGCGAGCGCGCGGGCGCCGAACCTGATCACCGGTTGGTGGACCAGGTAGAACGCGAACGAGATCTCCCCCAGCCAGATCATTACGGGGGACTGCAGCCAGGACCGCCGCCCCGCGAGGTCAGACGTGGCGGCGGCGGCCACCAGGAGCGCCAGAGGCGCCGCCATCCAGGCGACCCGCTGCCATGCCTCCCAGACGAACGGCTGGGTCAGGTACGCGGCCAGCGCCAATGCCGCCGAGACCGCCAGGCCGGGGCCCCGCCACCGGCCGTCCTTGATCATCAGCGCGACGGTCACGCCGAGCGCGAACTCCAGGACCCGGGTGATCGGGAAGACCCACACCCACCATTCGGCGAGCTCGGCCGACATCGGCAGTGAGAAGAACGGGACCACCCAGATGCCCGCCAGCAGCAGCGCGGCGACCATCCACAGCCGCTGCCCCGGCACGCGCCGGAGCAGTGGCAGCAACACCGGGAACAGCGCGTAGAACGCCATCTCGCACGAGAGCGACCACGCGGGGACGTTGACCGCGTAGTAGTACGCCTCCACGGGAATCCAGGCTTGGAGCAGGACCAGCCCGGTCAGCGTGGGGCCCGGCGTGGGGACACGCCCGGCGGCGGCGAGCACGGCGAGCACGGCGAGCCACGTGACGACGTGGTTGGGCACCACGCGGGCCGCCCGCCGCCGCCAGAACGCCGCCACCCTGTCACCGGGACGCGCGGACCAGGTGAGGACGAATCCCGAGAGGATGAAGAAGAACGGCACACCCACCGATCCCGGCCCGAACAGAACCCGGAGCACGGTTTCGACGCTCGGGTCGATCATTCGCACAGGGGAGTGGTAGAGGTGGAAGCCGAACACCGCGAATGCCGCAAACCACCGCAAGCCAGTTAGGGAGGGGAGGCGCTGCGCCTGGCGCGTCGGCCCGCCCACGGCGGGGGCCGATTCATGCGTCCCTGTAACCCGGTCCACCAATACCGCCCGCCCTGAGAGTTGGCTGATCTTAGCTGCGGTGGGCAACCGTATCGACGCGGGATGAGCATTCGACAAGCGCGCACGGAACGTTCGCGGAACTCCCCGATGATGACTCCCGCTGTCGAATACGCAGTCGCCGTCACTTTCGTTTCGCCGGCCTTACGTGTGCCTGATCTTGCCGGGGTACAGCAATCCCCTGGTCGGGGAGGCGGCGGCGGGCGAGCCGGCCTGGAGGCCGGGTTCGAATTCCGCACGCTCGAGCACCGGCAAGGTCCATGACCACATGGCGCGAACATGTTCGCCACACAGGATTACGCGTCCTGGTAGACCTGATTCATTGATCGTTCTCCCTGGTGGCCAAGGCTGCGCAGCAAGGCGAGCGGCAACCCGTCTCGCTCCCCGTGAAGGTCCTGGATGACGCCCAAGGCACCCGTGGTCAACTGCCTGCCCGGCTGCGCACATTGGCAACAAGCCCGCACGCACCCCCGACGAGGACGACATGGAACTCGAGCGTCGCAATGCGATGCAACTTTTCGCAGGGCTCGGCACAGGGGCGTTCATCCCCGCCGCAGCAATAGCGGAAAGGCCGCTTACGTCCCTACAAGCTCCGACACAGACCTCTCAGACGACGGGCATGTGGACGGTCTTTTCACACTCCTATTGCTCGCGTGCCGGGGGTTCGGCGAATCAAACGGGCCGCATTGACTCTCTGGTCCGTTTGGCCCTGGGGATCGACCACACGGGGTGGCGCGGCAGGGGCGTATGGGGTGCTCAGCTGGTGCTTCAGGGCCGCCGCCAGGGTGGCTTCGCGAGGATCTTCCAGGAGGCGGGCAAACGCACCTTCGGCGGCGCGCCGTACGTCGGTGATGGTGGTGGCCTGCTCATGTGCTACGGGATCAACGATCTCGGCACGACCGGGCCGCTCGGCATGACGCAGACGCGGGGAGCGTTCATCCACGCCATGCGGGCGGCCATCTCGCTGTGGCGGGCCGCGAGAGTTTTCGACAACACTGACACCTCGATCGTCTACGGCGCCGGATTCGCCCTTGTCGGCAATACCGCGGAATGGTCGTTCGGCTCCTCGACGCGTAACGCCACGTCGACCGGCAACGCGACGTTCACGATCACATTGCCCGCCGACTATGACGGCAGCCCGGTGGTGATCTGTCTTGACGGCCAGAACGGCGCCGGGGGAACTGTCACACTGACCGGCTCGGCCGGGGTGACGGGTACCGTGAGCACCTCGAATATCGTGCCGGCGGGCTTGCTTTCGCGGACCAAGGTGGTCCACCGGATCACGAATCTGACGCCGGCGAACGCGGGGCAGACCATCGTCGGCACCGTAACGAGCCTCGGCGCCGGCGGAACCGTCGCCTTTGACGCGTGGTGGATCGAAGCCAAGGCGGCGCCCCCAGTGATCGTTTGCGACATTCCGCGACTCGCCACCGCCGGGTACGGCTTCTACGGCGGCTGGTCGGGGAGCGAGGCCGCCAAAGACGCCGACGTCGTCGCGACGAATGACGCGATCAAGGCGTTGGCCGCCGAATTCGACGGGATGGTGCAGGTCGCCGACCTCGATGCCGCGCTGAGCAAAGATCCGACGCTCTTTGTCGACGGCCTGCACCCGAACGAACGGGGTGCCGCGAAGTGCGCCGACGCGGTCCTGGCGGCGATCAGCCGGCTCCAGCCGACGTCGGGTCTCGGCGCGACGGCGAGCTTCAACGTTCCATCGCCGCGGATCGGCGGGCTGGCGCGGCCAAGGATCCAGGGTGGCTGGTACACCGCTGAGGCCCGCGCTGAGGGTCCGGCCTATACGCCGACGATCGGGGACCTGTGGTTCATACCGCTCATGATCACCGGCGCTCGCGATGTGATCGTCCGCCTCGCGATCAGTGTGTCGGCGGCCGGCTCGGTGTCGCCCACGCTCCGATGGGGCCTCTATGACGACGTCGGGTGGACCGGGCAGCCGCAGACCTTGATCCAGGAGGCCACCTCTGGTGGCGTGTTCACCGTCCCCTTGGCGACCGGGCTGCAGCAAAGTCCCGCATCCGGCGCCGGGGCGATCTATCTGCCACTCGATCCCGGGCTCTACTGGCTGGCCATCAAGACCATCACCGCGGGCACGGGTCAGACGTGGCGAAGCCTGTCCGGGCCCGTCCCATGCCTGCCAAATGTGCGTTTGAGTGATGCAAGCCTGTTGGTAGGGGCAGGGTTCCGGTTCAATCAGGGCACCGGGGCACTCCCGGGCACAGCCCCGACGGTATCCGATTATCAGGTCGCCGACGAGGCGCCGATGATGTGCGCCCAGGTATTCGTGACGTGATCTGCGTCGCTCCAGACCATGGTGGGTGGCGCCAGGCCCCGTGTCAGGGGGGCGTGGCGCCGGGGCGGTGCAGCACCACGTAGCCCTCGCGGTCGAAGACGACCTGGTAGCCGAGCAGCTTCAGCTCGTTCACGCGGTCCCGCTGCCGGTCGGGCGACCCCCACGGGTGGGAGATGCGGGCGGTGTCGGCGACGATCCAGGGAGCCACGGGCGGCTTGTCCTCCCAGAGCAGGACCGTCGTCCGGGCGGACAGGTGCGGGCCGACGTGGTTCACGGCCTCGACCACGACCCCCGAGGGCACAGCCTTCACCGCCTCCTCCGCGGCGACCACGTCCGGATGCTTCTCGTAGAACTCCGGGCGGATGAGCTGGTCGAACGGGAAGCGGGGGACGAGCGTGACCGCCACCACGCACACGCCCGCGGCCCAGATCAGCGCGGTGTGCCGTTCCTCCAGGCCGTCACGGCGACGTCGCAGCCACCGGCCCAGCCGGACGGCCCCGTCGGCGCCCGCGCAGAGCAGGATCACCACGGTGAAGGCGCTGTGGTGGAAGTCCGTGATCCACCAGTGCAGGCGGTCCGACAGCATCCGCTCCAGGAGCTGCGGCAGCGCCATCAGGAAGAGCGGGGACAGCAGGCACAGCATCAGTGTGGGCCAGAGGAGGAATCCCCACGTGTCGATCTTGACCTGCGGGCTGAACAGCGTGCCGACCACGGCCAGCGGATCGGAGACCGCCTTGGCCGCCGCGTGCGGGACGTCCGGGCCGAACTGGCCATAGGCCCAGTACATCTCAGGGTCTCCGCCGACGCCCGGGATCATGAAACCGCGCGCGTACAGGGTGTAGCCCAGCCCGCCCACGATGTACGCGACGCCGTCGAAGCGGCGTCCCCGCACCAGCGCGAAGGCGCCGAACCCGGCCACCATGAGGCCCATGTCCTCCTTGACCAGCAGCAGCGCCGCCGCCGCGGTGAGGACGTGGCCGTGCCTGCCCGCGCTGAACCGCTCGATCATGACGGCGGTGATGAGCGGGACGAACGCCACCTCGTGGAAGTCGAAGTTCATCGCCCGCGCCACGGGCCAGGAGACGGCGTAGGCGACGACCACGAAGTACGCGCCCGCCGTCGTGCCGAGCGCCCGGCGGACGAACACCCACAGGGGCGGGATCGCCAGCGCGAACAGCGCCGCCTGAGCCACGATCAGCGTCTCGGGGCCGTCGTGGATCCAGTACAGGGGAGCGAGCAACGCCAGGATCGGGGAGAAGTGCTCGCCGAGTTGGTTGAAGTCCATGCCCTTGTCGAGGGTGAACCCCCGGAGCGGGCTCGTCGGCGCGCTGAAGTGGGCGAATCCACGGACCATCTGGTCGAAGAGCGTCAGGTCCAGACTTGTCGCCCGGTACAGGTCGTACCTCACCAGGCCGAGCCGCGCGTACACCCACGTGGCGGCCAGGACGAGCGCCGTCAGGGCGATCACGTGCCGGGCACGCGCCGAGGGGCGGGGGACGGCACGCAGCAGCGTCCGGCCCCGGAGCAGCAGGCGTCCGGCGGCGGCCCGCCCCGCCGCGAGGCGCGCGGTGGGCAGAGCGGTCACCGGCGGTTCCGGCGTCGTCCGGCCGGGCGTGGACGGCGCCGGTGCGGTCCGGGCGGGCGTGGTCGGCTCAGACATGGGCGGCCCCGGCCACGAAGAGGAGGACCCACACGGCGGCGAGTCCCAGCAGCCACGGGTCGCGGAGCACGACGGACTCCGGCTCGCCCGCCTCACCCCGGTCCACGTGCCAGCCGTACCGCAGGAAGGCCAGGCCGAGGGGGACGACGGTGAGCTGACGGCCGGGTAACTCGAACGCCCACAGGCAGTAGGTCGTCATGGCGACCGTCCCGGACGCCTGCCAGACGAACCGCAGATAGTCGGCCGAGTAGTGTTCGAGCCCGGGCCGGGTCGCGGTGGCCTTCGGGCCGAGCAGCGTCAGCTCCGAGAACCGCTTGCCCGCCACCATGAACAGCGCGGCCGCTCCCACCACGATCAGGAACCACTGCGACAGCGGCAGGCCGGCCATCACCCCGCCGAACACCGCCCGCAGCAGGAACCCGCTCGCGACGGTGGCCAACTCGACGATCACGACGTGCTTGAGCTTCAGGCAGTACAGGGCGTTGACCAGCAGATATATGCCGACCACCCCGGCGGCCTCCAGGCGCCAGGCGGCGGCGAGGCCGAGGGCGGCGAGCGCCAGGAGCGCGGCGCAGACGAGCGCGAGCCGTTCGGGAACGGTTCCCGCGGCGATCGGCCGCAGCCGCCTGACCGGATGCAGGCGGTCCTTGCGCACGTCGACGACATCGTTGAGGAAGTACACCGCCGACGCCGCCACACAGAAGATCAGGAAAGCCGCGCCGGTGCCGCGCAGCGTCCCGGCGTCGTAGGTTCCCGCGGCGACGGGGGCCGCCGCGACCAGCAGGTTCTTGGACCACTGCCTCGGGCGGGCCGTGCGGAGCAGACCGGCCGCGAGGGAGGTTCCCGCGGCGTTCGGTCCGATCTGGGTCACGCCCACGGATGTCGCTCTCCCTGAGGTCGTCGGCTCCCACGTGGGCCGTCCAGCGACGCTACTCAGTGCCCCGCGACCAGGGAGGAACGTCAAGATTAACATTGCATTGAGGTGTTATTTCGACCGGTCCACCGGCGTTCCAGGGCAGATCTCTCCAGGTCATGCAGGTGAGAGGCCGGGGTCCAGCGGACGCGCCGCCACAGGCCGGGGGACGGTCGCCCGCCACAGCCGGACGCAC
This sequence comes from Sphaerisporangium sp. NPDC051011, assembly GCF_040653595.1. NCBI lineage: Bacteria > Bacillati > Actinomycetota > Actinomycetes > Streptosporangiales > Streptosporangiaceae > Sphaerisporangium > Sphaerisporangium sp. NPDC051011. Next base: position 293,781 of record NZ_JBFAGG010000005.1, on the reverse strand, counting down.
GCCAGGACGGCCGCCGCCACCAGCAGGCCGTTGCGCACGAGCAGCACCGTCACCCCGAGCGCGGTGCTCTGCTGCACCTCCTCGAACAACTCGGGGAACTCCACCATCGTGACGGCCGTCGCCGCGAGCACGAGCACCGCCACCGGACGCTGCGTGGACGCGCGCACGGTCAGGCAGGCGGCGGCCAGGCCCACCAGCCACACCAGGTACTGCGGGCTGATCACCCGGCTGGTGGCCACGAAGATGAGCACGGCGGCGCACGCGGCGTCGTACGGTGTGGCGTCGCTCCACGTCCGGGCACGGTAGCGCCAGTAGAGCAGCCAGCACAGACCCAGCAGCGTGGCCCCGAGCGAGACCCGGCTCACCATGTCGACGTACGGGCCGAGCAGCTCCATCGAGCCGTAGTTGTAGCTCACCATGCCCGGCCAGCCGAACCAGCGGGCCACATGGAAACCGAGCGCCCACACCGACTCGACCTCCACGCCGCGGTCCTGCTGCGCGGTGACGAAGTCCATGCCGCCGTCGAGCGCCAGCAGCATCAGCAGCGTCGAGACCGCCGCGCCCGCGACCGTCCCGGCGAGCGCCATGCGCGTGGCGGCGCCGCGCGGGACACCGATCAACGCCAGCGCGGGCCACAGCTTCAGACCGGCCGCGACGCCGAGCGACAGCCCCCCGCGCCAGGAGGACGCGTTCAGCTGCAACAGGCCGGACACCGCCAGCGCCGCCACCAGCAGGTCGAACCGCGCGTAGACGACCGGCCCGAGCAGCGGCACGCCGAGCAGCCACACCCACGCCCCCGCCCGGCTGCGCCCCTCGCCCCCGGCGGGCGCGCGCACCAGCGACGCCATCGTCAGCGCGTCGAACGCCACCGTGATCACCAGGAAACCGCCGAGATAGCTGAACGGCAGCATCGACGGGGCGAGGATGATCAGCGCGGCGGCCGGAGGGTACTGCCAGGTGACGTCCTTGATCGGGAAGCTGCCCGTCAGCATGGTCTCGTGCCAGCCGTGGTACACGCCGACGACGTCCCAGCTCACGCTGCGGAACAGGGGCACGACGTCGAGAACCATGAGCAGGAGCAGCACTCTGGTGGCCAGCCAGATGTACGTCATGGCCAGCGCCGCGCCTGTCGTCGTCCGCCGCAGCGGGGCCTCGTCTCGCACGCGCCGGAACCTACTCACCTCGGATGAACATCACGTGCCTGGACGGCGAATCGCGCGCGCCGGGAGGTCCGAAAGCGGCCGCGCGGTCGCGATGCTACCGGTCCGACCAGGCCAGGATGGCGAATAACCATGACATCGACGTCCGCGGCGCCCCCGGCCCGTTCTGCCGGTGCCCCGCCTGCCAGGGACCCGCCACCCGCCGGATGCCGTGGCCCCGGCGGGTTGGTCAGGGTTGGTCAGGTTCGTCAGGATTCGTGGAAGCCGCTGAAACCGTGCGAGGCGGCGCCGCGGGGGAAGCCGGGAGCGGGCGCAGGGAAGGGGCCGCCGAAATGGCCGCCGTACGCGCCGTCGATCGGTTCGCCGTCGTCGTCCGGGTCCGCGTCGTACGGCGGTTCCCCGTCGTCAGGGTCCTCGCCGGTGACGCGTCGCCCCGAGCCGAGCAGTGACCTGGTCAGGGTCTCGCGTTCGGTGAGCATCTCGTCCAGCGCCCGCCCGAGGTGCGCGTCGGTGAGGACGGGCTCGCCCTCGCCGGCGCGCAGCGCGTCGAGGACGGCCCGGCGCAGCAGCTCCTTGAAGAACGACGCCGTGGCCCCCTCGGTCCTGACCACGACCGGGTCGAGGTCGGCTTCGAGCCGCAGGTCACGGGCGTAGAGCCGGAGCAGGGCGGCGCGGCCGGTCGCGTCGGGCTTGGGGATCTCCACGGCGAGGTCCACCCGGCCGGGGCGGTCGGCGAGGGCCCGTTCCAGGACGTCGGCGCGGTTGGTGGTGAGCACGAACGTGACGTCGGCGTCCGCCCCGACCCCGTCCATCGCGTCGAGCAGCGAGAACAGCAGCGGGTTGCCGTCCTCGGTGTAGGAGCGGTCCTGGGCGACCAGATCCACGTCCTCCAGGATGACGATCGCGGGCTGGAGCCGCCGGGCCAGGCCCGCAGCCTGCGAGACGAACCGGATCGCGGTGCCGGTGACGACGATCACCGTGCAGTCGCTCATCCGTCCCATGAGGTACCGGACGGTGTGGGTCTTGCCGGTGCCGGGCGGGCCGTGCAGCAGCAGGCCGCGCTTGAGGTGCTGCCCGTGCTCGCGCAGTCGTACGGCGTGCTCGGCGATGCCGACGATGTGCCGTTCGACGGTCTCCAGCACGCCGTCCGGGAGGACGACCTGGTCGGCGGTGAGTTCGGGCCGGGGGAGGAAGGTCACCAGGTCGTTGCCACGGTGCTCGCTCCAGGTGAAGGACAGGATCTGCCCCCGGTAGATGTCGTGCTCGCGGGTCAGCCGCTCGATCTCGTCGCGGGTGCGCGTGGCGCTCGACCGGTCCGGGGCCAGGACGACGATCTGGCACTGCGGGGAGTCCGTGGCTCCGCGCAGGCCCAGCACGACCGGGCCGCCGTCGGGGGAGAAGGTGAGGACCAGACCGAACGAGACGACCTCGGTGGTCTCGTCGGGCCCGATCGCGGCTGTCGCGTAGTCGACCGCGCCCGGTTCGTAGCTGCTCCATCCCTTGGCGGCGCTCGCCAGCATGTTGATGAAGTCCTCGTGCTCGCGGCCCTGCCCGGCGATGCCGAACCACTCGGCGTCCGGCGTGCGCGCGGCGAGGTAGGCGTCCACACCGCGCTGCAGGTTGACGTGCTCCCACGCCGGGAACCTGCTGACCACGTTGACGACGGCGTTCAGCTCGCAGCCGAGGTGGCCGGTGACCCGCGCGACGAGCTCGGGCGTCTCGCGGGCCCCGTCGAGCGTCTGGTGAGCATCCTTCAGGAGTTCGCTGAGACTCTGCGCCAGTTCCCTGGCGTCGTTGAGATGCATAGGGTCACATTGGCAGAGTTCACACGTACTTGCTGGGAATTGTGCGTCACCCAGGGGCGGAAACCCTGGTCAATGGTGGGATATTTCCCGAAAAGAGCGCCCTGACCAGCTTCCTTATACCGTAAATGGCCGTATAGGTGCTATTTCGCCCTATTCCTCTATATCGACACCGGACGTACGATCAGCCGCTTTCCGTGGCGCTCTATCCGGGCACCGTGGACGTACCGGGCCTCGTGAGTCCAATCCTGGTCGTCCCCCAGGTCGGGGGAGCGCTGCTCAACGAGTCCGGCGATTCCGGAAATGCAGCCACATGTGTCGCAGTAGCATCGGCCGCGTGCGAATCAGGTGGGCAGTCGTCCTTGTCGCTTCCGTCACCGCGGTCAACGCGTCTCTGACAGGCCTGCCCGGCCTGCCGGACGCCGCCGCCTCCGCGTCGTCCGTCCCCGCGTCCGTTGCGGCGTCACTCCTGGGGGCATCCGTCCCCGCGTCGGCGTCCCTGGCGGCTCCCGTCCCGGGGAACCCGAACGGTCGCGCTGTCGTGCCACTGGAGGCGCGGGCCGTCGACACCTCACGCCCGAACCGGGTCGTCGGCAACGGCACGCCCGCGAGCTGCACGTCACAGGCAGTGGTGAAGGCCGTGGCGGCGGGCGGGATCATCACCTTCTCCTGCGGTCCCCGCCCGGTGACGATCACGATGACCGCCACCGCCAAGGTCCGCAACGCCCGGCCCAGGATCGTCCTGGACGGCGGCGGCAAGGTGACGCTCAGCGGCGCCGGCAAGCGCCGCATCCTCTACATGAATACCTGCGACCAAGCGCAGGGATGGACCACCTCGCACTGCGACGACCAGGAGACGCCCCAGCTCACCGTCCAGAACCTGACCTTCGCCGACGGCAACGCGACGGGGCAACGGGCCGACGGGGGAGGCGGTGGCGCGATCTTCGTCCGGGGCGGGCGCGTCAAGGTCGTCAACACGCGGTTCGTTCGCAACCGCTGCGACCCCACCGGCCCGGACGTCGGCGGCGCGGCCATCCGCGTGCTCGACCAGTCCCGCGACCGGCCCGTCTACGTCGTGAACAGCACCTTCGGCGGGGCCGCGGGCCAGGGCGGCGCGTGCGCGAACGGCGGCGCGGTGAGCGGCATCGGCGTGTCCTGGGAGATCCTCAACAGCGTCATGACGTACAACACGGCGACCGGACGCGGGGCCAACCCGGCGCGCGGCGGCACTCCGGGCGGTGGCAGCGGCGGCGCGATCTACGCCGACGGCAACCGCTTCAGCGTGCGCGTCGCCGGATCGGTCATCCAGGACAATTCCGCCAAGGAGGGCGGCGGGGCGGTCTTCTTCGTCAGCAACGACCGCACCGGCACCCTCCTCATCGAGGACTCGGCGCTGCGCCGCAACCGCAGCGCCGGATTCGAGACCAAGGGCTACCCGGGCATCTTCTTCCTCGGCGCGGGCAGACCGAAGATCGTCCGATCCACACTGAGGTAGACGCGCCGGGACGTGCACGCGACGCGGTCATTTCGGGGTCGTCCCGGGGACCGAAGATCACGCGCACCTTGGACTCGCCCTACCACGCGGCCGCAGGTAACGAGCCGGGTGGATGCTCGACCTTCGCCTCAAGGGCCTCCGCCTGTTCGGCAAGCGGGGTCGTGAGCGGTTGTCGTTTCGGCGAGCGCTCTGACTACACCGAGGCCAGGGCGTCGATCTCCACCAGCATCGACTCGTGGGGCAGCCCGACGAACACCGTCGTGCGGCACGGCAGGACGCCGCTCGGGCAGTTCTCCTCGACGAACGCGCCGTACACCTCGTTCATCAGCGGGAAGTCCTCACGCTTGGTGAGGTACACCCGGAACATCAGTACGTCCTCGACGCCCGCGCCGCCCGCCTCCAGGATGGCCTTGACGTTCTCCAGCGTCCTGCGGGTCTGCGCCTTCACGTCGCCGGGGTGCACCCACTCGCCGGTCGCCGGGTCCTGAGGGCCCTGGCCGGAGACCTGCAGCAACGGGCCCTTGCGGACGCCCTGGGAGAACACCCACGCGGGCGCCGGCGCGCCGTCGGTGCGGATCACGGTCTTGTCACTCATGACAGTCTCCCCAAGATCGGCTTTTCACGCGTCGTGCATGCCGGGTAGAAAATACCGCAGATCACCGAGCGGGCCACGAACCCCGCCCGTCCCCCGAGGGAGGCCGCAGTGCTCATCGACGCCGCCGCCGTCGCCGCGCTGCGGGGCGAGCCGTTCGACTGGCGCTTCAAGGCCCTGCCGCCGGGGTTCTCCGGCGCGCCGGTCACCGTGGGCGAGTACCTCGCCGGGCGTCCCCGGCTCACCGGCTTCGGCACGCCGCTGCTCACGCTCGAACGCCGGGCCATCGAGCACAACCTTGCCACGATGGCGTCCTGGACGGCCGCGGCCGGCGTGTCGCTCGCCCCGCACGGCAAAAGCACGATGGCCCCCGCGCTGTGGAAACGCCAGCTCGACGCGGGGGCGTGGGGGCTCACGCTCGCCAACCTGCCGCAGCTCCGCGTCGCCCGCGCCTTCGGCGTGAGCCGTCTCATGCTCGCGGGCGCGCTCACCGACCCCGCCGGGCTCGCCTGGATCGGCGCCCAGCTCGACGCCGACCCCGGGTTCTCGTTCCTGTGCTGGGCCGACTCGCTCCGCACGGTCGAGATCATGGACGCCGTCCTGCGCGGCGCCGCGCGGCCCGTGGACGTCTGCGTCGAGCTCGGCGCGCCCGGCGGCCGTACCGGTGCCAGGGACGAGGCCGAGGCGCGGGCCGTCGCCGAGGCGATCCGCGCCTCCGACCGGCTGCGGCTGGCCGGGATCGCCGGGTACGAGGGCGCGCTCGGCCACGACGCGTCCCCGTCCAGCCTCGGCGCGGTGGACGCCTTCCTCAAGCGCATGGCGTCTCTGCACGCGGACCTGCCGTACGAGGTGGACGAACCGGTCGTCACCGCGGGCGGCAGCGCGTACTTCGACCAGGTCGTGGACGTCCTCGGCGGGCTGGACGGGCGGCTGGTGCTGCGCTCGGGGGCCTACATCGTCCACGACGACGGCTTCTACCGCGCCATCTCCCCGTTCTCGCGCACCGCCGGTTTGCCGGGCGGTGCCGGGCCGTCGAACGGGGCCGGGTCCTTGGGCGGTGGCGGTTTGCCGGGCGGTGCCGGGCCGTCGAACGGCGCCAGGTCCTTGGACGTTGGCGGTTTGTCGAGCGGTGCCGGGTCCTCGCGCGGCACCGGGCCGGGTCCGCTGCGGCCCGCGATGCACGGCTGGGCCCGCGTGGTCTCGCGTCCCGAACCCGGGCTGGCCCTGCTGGACGCGGGCAAGCGCGACCTGCCGTTCGACGAGGGCCTCCCCGAGCCGCAGGCCGTACGCGGCCGGCCCGCCGAGGCGCTGCGCGGGGCGCGGGTCACGGCGCTCAACGACCAGCTCACCTTCCTGTCGGTGGAGGCCGGGTCCGCGCTGGACTGCGGCGACGTCGTCCGCCTCGGGCTCTCCCACCCGTGCACGGCCTTCGACAAGTGGACGCTGATCCCGGTGGTCGACGACGTCGAGGCCGATGATCCGGAGGTCGTGGACCTCGTGAGAACCTTCTTCTAGACCTATAGGGGAACGGATGAGCGCCGGGTCGGGCACGGCTCAGAGGACGGATGAGCGGCATGATTCGGGAGCACGGATGAGCGCTACGGCGGGTCGGCGGCCGGGCACGACAGGGCTGGTCGTCCGCGGGGCCACGGTCGTGGACGGCACCGGCGACCCCGCGTACGTCGCGGACGTCACGGTCACCGGCGGCCGTATCACCGAAATCGGCGCACCCGGTTCCGCCGTCGCCGACGGGCGGCGGGTCCTGGACGCCACCGGCCTCGCCCTCGCGCCCGGGTTCGTCGACATGCACGCCCACTCCGACCTGGCCCTGCTGACGGAGCCCGACCACCTCGCCAAGGTCGGCCAGGGGGTCACCTGCGAGGTGCTGGGGCAGGACGGCCTGTCGTACGCGCCCGTGGACGACACCACACTCGCGCAGCTCAGACAGCAGATCGCCGGGTGGAACGGCGACCCCGAGGGGTTCGACTGGGACTGGCGGACGGTCGGCGAGTACCTTGCCCGGCTCGACCGGGGCATCGCCGTCAACGCCTGCTACCTGGTGCCCCAGGGCACCGTACGGGCGCTCGCCATGGGCTGGGACGCGCGCCCGGCCACCGCCGCGGAGCTTCAGCGGCAGAAGGAACTGGTCGCCGCCGCGATGGCCGAGGGCGCGGTCGGCATGTCCAGCGGGCTCACGTACACCCCCGGCATGTACGCGAGCACGGAGGAGTTGGTCGAGCTGTGCCGGGTCGTCGCCTCGGCCGGCGGTTACTACTCGCCGCACCACCGCTCGTACGGCGCGGGCGCGCTGGAGGCGTACGCCGAGATGGTCGCGGTGTCGCGCGCGTCCGGCTGCCCGCTGCACCTCGCCCACGCCACCATGAACTTCGCCGTCAACGTCGGCCGGGCCAAGGACCTGCTGAACCTGCTCGACACCGCCATCGCCGGTGGCTGCGACCTCACCCTCGACACGTACCCCTACCTGCCCGGCTCGACCACCCTCGCCGCGCTCCTGCCGAGCTGGGCGTCCGAAGGCGGCCCCGGCCCCACGCTCGCCCGCCTGCGCGACCCTGCCACCGCCGAACGCATCCGGCACGACATGGAGGCGGTCGGTTCGGACGGCTGCCACGGCGTCCCGGTGGACTGGACGACCATCCAGATCTCCGGCACCCGCTCCCCGTCCCTCACCGACCGCGTGAGCAAGACGATCGCCGACCTGGCCCGCGAAGCCGGAGTGAACGATCTACCCGGCCAATCCGGGAACGTGGGGGAGACGATCTCCGGTCGGGGTTCCGGAGGTGCGGGTCGGACGAGCGCTGGTTCGGCCGACGAATCAGGCCACACGGCATTCGAGGTGTTCCGCACACAGCTCCTGGACGACGAGCTCGGCACCACGATCTTGCTGCACGTGGGCAACGAGGAGAACGTCCGGGCCATCATGCGGCACCCCGCGCACACGGGCGGCAGCGACGGCCTGCTCACCGGCGCCCGCCCCCACCCCCGCGCCTGGGGCACCTTCCCCCGCTACCTCGGCCACTATGTCCGCGACGAGGGCGTCCTCACCCTGGAGGAGTGCGTCGCCCACCTCTCCGGCCGCCCCGCCAAGCGCCTGAACCTGGTCGACCGAGGCTTCATCCGTGTAGGCCACCACGCCGACCTCGTCCTCTTCGACCCGCATACGGTAACCGACACCGCGACCTACGAAAATCCCCGCCGCCAACCGTCCGGCATCCCCTACGTCTACGTGAACGGCGTAGCGGTAATCAACAACGGCACCCCCACCGGCGCCCTCCCCGGCAAAACCCTACGCCACACCCCCAAAGGCGCCCACGCCCTCTGATAAACCACCAAAACCCCATTAGGGCGACCCATGCGGTGCGCTCCCCGGAAAGAGAGAACAATGGAACTGAGGCCGGACGAGGCGCCATTGAAGGAGCCTTTCTGGAACATTGATTTAGTATCGGAGGGAGAGGTTGTGATGGGGGTTCTCCGGCAAAGATTTCCGGAGACGATTGCGATACTGGAGGAGGCGCTCGAGGAGGCCGACCCTTTTGATATCGTGTACCCGGATAATCCTCACGAGTACAGTGATGTTGTTGCCGAGATGATCGTGCTGATGGCACCCGTCAACGGAGCGCTCCACCTGCTGTCCACGGACGAGATCGAGGCACTCGTCCGGGAAGGCCTAGCCAGAAGGTTCGGCGAGTACCCCGACGAGACCCGTGTAAAGCGGGCGGTACGGCTGATAGCAAACCGGTACTCCCGTGAGGCGGAAACTGATCCGCCAACCCAGAAGCTCCGATAACCCCACGAAGTTCCCCTCGACGTCGTGTCCATGGACTATCAGACGGGGGCATTCTGGCGGAAGGCCATGTCGGCTTGTTGCCCGAGCGATTGAAGATTACTGAGGGGCCTGGCCTTTTCTCTCTGTCCAGGGCTCGTACGTGGTGTCGCCCGGGAGTACCCAGACGTCCGCGTCAGGCCGGGCGATCGTCCGTAGCAGCGTCGCCTTGCCGGTCGTCTTCGAGACGCGGTAGATCGCCACGCCGGTAGCGGTCTTCGATCGGACGATCACGCGTCCGGCCTGGTCGAAGTCGAGGTCGTCGATGTACTGCCCGCGGGGCAGGCGCACGGTCACCGCTCCGCTCGCGTGGCCGGTGCGCAGGTTGAGCAGGCGCAGCTTGCGGCTCTTGGGCCCCGTGCCGGCAAGGGTCGCCGCCGTGACGTGGTCATTCGCCAGCGCTACGACGGGCAGCCGCGTCTTCGAGCGCGTCCGGGCACGCAGCGCTCGATCGAACACCGTCGTCAGCCGTTCCCCTGCCAGCAGCAGTCCCTTGCCGTCCGGGCTGAATCCCAGGAAGCTCCACGCGTCCGTCCCTCCGGGAGGCGGCAAGGTCCTGCCTGTCCGCAGGTCCGTGAAGACCCCTACCCCTGGCGCCGAGGTCGCCGTGACCACATAGCTGCCGTCGTCCGATACGAACGGCCACTCCTCGTCGATGGAGTACGCCGTGAGCCGCCGTGACACCACCCTTTCCTTGCCGTTCAGAGTCCGCTCGACGAACAGCCGATCCGACTTCCGGAAATAGAGGAAATGCCGCCCGTCCCCGCTGACCAGGAACGGCGCCCGCTCACCGTTATTGACCGCATCGGCAGGCGCCTTGGCCAGCGCCTCCGGTACCTCCACCACATCGCCGTTGGTCAGCCCCAGTTCCCAGACGTGTGTTCCCTGCGCGTACGCGATCCGGACCGGCGCGTCGGCCGCCGCGGGTTGTCCGGTCAGTGTCATGGCGGCCGCGAGAAGTACCGCGAGAGTCGTACGAAGTCCCATGCGTCATTGGATGCCGGAAACAGTCGCAATGTTGCGGTCCCTCTGAGGTACAAGATTGCACCCGCGCGCTCTGACTCTGACCAACCGACGATCATGATGGCTGACGATGTGGTCCCGTGCGGGGGCTCCGCACGGGACCACATCGTCTCGGCCGCCGCCAGGACGGAGATCGGATCAGCTACCTTCGAGGGGGATCCAGCCAGACCATGCGCCGCCCGGCGTCGACTGCCACGAGTGGATGATCGCGCCGGTCTTGTTTATGCCCGCATGGGCGAAGACCTCCAACCGGCCGTCGAGATTGCGGATGACGCTCGGCTGGTTCCACGGGTTGGTCTGCCCGCCCACCCCACCGAAGCCGGACCAGCCGCTGTTGGGGGCCACCTGCCAGGCATGGAGGACGTGGGAGCCGCCGTTGGTGAAGAGCTCCAACCGGCCATCCTGGTTCCTCTCGACCACGGGGAACGACCCGCCGCTGCCCATGCCGACCCAGCCGCTCCAGCCGCCCGAGAACCCCTGCCACTTGTGGTAGGTCCGCCCGTCGGTGCCGGTCGCGAACAGCTCCAGCCGTTTGTCCATGTTGACGCCCACGGCGGGACCGGTGTTCGCCCCGTGCTGGAAGGACCCGCCCTCGTTGAGCCAGCCGCTCCAGCCGCCGCCGGGCGAGAGCTGCCAGAGGTGCCAGAGGTGACCGTCGCCGCCGGTGATGAACACTTCCATTCGCCCGTCCGCGTTCATGCCCACGGCCGGCAGGGCCTCTCCCTCGAACTGCCCGCCCAGGCTCGCCCAGCCGCTCCAGCCGCCGCCGGCCGTGAGCTGCCAGGCGTGCCACAACTCGTTGTTGGAGCCGATGGCGAAGACCTCCAGCCGGCCGTCCTTGTTGGTGCCGACCACGACCCGCGCCCAGGAGAAGCTGAGCCCGCTCGGGGCGCCCATGCTGTACCAGGGGCTCCAGCCGCTTTGCCTGCCACTGGCCTGGTAGGAGTGGTACATCTTCCCGTCGGTGGCGACCGCGAAGACCTCCAGCCATCCCCCCTTGTTCAGTGCCACCGCCGGGCGATGCTGATCGAAAGGCTTGGGCTGGTCGAGGATGATGTCCCAAGAACCCCAGCCGTCGGAATCCTGCGCGATGTGCCACATCTGCCCGTAGCTGACGACGAACGCCTCCAGCCGTCCGTCGGCGTTCATGCCGAGAGCGGCGCCTGTCTGGACGTCGGGACGGACGACATAGGCGTTCGCCGGGCCGGACACGGTGGCCGCGCTCCCGAGGGCAAGGCACAGCCCCAGGAGAACCGCCGCCGTCCTACGCACTAGCACACGCATCACTCAACCTCCCCGTCACACGGGCCGGGGCATCTCCCCGCCTCGCCGACGCCGAGCATCGGACACGCCCGTATATGCGAGGTATAGGCCCTGGTGAAGTCGGTTTTTGGCGCCTGCGGACCGGTGCGGCGCGGGCAGGAGCCCGGCATGAGGGAATGATTGACAATGAGGCGGCGGTCCGTGATTCTTTGTGCGGAAGTCCAACCGGGGGCGGAGTTTGGGTGGAATTTCACGTTCTCGGGCCGCTCAGCATCTCCCGCGATGGTCGCCTGGTACCTGTCGGCGGAGCCCCCAAACTCCGGCGCACTCTCGCTGCGCTGTTGGCCCAGGCCGGTCGGCCGGTATCGATCGAGTGGCTGATCGCCGCGGTCTGGGATGATCAGCCGCCCGCGTCCGCGCGGCGCAACATCCACCTCTACGTCCACCGGCTGCGGCGCACGCTCGGCGCCGACGTCCTGGCCGGACGGCCGGGCGGGTACGTGATCAACGCCGACGCGCTCGACGCGATCCGCTTTCGCGACCTCGTCGCGCAGGGGTGCGCGGCCCTGGCCTCTGGAGATCTCGAACCGGCCCGTGACCGGCTGCGCGCGGCGCTCGACCTGTGGCGCGGGCCGGCGTTCGCGGAGTTCGGCGACTGCACGGTCATCGCCGAGGAGGCACGGCGGCTGGAGGAGGCGCGGCTGACCGCTCACGAGCGGCTGGCAGAGGCCGAACTCGGCCTGGGCCGGTACGCCGAGGCGGCCGCCGAGCTGGCCGATCTCACCCGGGAACATCCGTACCGGGAGAGCCTGCGCGGCCATCTCATGCTCGCGCTGTACCGGTCCGGCCGTCAGGTCGAGGCGCTGGCGGTCTTCCGCCGGACCCGCGACCTGTTGAACGCGCAGCTCGGCATCGAGCCCGGTCCCGTGCTCCAGCGTCTGCACGAGGCGATGCTCCGCGGTGACGAGGACCTCCTCCCGGAGCTGGGCCGGACGCCCGCCAGGCCGGGCGAGACGGAGGGATGGGCCGAGGATGACTGCCCGTACCGCGGCCTGATGGCGTTCCAGCCGGAGGATCGGGAGTGGTTCTTCGGCCGCTCCCAGCTGGTCACGCGGCTCCGCGAGCTGGTGGACCGGCTTCCGGTGGTCGCCGTGTTCGGGGCGTCGGGAAGCGGGAAGTCCTCCCTCTTGCGCGCCGGCCTGCTGGGGACGATCTCGGATGCGGACGGCACGGCCGGGTCGTGGCGGAGCCTGATCACCACGCCGGGCGAGCACCCGCTGGACACGTTGGCCGAGCTGGTGGCCAAGGCGTCCGGCGGCGATCCCGGGGCGCTCCGTGACGTCTCGACGGATCCCGGTGCCCTGCGCGCAGCCCTGGACCGCGCCCTGGACGCCGAGACCGACGCCCGCCTGCTGCTGGTCGTGGACCAGTTCGAGGAGATCTTCACGCTCTGCGCCGACGACGCGGAGCGCCGCCGGTTCGTCGAGGCCCTGCTGGGACTGGCGCTCGGTGCCGGCCGCGTCGTTCTGGTGCTCGGCATACGGGCCGATTTCCTCGCTCACCTGACCCAGCACCCGGACCTGGTCGAGGCTCTGGGCGGTGAGGCGCAGTTGCTCGTCGGACCGGTGTCGCCGCCGGATCTGCGGGAGGTCGTCGTCCGGCCCGCCGCCCGGGCGGGGCTCACCGTGGATCCCGACCTGCTGGCCACGGTGCTGGCCGACGCGGACGAGGAGCCGGGCAGCCTGCCGCTGGTCTCGCACGCGCTGCTGGAGACCTGGCGGAACCGCGCCGGCCCTAGGCTGACGCTGTCGGCCTATCGAGCGGCCGGTGGCGTGCGCGGGGCGATCGCGCAGAGCGCGGAACGGGTCTTCCGCGACCTCGCCCCTGCCGAGCAGCAGGCCGCCCGCAGGATCTTCGTGAGGCTCACCGCGCTCGGAGACGGCACGGAGGACACCAGGCGTCCCATCTCGCGGGCCGAGCTCGTGGGTGTGGCCGATCCGGGCGTCGTCTCCGGCGTGCTGGACCGGCTCGCGGCGGCGCGGCTGGTCGTCCTCGCGGAGGAGACGGTCGACGTGGCGCACGAGGCGCTGATCCGTGCCTGGCCCCGGCTGCACCGGTGGCTCACCGACGACCGCGATGACCTGTTCGTCCACCGTCGGCTCACGGCCGCGGCGCAGACGTGGCAGGAGCTGGACCGGGACTCCGGCGCCCTGTATCGAAGCGTCCAGTTGCTCGCCGCGCGTACGTGGGCGGAGGATCACCCGCACGAACTGAACGACATCGAGGCCGCCTTCCTGCGGGCCAGCCGCGCGCTGGCGGAGAGCGAGCACACCGCGACGAGACGCCGCACCCGGCTCCTGCAGCGCCTCCTGGCCGGGATGGCCTCGCTCTTCCTGATCGCCCTGCTCGGCGGCGGCGTGGCTGTACGGCAGAGTCAGGAGGCCGGTCACCAGCAGTTGGTCGCCTTGTCCCGGCAGCTGTCCCTGAAGGCCCGATCGCTCCTCGACACCGATCCCGATCTGGCCGGGCTGCTGGCGATCGACGCGTTCCGACTCGATCGGGAGGCCGAGACGCGGGGCGCCCTCCTCAGCGTGGCGGCGGCGGCGCGCCGCCGGATCGAGCTCAACGCCGGAGGGCCGTCGATCTTCGGGGTGGCGTTCAGCCCGGACGGCTCGCGGCTGGCCGCGGCCGGCGACGACGGGACGGTCGGCCTCTGGGACCCGCGCAGCCGCACCCGGGTCGCGACGTTCCCCGAGCCCGCGTCACTCGCGGAGGCAGAGGTGGTCCACGCCAGGGCGGTGGCGTTCAGCCGCGACGGCAGGCTGCTCGCCTCCGTGGTCAGACAGGCCGAGCTGGGGGCGAGCAAGGGCGCGATCGTGGTGTGGGATCTGCGCTCCCACCGGCCGGTGTTCCAGCGGTCACGGGGCGAGCTCACCGACGCGATGGCACTGAGCCCCGACGGGACGAAGATCGCCGTTGGCGCAGGAAAGGGCGCGATCGAGGTGTGGGATCTGCGCGACGGGACCAGGCGCACCCTGCGGGGACACCGGGAGGAGGTCGTGGCTCTCGCGTTCAGCTCCGACCAGGCATTTCTGGTTTCGGCCACGGGCGGAACGCAGAGACCCGTCGTGTGGGACGTCGTCTCCGGGGCCGCGGTGGCCGAGATTCCCGCCGACGATCACGTCCACCGCCTGGGCTTCGACCACGTCGACGGGGTGCTCGCCACAGGGTCGTCTCATTACGGGGTGCGGTTCTGGCGACTCGCCCGCGATGGTGGGGTGACCTCTGTGTTCGGGCTGCCCAGGCGGTCGCCGTACACCTGGGACATGTCCGCCCCCGTCGCCGGCCGCATCGCCGTCGCCGACGAGGACGGCCTGATCACTGTCTGGGACATCGCGCGGCGGCAGCCCGTCGAGACCTACCAGGACAGAAGTCGCACCGAAACGCTGTCCCTCGCCCTCAGCGCGGACGGCTCGATGCTCGCCTCGGCCGGACTGGGCCGGACCATCGTGATCCGCGAGCGCGCTCTCCCTCCGTTCAGCGGGCACAGCCAGGCCGTGAACGACATCGAGATCAGCCCGGACGGCCGTCTCGTCGCGTCGGCGAGCAGCGACACCACCGTCCGGCTGTGGGACGTGCGCGGGAACCCGATCGCCACGCTCGGCGACCATCCCGACCACGTCCGGGCCGTCGCCTTCAGCCCGGACGGCCACCGGCTCGCCACCGTCACCCGCAGCCACACGGTCACGATCTGGGACGTCGGCAGCAGCCGGAGGCTTGCGACGATCAGGTACGGGGGGCTCGGCGCCTCCACCGACGCCGCCTTCGACCCCGGCGGCCGCTTCCTCGTCGCGACCGCCCTCGGCCGCTTCCGCTGGGACATCCGCGATCCCGGGAACCCGGTCGAGGCGCCGTTCTCGGCCTCCGGGCAGCTCGCCTCGGCGCTGGCGTTCAGCCCGCGAGACCCCCTGCTCGCCACCACCGGCCCCACCGGAGACCTGCTCGTCTGGGACCTGGCCCGGGACCGGGCGGTCCGCGCCCTCAGGACCGGGCAGGGCTCGGTGCTCGACGTCGCCTTCAGCCCGGACGGCGAGCTGATCGCCACGGCGGGGGCCGACCGGACCGTCAGGCTGTGGAACACGCGGACCGGCGAGCCGTACGCCACGTTGCCCGGCCACACCGCCCCGATCCAGGCACTCGCCTTCAGCCGGGACGGCCGCACGCTCGCGTCCGCGGGCGACGATCGCACGATCACCGTCTGGGACCTCCTGTCGCGAACGCCTGCCGCCACACTCACAGGCCACACGGCCCCGATCAAGGGCCTCGCTTTCACCGCCGACGGAGACCTGATCTCCGGTGGCGACGACGGCAGGATCATCCGCTGGCCCCTCCGGGCCGACCCGCTCGTCGGAAAGCTCTGCCAGGAGATCGGCCGTGACCTCACCCGCCAGGAGTGGGCCACCTACCTCCCCTCCGTGGCCTACCGGCCCACCTGCTGAGCGCCGACATCTTCGGCGCGCGGGCCCGGTGCGCGTGGTGCCGGGCCCGCCGTGGTCCGGGTTACGTACGGAGTCAGTAGTAGAGCGGGTCGAACCGGATGGGGAAGTCGTTGCGGGCGGTGGCGAAGTCCTGGAAGTACATGATGTTCTGGCTCACGCCGTGGCCGCTGATGATGCCCTTGGCGACCACGCCGGAGCCCGAGAGCGTGAAGACCGGGCCGCCGCTGTCGCCGGGCTGGGTGGCGCGCAGACCGTCGACCTGGTGGGCCTCGATGAGGTCGTCATAGCACTCGAAGTTGTTGTAGATGTCGAAGTCGCAGTACCAGGCGGTGAAGTCGTGCTGCTTCAGGCCGCATCGCACCCCGGTGTACGAGCCCGACGAGCAGAACAGCTCGTTCGGGTACACCCAGTCCCACGCGACGACCGGCTTGTGGTAGTAGCTGTCGGCGGGCCCGTCCCAGATCGACCCCTGGGCGTTGGAGGCGATCAGCATCGTGTCGTGGCCGGTGTTCTCGTACTTGACCTGGCCCACCCAGTCGTTGTTCTGGACGCCGTCGACGAACCAGTCACCGGGCTTGCCACAGTGGCCGGCGGTCAGAATGTACTTGTAGCCGTCGTAGCCTTGGACGCCGAAGCCCCCGGTGCAGCCGATGAAGTTACGGCTGTAGTTGCGGATGCGCCCGCCTCCGAGCCACTGCTCGTGGTCGTTCAACCGGCCCGTCCGCGTGATGTGGTCGGCCTGCTCCAGCGTGTGGGCGACCGGCAGCTTCGGCAGAATGCTCGCGGCGGCGGTGAAGGCGCTCGTGGCCCGGGCGACGCCCAGACCGGTCTGGTCCACGCCCACGCGCAGGCCGCTGCCGTCGTACGGGATGCGGACCGACCGCACGCCCGCCGACCGGTTGGCGTAGGCCGCCTTGCGCACCTGCTCGGACGCCGCGTCCAGCTCCTTGTAGGAGTACCTGGCCGGTACCACCTTGACGGGGACGATCTTGCGAGCCTCGGCGACCGCCGCCTCGATCGGGGCCGGCAGCGCGCCCTTCCAGTACAGCTCCACCTCGCCCTCACCGAAGGCGACGCTCATATACCCGGCGGGCTTGGTGTCCTCCACCACCTGACGAATGATGTGGGCGGCCTTGCGCAGCGGCTCCTGCGCGGCGCTGACGCCCTTGTCGAGCTGCTCGGAGGTGGGCGGCGCAGGTTCGGCCGCCACCGGCGCACTCATCAGAGCCGGCAGGCCCAGGACCGTGCAGAGCGCCGCAACTATCAAATGGGATCTTTTCGGGCGGGACATCATGCCTCCGGGGCGAAACGATCAGTGTCTGCCCAGCGGGAGTCCATCGAAGGAGTGGCGCGGACGTGTCCGCCGCATGACGAAGGCCGCGACAGCGGTCGCGTGTCCTGAGCATTGATCACACCTTTCTCGATTTCGACTCATCACCGGGCACGAAGCCGGGATCGGCTCGGGACGAGCATCGGACAGGCGGGTATATGTGAGGTATAAGCCCTGGTAAAACGCTCAAAAGCGCGGAGCCCAGGTCCATGAGGTCCCGGTCAGACGGCAACCTCTTGACGCATTTCGTGGCGATTTCTCACACTGAGCCAGCGGGCTGGGCACGCGCGCGGTGAACAGCCCCGTACCGTCGATCTTTGGCCCACATTTCCAACCCGGCCCGGGCCTCTGCCGGTTGGCCGGTGTGGTCCTGTCAGCCCTGGCCCGCCTCTTCTTCTTGCTCGATCGGGGCGGCGGGTGTGAGGGAAGTCAGGGCGGTTTCGCGGGTCACGCCCGTCGCGACCAGGAGGTCCACGATGATCGAGCGGACCTGGGCGGCGACGACGCTGGAGGAGAAGCCCGTGTCGTCGACGAGGGCGGTGTGGTCGCCGTGGGCCAGTGCGAGGGCGACTTGACGTGCCTGGGTGGGTTCGACGCCGGAGGCTAGTTCGTCGCGGAGCAGCCGTGCGACCTCGGCGAGGCCGTGCAGGACGCCGGTGAAGTCCGGGTGCATCGGCTCGCCGTCGCGCAGGGCCGCGAGCGTGCGGCGCAGGAGGACCCGGGTGTTGCGCAGCGCGCGGTCGATGTGGATGCTCGCCGCCTGATAACGGGCCAGCCTGCTGCGGGTGTGCCAGCGCAGGGGGCTGAGGACGGCGATCTCGCGTCCGGTCTGGAGCGCGTCACGGAGTCGTTCGACGGCGGCCTGCGAGCCACGCGCCTTGTCCAGCGAGTCGGCGGCCAGCGGGACGTCACGTGCGGCGATCGCCTCGGCGGCCCCTTCCAGCGCCTCGGCCAGTTCGTCCAGCACCACGCGCCCGTGCCGGTGGACCAGCGCGACCGGGTCGGACGGCAGCAGCGCCACGACGGCGATCGCGATGAACCCGCCGACGAAGGCGTCGATCATGCGGGCGGTGCCGCCGCTGCCGCTCGGAGGCAGCAGGGTCGCGACCAGCACGGCGGACGACCCCGCCTGCAGGGCGATCACCGGTCCTTCGTCCAGTAGCACGGCGACCGCCATCGCGAGCGCGACGACCAGCGCGATCTGCCAGGGTCCCGAGCCGATCCGTGCGATGAGCAGGTCACCGACGCCGACGCCGAGCCCGACCCCGGCGACCATCTCCAGCATGCGGCGGACCCGCCGCCCGAGGGCCACGCCGATGCAGATGACGACGGCGACCGGCGCGAAGAAGGGGCTCGGGTGTCCGAGCACTTCCTTGGCGACGACCCAGGCGATGGCCGCGGCCGCCGCGCACTGGAGGATGGACGGCACTCTGGACGCCAGCCTGCGAAGTCGGCGTCCCACGTTTCCCTCCGATGGTCGGATCCGCCCCACCGCACCCGGGCCCCGGACCGGCGCGGGCGGGCTCACCACCGCCATGCCCGGACCCGGGGGCTCGTTGGTACCCGCGCATCCTACTTCGGACAAATCACCATTTGTCTCCCCTGCTCAGCAGGTGAACGGGGATGTGCGGGGCGAGGGACGAGGCCGGTACTCCCGGAGACACCTCGGATCAGTTTCCGTGATCATGTTCGTCCGCCGGCTTCCTGGGCAGCGGGAGATTCGGTGATCGAACCACCGTAAAGCCAGTCGTTTAACCTCGGTACGTCTCGTCACCTACAACCAGGCCAGTGGTCAGTCCGACCTCGGCTACAGCCTGATGGACCTCGAGGTTGCGCAGCGGTCCGAGCGGCTGTACTTCGAAAACGGCCGAACTGCACTCGTCAGAAGGTGGCGCATATAGCCGACACATCCTTTAAGCGCTAGTCGAGCGCAGCACGACCTGCAGTTACTCCGATTGATTGTCCGGCTGGATTTGTAGACGGCTCGCGTAAGCATCGATGTCGCTCTCGCCCGCAAGACGTTGTGTGCTTGGTGTGGGGGCATCACCGACGAACACATGAATCACCCGAAAACTGAAACCATCTTGAGGGTACTGCTCCCACGTGAACCTAACACGCTGCCCCGGTACGAGGGATCTATAACCTTCCATTCCGACAATCGACGAAAAGTGAGCGAAAACGTCGCCGGGTACATCGGCGGATCTGATGAACCCCCAGCCCTCGTCGTCGTTCCACTCCACCACCGTTCCAGTAGCTGCGTCAACCGGCTCAACACCCATTGTTGCGATCCTCTCGGTAGTATCGTAGATTGCCTGATAGCGGGGGACATAGCTTGCCCCTCCGCTATCAGGCAACCTCGTGCGAATAGATTCCGAATTCGTCTGCAAAGCAGATCCAGGCGCTGCGGGTGGCTGCCTGTCTTTCATATAGGGCCAGGTCTCCTTCATCCAGGTGGTGACGGCATCCTCGTCGCGTTCGGCGGCGCGATGGATGGGGACCTGTGGCGACCAGCTGAGCCGGTGCAGCAGATACTAATGAGAAACTATCCTATTGGACAATTTCGAAGCCCCGACCTGCGGTGATGCTATTTCCGGGGTCCAGTAACCACGTTTCCCTTTAGTAAGACACTCCGGGCAGGGTGTAGTCGACCCGGAAGAGTTCGGCGATGACGGTGGCTATCCGGGTGAGGGTCCATCGCTGGTCATCCCAGCCGTGCGCGACCGGTCCCTGGCGGAGTTCGGCCTCCAGCAGCAGGATCTGCTCGGTGTTCAACCGGCATGGTGATCCGCCGTGGCCCTTGGAGGCCAGGGCTTGTCTGCCGCCGCTGGACCAGATTCGGCGCCAGGCGCAGGCCGACTGGCGGGTGACTCGCAGGTTTCGGGCGACCTCGGGCGGGGCGATGCCGCGCTCGAACATGTCGGCTGCTTGAAAGCGGATCTGCTCGCGTTTGGCGCATGCCTGGGTCGACAGGCCTCCGCCCTGGGGGTAACGCACATTGCAGTTGTGCTGCGGGAACTCGTTACTGTATCTAGACGAACACGTTAGGTAGCACTAGCCCTTTAAGATCAGTAGTCACTGCCTACGGTACTGAGTTCCGACCATGCGTTTCGGTACTCCCTGAGAGGCGCGCGGTGCTACTGATGTAGTCCGTGTCATGGGGTAAAGAAGTCGAATTCGCCCGCTTTGACGCCGGCGATGAACGCTTCCCATTCACCGCGGGTGTAGAGGATGACCTCGCGGTCGGGGTGGTGGCTGTGGCGTACGGCGACGCGTCCGGTGCCGTCAGCCAGCGGGCCTGCTTCGACACACTCCGCGTCGCCGTTGGGGCTGAAGGTGCTGATGTGCCAGGCTACGTGGGCCAGTTCTTCGGGGGTGGCCATCGTGGGCGTCTCCATCTCGATCAAGATGTACGTTCCGCTGTGGCTATTATGAGCGCTTTTGAGCCGTCTGGGGTGAGTGCAGCGCGCTCCAATCTGTCGTAGGCGTTCGCGAAGCTCACGACGTCGTCCGCTTCGACATAGATACCTCCGGCGCGTGTTTCTGCGTAACCCACGTCCGGAAACGGGGAGGGCATCCCGAAGAGCATGAAAGCGCCGCGAGGGCTGGCGTGTGCTCCCGCGCTGAACGGGAGAACGCGGATCGTGATGTTGGGTCGGTTTCCGAGTTCGGCAAGACGCTGCAACTGGGCGCGCATCACCGAAGGTCCACCGACCGTGCGGTGTAGTAGAGCCTCGTCCAGTACGACGATGAGCCGCAGCGGGTCGTCTCTGTGCAGGACCTGCTGCCGCGTCATCCGGAAGTCCACCCAGCGAGTGACGTAGGCATCGTTCGCGCTCGGGTTCGCTGCCCTGATCACCGCTTCGGCGTACTCAGGTGTCTGGAGCAGTCCGGGGATTACGAGCACGTCGAATGAGTAGAGTATCTCGGCCCGTGACTCCAGCCAGGCGTGATCGATGACCCTCCCGGAAGTCTCGCGTGCGTAGTCGTCCCACCAGCCCTTCCGCCAGATTTCTCGGCTGAGTTTTTCTAGGCCGTCGCGAAGGTCGGGATCATCCACCCCGTAAAGGTTGAGCAGGGCAAGTACGTCGGGTGCTCGCGCAGGGGTGAGGCCCTGCTCCCATCGGCTGAGCGCCGCCTGGTCGCGTTGTACGTAGTCGCCTGCCTCCCGAAGCGTGAGTTTGGCTGTCTCACGCAACTCGCGAAGTTGCTTGCCGAGCCATTGGGCGCGAAGCGTCGGTCCCTTCTTGGGTGCCATGCAGCCTCTCAGACGTTTCGAAATTGGACGTAATGGGCTAATGCCCCTTTTTGTGAAGTAGAGAATCTCAAGATTGCGTGGCGGAGAAGCGGCTGTCACTCTACTCTCGAGACGTCGATTACGCATCAGAGTGATGTGAACTCGAAGAGTGGCCGAGGCGGGCAGGCGTGCGACGGCTGTGCCCGCCCCGGCCGAGATGCCGGAAGAGAGGTGATCGGATGGATCAGCAACCCCATTCCAGCCTGCCGACTGTCTATCACGATGGCGGTGGCCAGGGTGCGGGCATGCCTGCGCCGAGGCTGGAGGAGCGGGCGCGGTTGTTCGCTCTGCTGCGTTACCCCGACGAGGAGTACGGCGACGACGGTGGGGTGGAGTTGTACGGGGTGCAGGTGCCCGATGGCTCCGTGGCGACGATCACTGTGAGCGGGCGGCCTCACGGGTGCTGGTCGAGTTGCGACCGGGTGGCCGGTCAGCTCGGCCTGCACCTGGTGTGGCTGGACGTCGAGTGCAGCGCGTGATCTAGGTGGTCACGGCCGGGTCCGCGCCCCGGCTGTGGTCCTGGTGGCACCCAGGCGCTCGCGTCGGGAAATGTCAGGAAACGGGATGACCGGTGAGGGGCTGTGCCTGGGAAGATTGAATGCTCAACTAAATCGGTAGACTGGGGTCATGGGTGAGACGCGGTGGCTGGATGAGGACGAGCAGAGGATGTGGCGTAGCTTCCTCTGGGCGTCGCGCCTGCTGCACGAGTCGCTCGATCGGCAGTTGCAGCGGGACGCCCGCATGCCGCACACGTACTACGTCATCCTGGCCATGCTGTCGGAGGCTCCCGGGCGGGAGCTGACGATGAGCGATCTCGCCCGGCTGGTCCAGTCGTCGCCGAGTCGGTTGTCGCACGCGGTGGCCAAGCTGGAGGCGCAGGGCTGGGTGAGCCGGTGCAAGCGTCCGGGCGACGCACGCACCAACCTCGCCAAGCTGACGGACGAAGGGTACGCGGTGCTGGTCGAGGCCGCGCCGGGGCACGTCGAAGAGGTCCGGCGGGTGCTGTTCGACCACCTGAGCCCCGAGCAGGTACGGCAACTCCAGGGAATCTTCGACAGCGTGCTGACAGGCCTGACCTCCGGAGACGGGGATTGAGAGCGGTGCTGCCGGACCGAGGGTGAACGGGCCCGGGAGCGGCGGTCGAAGTGGGCCCCCTCGGTACATGTCCTGACATGGGCTGTGGGCTCGAACGTTCGCCGAGTCGCTCGCCGTACGGCGGCGCCGGGTTCGCCGCACACCGTCCCTCCGACCCGGCGCCGATGGGTAGGCCGGGGTGGCGTGTGTGGGTGGGGAGGCCGCGGGGCGGGGGCACGTCCGGCGTGGGGCGGGAGCATCGGGCGGCCGGAAGATGCGTCAGGGGAGGACGCGGACGGGGAGGGGTTAGGGGAGGACGCGGCCGAGGATTCTGGCGTACATGCGGCCGGGGCTCGGGATCGACGGCGGGGTGAGGAAGCCGGGGAGCATGGGGAGGTCGACGGCGAAGGGGGTGAGCTGGTCGTACAGGGTGACGGCGTCGGCGGGGCGGGCGTCGGGGTCCTTTTCCAGCAGGCCGGCGATCAGGCTGTTCAGAGTGTCCGGGACGCCGGGGACGCCGGGCGGGCGTTCGTTGACCTGTTTCTCGAACACGGCGTACTCGGTCGGGCCGACGAAGAGCTGCCGCCCGGTCAGCATCTCGTGCAGGACGCAGCCGAGCGCGTAAAGGTCGCTGCGCGGCCCCGCGGCGCCGCGCTGGATCTGCTCGGGGGACATGTACGCGGGGGTGCCGAGGATCTGCCCGATGCGGGTGAACTGCGCGACGTCCGCCTCGCGGACCATCGCGAGGCCGAAGTCGAGCACCTTGACGCTGCCGTCGAGGCAGAGCATGAGGTTGGTCGGCTTGAGGTCGCGGTGGCAGATCGACAGGGAGTGGGCGGCGGACAGCACGGCGCACGCCTGGGCGGCGATGGCGGCGGCCCAGGGGACGGGCAGCGGGCCGTGCTCGCTGACCAGGTCGGCGACGGTCACACCCTCGATGAACTGCAGGACCTGGAACAGGCGCTGGTCGAAGGTGCCGAAGTCGTAGAGGACGGGCGCCCCGGCGTGCTCCAGCCGGGCCAGGATGCGTGCCTCGCGCATGAAGCGCTGTTCCAGCTCGGCGTCGTGCCCGCCGGGGAAGCGGAGGAACTTCACCGCCACCCGGCGGTCGAGGTGCTTGTCGTGGCCGGCGTAGACCGCGCCCATGCCGCCTTGGCCGAGAGGCAGGTCGTCAAGGACATAGCGGTCGCCGATGACCATTCTCGCCCCTCCTGATGATCTATCGGGGGAAAAATACACCCTCAGCCGCTGGGCCGCAGATGGCCGCCGACCAGTCCGTCAAAGCCTAACCGGATCAGCGCCTCGCCCAGTGCGGCCGTCTCGCGCAGCCGGTCCTCCAGCTCCAGCAGCTCGCGGAACGCCTTGCCGTAGATCCGCTGCTCAGCCAGGGAGAGCCGGGGGATCCGCACCCGGCGCGCGTCCACGCGGCTGGCCCCCGGATGCGAGCGGGCCGTCCCCCACGCGCCCGCGTACCGCAGGAAACCGGCCAGGAAGTCGGGGTCCATGCGCTCGGGGTCCACCCGGTAGAGGTAGAGCTGCGGCCCGAGCACCGCGCCGCCCTCGGTGACCGTGCGGGCGGCGCCTTCGCCGGTCGCGCCCGCCGCCACCACGTCCCCCGGTTCGAGCGTGACGTGCGCCGGGTCGGGGGAGGTGCGTCCGGACGGGGGTCCGCCGGCGGCGAGGTCGGCGACGGTGAGCACCGGCACCTCGCCCGGGCCGGTGGCCATCTTCGGCTGCCCCTGGTGGATCGTGACCAGCCCGGCCCGCACCAGCTCGCCGATGGTGGTGCTCGGCAGGTCGCGCGGCTCGGCGAGCACGCCCAGGGACGGCGGGGCGTCCGGCAGGGCGGCGGCGGCCTCGCGGAAGCGCCCGGCGATCGCGACGAATCCGGCGGCCTGGTCCTCGTCGGCGTGCGGCGGCAGGTGGCGGGTGGGGCTGAGGTCCACCTCGTCGTCCAGCAGGTCGATGATGCGGACCGCGCGGTACGGGCCGGACGGCTGCGCCTCAGGATCGGCGGTGAAGGCCAGCCACGCGGCCTCCACCGGGGACGACGGACGTTCCGCCTCCGCGCGGGACGCGACGTCGGCCGGCGTGGGGCCGCCAGGTCCGGGAGGTGCGCCGGATGGAGGGCCGCCGGGCCCGGGACGTGCGCCCGGCGAGGGGTCCGGCGTCGCCGGGCCGAGGACCGTGTCCAGGAGCGAGGGCTCCTGCGGCGGCGTCACGGAGGCGTCCATCAGCAGGACGGACGACGGCGGGCGCTCGCCGGGGCCAGGGCGGCGCAGGAGCCACAGGTCGGGGCCGCCCGCCTGCAGTGTGATCACGGCGCGCAGCGCGCCCGCGCGCAGCAGGTTGCCCCGGATGCGCTTGCCGGGACGGCGGCTCGCGGCGGCCGGGGGCATGAGGATGGCGACCAGCCCGCCGGGGCGCACGTGGGCCAGGCAGTGCTGCACCCAGGCCAGCTCGGGTTCCCCGCGCGGCGGCAGCCCGTACTCCCAGCGGGGGTCGCCGGTCAGCTCTTCGTAGCCCCACGCCCGCTCGTTGAACGGCGGGTCGCAGACCACGACGTCGGCGCGCAGGCTGGGGAACCCGTCCTGCCGCAGGGAGTCTCCGGCGACGACCTCGGCGTGCGCGCCGCGCAGCAGCAGGCGTACGGCGGTGAGCAGCGCGGTCGTGTCGCCGCCGTCCTGCCCGAGCACCCGCGCGCCGGCGAAGGGCATCAGCAGCGCGCCGATGCCGCACGCCGGGTCCAGGACGGTGGCCGCCGTCCCCGTGCCGGAGGACCGCTCACCCTCGGCCGTCCGCGCGTGTCCGGTGGCGTCGTCGCCGGTCGGGGGAAGGTCCAGGTCGCGCAGGGTCAGGCGGGTGATCACGTCGGCGATCTCGGGGCGGGTCACCGGAAGCCGGCGGGAGTGCGCCTCGACGTACCGCTCGAAGAGCAGCTCGAACGCGTCCGCCGGGCCCTGCTCGGCGGCGAGGTCGGCGAGCAGGCGGTACAGGCGGGCGTCGATGAGGTCCCAGGCGACCGGCACGGGGAGGTCGGCGACGGCGGTGGCGGCGGCCTCGGGCAGCAACTCGACGAGCTCGGGGGCGCGTGCGAGGCCCTTCCAGCCGCCGGGGTCGCGGCGCAGGTAGAGGAGGAACGCGCCCGCGCAGCCGACGCGCTCGCCGAGGCGCAGGTCGTCGCCGGAGGCGCGCAGCCGCTGCCAGACGCGGTCTCCCAGCGACATCTCGTACGATTTGCCGTTACGACGGAGCCAGTCCTCGACCTCGGGAAGGGAGAAAAGCGGGCTCGCCGCCGTGCCGCCCACGGGCTGCGGGAAGTCGTCGTAGCGGCGCCGCCAGTTGCTCACGGCCGCGCGGCCGACGTCGGCGAGCCGGGCGATGTCGCCTGCGTTCAACATGGCGTCGTGTCCCATTTGTCGTGCATCTCCCTGCTCGCCTGTGGTTTGCCCGGGCTCCCCAGGGTCAGAGTAGTCCACCATGCCGCTGCGATCCACAAACTAGATGCTTGTGAAGTGTTTCAACCAATGATTTACTGAGGTCATGTCGAACAACGCGACGCTCACGCTGCGTTACGCGGCTCGCACCGACGTCGGCCTTCGCCGTCCGCGCAACGAGGACGCGGTGTACGCCGGCCCCAGGCTGCTCGCCGTCGCCGACGGCATGGGCGGGCACAGCCACGGCGAGGTGGCGAGCGCGACCGTCATCGCGGCCCTATCCGTCCTCGACAGCGACCCGCCGGGCGCCGACGTCCTCGGCACGCTGGAGGCCACGATCACCGAAGCCGGCCTGCGGCTGAAGGACATGGCGGCCCGGGACCCCAAGCTGACCGGCATGGGAACCACCCTCACGGCGATGCTGTGGGACGGCAGGCGCTTCGCGCTCGCCCACATCGGCGACTCGCGAGGGTACATGCTGCGCGACGGCTACCTCTACCAGATCACCCGCGACCACACCCTCGTCCAGTCCCTGGTGGACGACGGGCAGATGACCGCCGAGCAGGCGGCGGCACACCCGCGCCGGTCGCTGCTGATGCGGGCACTCGGCGGCACCGGTTCCGTCGAGCCCGACCTGTCGATGCGCGAGGCGTCCGCGGGGGACCGCTACCTGATCTGCTCGGACGGTCTGAGCAGCGTGGTGTCCGCGCAGGTCCTGCACGAGACGCTGAGCTCGATCGACGACCTCGGCGAGGTGGCGCAGCGGCTGGTCGACCTCGCCAGGGAGGGCGGCGGGCCCGACAACATCACCTGCGTCGTCGCCGAGGTCCAGTCCGCGTCCTGAGACCGGGGTGTGGCGGAGGTCCTGCCTGTCTCCCGGGCTGGGTCGGGGCCGACGTCCAGCCCGCGTCCTGACCCCGGCCGGGATCCCGCGCGGACGCATATCGGTAAACGTCCGTTCTAATCCGGACTTTTCGGGTAGTGCGCACTGCCATGCCCCGAAGATCCCGGGCGTGATCGCCGTCGTCGGGCTCAGCTCCGTCCTCAACCAGGAGCGGCTCGGACCCCGGTGCGGGGTGAGGTCGTGAAGGCCGGGACGGAGGTACGGTGAACGATGAGCACTTACGGTGACCATCTCGGTTCGCATGGTGATCGCGGGCGGCCGAACCCGACCGGCGGATCGGACCGGCGGACCGCGGCGGGCAGCGAGGCGGGCGACGCCGGGGCAGGCGGCTGGTTCGGGCGGCGGTTCGACCGCGACAGGAGCCTCGGCCTGCGGCTCACGCTCGCGACCGCCGCGGTGTTCCTGGTCCTGGTGCCGTTCACGTTGCTGGCCGTGCTGGTCCAGACGTCGTTCGGGCCGCTGAACGACCTGGACCAGGGCGTCGCCCGCGACCTGCACACCTACGCCGTCGCGCACCCCGGCTGGGTGACGTTCCTCCAGGCCTGGACGGACGTCATGTCCCCCGGCGTCTGGCGTGTCCTGGTCGGGCTGGCCATGATCTGGCTCCTCTTCCGGCGGGCGCCGAGGCTCGCGCTGTGGGCGGCCACGACCATCACGGTGGGCGGGCTGCTCGGCGTCGCGCTCAAGGAGGTCACGGCCCGCGCCCGGCCCCACCTGCCCGACCCCGTGGCGCTCGCGCCGGGCTCGTCGTTCCCGTCCGGGCACGCGCTCAACGCGACGCTGGGCGCGGGAATCCTGGTCCTGTTGCTGCTGCCCCTCCTGAAAGCCCGGTGGCGGACGGTCGCGTGGGTCGTCGCCGCCGTGATCGCCCTGGGCGTCGCCTACACGCGGGTGGCACTCGGCGTGCACTGGGTCAGCGACGTGGTGGCGGGCATCGTGCTCGGCGTGGCGGTGATCGCGGCCACGACGGCCGCCTTCGAGACGTGGCGCCTGCGGGGTCCATGCTCTTCGACGCGCCGTGACGTGGCCGCCCGGTAGCGGAGGGCGTGGCCGTGTGGTAACCGAGGGGGCACGTACGGTGGCCGCTCCCGCGTCGGGCACGATGGCGCTATGGGGGCTGAACGCCCGGAAGGCGCCGCGCCCAAGGGCAGGCTGCGCGTCTATCTCGGGGCGGCGCCGGGTGTCGGGAAGACCTTCGCGATGCTCGCGGAGGCGCGCCGCCGTGCCTCCCGGGGCACCGACGTCGTGGTCGGCCTGGTCGAGACCCACGGCCGGGCCCGCACCGCCGAGCTGCTCGAAGGGCTGGAGGTCGTCCCCCGCAGGACGCTGGTCCACCGGGGGACGACCTTCACCGAGTTCGACGCCGAGGCGCTGATCCGGCGGCACCCCCGCGTGGCGTGCGTCGACGAGCTGGCCCACACCAACGTCCCCGGCTCGCGCAACGTCAAGCGCTGGCAGGACGTCGAGGAGGTGCTGGAGGCGGGCATCGACGTGATCTCCACGGTGAACATCCAGCACCTGGAGTCCCTGCACGACGTCGTCCAGGAGATCACCGGCGCGCCGCAGCGTGAGACGATCCCGGACGAGGTGGTCCGGCGCGCCGACCAGGTCGAACTGGTCGACATGGCCCCGGAGGCGCTGCGCCGCCGCCTGGCCCACGGCAACGTCTACGGCCCGGAGCAGATCGACGCGGCCCTGGCGAACTACTTCCGCGTCGGCAACCTGACCGCGCTGCGCGAGCTGGCGCTGCTGTGGGTCGCGGGCAAGGTGGAGGACCAGCTCGACCGCTACCGTGCCGAGCACGGCATCGCCGGCCCCTGGGAGACCCACGAACGCGTGGTCGTCGCCCTCACCGGCGGCCCCGAGGGCGACACGCTGATCCGCAGGGCCGCCAGGATCGCCGGACGCAGCCGCGCCGCCGACCTGCTCGCCGTCCACGTCACCCGCTCCGACGGGCTCTCGCGCGTCGACCCCGCGCGCCTCACCCGGCAGCGCGACCTGATCGAGAGCATGGGAGGCACCTACCACCAGGTCGTCGGGGACGACGTCGCCCACGCGCTGATCGACTTCGCCCGCGGGGTGAACGCCACCCAGCTCGTACTCGGCGCGTCCCGCCGCGGCAGGCTCGCCCAGATGCTCTCCCCGGGCGTCGGGGTCACCACGATCGCCCTGTCCGGCCCCATCGACGTCCTCGTCATCACGCACAAGGAGGCCGGGAAGGGCCTGTCCCAGGCCGGGCGGGCCGTCCTCCCGTTCCGCAGGCGCGCCGCCGGGTGGGCGCTGGCGCTGCTCGGGCTGCCCGCGCTCACCGGGGTCCTGTACGCGGCGCGGGGCACCCTCGCGCTGCCCGCCGACATCCTGATGTTCCTGCTC
Organism: Sphaerisporangium sp. NPDC051011; assembly: GCF_040653595.1. NCBI lineage: Bacteria > Bacillati > Actinomycetota > Actinomycetes > Streptosporangiales > Streptosporangiaceae > Sphaerisporangium > Sphaerisporangium sp. NPDC051011. The sequence continues at coordinate 264,694 of NZ_JBFAGG010000005.1, read as the reverse complement.
ATGGTCGTCGTGGTGGCCCTGACCGGGGGGATGCTCCCGGCCGTCACGGCGGCCCTGGTCGGGTTCGGCCTGCTCAACTACCTCTTCGCCCCGCCCTTCCACGCGCTCGGCGTGGCCCGGCTGCAGAACGTGCTGGCGCTCGCGGTGTACGTGCTCGTGGCGGTGATGGTCAGCGCCGTCGTCGACCTCGCCGCCCGCCGCACCCGCGAGGCGGCGCGGGCGGGGGCCGACGCCCAGATGCTGTTCACCCTCGCCGGGCACGTCCTGCGCGGCGACGCCGCCCTGCCCACGCTGCTGGAACGCCTGCGCGAGACCTTCGGCCTCGACGCCGTCACGCTGCTGGAACGCGTACCCGGGCTGCGGCCCGTCGCCGGTGACCGGTCCGACCCGCGCGCCTGGCGCGTCGTCGCCACCGCCGGGGAGCCCGCGGCGACCGCGTGCCCGGACCAGGCCGGCAGCGACGTCGAGGTGGGGGAGGACCTGGTCCTCGCGCTGAGCGGACGCCTTCTCGACGCCGCCGACCGGCGGGTGGTCGAGGCGTTCGCCGCCCAGGCGGCCGTCGCGCTGCGCCAGGAGCGGCTGGCGGAGGAGGCCGAGCGCGCCCGTCCTCTGGAGGAGGCCGACAAGATGCGCACGGCCCTGCTCGCCGCCGTCAGCCACGACCTGCGCACCCCGCTCGCCTCGGCCAAAGCCGCCGTGGACAGCCTGCGCGGGGACATCCGCTGGACCCGCGACGACTACGACGCGCTCGTCGACACCGCCCAGGAGTCCCTCGACCGCCTCGACCGGCTGATCGCCAATCTGCTGGACATGAGCCGGCTCCAGGCGGGCGCCCTCGGCCTCGCCACGCGTCCGATCGGCCTCGAAGAGGTCATGCCGCGCGTGATCGCCGACCTCGGGCCCGAGCGCGAGCGCGTCCTGGAGGAGATCTCCGACGAGCTGCCCGAGGTCGTGGCCGACCCGGCGCTGCTGGAACGCGTCCTCGTCAACCTGGTGTCCAACGCCCTGAAGTACAGTCCCGAAGGCGAGAAGGTGCTGGTCACGGCCAGCTCCTACGGGCGGTACGCCGAGATCCGGGTCGTGGACCGCGGGCCCGGCATCCCCGCCGTCCAGCACGACCTGGTGTTCCTGCCGTTCCAGCGTCTCGGCGACCGCGGCGACCACACCGGGGTCGGCCTCGGCCTGGCTCTCGCCCGGGGGCTGACGGAAGCGATGGGAGGCACCCTCCTCCCCGAGGAGACGCCGGGAGGCGGCTTGACTATGATCCTCACTCTGCCGATTTCCTCCAGGGCGGGCGGCGTATGACCAAGATCCTCGTCGTCGACGACGAACCGCAGCTCCTGCGCGCGCTGCGCATCAACCTTCTCGCGCGCCACTACGACGTCGAGGTCGCCAGGGACGGCGGCACCGCGCTGCGCCAGGCCGCCGGATGGCACCCCGACCTGGTCGTCCTCGACCTCGGGCTTCCCGACATCGACGGCGTGGACGTCATCCACGGGCTGCGGGGCTGGACCAGCGTCCCGATCATCGTGTTGTCCGGCCGGGCCGGAAGCGCCGACAAGGTCGACGCGCTGGACGCCGGGGCCGACGACTACGTCACCAAACCGTTCGGCATCGACGAACTGCTGGCCCGCATTCGCGCGGTCACCCGGCGCTCGGTCACGCAGGACGAGGAACTGGCCGAGATCATCGTCGGCGACCACGTCGTGGACCTCGTGGCCAAGACCGTCTCCGGCGGCGTCCGGCTCACGCCCACCGAGTGGCACCTGCTGACTATCCTCCTGCGCAACCCCGGCAAGCTGATCAGCCAGCGCCGCCTGCTGACCGAGGTCTGGGGCGCCAACTACGTGAAGGAGACGCACTACCTGCGCCAGTACATGGTGCAGCTCCGCCGCAAGCTGGAAACCGACCCCGCCCACCCCCGCCACCTCCTCACCGAACCAGGCATGGGCTACCGCTTCCAGCCGTGAACAGCCACCCGGTCACGCAGGTCCGGAGAGCAGGGCCGACAGCCGGGGCGCGCGGGTCAGGGGCGAGGACCGGCAAGTCCGGCCGCAGATATGCCGCAAACGGCTACCTAAGACGCATCTCGAAAACCCCTGTCACCTGGGAAAACAGGTTTGCCATACTGAGCCCATGCGTGCCCCCAGACGCCGACGCCCTCTCCGTAGAAGCCTCACACCGCCACCTGAAGGCGTGTGTCTGGAAGAGCTGGCCCTCAGGGTGTCCTACGTCGGCAGCGGGGAACACAAGTCGTATCCATCGTTCGCCGGGCGGCCCAAGCTCCGAGCGGACGCCGGCAAATGCGATCCGAAGTTCGGTGACCCCGCCGAGATCACGGAGTGGTTGCGGTCGACCATCGCGTGTGGCAACGTCGGCGCGCCCTGGGAGGGGGAGTTCCCTCGTTACGCCTGGCATCGCCTGGATAATGTGATTTACGAGGCGAGGTTGGTCAACCAGGAGCTCGGTCAGTACAAGGGGTACCCGCTCGATCGAGATGAGTGTCCGGAGGGGCTCAACGAGATCAGTGGAGGCGGTGACCGATGACGACGGTTCCAGAGTTGAGGTTCCGCTGGGACTGGGAGGTAGCGCCGGGGGTACGCGCTCCGGAGCATCGAGCCACGTGGGCTCGCATACAGATCAGCGTGGGGTCCGAAGACGTCACTCTGGTCGAAGACCTGAGCTCGGGCAGCTCACGCCGATCCATTTATTGTCCTCTCTATCCGATCGCCGAATGGCTGGCATACAACTGGTGGCTCCTGCGGGCGGACGCTCGTCCCGCGCGCGCCCTGGCGATCGACGCTCGGAAGCGTTTCGAGACGCCGGAGGTTCAACGGCACTCACTCCGGGCCAGTGGGGACGGATTTCTCTGGCCGGACCTTCTCATCATCCCCGACGGGCGGCAGACGCATCTGATCTGGCACGAGGATCGGCGAGTTTCGTCCCAGTGGTCGATCAGATTCCTGGGCAGAGGGGAAGCGTACCTTGATCGGGAAGCTGTCGAGCGGGAGTTCGCCCGTTTGATCTCCGCTGTGCTGACCCGGCTCGCTGAAATGGGCATTACGGGCACACCTCTGGAGAAAGAGTGGGCGGAGATCCAGCGGGCGGAACCCGAAGAGGCGGAATTCTGCATTGCCGCAGCCCGACTGGGCCTGGACCCCTATGCCGAGGCGGAGCCATACGAGCAACTGATACTCCAAGCCTCCGAAGACCTGCAGGGGCAGCTCTTCGGGGACTTTCTGGACGCGGTCGAACCGGCGTCGATGGGCAAGGCGTTGGAGTGGCTGCGCAGGGCGCGAGCAGAGATAGCGTCTTCTCGCCAGGCGATGGACGCGCTCGAGTTGCGTAACGAACTGCGTATGCCTCCAACGTCGCCCGGAGACCGGTCATGGCAGAGAGGCTGGAACCAGGCCAGAGCGGTACGGCAGGTGCTGGGGCTTCCGGACGGTGATGCGTTCGTCCTGGACCCCTACATCGCCGGCCTCGACCGGCGGGCGGCGGATCGCGGACTGCAGGCGGTCGCCGGCGCGGCGGAGGACTCGGGTCCCTTGGCGATCATCCAGCCCGACCGTCCGGCCACTTCGCGGCGGTTCACGCTTGCCCGTGCGCTGTGGCATTACTTGTGGGAGCCGGAACCGATCTTCATCGTGACCACCGCGTACACGGAACGCCAGAAAGTCGAGCGGGCGTTCGCCGCGGAGCTTCTCGCTCCGGCCGGTGGCATCAGTGAGCTTCTCGGCAACGCTCCCGAAGCGGCGTTGCCGGATGATCTCGAAGCGATCGCCGACCGCTTCGACGTGTCTCCGATGGTGGTCAAACATCAGTTGGAGAACCAACTGCTCGCGGTCTGAGGCCGGCGGGGGCTCCGAGGCCGCGTGGGGGAACGCGCGCGGCGTCAGTGGGTCAGTAGGACGAGGATCAGGCCGATCAGGGCCGGGATGGTTTGGACGAAGAGGATTCTTCTGCTCGCGGTGGCGGCGCCGTAGAGGCCGGCGACGGCGACGCAGCTCAGGAAGAAGATCTTCGCCTGGAAGCCCGCCGGGTCGGCGGCGAGCAGGCCCCAGACGAGGCCGGCGGCGAGGAAGCCGTTGTACAGGCCCTGGTTCGCGGCCAGGGTCCGCGTCCTGCGCGCGAGGTCGGGGTCGGTGCCGAAGGCCTTCATCGCCCGGGGCGTCGTCCAGAGGAACATCTCCAGCACCAGGATGTAGACGTGCAGCAGCGCGATCGCGGCCACGACAACGTCGGCGACCACTGTCATACGAGCTCCTCGGAATCGGGGGGATGGCCTTCATCGACCGGCCTGCCCAGCCTAGAGACCCCGGGCCGGTCCGCGATGGCCTGAGCCGTCTGAGCGGTGGTGTACGTGAGCTTGGTTTATGGGGTCCTTCTGGGAGGAAGAGTGTCGGGGACGGCCGCCCGGTCGTTGGAGACGGCGGCTGACCTGGTCATTCGTACGACTCCGCTGGACGCCCCCCGGACTCCCGCGTGGAGGGATGATGAGGTGCGCCCGCCGGAGAGCCGCATGGCGCTGACGCGTGTGCTGGCGACCCCGCTGTCGCTGTTGCGGGCCGTCCTGCCCACTCCGCTGCGGGGCGCCGTCCGCTCCCCGCGCAGGCTCGTGCCCTGCCCCGGAGGAGTGCGCGTCGACCTGCGGGCGATCGGCGGCGCGGGTACCGTGGACGCGGTCCACGCGCTGGAGGACCGGCTCCGCGCGGTGCCCGGCGTCGCACGGGCCGAGGTCAACGGCCGTCTCGGTTGCGTCTTCGTCGGGTTCGCGCAGGCGGACCCCGGCGCGCGCCGGCCCGACGAGGCCACGCTGCTGGCGATCGTCGAGGAGTTCGACGTCAACGGCGACGTCAACGTGGACATCAACGTGGACGTCAATAGGGACGTCAATGGGGGCACGGCCTGCGATGCCCCGGCCGGCCCGGCGGACGAGTGCAGGCGTACGGCGATCCGCCTGACGGCGAGCGCGGTCGCGGCCGGGTTGGCGATCGCCGGTCAGATCGTCCGCGTACGGCCGCTGAACCCGACGGTGCCCGCCATCGCGAACCTGCTGAACTTCAGCCCGGCCGCGCGCGAGGCGCTTGACGCTCGTCTCGGCCGCGGCCCCGCAGACACGCTGTTCACGACGGTCCTCATGGTCACGCAGACGCTCGCCACGCGTCCGCTCGGGCTGGTCGCGCAGACGATGGGGTCGGTCTGCCGGTACGTGGAGGCCAGGGCCGAGCTCGGATCCTGGAGGCTGCTGGAGGAACGGCTGGCCGCCGTTCCGGGGAGTTACCGCCACATCCGGGCGACCGCCGGACCGCGTCCGGACCATCTGCCGCACGGCCCCGCCGAGCGGTACGCGGAGATCGCCGGCCCGGCGTCGGCCGCCGCCTACGGGGCGACCCGGCTGGTAACCGCGCACGGCCCGCGCGCGCTGTCGGTCCTCGTCGCCGGCACCCCGAAGATCGCCGACGTGGCCCGCGAGGCGTTCGCCGGGGCGGTCGGCCGTGCGCTGGCGGCGCGCGAGGCGGCCGTCCTGAACCCCCACGCGCTGCGCGCGATGGACCGGGTCGACACGGTGATCCTGCACCCGGACGTCCTGACCACCGGGGCCTGGACCATCGACCGGGTCGAGCCGCTCACGGACGGCATGACGACCGGCGAGCTGTACGCCCGCCTGTACTCGCTGATCGACTTCTCCGATCCGTGGCGCGGGGCCCGTTCCGGCGGAGACGGCGTGTCCCCGGAAGGGACCGGGAAATCGGCCGGTGACAGAGCCGGCGACAGAGCCGGGGAGAGCGGGGACGGCTGGTCGGTCACGCCGCTCGACGACCTGGACGTCCTGCCCTCGGCCTGGGCCGCCGCGTGGGGGGAACGCGGCCTGCGCGCCTTCGAGGTGCGCCGCGACGGGAGGCCGATCGCGGTCGCCGGGCTCGCGCGCGAGGTGGACCCGCTGGCCGAGGCGATCGTCGCCGCCGCGAAGGCCGCCGGGACGGTGGTGCTGGCGGGCGGCGAGGATCTGGCCCGGCGGTTCTCGATCAAGAACGTGCTCCCGGTCGGCGCCGACGCGGCCTCCCATGTGTACGGCCTGCAGGCGCGCGGCCACGGCGTGGTCGTGGTGTCGCGGGGGACGGGTACGGCGCTGGCGCGGGCGGACATCGGCGTCGGCGTGCCGGACGCGGCCGGGCTCGTCCCCTGGGACGCCGACGTCGTCGCCGACACGGCCGGTGTCCACCTGTTCCTGAGCTGCCTGCCCCGGGCGGTGGGCACGAGCACGAACGGGGTGCGGCTCGGCGCGGCCGCCGCGGTCGTCGGCGGCCTGCTCGCGATCGCCGGGCCGGAGGCGACCGCGCTTCGCCGGGCGTACTTCCTGGACGCCGCCGCCTCGCTGGCCGCCGTCCTGCTCGGCGAGTGGTCGGGACGCGCCGCCGGCCGCATGCCCACCCCGCTGCGCGCCGACACGACCCCGTGGCACGCCATGTCGGTCAAGGAGGTCCTGGCGCGCCTCGGCTCGTCGTCCAACGGCATCACCGGCGAGGAGGCCGAAAGGCGCCGCCGCGAGGGCGTGACCGAGGAGGCCGAACGTGTGGCGTCGCTCGCGCGCACGCTGGGCGAGGAGCTGGCGAACCCGTTGACCCCCGCGCTCGCGGCCGCGGCCGTCCTGTCGGCCCTGGTGGGCTCGGTACTGGACGCCATCATGATCAGCGTGGTCATGGCGACGAACGCGCTGCTCGGCGGCGTGCAGCGGTTCCGTGCGGGCCGGGCGCTGCACCGGCTGACCGAGGCGACCGAGGTCCGGGTGCGGCTTCGCCGTCCGGACGGCAGCGTGGCCGCCACCAAGGAGGACCTCGCTCCGGGCGATGTGGTCGAGCTGCGCGCGGGCGACGACGTCCCCGCCGACGCGCGGGTCATCAAGGCGGACGGCCTGGAGGTGGACGAGTCGACGCTCACGGGGGAGTCGCAGCTCGTCACCAAGACGGCCGCGCCGACGGTGGCTGCGGCCATCGCCGACCGCGGCTCCATGGTCTACCAGGGCACGACGGTCGCGGCGGGTAGCGGGCGCGCGGTGATCGTCGCGACCGGCGACATGACCGAGGCCGGACGCAGCGCGCGGCTTGCCGCGGAGCCGAGCCCGCCGACCGGCGTCGAACTGCGGCTGCGCGAGCTGAGCCGCCGCATCCTGCCGATCTCGATCGGCGCCGGTGTCGTCCTGCTGTTCACGGACCTGCTGCGCGGCCGTCCCCTGGCCGCGGCGCTCACCCCGGCCGTCAGCCTGACGGTGGCCGCCGTCCCCGAGGGGCTGCCGTTCGTGGCCACCCTGGCCGAGCTGGCGGCGGCGCGGCGGCTGTCGAAGCGGGCCGCTCTGGTGCGCAACCCGTCCACGATCGAGGCGCTCGGGCGGGTCAACGTGCTGTGCTTCGACAAGACCGGGACGCTGACCGAGGGGCACATCAGCCTGCGGTACATCTCGGACGGGCACGCCGGCGCGCGCGTGGAGGAGGCCGGCGACCGGCTGAGGCGGATCCTCGCGGCGGCCGTCCGGGCGAGCCCGACGGCCGGCGGCGGGCGGGTGATCCCGCACCCCACCGACCGCGCGGTCCTGGGCGGGGCCGAGCGCGTCGGCGTCACCCCGCGGGAGGGGCTGGAAAGCTGGGAGCGCGTCGACGAGATGCCCTTCGAGCCGGGCCGCGGGTACCACGCCGTCCTCGGCGCGACCGAGCGCGGGCAGTTGCTGAGCGTCAAGGGCGCCCCCGAGATCGTGCTCACGCACTGCGACAAGGTGCTCGCCGATGGGGCCGTCGTCCCCTTGGACGACGTCGCGCGGCGCACGTTGGAGCGGGAGGTCGACCGTCTGGCGCATCAGGGGTACCGGGTGCTGGCGGTTGCCGAGCGCCCCGCCTCCGACCGGAGCGACCTGGACGAGTCGCGCATCGACGAACTGTGCTTCCTCGGGTTCCTCGGCCTCGCCGACCCGGTGCGCCCGACGGCCGCCGAGAGCGTGCGCCGCCTGGTCCGCGCCGGGGTGCGCATCGTGATGGTGACGGGGGACCACCCGAGCACCGCCGAGGCCATCGCCGCCGAGCTGGACGCGCTGAACGGCCGCCGCGTGATGACCGGCCCCGAGCTGGAGGAGCTCGACGACGAGACGCTGACCAAGGTGCTGCCCGACGTCGCCGTCTTCGCCCGCGCCACTCCCGCGCACAAGGCGCGCATCGTCACCTGCCTGCGCCAGGCCGGGGAGGTCGTGGCGGTCACGGGGGACGGCGCCAACGACGCGCCCGCGATCCGCATGGCGGACGTCGGCATCGCGCTCGGCTCGCGCGCCACGCCCGCCGCGCGCGCCGCCGCCGACCTGGTGGTGACCGACGACCGCATCGAGACGATCGTGGACGCCATCGTCGAGGGCCGGGCGATGTGGACCTCGGTGCGTGACTCGCTGAGCATCCTGCTCGGCGGCAACGTCGGCGAGATCGTCTTCACGGTCGGCACCGGACTGCTCGCGGGCGGCAGCGCGCTCAACGCCCGCCAGCTCCTGCTGGTGAACCTGCTCACCGACATGGCGCCGGCCCTGGCGGTCGCCGTACGGCCGCCCGCGTCGGTCGACCCGGAGAAGCTGCTCGCCGAGGGTCCGGAGGCGTCGCTCGGCGCGTCGCTGACCCGGGACATCTACCTGCGCTCCGTCGTCACGGCGAGCGCCGCCATCGCGGCCTGGCTCGCCGGGCGGCTGACCGGCACGAAGGGACGGGCGGACACGGTCGGGCTGGTCGCGCTCGTCGCGGCCCAGCTCTTCCAGACCGTGGCGGGCGGCGGGCGGGACCGGCTGGTCGTGCTGGCCTCGCTCGGATCGCTGGTCGTGCTGTGGCTGGCGGTCTCCGTGCCCGGGGTGAGCCACTTCTTCGGCAGCCGTCCCCTCGGCCCGCTGGGCTGGGTGATCGGCCTGGGCAGTGCCGCCGCCGCGACCGGCCTCGGCGCGCTCGCACAGCGGTGGGAGAGGCGGGCTCCGGCGGTGGGGGAGCCGTCCGGGGACGCGCGGCCGGCCCCCGCCGCCCACGAGGCCGCGCCGGAACGGTCGCCCTCGTACCAGGGGGCCTGAGCCGAGGGCCCTCACCGGAGCCGTCATGCAGATGGTCGTCCACGGCGGATCCGGCGACCTGGACGCCTACCTCGAGCTCGAACAGGAAGGGCAGCGGGGGAGCGGTCAGTCCTCGTACCGGTAGTACCCGGCGAGGTCGGGCAGGACGGTGACGCGGTCGGTGCGGATCGTGGTGCCCGTGCGCAGCGCGTTGATCATCTTCCCGCCGCCGATGTAGATGCCGACGTGGTGCGTCCGGACGGTCCGCTTGCGCACCTTGCCGTAGAAGACCAGGTCGCCGGGGCGGGCCGCCTTGGCGGGGATCCTCCGCATGCGCTGGATGTGGTCGTCGGTGGTCCCGCCGCCGAGGACGTCCTGCTTGTAGGCGAGGTGGTATACCCACCGGGCCAGCCCCGAGCAGTCCAGGCCGACGGTGGTGTCGGCCGGGCACGGCCGGATGGACCCGTGGTAGCCCTGGCAGGTGCCGAGGGACGGGCCGGGCGACGTGTCGTGCCCGCCGCCCCAGACGTACGGGATCGCCCCGCCCTTCCACCGGCTCTGTTCCTGCCCGTTGAGGATGGCCTGGGCGATGGCCACCACCCGGTTCGGCTCGTTGGCGACGACCAGGGGCGCCGACCCCGCCGCGAGGGTGAGGACGGCCGCCGCGGCCGCCAGCCGGACGGATCGCCGCACGTGGAACCCCCCGTTCCCTGGTCGATGTCCGCCCTCTTCATTCTGATCGGGTCATCGCAGGATGCGCGGGTTTGATGAAATGTCACGCATAGTGCTGTATGGCGAGAATGTTACGCTGCGGCGATCACTGTCCGTTCATCGCCGTGCCGGCGGCGGGACTGGCCCTCGCCCGGGGCCCGCGGGCCAGGCCGGGCGATGACGCGGACGTGGGGGTGCCCGGCCGGGCCCGCTTGAAAGGCCCGGCCGGGCTGTGGTCTCGCGCTCCCAGGGCGTTTCGAGACCACGTCTGGAAGATCAGGCGGGCGTGCAGGTCACCGTGGCCGGGACCGCGTTCGCGGGGGAAAGGTGCGGGATGCGGTGGGGGTCGGGCCCACCACACCCCGCACCCGGCCCGGACGCGGCGGCGTCACTCAGGCGTCGCCGCGTCCGGGTGGATCAGGGGAACAGCCGGCCGTACTCGGCGAGGGCGACCGCGACGTCGACCTGCGCCCAGAAACGGTGGTAGTTGAACGTCGGGGCGGGACCCGTGCCGTTCAGGTAGGCCTGGACCTTCGGCCAGTCCGGGTCGTTGCGGTACCACGACCGGATCGAGATGAAGGTCGAGCTGGAGTTGATCGTGTCGCCGTTCGGCATCTTGCCGGTCCAGCCGGCGGGGATGTAGATCGGGTCGTCGAGGCGGCTGTAGTCGGCCTTGGTCTCCGGCACCGACACGCCCTTGGCGTCCTGGTTGTTCGCCCAGATGCCGTCGAGCAGCGCCTTGGCCATGTTCTTCGCCGCCGTGTTGTTGGCCTTGGCGGCGTAGTACATGAGCACCTTGGCGTACGCCCCGGCCACGCCGACGTCGTTGGTGTAGTCGGCGATCGTGACGTGCAGCCCCGTGTTCGGCGTCGGCGGGTTCGTCCAGGTGTTCGGCTGGCCGGTCCACCGCAGCGTCGAGGGGATCTGGAAGGTGCCGTTGGCGTTCACCGTGGTGTTGGCCATCGCCCAGGCCACCCACTTGTCCAGGATGGACTTGGCGGTGGCGTTGCCCGTGGCGTAGTAGTACTCGGCCACGCGCTCCATCGACCACGCCTGGAAGCCGAACCACTGGTTGGACGGCGGGTCGTGGTAGACGGGCTGCCAGTCGTAGGCCATGCCGTAGAAGGTCGGCGTGCCGGCCGGCGGGGCCGCGTAGTGACCCTGCCAGCTGTTGGTCGCGCCGCCCGCGATGGCGCCTTCGGCCGACTGCAGCCACTGGTAGAACTCGAGCTGCCGCGTCAGGCTGGTGCTCCAGTCGGTGACGGCGGTCGGGCTCTTGGGCTTGAGCACGTCCACGTTGGACAGCGCCCAGGCCGCGAGCGGGTTCTGGTACCCGGAGTGGTTGTGGCTGGAGCCGATGCGCCAGGCCCACCCGGCGGAGGAGTCGTTCGCGCCGCCCCAGGCGTAGTACCACGACAGCAGGTAGGCCGAGCTGTCCTTGCCGGTCCCGGCCGCGCAGGACGTGCTGGTGCAGCCCTGCTTCTTGAAGTACTTGTCGTACATCGCGTAGCGCAGGTAGTCGCCCATCTTCGCGGCCTTCGCGACCGTGGCGGAGATCTGCGACTCCTTGCCCTGCGCCTTCGCCCACGTGTACGCCCAGTACGCGGCCTGGACGGCGCGCGCGTCGGCGTCGGGGGCGTTGGTGTACTTCCACTGCTTGGCGTAGGAGCTGTCACCGGTGAACAGGTCCAGGTAGCCGTTCGGGCCGCCGAACCTGAAGGTGTCGCAGGACGGCTGGGGAACGGTCTCGAACACCGACTCCTCGGGGCCGCGCTGGTAGGTGTTGATGTAGGCGGGCTTGGTGGTGCCGTCGCCGCAGCGGCCGTAGCCGTAGGTGTTGTCGACGTCCAGCAGCCAGTGCATGCCGTAGATGTCGCCGGTGCCGTAGGCGGACTTCAGCTCGTTGGAGAGCGGATCGGCGCCGACCGACACACCGCCGTCGAGGCGGGACGGGTACTGCCGGATGTCGTCCCACTCGCCGGCGTAGGTCGCGGGCTTGGACGGGTTGTAGAAGGAGTTGGTCGGCTGGTCGGCCGTGGAGGGGATGATGTACCTCTCCATGATCCCCCACGCGTCGTTGAACCGCTGCCATGTGCCGGTGACCTGGCCGTAGACCGCCTCCAGCCACAGGTAGTAGCTGAAGGCCTCCGAGGTCGTCTCGTGCCCGTGGTCGGGGGCCTCGACCATCAGCGTCTCGACCGAGTGGTACGGGACGCCCTGCGGCGAGAAGTAGCCGTTGGCCGGGTCGTGCAGCTTGTTGTACATCGTGGTGAACCGCTGGATGTACTCGTTGTTGCCGCCCGAGCCGTCGTTGTCGGCCTCGGTGGCCACCAGCGAGGCGGAGGTCCAGCCGGTCGCGGTGGAGGTGAACGTCGCCGTGCCGGCCGCCGTGTCGGCGTCCTCGGCCGCGGCGATGGTCACCGGCTGCGTCGTGTTCCAGTTGGCGGGCGTGAAGGTCAGCGTGCCGCCGGACTGCACGGTGAGGTCCGGGTCGCCGCCCGCCGCCTTGGCCGTCGTCACCGTCACGTTGGCCGTGGGGGCCTTGGACAGCTTGACCCCGTACGACGCGGTGCCGCCCTCGGGGACGACCAGCGTGGTCGGGCTGACCACGATGGCCTGGGCCGTGGTGCCGGACACCGTGATGCCCACCGGGCTGGAGGTGGTCGTGGCGCCGGCGTTGTCGGTCGCCTTCGCGGTCAGCGAGTAGTCGCCCGCCGCGACGCCGGTCCAGCTGTAGGTGTACGGCGCGGTGGTGTCGGTGCCGAGCAGCGTGGTGCCGTTGTAGAACTCCACCTTGGAGACAGTGCCGTCGGAGTCGGCGGCGTTCGCGGCCAGGTTGACCGTGGCGGGCGCGGTGAAGGTCTGGCCCGCGGTCGGTGACGTCAGCGCGACGGTCGGCGGCTGGTTGGTCGGGGTGCCGCCGGTGCAGACCACGCCGTTGATCGAGAACGACGTCGGCTTGGGGTTGGTGCCGGTGTGGGATCCGTTGAAGCCGATGTTCGTCGACTGGCCGGTGCCCAGGCTGCCGTTCCAGCTCAGGTTGGTGGCGGTGACGTTGGCGCCGGTCTGCGACCAGTCGGCGCTCCACCCCTGGGTGACCTGCTGGCCGCCGGGGAAGGCGAAGCGCAGCGTCCAGTTGGTCCAGGCGTCACCGTTGTTCGTGATCTTCACGGCGCCGGTGAAGCCGTTGTTCCAGTCGTTGGTCGTGTAGTCCACCGAGCAGGCGACGGCCGCCGAGGCAGGGGAGGAGGCCACGACGGTGAGGAGGCCGGCCGCCAGGCCGACGAGCGCCACCCACACGCCACGTCGTTTCGCTCGTGACCGTGGGAGCGCTCCCGCTCCGAACGATGATGTTGACATGCTGGACGTACTCCAAGGTGAGAATGCGATGGACGGTACGGGGGTCGGCACGTCCTGGGTCGCACCGGGGTCAAGCGGAAGTGTCTGTACGATGGGAGCGCTCCCACATCGGATTCTGGTGGGCGGGTCGAATATGTCAATGACACGTCCGGCTGATTCCGCGTTGTTGACGCGCCCCTCCGTCCCTGCCTGCCCGTTCACCGCCCGGCCGGCCGCCCGGGCGGACCGGCGGGCTGAAAGTTTCACCCCTCCGGCGACAGTCTCGGCAAGGTGTCGGCAAGGCCGCCCCGCGCTCCCCTGTCCCGTCTCCGACCTGCCGTCCCGTCCGCTCCGGGGCGTCACCGGGCGGCGGTGGCAGTGTGAGATATCCCCCTTTGTTACGGGGTGACGGAATCGGGGGTGCGGGTGGAGGGTGGAGTCATGAACAGAGCCGATCCGAGAAACCTGAGCGTGCGAGATCTGCGCGACGAGCTCCGTGAGCTCGAGAAGTCCTGGATGGAGACGCTGCTGCGCGGTTCCGAGGACGCCGTGGACGACTTCGCGTCCCGCACCCGCGAACTGGAGGAGGAGTTCGCCCGCCGCCGCGGAGAGGGCGCCCCGTCCGCCCCGTCCGGTGCTGCGGTTCCCGGGGACGCGCCCGGAACCTAGCCTCCGAGGCGGGCCGCGCGTTCCGGGAAGACGCGGCGGTCACCTGTAGCGAAGTCACCAGTACGTCGAGGGGCCCGTCCGAGAGGATCGGACGGGCCCCGTGCGTTCCCGGCGTCATGTCACCCGGTGACGGCGACACGCGGACGCGGTGCCTGGTAGTGCTTGTGGTAGCGGGGCTTGTAGTGCGGCTTGAAGTGCTGCTTGTACGGCTTGTAGTGGGGCTTGTAGCCGTGGTGGTGATGATGCCCCGAGCCGTGCCGGCCGTGGTGCCTGTGGTGGCCGCCCTCGTTGAAGAAGCCGTGCAGCGTGTGCAGGGTCTGCAGCGTCACGAGCCTGCCGTGGTCGTCACGGTGGTGGCGGTCATCGCGCACGTGGTGCCGGCGCTTCCTGTCGTTGACCTGCTTGACCTCGCCCTTCTCGCCTTTCTCGCCCTTCTCATCCTTCTTGCCCTTTTCCTCCTCGCACTCGCAATCGTCCTCGTCCTCGTCCTCCTGGCACTCCTCCTCCGGGCAGGTCCCGTTGGGGCCGGCCGTCACGCTCAGCGGCTGTGCGGCGCTCGGGTCGAACTCGGTGGTCCCGGTGAACCGGGCGTCGATCCGGTGTGTGCCCACGGGAACGCCCGGGTTCGTCAGCGTCGCGTGCCCGGCCGCGTCGAGGGTGGCCGTGCCGATCTCGATGCCGTCGCTGGTGAACACGACGCGGCCGTTCGTGACCGGTCCCTCGGCCGCGCGCACCGTCGCGGTCAGGGTCATCGGACCCGGCTTGCCGTGCTTGGTGCAGGACGAGACCACCGTGGTGGTGGTCGGCCTGCGGTCCGCGCAGCCCAGCGGCCGCGTGATCGTGGACGCGTTGATGGCCACCGTGCCGAGAGGGCCGACGAGCACCCGGCCTTCGATGGTGGCGTTCGGGCCGACGGTGACGGTGCCCGCGGTGGTCGGGACCACCAGCAGGTTGCCGCGCAGGGTGGCCCCCGAGCCGAGCGACACCGGGCCGGTGAGCGCGAAGAACACGTTGCACGGGCGCGCGCCGCCGGTCAGCGCGACCGTGGCGCCCGCAGCGACGGAGAGACCGGTGCCGCGGATGATGAAGACCGCGTTCGGGTCTCCCTGGGCGTTCAGCGTCAGGGTGCCGCCGAGCGTGAGCGCACCCGCGGCGGTGGCGTACAAGCCCGGGGTCAGCGTCTGGCCGCCGAGCGCCTCGGCGATCGGGTTGGTCAGCGGCCGGGCCGTGACGTTGGCGAACGCCGTGGCCAGGGCGGCCTGCGCCGCGATGGCGGCGGCGTCGTTGTGGTGGATGACGCCGTTCACGATGCTCGGCGGCATGAAGCCCGTCACCGACGTCCCGGGGCTGACGCCGACGTCGCCGGTGACGGTCGAGGTGCCGGTGTTGGTCACCGAGGCGCCGGCCAGAACCGCGAATCCGGCGGCCGCGCCGAGAGGCACCGGTATCGGCTGTGCCGCCGCGCCGGCACCGGGCGCCGCGGCGACGACCCACGCCGCGACGGTCGCCGTGAGAGCCGCCGCCAGCAAGGAACGAACGATATGTCGCGCCCCGACGCGAGGCCGACTGGCATGATTCATGAAGCGGTCCTTTGCTGTTGCCATCGCTAAGCGAAAACGCATTATCGATAATGCGTCCCAAGATCCCACGGTACTTAGCGATGGGGCCGCCATCGTCATGCGACATGCGGAAATTTTGAATCAAGCCCCATATTCAGACAAGCTAGAAATGTCCGTCCAGCGATGGTCTGCCGCGAGAAAGAATTGCTTTTCGCCGGTATTGTCCCGGGTGTTTATCGGGCGGGAACCGCCAGTTCAGCGCGTCCGAGTAATGGTCCGCGGCGATCGTCCCTCGGGCGCGGCGCCGGGGCGGATTCATGGCAAAGCGGTCACCGCGCGCCGTCGAGGAGACCGGAGGGACGGCGTGCCTCCGCGCGCCGGCACGCGCCGCACAGAAAAGGGCGCGTCACCACGGGGTGACGCGCCCTCGGATCGCTACCGGCGACCGCTCACGCGCCGGGCGAGATCACGCGCAGGTGATGTTCGAGGCTCCCGGGATTGCGCTCCCATCCGCCGCATTGATGAACTTTCCGAGGGCGTCGCGTCAGCTGCCGGAGGCAAGAGCTTTCCGCGGTATCGCCGCGTATGCCATGAGATATCGGGCCGGTGAAAGGGCCGTCCGGACGAGCCTCAGGAGGCGTGCCTGAGAGCGGTGTCGATCATGTTCAGGTCGTGCTCCAGTTTCTGCCTCTGGCCTGGCGAGAGCGCCCCCTCGCGGCTGCGGTCCTCGAGCTTTCTGCGGACGTCCATCAGCCCCTCGGCCCTGGCCGGGCCGTTGAGCAGGTTGCGCACGACCTGGCGCAGGTCGAGCGCGACGTCGGCGCGGATGTCCCCGGCGACCTCTCCGGCCGAGACGGCCGCGTCGAACCGGCCCACCGCCTGGGCGAGGGTCGGAACAAGGTCGGCCGCAGGCTCGGCGTCCGTCTCGCCGCCGCGCGCGGCCGGCGTCGTGGGAATCAGGACCGTGCGCGGGGTGGGGACCGAATCCGTCAGGGCCGTCTCCGGCGGTGCGGCGTGGGTCGGTGTGGTGCGCGGCATGGCGGCGGTGTCGGCGGTGTCGGCAGAGGGGGCGGCAGAGGGGGCGGAATGGGCGGTTCGCTTGGGAAGGGGCGGCGAGGTCCGCGTGGTGTCCGGGGCCTGCGTGGGCGTGCCGCCGGGGGTGGCGGCGCCGGTGGGATGAGTGTCGACGGCCGCGGTGGGCGGCGACAGATCCGGATTTATCCAGAGAAGGGCGGCGGTCCACGCCGACAGGGCCGCCGCCGCGATGGAGGCCCTGCGCATCCGCCGGATCCAGAGGGCGGTCTCCTGCCCCGGGATCGCGGGGGCGTTCAGCGCCGCGGTGAGGACGTCGGCCACATGCTGCGCGCCGGGCCGCTCGGCGGGGTTCTCGGCCAGGCAGCCCGCGCACAGTGCGGCGATCTCGGAGGGCAGTCCGGGGACGCCGGAGGGCGCCGGCGGCGGCCCGCCGCGGTCCGCAGCCTCGACGGCCTCCCAGGTGGTCTCGGGGTAGGGCGGGACCCCGGTGAGCATCTCGTACAGGAGCACGCCGAGCGCGTACACGTCGACGGCCGGATGCACGCTGGCGCCGGTCAGCCGCTCGGGCGCGACGTACGGCGGCGTGCCGATGTCGGCGAGCCGCTGGTCGACCGGCTCGCCGACGAACGCCGCGATCCCGAAGTCCAGCAGCTTGGCGCCTTCTGGCGTGAGCAGGACGTTCTCGGCGGTGACGTCGCGGTGGACGATCCCGCGCTGGTGGGCGGCCGCGAGCACCGTCGCCACCCGGGCGCCGATCGCCGCGGCCTCGCGCCAGGGCAGCGGCCCCTCCGTGATCCGCTCGGACAGGGGCCGCCCGTCCAGCAGGCGCATCACGACGTACGCCGCGAGCCGCCCGCGCGCGGTGACCGTCTCGCCGTAGTCGTACACCTCGATCGCGTCGGGGTGGATCAGGCGGGCGGTCGCCCGCGCCTCCCGGCGGATGAGCTCGCGCCCGCCGTGGTCGCCGCCGAGGCTCCCGTCCAGCACCTTGATCGCGACGGTGCGGTGCAGGGACTGGTCGAACGCCCGCCAGATGGCGGACATCCCTCCCGAGGCGATCTGCTCCACGAGCCGGTACCGGCGCGTGAGCACATCGCCCTCCCGCATGGCCCCTGAGTCATGCGGATTCACGGACCACCAGCTCCGTGGGCAGGATCGGATTGCCGCGCGGGACCTCGTCCTCGGAGGCGATCGCCATGAGCAGCATCCTGGCCGTGAGGACGGCGAGTTCCTCGACCGGCTGGCGGACCGTGGTGAGCGTGGGGGAGGTGTGCCGGGCGAGCGGGGCGTCGTCGAACCCGATGACGGCCACGTCGTCGGGCACACGCCGCCCGGAGCGCCGGAGCGCCTGGAGGGCTCCGGCCGCCATCGGGTCGGAGGCGGCGAAGACGGCGTCGAGATGAGGGGAGCGTTGCAGGAGCCACTGCATGGCGTGCGCGCCCGAGGCGTGGCTGAAGTCGCCGTAGGCCACCGGGACGTCGGTCATCCCGGCCGCGTGCAGCGTCCGCAGGAATCCGTCGAGGCGGTCGCGGGCGCCCGGGAGCGTGGGCGGGCCCGCGATCACCGTGATGTTCCGCCGGTCGGTCAGCAGCAGGTGCTCGGCCGCCTGGCGTGCGCCGTCGCGGTTGTCCATGTCGGCGTAGGGCAGGTCGACGCCGTCCGGGGGCCGCCCGGCGCTGCGCACCGGGACTCCCGAGGCGGCGAGGGTGATCGCCAGAGGATGTCGTTCCCTGGCTCCGGCGAGCAGGACGCCGTCGAAGGATCCGGTGACGAGCGGGGGCGCGGCGATGGTGGAGGTGGCGGGTGTGGCGGTCATCACGACGAACGGCACACCGTAGGCGTTGAACACCTCGTCCGCGGCGGACAGGAACCGCGCGTAGAAGGGTTCGGAGAAGATGCGCGGGGTGTGCTCGCAGATCACCGCGGCGACGAGCTGGTCGGAGCGTCGCGCCGAGGTGCCCCGAGGCGCTCGATGCCGTACGTAACCGAGTCGCGACATGGCGTCGTGGACCTGGCGGCGCGTCGAGGTGCTCACTCGGACCGAGCCGGTGAGAACCCGTGATGCCGTGGCGGGGGAGACCCCTGCTTCGGCTGCTACCTGGGCGAGGGTGGGCTGGTCAGCCATCCGGCTTCCTCCGCTTAGGGGGTTTATCGCGAAGGTGTGGGAGCGCTCCCACTACAATAACAGTGTTTCTTCCGTGTCAACAGATGTTTCCAGTAAATGTTCGCGCGGATCTGGAGGCGATGTTACGGACATATTCCAGGCGAAGAAAGGTCCCTGTCAGAGATTGGTGGAGGTTGGGAGACCTCCGGCCCCGCCCGCGCATCCCCGCGGGTGATCACTGCCCGACCGCCGGTCGGGCAGCTCAGCCCCCGCCTCGGGCCCACCGTCCCGCGTCGCGACGCCCCGCGCGTGGCCGCCGGCGTTACCAGGGTGTTATGCGCGGGCGCCCTCGGCCGCCTCGCCCCCGATCATGCCGTACGCCTCCGCGATCAGCTCGAAGGACCGCAGCCGGGACTCGCCGCCGTGCACGCCGGTGGTGATCATCAGCTCGTCCGCGCCGGTGCGCTCGCGCAGCGCGTCCAGGCCCGCGCGGACCGTCGCCGGGTCACCGTGCACCACGTTGCCGAGCCACTCCTGGACGAACTGCTCCTCGATCGGGCTGTAGGGGTACGCCTCCGCCTCCTCGGGCGTGGGCAGCGGGGTCGGCATGCCGCGACGCAGGCGCAGCATGCCGAGGGCTCCGGTGCGCGCCCGCCGCAGCGCCTCCTCCCCGGTGTCCGCCGCCACCGCGCTCACGCCGATCAGCGCGTACGGCTTGTCCAGCACCTCGGACGGCTCGAACCGCGAGCGGTAGAGCTCCAGCGCGGGGATCGTGTTGGCGGAGCTGAAGTGGTGGGCGAACGCGAAGGGCAGGCCGAGCAGCGCAGCCAGCCCCGCGCTGAACCCGCTGGAGCCGAGCAGCCAGATCGGCGGGCGTCCCGAGCCCGGAGCGCCGGCCTCGCCGGGGATCGCCCGGATCCGCATGCGCGGGTCGTCGAACCCGTGGGGGTCGTAGGTGTCGTCCAGGAAGGCGATCAGCTCGGCGAGCTGCTCGGGGAAGTCGTCGGCGTCCGGGGTGGCCCTGCGGCGCAGCGCGCGTGCGGTCGCCTGGTCGGTGCCGGGGGCGCGGCCGAGGCCGAGGTCGATGCGCCCCGGATGCAGGGCGTGGAGGGTGCCGAACTGCTCGGCCACGATGATCGGCGCGTGGTTCGGCAGCATCACGCCGCCCGAGCCGAGCCGGATGCTGCGGGTGTTGGCGCCGAGGTGAGCGAGGATCACGGCCGGGGACGAGCTGGCGACGCTGGGCATCCCGTGGTGCTCGGCCACCCAGAACCGGTGGTAGCCCCAGCCCTCGGCCCGCCGGGCCAGTTCGGTCGTCGTGCGGAGGGCATCGGCGGGCGTGTCACCCGCGCCCACGGTGGCCAGGTCCAGGATCGACAGGGGGACGCCGGACTCGCCGCGGGCCACGCCACGGATCTGATCGCTCACACCATCGGACAACCCAGGCCGGATGAGGGCTATTCCGGACGGGAAGGCGCCGGGTACGGCGGGCGGCCGTACCCGGCGCGGGCGGGAGCGCGCGCTAGGAGATGGTGATCCGGAAGATCTGGTCCGAGCCGGGACCGCCGCCGCCGTTGTTGTCGGCGTTGGTGGTCGACATCCAGAGCTGGTCGGCGTTCGGCACCTTGGTGACCGTCCGCAGGCGGCCGTAGGCGCCGACGTAGTACGCGGTGGGGGTGCCGACCGACTCGGTGTCGCCGTTGATCGGGATCCGCCAGAGCCGCTCGCCGCGCAGCGCGCCCATGTAGACCACGTTCCTGACGATCGCGATGCCGCTCGGCGAGGCCTGCGCGACCGGCCAGGACGCCTTCGGGTTCGTCATGCCGGCCACGCTGCACGTACCCTCACAGGTCGGCCAGCCATAGTTGGCGCCCGGCTTGATCAGGTTGAGCTCGTCCTGCGAGCTGTTGCCGAACTCCGCCTCCCACAGTCGGCCGTTCCGGTCGAACGCCAGGCCCTGCGGGTTGCGGTGTCCCATGGAGTACACCAGCGTGCCGAACGGGTTGCCCGGGGCCGGGGCGCCGGTGGTGGTCATCCGCAGGATCTTGCCGTTCAGCGAGTTCCTGTCCTGGGCGAGGCTGGAGGTCTGCGCGTCGCCGGTCGAGGCGTACAGGTAGCCGTCGGGGCCGAAGGCGAGGCGCCCGCCGTTGTGGTAGCGGTTCTTCCTGATGCCCTGCACCAGCACGGTGTAGCCGGAGAGGGCGCTGCCGTCGTAGGTCATCCGCGCGATCCGGTTGCCCTCGGAGGCGGTGTGCATGAAGTACACGTAGTGGTTGGTCGCCCACGCCGGGTCGACGGCCACGCCCATCAGGCCGCCCTCGCCGTCGGTGGTCATCGTGTTCGGCACGGTGCCGACCTGCGTGCGCGCCCCGGCGGGGGTGACCTTGTAGACGCGGAACGTGTCGCGCTCGGTCACCAGCGCCGTCTGCCCGTCCGGCATCCAGGCGGTGCCCCACGGGATCGACCAGCCGGTGGAGATGCCGGTGACGCTCGACGGGGTGCCGCCGTCGCTGGAGCAGGCCGACGTGCGGAACGACACCGCGTTGCTCGGGGCGGAGGTGTTCAGCGCCGCGTCCCTGGCCACCACGGTCAGCGTGTACGGGCTGTCGCAGGCGAGGCCGCCGACGGTCACCGCGGCCGCGGGCGGGTTCCCGGTGACGGTCGCGTACACGTTGGAGCCGCTCCTGACCTCGTAGGCGGTGACGCCGACGTTGTCGGTGGAGGCGGTCCACGTCAGCCGCGCGCCGGTGGAGGTCACCGAGGAGAACGCGAGGCCGGAGGGCGCGGTCGGGGGCACGGTGTCGGAGCTGGACAGCGTGGTGCAGATGGCCTGCGCGCTGCTCGGCGACACGTTGCCCGCCGCGTCGCGGGCGAACACCGACAGGCGGTACTCGGTGGCGGGCGACAGGCCGGTCAGCGCCCGCGAGGTGACGTTCCCCGGGGCCTCCGCCAGCTTGTTGCCGTCGTGGTAGATGTCGTACGCGGCCACGCCGACGTTGTCGGTGGACGCGCCCCAGCTCAGGGTCAGGCCGGTCGCGGTGATGTTCGAGCAGGACGGCTGCCCGGGGATGGTCGGCAGTTGGGTGTCGGACGCCGCCGCGACGGTCAGCTTGTCGAGGTTGGGGCCGCCGTCGGCGGTGATCGCGGTCGCGCGGACGGTGTTGGCGCCGGCGTTGAGGGTCGCGTTCACCGCCCTGGACTGCCAGGTGTCCCAGTTGGCGGTCGCGGGGAACGACAGGCCGGAGGCCACCAGCGTGCCGTTGACGGTGACGTCCAGCGGGCGGTCCACGGCGGTGCCGTTGGCGTAGCGGAAGGTCAGGCTCGCGGGGCCCGCCGCCGCGGCGGTGACGGAGAACTGCACGTAGCCGCCGACGGTGTTGACGTAGTCGACGAAGCCCGTGCCGGTGTAGCCGGTGTGGTTGGTGGCGACGTTGGCCTGCGAGAGCTGCGCGTTCTCGGCCTGGTAGTCGGTGGAGGCCGCGGCGACGTCCACTTCCAGCCAGTCGAGGTTCGGATTGCCGCCCGCGCCCGCGGCGGTCAGGCGGATCTTGTTGGCCCCCGCGGTGACCGGCGCGGTCAGCGTGACGGTCGCCCAGGTGTCCCAGTTGGCGGTGGCGGGGAAGGACCGGGCGGCGGCGACCACCGTGCCGTTGACGCTGACATCGGAGGGGCGGTCCGCCGCGGTGCCGTTGGCGTAGCGGACGGCGAGGGTGGCGGTGCCCGCGTTCGCCGCGGTGACCGTCCACTCGGTGTAGCTGCCGGCGACGTTGTCACCGTTGACGAACCCGGCGCCGGAGTACCCTGCGTGGTTCGACTCGACCGCTCCTTGCGAGATCGTGGCGTCCTCCGCCTCGTAGCGGGTGGCGGCGCTCGCCGAGGGGGCGGCGGCCACGAGCAGGCCGCCGAGGAGCGTCGCCACGCAGCTCAGGCCGCGTAACCAGGGTTTTCTTCCGCGCATGCGATCCTCCCGGATCTGTATGATTCGAGCTTTTCTCCTGTCAGAGCCATGGGTCAAATCCGCGTTCGTCGCGATGCGCCGTCACGCGGTGCTGGAGGCGGAGCGTTCGCCGCCGGGGTTAGTAAAGGTCCTTGCCGAAAAATACATCGGGCCGCCGAAGAGCGAAAGGTGCCGCCGGGAACAGACTGGAGATCGATCTCCGGCCCGCCTCGGCGGCACCTCCCTCACGCTCCGGGCCCGCGGGCCGGGCGCTCCGGCCCCGCGTCAGGCGGGCGGGCGGTCGCCGGCCGGCACGGACTGCAGTTCGGCGGTGCAGAAGGCGCAGCGGCGGGCGTCCACCGGGATGTCGCTGAGACACTCCGGGCACTGCTTCTCGGTCGCCTTCTTGTCGCGGTCGAAGAAGGCGATCAGCCGTGTCATCGGCATCACCACGAGCCAGTAGATGACGGCGGCGATGATCAGGAACGTCAGCATGTGGTTCACGAAATCGCCGTACTTGAACTCGGCGCCGTTCACCACGAACTTGTACTGCGAGAAGTCCGGCTGGCGGCCGCCCGTGACGGCGGCGATCAGCGGGGTGATCAGGTCGGCGACCATCGCCTCGACCAGCCCGCTGAACGTGGCGCCGATCACGACCGCCACGGCCAGCTCGACGAGATTGCCGCGCATCAGGAACTTCCTGAATCCGCCCATTCTTGGTTTCCTCCGGGGAGAGCTTCTGGGGGGGGTGAATGCATCCGGCCACCCATCTGCCCGCCCGCAGACCATTTTCCGGGCCGAGCGGACCCGCGACGCGGTGCCACCCGGTTCTGCCGGTGGCCGTCGGGTGGACGGGGCCGAAAGCCGCTCCGTTCTCTGGCATTCGGTGCGAGAATCGCCATGATACGTGCCGGCGTCGATGCGGAGAAATCCTCTCACACTTTCCCGCCGCCGTCCCGAGAAGGGGGCTGCGCCCGGCCTTTCGCGTCTGCGGGGACGGCCGCGGAACTCACGCCCGGGCAAGGCTTCGATGAAGCCGAGCGAAATGAAGGCGCAGGACGATGGTCGCGCCGACGGCGGTCGGCATAGTGGTGGGGGCCCGCCTTCGTGGCCGTTTCGCCGTTGTTCATATGTGCGGTCGTCTATGGAATGAGGGTGGCGATGGGGAAGGTATTCTGCGGAGGCCGGGGTGGGCCGTTCTGACCCACCCCGGCGTCGCTCACTTCTCGCTGGGCCCCTTTTTGAGACTCTGGACATCGAACTCGCCGTTCTTGGCGCCGTCGATGAAAACCTGCCATTCGCTCTCTGTGTAGAGCAGGGCGGGGTTGGCGGGGTCCTTCGAGTCACGCACGGCTATCATCCCGTCCGTGATCGCGACCTCGACGCAATTCTTGGTGGTGCAACGAGCGGCCGTGCGCCACTCGACCGCAGGAAAATACGCGGCTGACGAGAACCTCATTGATTCCTCTTGGATGTGACATGGCCACCGATGGTCGGTGGTCCATCCCTCGCAGTATCCCATCCCAAGATCCTTGGTGGGACCGCCGCCATGCCGCTTGATCAACTAGCGTGGTTCTGGTTTACTTCGGCGATACGGAGCACCGATGCCTCGGGATCCAGCGCGAGTGCATTCAGTTGACGGATGGCCTCCCGGCACACCGCCAACTCGGCCGGCTTCTCCAGGTACTCCGCCCGGGTGATGGACTCGACGTAGGCGACGTCCGACACGGTCGGGTCGTCCATTTCCAGCAGTGTGAAAGCGCTGTTGAATCCCATGTGCGCTCCAACGCTGAAAGGTACCACGCGAACGGTGACGTGCGTGAGTTCGGCCCATTCGATGACGTGTGTCAACTGGGCGTGCATGACTTCCGCCCCCCCGACGGGGCGATGAAGGACTGATTCGTCGAGAATCACCAGGTGATGGGGAGGAGTCGCCTGCCGTAGCAATTCCTGCCGCTTCAGGCGCGTCTCGACGCGGTCCAGAAGAACGCTTTCATCGATCTCCGGGAGAACGGCTCGAATTATCGCCCGTGCGTAGTCGGAGGTCTGCAGTATTCCTGGCACCGCGCAGGTGTCGTAGATGGTTATCGAGGACGCCTCCGCTTCCAACCCTATATAAAGGCGAAAGTCGGGGTCGTCGTAGGTCTGCCACCAGCCTGGCTGGCGGGCCTCGCGGGCCATGCGCATGAGCGCCTCGGTCTCGGCCTGACCGGCGCCGTAGATCTGGCACAGGTCGCGGACGTCGCGCGGGATGACGCCGCGCCGCGCGGTCTCGATGCGGCTGATCTTGGCGGGCGAGCACTCCAGGCTGTGGGCGACCTCCTCGATGCTCAGCCGGGCGGCCTTGCGGAGCTCGCGCAGGCGCGTGGCGAGCTGGCGGCGCCGCAGGGTCGGGTTGGCTTCGGCCACCGGCGCTCACCCCTTCCTGGTGTTCCCTGACGTCGCGCCGGCGCGGGCGTGCGCCGCGTGCTCGCCGGGTCGTGGCGAAGCAGGGGGCGGCGGCTTGCGTGGCCGGGCGACGGCCGCGGCGCCCATCGCAGGCGTCAGCGGCCTACAGCGGTCTACAGCGGTCCTACGTGGTACCAGTCCAGCGTATTGGCCACCGTATTGGCACGCGTTGAACGTCAAAGGTATCGAACAGGGGAGTGTTTGGTGGCAATTGCCATCGGCGGTTGCCTTTAGCACTAACCAGGGTAAACAGAAGGTTAGTCCCTAACGGAGCAGACGTCGCCCGGCGAGCCGGACCCTCGTGGGCGGCGTCTCCCTGCGGGACGGGGAGGACCGCGCCGGGCGGGCGCGGAGTCGGGGCACCGCCTCAGCGGCGCCGTGTCATGGCCGGGCCGGTGGTGGGGCACCGTTCCGGCCCCGGAAGTCACCCGAAGATCAGGGAGCGAGAGGACGATCCTCCATGAACGTCGGTCCCGCCGGGGTCACGGCCAATCTGTGGACGCTCATCCGCGCCCAGGCACTGGCCCGGCATTGGGAACTCAGTGACGCGCTGTTCGCCGAGATCGACGGGTTCGCGCTGGTGCAGGGCTGGGCGATCAACCGCCGGCGGACCCGGCACAGCTACCGCGACCCCCGGTTCGACCGGGTGGTCGCCTGCTCCACCTGTGGAGGCGAAGGCAAGGGGGAGGGCGGCCACGCGTGCCGCACCTGCAAGGGGGACGGGCTGCTCAACTTCTTCGAGCCGCCCCGGCGCCGCAGGCGCTGAAAGGCGAGACGCCGCGGGCGCCCATAAGTCCAGGCGCCGCAGGCGCGGATGAAGGCCCGGCGCCGCGGGAACACGTTAGGGCGCGCGGCGCCCGGGTACGGGACGACCTTGACGGACGGCCGCTACGCCTTTACGGTTCCTCCGCAGAGGCAGGTAAGGAAACCTTACTAATAAAGCCCTGGAGGTGCGGTGCGCCCGTCCCGACGACTCGGACTACCGATCGCTGCGGCGGTCGTCATCGCGGGCCTCGCCCCCGGGCAGGCCAGGGCCGCCGATCACGGCGGCGCCGCACACCCCGCGGCGCCCCGTCTCGTGCCGGCCCCCGTCAGCGTCGAGGCCACCGGTGACCCGTTCACCCTGACCTCGGCGACGCGCGTGGTCGTGCGGTCGGGGGCCGGCGCGCGGGCCGCCTCCTACCTGGCCCGCCTGCTGCGCCGGTCCACGGGCTACGCCCTGCCGATCGTCCAGGACGCGGGCGCCGGCGGCGGCATCGTCCTGGACGCGACCGCGCCGCAGGGGCTCGGCCCGGAGGGATACCGCCTGGAGGTGTCGGGCAAGGGGGTGCTGCTGGCGGCGGACACGGGCGAGGGCCTGTTCCGCGGCGTGCAGACGTTGCGCCAGCTCCTGCCCGCCAAGGCCGAGAGCCCGTCCCGGCGGCCTGGCCCGTGGCGGATCACCGGAGCCCGGGTGACCGACCGCCCGAGGTTCGCCTACCGCGGCGCGATGCTCGATGTCGCCCGCCACTTCTTCACGGTGAAGCAGGTCAAGCGGTACATCGACCTGGCCGCCGCGTACAAGGTCAACATGTTCCACCTGCACCTGAGCGACGACCAGGGCTGGCGGATCGCGATCGGGAAATGGCCGCGCCTGACCGAGGTGGGCGGCCGGACGGCGGTGGGCGGCGACCGCGGCGGCTTCTACACGCGGAACGACTACCGCGAGATCGTGAAGTACGCCCAGGACCGCTATGTAACGGTCATCCCGGAGATCGACACCCCCGGGCACACCAACGCCGCCCTGGCCTCATACGCCCGGCTGAACTGCGACGGCAGGGCCCGCAGGCCGTACACAGGAACCGACGTCGGGTTCAGCTCGCTGTGCGTCGGCAAGGACGTGACCTACCGGTTCCTCGACGACGTGATCGGCGAGCTGGCGCGGCTCACCCCCGGCCCGTACATCGACATCGGCGGCGACGAGGCCAAGAGCACCAGGCGCGCCGGCTACCGCGCGTTCGTGGCCCGCGTCCAGAAGATCGTCCACAGGCACGGCAAGCGCATGATGGGCTGGGAGGAGATCGCGGACGCCAAGCCCTCGCCGGACTCGGTCGCCGAGCACTGGAACCCGGTGACCGGCCGGCAGGACGGCACCGAGCTCGCGCGCTCGGCCGCCCGCCGGGGCGTGAAGCTGGTCATGGCCCCGGCCGACCACGCGTACCTGGACATGAAGTACACCGCCCGGACGCGCCTGGGGACGGACTGGGCGGGGCTGGTGGACGTGCGCCGCGCGTACGCGTGGGATCCGGCCCGGCTGGTCGCCGGGGTGGGCGAGGATGACGTGCTCGGCGTGGAGGCGCCGCTCTGGACCGAGACGGCGCGCACGAGCCGAGACCTCGAATACCTGGCCTACCCGCGCCTGCCCGGGATCGCCGAGATCGGCTGGTCCCCGGCAAGGGGACGCTCGTGGGACGACTACCGCGTGCGGCTCGCGGCCCAGGGGCCCCGCTGGTCCGCGCGCTCGGTGAACTTCTACCACTCGCCGCAGGTGCCCTGGCCGTCCTAGCCGGCCGCGCGGGGGGTGAGGGCTGACCCGGTACGGCCAGGCCGTACCGGGGCCTGTTGCTGCTTTGAACTGCGCGGACAAGTCTCGCGGAATACCGGGCCGCAGGTGCTTGACTCCGCCCAAACGACGGTGTTCCTATGGTCAAATATAGTTAAGAAGCTTTCTTAACTCTCCCGTTCTCCTCATCTTTTCGCCCGAACACCCCCCTAGGGAGAGGACGTATGAAGGTACAGGGATACATGGGCATGTCTCGCCCCGTCCGCACCGCCGCCACCCTCGTCGCCGCGCTCGCCCTGGCGCTCCTCGCCTCGGCGAGGACCGGCGCCGCCGCGGACACGAGCAAGTACGAGGCCGAGAACGCCACGATCTCGCAGGGCGTGGTCGAGTCGAACCACGCGGGGTACTCCGGCACCGGGTTCGTCAACGGTGACAACGTCGCCGGCAGCTACACCGAGTGGACGGTCACCGCGCCGGCCGCCGGCTCCGCGAACCTGGTCCTGCGCTACGCCAACGGCACGACGACCGGCCGCCCGATGAACATCAGCGTGAACGGGACCGTCGTCGCGTCCGCCAAGGCGTTCAACGGCACCGGCTCCTGGGACACCTGGGCCGACGGGACGCTGACCGCCGCGCTCGCCGCCGGGACCAACAAGATCCGCGCGACCGCCACGACCGCCGACGGCAACCCCAACCTGGACTACCTGACCGTGACCACCGGGACCGGCGGTGGCGGCCCGGCCGTCCCCTTCGGCAGCCATCTGATCCCCTACGCCTCCGGCACCCTCAGGCCGTCCGGATCGCAGGCCACGCTCGACCAGGCCGTGATCACGTACTACAACAAGTGGAAGGCCGCCTTCCTCAAGCAGAACTGCGGCAACGGCTGGTACGAGGTCATCTCGCCCGACGCCGACCACCCGTACGTCGCCGAGGGCCAGGGCTACGGCATGGTGATCCTGGCGACGATGGCCGGGGCCGACCCGAACGCCAAGACCGCCTTCGACGGCATGGTGAAGTACATGCTGGCGCACCCGTCGGTCAACAACCCCAACCTGCTGGCGGCCGAGCAGGACACCTCCTGCCGCAGCGTCAACGGCTCGGACTCCGCCACCGACGGCGACCTCGACGTCGCCTTCGGCCTGCTGCTGGCCGACCGGCAGTGGGGAAGCGCGGGCACGTACAACTACAAGGACCTCGCCGTCAAGCACATCAACGCCATCAAGGCGAGCGAGGTGAACCCCACTACGCACCTGATGCGGCTCGGCGACTGGAGCACCTCCGGCGACTCGACGTACTACATCAGCCGCTCCTCCGACTGGCTGATCGACCACTTCCGCGCGTTCAAGAAGGCGACCGGCGACACCGCGTGGGACACGATCAGGACGGCCCACCAGAACCTGATCACCTCCCAGCAGGCCACCTACGCGTCCTCGACCGGCCTGCTCGCCGACTTCGTCGTCAACACCAACACCACGCCGAAGCCCGCGCCCGGCCAGGTGCTGGAGGACCCCAACGACGGCAAGTACTTCTGGAACGCCTGCCGTGACCCGTGGCGGATCGGCGCCGACGCCGTGACCACCGGCGACTCCGCCTCGCTCGCCTCGGCGCGCAAGCTGAACACCTGGATCAAGGCCAACACGGGCGGCGACCCGAACAAGATCGCGGTCGGTTACGCGCTGAACGGGACGCAGATCGGCAGCGGCAGCGAGCCGGCGTTCTTCGCGCCGTTCGCGGTGGCCGCGATGACTGACCCCGGCAGCCAGGCCTGGCTGGACGCGCTCTGGACCAAGATGCTCAACACCTCCTTCACCTCCAATGACTACTACTCGACAAGCATCCAGCTCCAGGTGATGATCCTCGCCAGCGGCAACTACTGGGTGCCCTGACCCTTCCCGATCTCTGCCGTCGCGCCGGGGGACCCTCCCACCCCCGGCGCGGCGAGAGCCGCCCGGAGACCTCCATGCCTGGGCGGCTCTCCGCGCGCACGGCTAATATCAGCCCGTTCGCACAGTCTGTACCGGATCGTCCGAGGGGGCATCGTGGAGTTCCGCCTTCTCGGTCCCGTATGCGTCATCGGCGGCGACGGCGAGCCGCTGGAACTCGGGCCGCACCAGCAGCGGTCCGTCCTCGCGCTGTGCCTGCTCGCCGCGCCGCGGCCGGTGAGCCCGGGCAGACTCATCGACGCCATCTGGGAGGACGGCGCGCCGCCGGGCGCGCTCAACACCGTGCAGGCGTACGTCTCCAAGCTGCGCCGCGTCTTCGAACCCGGACGGCCGCGGGCCGTGCCCCCGACCATCCTGGTGAGCAGGCCCGGCGGCTACGCCCTGGAGATCCCGGCGCACACCGTGGACCTCGGCCGGGCCCGGTCGCGCGCCGCCGAGGGCACCCGGCTGCTCGCCCGGGGCGACCTGCCCGCCGCCGGGCGTGAACTGCGCCAGGCCCTCGCCGAGTGGCGCGGCGACCCCCTGTCCGGCTTCGAGGACGACCCCTGGGCGCGCGACGAGATCGCCCATCTGAGCGAGATGCGGCTGACGCTGGCCGAGGACGCCGCCGAGGCCGACCTCGGGCTCGGCCTCGGAGCCGCGCTGGCGCCCGAGCTCAGCCGGCTGGTCGCGGCGGCGCCGCTGCGCGAGCGGACGCGCCGCCTCGCCGCGCACGCGCTGTACCAGGCGGGACGGCAGGCGGACGCGCTCACCATGCTGGCCGAGGGCAGGCGGATGCTCGTGGACGAGCTCGGCCTGGACCCCGATCCGCCCTCGCGCGAACTGGAACGCGCCATCCTCGCCCAGGACCCGGCCCTCACCCCGAGGACGGCGGTCACCCTGACGCCGCCCCGCCCGCCCGCCCCGCCCGCCGCGGAGGCGCCCCCGCTGCTCGGCAGGGAACGCGAGTCGGCGCTGCTGGCCGAGGCCGTGTCCGGCCCCGGCCACCGGGTCGTCCTGATCGCGGGGGAGCCGGGCATCGGCAAGACCAGCCTCGCCGAGCAGGCCGCGCGCACGGCCCTGGCCGACGGGCGCGCGGTGGCGTTCGGCCGGTGCTGGGACGGCGGCGGAGCCCCGCCGTTCTGGCCGTGGGCGCAGGCCGTGCGCGAGCTGACCGGCGGCGACGGCGAGCTGGCCGAACTGGCGGGCGCGGCGCGGGGCGTCACGCTGTACGAGGCGGTCGCGCGGCTGCTGAACGGGCTCGACCGCCCGCTCGTCGTCCTGGACGACCTGCAGTGGGCCGACGCGTCCTCCCTCGGCCTGCTGTCCTTCCTCGCCACGACCCGGTCGTGCCCGAGGCTGACCGTGGTGGCGACCTACCGCGACACCGAGGCCGCCCAGACACCGGCGAGGCCGCTCGCCGAGCTCATGCGGCTGCCGCACGTCCGCCGCGTCACGGTGCGCGGCCTGCCCGAGGACGCCATCGCCGACTACCTCGGCCGCGCCGGGGCCGACCCGGCGCTCGCCGGCGAGATGGCCAGGCTGACCGGCGGCAACCCGTTCTTCCTCGGTGAGGTCGTGCGCCTGGACAAGGGGACCCCCGCCCCCGAGGCGGTCTCCGACGTGGTCATGGGCAGGATCGCCGCGCTGCCCGAGCACACCGGCGTCGTGCTGACCGCCGCCGCGCTGCTCGGCCGCGAGGCCGGGCTGGAGGTGCTCCTCGACGTGCTCGCCGACCGTGTGGACGTACCCCGCGACCACGTGCTCGACGTGCTGGACGCGGCCGTCCAGGCGCGGCTGCTCGCCGAGAACCCCGGGCCGCCGGTGGCGTACCGCTTCGTGCACGACATCGTCCGGGACGTGCTGCGCGCCGGGCTGGCCCCCATGCGCAGGCGGCGGCTGCACGCCCGGGTGGCCGCGGTGCTGGAGCGGCGCGGCGACGCGGCCCCGGCCGAGGTCGCCCACCACGCGCGCGAGGGCGTGGTGCTCGCCGGGATGGCGGCCGAGGCCGTCCGGTACTCCCGGCGGGCTGCGGCGCACGCCATGAGCCAGTACGCCTACGAGGACGCGGCCGAGCACCTGGAGCACGCCGTCCGGCTGACCGACCGGCTCCCGGCGGAGGACCCGCGGCTGCGGTGCGACGTGCTGCTGGAGCTGGCGGAGGCGCAGGCCGTGGCGGGCCTGAGCACGGCCGCGCGTGCCACCTTGGACGAGGCCGCCGAGATCGCCGAGCGGCTCGGCGACGCCGACAGGCTCGCCCGGGCGGCACTCGGCCTGTCCGACCTCATCTACTGGCTGACCTTCGAGGAGTGGTCCGGCCTCGGCCGCTTCACCGCGCGCCTGGAACGCGTGCTGGACGCCGCGCCCGCCGGTTCGTCCTGGGCGCCGCAACTGCGCGCCGCGCTCGCCGTCGCCGGGTACTACGGGCGCGGGCACGCCGAGACCGACGCGCTGGCCGCGCGTGCCGTCCGCGAGGCCAGGGAGGCGGGGGACGAGCGGGCGCTGCTGCGGGCACTGGTCGCCCAGGAGATCGTGTCGCGCGGCGACGGCGACCCGCCCGCGCGACAGCCCATCATCGACGAGATCGTCGAGCTCGGGGCCAGGACCGGCGACCTGCCGTACGAGTGGCTCGGACGCGAGGCCGGCTGCATCGTGCGGCTGTGGCGCGGCGACTTCGACGGCGCCGAGGCGGTGCTGGCCTGGCTGCGGCAGACCGCCCGGCGGTTGCGCCAGCCCGCCATGCTGGGCCTCGCCGCCTGGCAGACCGCCGTCACCGCCTACCTGCGCGGCCGGTTCGACGAGGCGCTGACCGCGGCCGGGGAGTCCGCGCTCGCCCATCCCGAGGGCGCGCTCGGCCGGGGTGACCCCGACGCGCGGGCACGGCTGTTCGAGGCGCTGGTGCTGCGGTCCCGCGGCCGGGCCGCCGACGCGCTCGACCTGGCCGCGCGGGCGCTGGCCGACCGGCTGGACGACCTGAGCTGGCGGCTCGTGCGCTGCCTGGCCCTGCTCGACCAGGGTTCGCTCGACCTGGCCAGTGACACCGGCGAGGTGCGCGCGACGCTCGCGGAGCTGGCCGCGGACGGGTACGCGGCCGTCCGCCACGACCTTTTCTACAGGTTCGTCCTCGACGCGCTCAGCGAGCTCTGCCTGGCCACCGGGGACGCCGCCGCCTCCCGCGCGCTGCGCGACCGCCTGGAGGGCAGGACGGGCGTCATCGGCTGGTCGCTGGTCGAGCTGTGCCAGGGACGGCTGGCCCTCGCGCTCGGCGACCACGCCGCGGCCGGGCGGTACCTGCGCGCGGCGCTGGACTTCGCGCGCCGGACGGGCGCGACGGTCTACGAGGCGCCGGCGCGCGCCCTGCTCGCCGCCGACGCCTCCCTGGAAGGCACACGGAGCGGGGACGATCGCCCTATGTGACCATTCTGTTACCGCCCGGGTGTCCGGCGAGGCCGGAAAGGGTCCGTCGAGTAGCCTGACATGGGCGGCCCGGTCGCGGGAACGGGCCGCCGACGCCGCCGAGGCGGGCTGTCGCCGAGGGGCCCGGTCGCGGAAGGGTGCTCGCGCGGAAGTGCACAACGTCGGTCTCAGACAAGTGATCCACGCACACGGCTGCGCGGGTACGCATGGTCGGGGAACATGGGGGCAAATCCCTATCCGGGTGGTGACATGATCGAAACTTGGCCCGGCGACCCCTATCCGCTCGGGGCTACATACGACGGCGCGGGAACGAACTTCGCGCTGTACACCGAAGTGGGCGAGCGCGTGGAGCTCTGCGTGTTCGACGACAACGGCAAGGAGGAAAGGGTTGAGCTCGCCGAGACCGAGGCGTTCGTCTGGCACGGGTACCTTCCCGGCATAGGCCCCGGCCAGCGGTACGGCTACCGCGTCCACGGCCCGTACGACCCGGCGCGGGGGCACCGCTGCAACCCCGGCAAGCTCCTGGTGGATCCGTACGCCAAGGCCATCGAGGGCGGCGTGAAGTGGGACCAGGCCGTGTACGGCTACCGCTTCGGCGACCCCGGCAGCCGTGAGGACACCGACTCGGCGCCGTACGTGCCGAAGGCCGTCGTGGTCAACCCGTTCTTCGGCTGGGGGCACGACCGGCCGCCCGCGACGCCGTACCACGACACCGTCATCTACGAGGCGCACGTCCGCGGGCTGACCATCCAGCATCCCCGCATCCCCGACCGCATCCGCGGCACGTACGCCGCGCTCGGGCACCCCGAGATCATCGACCATCTGACCGGGCTCGGGGTCACGGCGATCGAGCTGATGCCGGTGCACCAGTTCGTCACGGACGACACGCTCCAGCAGCGCGGCCTCAGCAACTACTGGGGCTACAACACCATCGGCTTCTTCGCGCCGCACAACGCCTACTCCAGTTCCGGCGAGCTCGGCGGGCAGGTGCTGGAGTTCAAGGCGATGGTGAAGGCGCTGCACGAGGCGAACATCGAGGTCATCCTCGACGTCGTCTACAACCACACGGCCGAGGGCAACCACCTCGGCCCGACGCTGAGCATGCGCGGCATCGACAACGCGGCGTACTACCGGCTCGTGGACGACGACCAGCGCTACTACATGGACACGACCGGCACCGGCAACAGCCTGCTGATGCGCTCGCCGCACACGCTTCAGCTCATCATGGACTCACTGCGCTACTGGGTCATCGAGATGCACGTCGACGGCTTCCGATTCGACCTCGCGGCCACGCTGGCCCGCGAGTTGCACGAGGTCGACCGCCTGTCGGCGTTCTTCGACCTCGTCCAGCAGGACCCCGTGCTCAGCCAGGTCAAGCTCATCGCCGAGCCCTGGGACGTCGGCCCCGGCGGCTACCAGGTCGGCAACTTCCCGCCGCGCTGGACCGAGTGGAACGGCCGCTACCGCGACACGATCCGCGACCTGTGGCGCGGCGAGCCGGCCGCCCTGCCGGAGTTCGCCTCGCGGCTCACCGGCTCCAGCGACCTGTACCAGGACGACAGCCGTCGTCCCGCCGCGTCCATCAACTTCGTTACCTGCCACGACGGTTTCACGCTCCGCGACCTGGTCTCGTACGACAACAAGCACAACGAGGCCAACGGCGAGGGCAACCGCGACGGCACGGACGACAACCGGTCCTGGAACTGCGGTGCGGAGGGCCCGGTCGGCGTTGCGATCGAGGCGCTGCGCGAGCAGCAGAAGCGCAACTTCCTGGCCACGCTGTTCCTGTCGCAGGGCGTGCCGATGCTCTCGCATGGCGACGAGCTCGGCCGCACCCAGGGCGGCAACAACAACGCCTACTGCCAGGACAACGCGATCAGCTGGGTCGACTGGTCCGACGTCCGCGAGAACTGGCTGCTGCTGGAGTTCACCCAGCGGCTCGCCCGGCTCCGGCGCGACCACCCGGTGTTCCGGCGCAGGCGGTTCTTCTTCGGGCGCGCGGTGCGCGGGTCCGGCGACGAGCTGACCGACATCGCCTGGCTCACCCCTGCGGGCATCGAGATGACCGACGCCGACTGGCACAACGGGTACGCCAAGTCGCTGGCCGTCTTCCTCAACGGCGAGGCCATCACCGAGCCCGACCGGCGGGGGCGCCGCATCGTCGACGACTCGTTCCTGCTGATGTTCAACGCCCACCACGAGACCATCGAGTTCGCGATCCCCAAGGACTTCGGCGAGGTGTGGATGCCAGAGATCGACACCACAGTGCCCATCTCCGTCGATTCCCGGCTGTACCGCGCGGGGGACGAGGTGCCGGTGGCGGGCCGTTCGGTCCGCGTGCTGCGCCGCGCCTGACGCGCCTGATTCGTGCCCCCTGAGGGCCCCCGCCTGCCCCCGCCCGCCCGAGACCCGGAAGGAATGACGTGACCGAATCCGTGAAGCCCCCCCAGCACGCAGGACCGGCCAAGGGGGCGCCCACGGCGACGTACCGGCTGCAGCTCACCCCGGCGTTCGGGTTCGCGGAGGCCGCCGAGCTCGCGGGGTACCTCGCCGAGCTCGGCGTGAGCCACCTGTACCTGTCGCCGATCCTTCAGGCGGTGCCGTCGTCGCAGCACGGGTACGACGTCACCGACCACTCGCGCGTCCGGGAGGAGTTCGGGGGCCTGGCGGGCCTGCGCGCGCTCGCCGCCCGTGGCCTGCCGATCGTGGCCGACATCGTGCCGAACCACATGACCATCCCGGTCCCGGAGTCGGGCAACGCCCAGTTGTGGGACGTGCTCCGCAACGGGCCGGAGGCGGCCTCTGCGCGGTGGTTCGACATCGACTGGGCCGGCGGCAAGATGGCGATGCCCGTCCTCGCCTCCGACGCCGACCCCGCGATCGGCCCCGAGACCGGCCCCGAGACCGGCATCGTCGCCGACGGCGACGTCCTGCGCTACCACGACCACGCGTTCCCGCTGCGCCCCGGCGGGGACGGGCGGCTCGCCGACCAGTACTACCGGCTGGCGTCCTGGCGCGACGCCCCCGGGTACCGCCGCTTCTTCGACGTGTGCTCGCTCATCGGCCTGCGCGTCGAGGACCCGCAGGTGTTCGAGGCCACGCACGAGGTCATCCTGGGGCTGGTGGCCGAGGGCCTGGTCACCGGCCTGCGGGTCGACCACCCCGACGGCCTGGCCGACCCGCGCGGCTACCTCGCGCGCCTGCGCGAGCGCGCCCCGGTGTGGACGGTCGCCGAGAAGATCCTCATCGAGGACGAACGGCTGCCGGACGACTGGGCGTGCGACGGCACCACCGGCTACGACGCGCTGAACATGGTGACGCGGCTGTTCGTGGACCCGGCGGGGGAGGGGCCGCTGCTGGACCTCTTCGTCCGGCACACCGGCTTCCCCACCGACTACGAGACCGTCCGGTACGACGCCAAGAAGCAGGTGCTGGCCGAGTTCTTCACCGGCGAGGTCGACCGCCTGACGCGGGACGTGCCCGAGCTGCGCGAGGCGATGGTCGAGCTGCTCGCGGCCATGCCGGTGTACCGCGCGTACGCCGTGCCCGGGGAGGAGCCCCCGGAGGAGACGCTGCGGCTGATCCGCTCGGCCGCCGAGGCCGCCTCGCTGCGCGCCGAGCCGGAGGCCGTCGCCAAGGCCGCCGACCTGGTGCTGTACGGCCCGGCCGAGACGGTCACCCGCTTCCAGCAGACCTGCGGGCCGGTCATGGCCAAGGGGGTCGAGGACACCGCCCTGTACCGCTGGTACCCGCTGGCCTGCCTCAACGAGGTCGGCGGCGAGCCCGACCGGTTCGGCGTGAGCCCCGATCGGTTCCACCGCTACTGCGCCGAGATGGCGCCGTACACGATGACCACGCTCTCGACGCACGACACCAAGCGGTCGGAGGACGTGCGGGCGCGCCTGGCCGTCCTGTCCGAGCTGCCCGCCGAGTGGGCCGGCGTGGTCGCCGAGTGGTCGTCCCAGGTGGCGTTCGACCCCAAGCTGGACTACCTCGCCTGGCAGAACCTCATGGCCGCCTGGCCGATCACGCCGGAGCGCTTCGCCGACTACCTGGCCAAGGCCGCGCGCGAGGCCAAGACCTCGATCTCGTGGATGAACCCCGACCCGGCCTACGAGCAGGGCGTCCGCGACTTCGCGGCCCGGGCGATCGAGGTGTGCGGGCCCTCGGTGGCGGCGTTCACCGGGCGCGTCGACCGGTACGCGCGGTCCAACTCCCTCGGTCAGAAGCTCGTGCAGCTCATGATGCCGGGCGTTCCCGACGTCTACCAGGGCTGCGAGACCACCGACTTCTCGCTGGTCGACCCGGACAACCGTCGCCCGGTCGACTTCGCCTACCGGCGCTCGCTGCTCGCCTCCCCGGGCGGCGACAGCTGGGACGCCGCCAAGCTGCTGGTCACCCGATCGGCGTTGCGGCTGCGCGCCACGCTCGCCCCCGGCCTGCCGTACGTCCCGGTGGACACCGGCGAGGACGGGCTCGGCGCGGACCACGCCGTCGCCTTCGCTCGCGGGGACCGCGCGGTGGTGATGGCCACCCGCCTGCCCGCGGGGCTGGAGCGGCGCGGCGGCTGGGACTGCGAGCCGATCGGCCTGCCGCAGGGGCGCTGGCGCGACGTCCTCACCGGCGTCCCGCACACCGGCCGCGTCCCGTACGCTCACCTGCTGGCGCGTTACCCCGTGGCGCTGCTGGAAAGAGAGTAGTCCGCGCGCTTTTCCTGTGTTGTCCCTGTGACCCCCTATGACGCCCTTCGACGGCGGGAGGAACATGTTCGAGGTCTGGGCACCGACGGCCGGCCGTGTCGAGGTCGAGATCGACAAGGCCGAGCGGCACGAGATGGTCCGCGGCCCCGGGGGCTGGTGGACGGCGGAGGTGCCCGGCGCCGCGCACGGCACCGACTACGCGTTCAGCGTCGACGGCGGCGAGGCGTTCCCCGACCCGAGGACGCGGTGGCAGCCGTACGGCGTGTTCGGCCCGAGCCGCGTCTACGACCACGACCGGTACGCCTGGAACGACCAGGGCTGGCGCGGGCGCACCCTGCCCGGCTCGGTGATCTACGAGCTGCACGTCGGCACGTTCACCCCGGAGGGCACGTTCGACGCGGCCGCGGGCAAGCTGGAGCACCTGGTGCAGCTCGGCGTCGGCTACGTCGAGCTGATGCCGGTCCCGCCCGTCCCCGGCCGCCACAACTGGGGGTACGACGGCGTCGACCTGTACGCGGTGCACGAGGAGTACGGCGGCCCCGACGGGCTCAAGCGGTTCGCGGACGCCTGCCACCGCGCGGGCATCGGCGTGCTGCTGGACGTCGTCTACAACCACCTCGGCCCCTCGGGGAACTTCCTCGCCCAGTTCGGGCCCTACCTCCACGATTCGGCGTCGTCCTTCTGGGGGCAGGCGATCAACCTCGACGGCAAGGAGTCGGACGAGGTGCGCCGCTACTTCGTCGGCAACGCCGTGCAGTGGCTGCGCGACTTCCACATCGACGGCCTGCGGCTGGACGCCGTGCACGCCTTCCACGACAAGCGGGCCGTCCACTTCCTGGAGGAACTCGCCACCGAGGTCGACGCGCTGTCGGCCACGCTCGGACGTCCGCTCACGCTGATCGCCGAGGCCGACCTGAACGACCCCCGGCTGGTCACCCCGCGCGAGGCCGGCGGGTACGGCCTGGCCGCCGCCTGGGACGACGACGTACACCACGCCCTGCACTCGGCGGTCAGCGGCGAGCGCCACGGCTACTACGGCGACTTCGGGTCGATGGCCGCCCTGGCCAAGGTGCTGACCAGCGCGTACTTCCACGACGGCACCTTCTCGACGTTCCGGGGGCGCACGCACGGGCGGCCGGTGGACCGGCTGCGCGTCCCTGGCCACCGCTTCGTCTGTTTCGTCCAGAACCACGACCAGATCGGCAACCGGGCGGCGGGCGACCGGCTGCCGGCCGAGGCGCTGAGGCTCGGCGCGGGCCTGCTGCTGACCTCGCCGTTCACGCCGATGCTGTTCATGGGGGAGGAATGGGCGGCGAGCACGCCGTTCCTGTTCTTCACCGACCACGTCGAGCCGCACCTGGCGCAGGGCGAGAGCGAGCGGCGGGAGCGGGAGTTCGTCGGCTTCGGCTACGACGACTGGGCGGGCACCGCGCCCGATCCGCAGGACGAGGCCACCTTCCACCGCTCGAAGCTCGACTGGACCGAGCCCGCCGCGCCGGGCCACCGCGAGGTGCTGGACTGGTACCGCGCGTTGATCAGGCTGCGCCGGGACCACCCCGACCTCGCCGACCCCCGGCTGGACCGGGTCTCGGCCGAGTTCAGCGAGGACGACCGCTGGATCGTCGTCACCCGGGGCTCCCTGCGCGTGGCCGCCAACCTCGGCGGCGCGCCCGTCACGCTGCCGATCGCCGTGGCCGAGGTGCTGCTCGCCTCGGATGAGAAGGTCACCGCGCACGACGCCTCGCTGACGCTGCCGCCACGCTCCCTGGCGGTCGCCCGCCCGGTCTGACCGCAGGGCGCCAGGCGTCCGTCTGACGGCGGGCCTCCGGAAGGCGTCGGTGTGGTGGAGGGCCTCCCGAGCGGTCTGACGTCGGGCCTGCTGGAGATGTGCGCTCGCTCAGGCGGCGAGCGCCGACAGCACCGTGGACAGGCGGTGGAGGCCGCGCGCCGTGCGCGCCTTCACCGTGCCCAGGGGGATGTCCAGCCGCTCGGCGATCTCCCGCTGCGTGAGATCGCCGTAGTACGCCAGTTCGATGGCCTCGCGCTGCGGCCCGGGCAGCACCGCGAGCGCCCGCTGGACCTGGTCGCGTCGTCCGAGCGCGTCCGCCGTGTCGCGGCCGTCGCCGCCGACGGCCTCCCCCACGCTGTCCAGGGGGACGGTCGTGAGCGTGCGTACCCGCAGGTGGTCGATGGCGCGCTTGCGCGTGATGCCGAGAATCCACGCCTCCAGGCTGCGCTCCGGGTCGTAGCGGTGCCGCGAGCGCCACACCTCCGAGAAGACCACCTGCCGCAGATCCTCCACGTCCTGCGCGGGCACGAGCCTGCGCAGATAGCCGGTGACCAGCGAGGAGTGGGATCTGAAGCACTCCTCGAGGGCGTCGTCGTCACCGCTCGCCAGCCGCGAGCCGAGCGTGCGGGCCATGGGACCCTCCTCGGGGGGTGAGCGAAAACTTATTCAAAACCTATTCATAGACCGGCGTGCGTACACGACACAAGCCGAAGTGGCCAAACCGGAGTCAAGACTTCACCAAGAGTCACCACGACGAGCACCCACGCCGTCCCCGTCGGAAGGGAAGCCGCCGCAAGTCAGCCGGAGGTAGGCCGTCGGCGGTCTGCCGAGGCCGGTCGGATCAGCCGAGGGACGCGCGGACCTCGGTCACGGCGTCGTACAGGGACGACACGTGCGTGACGGAGGCGGGAATCCGTTCGGCGTGCCAGCCGGGGCCGCCCGCGAGCGTCCGGCTCGCCGGGCGCAGGCCGGGGAGCGCGGCCAGCGGCGCGGGGTCGCCCGTTTCCGAGATCTGCGACCAGACGAACACCGCGACGGGGCCGAGGCGGCGCATGGCGTCGGCCAGGGCGGCGTACGGCGTGCGGGGGCCGAGGACCCGGGTCTCCAGGCCCAGCGACGTGGTCAGCGTGGCGGCCAGCGCGTACACCGGCAGGCTGTGCTGCTCGTCCTGCGCGCAGGCCAGCAGGACGATGCGGGGATGCCCCGGACGCGGAGGCCTTCCGACGCGCCGGCTCAGCGCGCTCAGCAGCCGCTCGGAGAACAGATGCTCGATCTCGACGCCTCCACCCGTGGCCTCCTGCCGCCGGATGATCGCACCGAAGACCGGCAGCGCCAGCCGCTCCCACATCCAGGCCGCGCCGTGCGCGCCGATCGCCGCCTCCAGGCCTTCGGCCACCGCGTCGGCATCGAGGTGGAACGCCGCCCGGGTCAGCACCGCCGCGCTCGGCACCATGGCGGCACCAGGCATGACCCCGGCACCCGGCACGGCCGTCGCGCCCGGTGCGACCGGGCCCGCCCCGGTGTCCGGCGTGGCGGGGGTCTCCTGCCCGCGGGCCGGCGGAGGCGCCAGGAGCGTCGCCCGCACGCTCAGGGCCGCGTGGGCGGCCTCGGCCGGCGGCAGGCCCACCTTGATCAGCCGGGTCATCTCCTCGAGTCGCAGCAGGTCGGCCGCGTCGTAGCGCCGGTGACCGCCCGCGCTGCGCCGGCTCGGCCCGATGCCGTAGCGCAGGTTCCAGGTGCGCAAGGTGGGCGCGGGCACGCCGAGGCGCCGGGCCACGGCTCCGATGCCGTAGCTCGGCCCGTCCTCCTGCGGCTCGTCGTTCACCACACGCGCACTCCGACCTCGTCCGCCCGATCGCGGATCTTCGCCTCACCAGCCTGCCAGGTGCCGGCCACCGGCCGGACCTTCATCCGATACTTCGGGGAATCGACCTCGGCCGGACGCAACCGCCCCGGGGTGGCCGTACGAATACTTCATCGTGGACAGCCTGGAGACGGTGATCGTCCTGTTCAACCGGGACCTGCGGACCTGCGACCACCCGGCCCTCGCCGAGGCGTGCGCGCGTGCGCGCCATGTCGTGCCCCTGTTCGTGGTCGATCCGGCGATCCGGGCACGCCACCGCCAGGGCTTCCTGGCCGAGGCGCTGAGCGACCTGCGGTCCTCTCTGCGAGACCTCGGAGGCGACCTCGTCCTGCGACGGGGCGATCCGGTGGCCGAGGCCGTCCAGTTGGCCGGCGATGTGGGTGCGCCGGCCATCTGGACTTCGGCCGACGTCAGCGCTTACGCGCGGCGGCGCCAGGAACGGCTGTCCCGCGCGTGCGCCGAGCGGCGGCTCCAGTTCCGGCTCTTTCCCGGCGTCACCATCGTGCCCCCCGACCGGCTGCGGCCCGCCGGAGGTGACCACTACCGGGTGTTCACGCCGTACTGGCGGGCCTGGTCGAAGACGGCCCACCGGCCCGTGATCGGCCCGCCGCGGATGGTGACGCTGCCGCCCGGCGTCGAGCCCGGCGAGCTCCCGGCCCGGCCGCGCACCCCGTACGGGCACCTGTGCGGCGGCGAGACCCTGGCACGCCGGCACCTGGACCTGTGGCTGGAGCTCTGCCTGGCCGACTACGCCGACGGGCGCGACGAGCCGGCCGAGGACCAGACCTCGATGCTGAGCCCCTACCTGCGGTTCGGCTGCGTGTCGCCCGCCGAGGTCGCCGCGCGTGCGGCCGGCTACCCCGGGGCGGAGGAGTTCGTGCGGCGGCTCTGCTGGCGCGACTTCTTCTACCAGGTGGCCCTCGCCTTTCCCGACCTGCCGCGCCGCGACTACCGGCCGCGCGAGGTCGACTGGAACGAGGACGCGCACGCCGCCGACGCGTGGCGCGCGGGCATGACCGGGGTGCCCATCGTGGACGCAGGGATGCGCCAGCTCCAGGCCGAGGGCTGGATGCACAACCGCGCCCGGATGATCGTCGGCTCCTACCTCACCAGGCGGCTGAAGATCCACTGGCGGGTGGGCGGCGAGCATTTCGCCGAGTTGCTGCTGGACGCGGACATCCCCAGCAACTGGGGCAACTGGCAGTGGGTCGCGGGCACGGGCAACGACACCCGGCCGAACCGCGTGCTCGACCCCCTGCGCCAGGCGATGAGGTTCGACCCGGACGGCGCGTACGTGCGCCGGTACGTCCCCGAACTGGCATCCCTGCCCGCTTCACTGATCCACGAGCCCTGGAAGGCCGCACCGCGGGCCCCCGGGTACCCGGCGCCGCTGACGACCCCCGACAATGGATAGATGATCATCGCATTC
Organism: Sphaerisporangium sp. NPDC051011; assembly: GCF_040653595.1. Taxonomy (NCBI): domain Bacteria; kingdom Bacillati; phylum Actinomycetota; class Actinomycetes; order Streptosporangiales; family Streptosporangiaceae; genus Sphaerisporangium; species Sphaerisporangium sp. NPDC051011. The sequence goes on along the minus strand of NZ_JBFAGG010000005.1, from coordinate 222,165 downwards.
TCCGTGACCCCGCTCGGCGTCGGCGAGGGCGTGGCCGAGCCCGTCGCCCGCGCCGTGCGCGTGGTCCGCGACAGCGGCCTGCCGAACCGCACCGACGCCATGTTCACCACCGTCGAGGGCGAGTGGGACGAGGTGATGGACGTGGTGAAGCGCGCCGTCGAGGCCGTCGCCGAGGTCGCCCCCCGCGTGAGCCTCGTCCTCAAGGCCGACATCCGCCAGGGCGTCACCGACGCGATGACCTCCAAGGTCGAGGCCCTGGAACACTACCTCGCCGACACCGGCGACGGGGCGACGGCGGTGTCGGGGTAAATCCGTTCATCCACCGGACGTCAGGATCGCACCCCGCGTCGGCTCTCACCAGCGACCGGTCCGTTCTCTTGGTGGAGGGCGGGCCGGTCAGTGTTTGAGGGCGACGGCGGCCCAGCCGATGTGGACGAAGCGGCAGGCGATGTGGGATGGGATGAAGCGGTCGAGGTCGACGCGCTCGAAGTCGCCGATGAAGCGGTCGATCTCCTCGGGGCCGCGCGGGAACATGGGGACGCCGCCCTGGGCCCAGATGTCCTGGAGCCGTCCGGTGTCGTCGGCGTGTTCCCGGATCTTGCTGAGGTGGCTGATCACGAGGTAGCTGCCGGGCGCGAGAAGGTCCCGCAGCATGGCCACGTGCTCGTACGGGTCCTCGACGAGCTGCAGCGTCGCGACCATGAGCAGCCCGACCGGCCGGTTCCAGTCGACCAGCCCGGTCTGGGAGACCTTGTCGCGGATGTCCTCGGGCTTGCGGACGTCCCCGTCGACCATGGCGACGGTGGGGGTGTTGGCGAGCAGCGCGCGGCCGTGCACGCACACGAGCGGGTCGTTGTCGACGTACACCGTCCGCGTGCCGGGTGCGGCGGCGCGGGCGACCTCGTGCACGTTGTCCAGGGTAGGCAGCCCGGCTCCGATGTCCACGAACTGGCGGATTCCGTACTCCGCCAGGCGCCGGACGGCGTTGCCGAGGAACTCACGGTTGCGCTGGACGGCCTCGCGGGTCTCGGGGAACACGCGGAAGATCTGCTCGGCCGCCTCGCGGTCCGCGGCGAAGTTGTCCTTGCCGCCGAGCATGTAGTCGTAGACACGGGCCGAGTTCGGCGTTCGGACGTCGAAGGCGTCCAGGGCGGTCGTCACGCGCATCTCCTCCTCGCCTTTGCGCTGATCGTACCGGAAGGAATCCTTACGAATTAGGACGAGCGGCAAACGGATCAATCCGAATTTTCGGCGTGCGTTAGGTGCGGCTTCGGGGCGGCCTGGGCGCCTGAGTACCATCTGGCCTGCGGTCCGATATCCGTATTAACCGGACCGGCCGAGGGTATGCCATCGCAGCGGAAAACGAGCGCGGGACGAGGGAGTTCTCATGGTGCACGAGCGCGCCGGCAAACCGGCGCAGGCGTCTGACCTGGTCGATGTGCCCCGTCTCGTGACGGCTTACTACGCCCTGCACCCCGATCCCGGCCGGCAAGAGGAGCGGGTGACCTTCGGCACCTCCGGCCACCGCGGGTCCTCGCTCAGGACGGCGTTCAACGAGGACCACATCGCGGCCACCAGCCAGGCCATCTGCGAGTACCGCGCGCGGCAGGGCGTGGACGGGCCGCTGTTCCTCGGCATCGACACCCACGCGCTGTCCGAGCCCGCCCGGGCGACCGCGCTGGAGGTCTTCGCCGCGAACGGCGTCACCGTGCTGATCGACTCGCGGGACGGCTACACCCCCACGCCCGCGGTGTCCCACGCGATCCTCACCTACAACCGGGGGCGCTCCTCGGGCCTGGCCGACGGCGTGGTCGTGACGCCGTCGCACAACCCGCCGGCCGACGGCGGCTACAAGTACAACCCGCCGAACGGCGGCCCCGCCGACACCGACGCCACCTCCTGGATCCAGGACCGCGCGAACACGCTGATCGCCGGGGGCCTGAAGGAGATCCGGCGCGTTCCGTACGCGCGGGCGCTGACCGCCGAGACCACCGGGCGGTACGACTTCCTCGGCTCCTACGTCGACGACCTGCCCGCGGTGATCGACGTGGACGCCATCCGCGGCGCGTCCGTGCGCATCGGCGCCGACCCGCTGGGCGGGGCCAGCGTCGCCTACTGGGGCGAGATCGCCGAGCGGCACCGGCTCGACCTCACCGTCGTGAACCCCGAGGTCGACCCCACTTGGCGGTTCATGACGCTCGACTGGGACGGCAAGATCCGCATGGACTGCTCGTCGCCGTACGCGATGGCGTCCCTCATCGCGAACCGGTCGGCCTACCAGATCTCGACGGGCAATGACGCCGACGCCGACCGCCACGGCATCGTCACCCCGGACGGCGGGTTGATGAACCCCAACCACTACCTCGCCGTCGCCATCTCCTACCTCTGGAACCACCGGTCCGGCTGGCCGGGCGCCGCCCGCGTCGGCAAGACCATGGTCAGCAGCAGCATGATCGACCGCGTGGCCGCCGACCTCGGCCGCGAGTTGTACGAGGTGCCGGTCGGGTTCAAGTGGTTCGTCGGCGGCCTGCTCGACGGCAGCCTCGGCTTCGGCGGCGAGGAGAGCGCCGGCGCGTCCTTCCTGCGGCGGGACGGCTCGATCTGGACCACCGACAAGGACGGCATCATCCTCGCCCTGCTGGCCTCGGAGATCGTCGCGGTGACCGGCAGGTCGCCCAGCGAGCACTACGCCGGGCTCGTCTCCCGGTTCGGCGACCCCGCGTACGCCCGCGTCGACGCGCCCGCGACCCGGGAGCAGAAGACGGCGCTGGCGCGGCTGTCCGCCGAGGACGTGCCTGCCGGGTCGCTGGCCGGGGAGCCCATCACGAACGTGCAGACCACCGCGCCCGGCAACGGCGCCCCGCTCGGCGGGCTCAAGGTCTCGACCGAGAGCGCCTGGTTCGCCGCCCGCCCGTCCGGCACCGAGGACGTCTACAAGATCTACGCCGAGTCGTTCAAGGGGCCGGACCACCTCGCCCAGGTCCAGGACGAGGCCCGCACACTGGTCGGCTCGGTGCTGGAGCGGGCCGGCGCGTAGCCTTCGATGCCCGCGCGGGCGGGTGGGTGACCCGCCCGTGGTGACGCGCCCGCCCGTTCCGGCGGGCGCGTCGGTGTGGCCGGTCTGGCGCGGTACGGGTCTCAGCGGCGCGGGCGCGCGGCCGGGTTCGCTCGCGTCAGGGAAGCTTCCACTCGACCGGGGCCGCGCCCTGCTTCTCGAGCAGCTCGTTGGCCCGGCTGAACGGGCGGCTGCCGAAGAAACCGCTGCGCGCCGACAGCGGGCTCGGGTGGGCCGACTCGACGGCGGGCACCTGGCCGAGCATCGGCTTGAGTGAGCGGGCGTCGCGGCCCCACAAGATGGCGACCAGCGGGCCGCCCCGGGCGGCCAGCGCGTGGATCGCCTGCTCGGTGACCTCCTCCCACCCCTTGCCGCGGTGTGAGGCCGGCTTGCCCGGCGCGACGGTGAGCGCCCTGTTGAGCAGCAGCACGCCCTGTTCCGTCCATGGGGTCAGGTCGCCGTTGGAGGGCTGCGGGTAGCCGAGGTCGGCGGTGTACTCCTTGTAGATGTTCACCAGGCTGCCCGGCAGCGGACGGACGTCCGGCGCGACGGAGAAGCTCAGGCCGACGGCGTGACCGGGAGTGGGGTAGGGGTCCTGCCCGACGATGAGCACGCGCACCTGGTCGAACGGCTGCTGGAAAGCCCGCAGGACGTTCGCGCCCGCGGGAAGATATTGCCTGCCCTCGGCGATCTCCTGCCTGAGGAAGTCGCCGAGCGCGGAGATGCGCTCGGCGACGGGCTCCAGGGCGGTTGCCCACCCGGATTCGACGACTTCGTTTAATGGACGTCCGGTCATGCCGGGATCCTAGCCGTGACGACCGACAACCGGACGCGAACTCAGTTGAGCTGGAAGTGCGCGAGCAGCAAATCCATCTTGCCGTCCACCCCGGCCAGGTCGGCCTTGACCTCGTCGAGTTCGGCTCTGGTGGCCATCGTGCTCTTGATCTCGCCGACCTCGGTTCGGAGGTCGGCTACCTGCGACCGTAGGTCGGTGACACCTGCCTCGACGCCGATCATGCGCTTGCGGAGGTCGTGTACCTCGGTGATCAGGTCATCCTGCGCCGAACCGAAGTGTTCGAGCCGGTTGTAGATGCAGCGAATGAGATCGCTGTGCTCTGTGACGATCACCGAGTTTTGGTGCGTCTTCTGCGCCCACTTCGCCATGAGGGAGCGGAGGTCACTCAGTTCGTAAGCCGGGACGGTCACGGTGGGGGGAGGAAATTCATCGACCATGCGCGTAATCATACAGTCACAGGGAGTGGTCAATGCACTCCTCGGGCGTGAATGCCGGGTGCCCGTCTGCCCCCGCGAGACGGGCACCCGTGCGGACTACTTGACCGAGCCCGCGAGCAGGCCCTGGACGAAGTAGCGCTGGAAGGAGAAGAAGAGCACCAGCGGGATGATCAGCGACAGGAAGGCTCCCGGCGCGAGGATGTCCACGTTGGTGCCGAACTGCCGCATCTGTGACTGCAACGCCTTGGTCATCGGCTGCGAGCCGGTGTCGGCGAACACCAGCGCGATGAGCAGGTCGTTCCACACCCACAGGAACTGGAAGATGCCGAGCGAGGCGACCGCGGGCTTGGCCAGGGGGAACACCACGGTAGCGAAGATCTTCCACTCCGCCGCGCCGTCCATGCGCGCGGCCTCCAGCAGCTCCTTGGGGATGCCGACGAAGAAGTTGCGCAACAGGAAGATGGCGAACGGCAGCCCGAAGGCCGTGTGGAACAGCACCACCCCGGGGATCGAGCCGAAGATTCCGAACGCCCCGTACATCTTGGCGATCGGGATCAGCGCGATCTGGACGGGCACCACCAGCAGCGCGATGACCACCAGGAACAGCGCGTCGCGTCCGGGGAACTCGATCCAGGCGAAGGCGTACCCCGCCATGGCCGCGAAGCCGATGACCAGGATCGTCGAGGGCACCGTGATCGCCACGGTGTTCCAGAACGACGAGGTGAACCCGCTCGCCAGCAGGTTGCTGTAGTTCTCGAACGTGAGCTGCGCGGGCTTGGTGAAGAACGTCCACCATCCGCTGGAGTTGTTGTCGGCGTCGTCGCGCAGCGAGACGACGAGCAGCCCGAGCGTGGGGACCAGCCAGAACAGGCCCAGCACGATCAGGACGACCTGGACCAGCCCGCCCCCGACCCGGTCGGCCACCCGTGACAGGACTCCGCGGCGGAGCGTGCCCGCGCCGGGGCTCGTGCGGGGCGCGGTGATCGTCGTCATGCCTGCTCCCTCCGGAACCGCCGGATGTTGATGGCCATGAACGGCAGCACGAGCACGAGCAGGAAGATCGCGAGCGCGCTGCCCAGCCCCTGGTTGCCGCCGCCGCCGAACGAGACGCGCCACATCTCCAGCGCGATCACGTTGGCCTGCGGCTGCACGGATCCGGGCGCGATGATGAAGACGAGGTCGAAGACCTTGAGCGTGTTGATGATCATCGTGACGAGGACGACCAGCAGCACCGGCGACAGCAGCGGGATCGTGATGCGGCGGAACACCTGCCACTCGGTCGCGCCGTCGATGCGCGCCGCCTCCAGGGCGTCGCGCGGGATCGCCGACAGCCCGGCCGCGATCAGCACCATCGCGAAGCCCGCCCACACCCAGATGAACGCGCCGATGATGGCCGGCGTGATCAGCGTGGGCCCGAGCCAGGTGGCGCCGGAGAACGGCTGGGCGAAGTTCTCCTGTGGCAACCGCACCTGGTACGACCCGGCGGGCAGCCCGCTGAAGTGGAAGGTTCCGTCGGCCGCCGTCGTCGTGGTCGCCTTGACCGCGCCTCCGGCGACGGCCTCGACGGTGATGTCCGGCATGCCCTTCTCGGTACCGTCGATCTCGTTGACCGTGCCGCCGCCCGGGGTGAAGTCGAGCCACACCGTGCCCGACAGCTCTCCGGCCGCCTGCGCCTCCTTGGCCGCGGCGGCGCCCGAGGGCAGCGCCTCGGTCTTCAGGCCGACCAGCGGGATCAGCACCTGGCTCCCGGCCTGGGCGGCCTGCTTGGTGACGACCGCGCCCTTGTCCACGACGGCGGGCGCCTGGTCGTTCTCGCGGGGCCGCGCGCCCGGGTAGCCGCTGCTGGACGCGAACACGTCGTGCACCGAGGTGATGATGGCGTTGGCTACGCCGCGGTCCGGGTCCTGCTCGTAGACGAGCCGGAAGATGACGCCCGAGGCCAGCAGCGAGACGGCCATGGGCATGAAGACGACCAGCTTGAAGGCGGTCGCCCAGCGGACGCGCTCGGTGAGCACCGCGAACAGCAGGCCGAGCACGGTGACCAGGCTCGGCGCCACGACGACCCAGATGAGGTTGTTCCTGATCGTCGTGAGCGTGGCGGAGTCGCTGAAGATGGCCGCGTAGTTGTCGACGCCGACGAACGTGCCGCCGCCCGCGTCGTACAGGCTGCGGAGGAGCGAGTAGATGATCGGGTAGACCACCCAGGCGCCGAGCAGGACGAACGCCGGGAGCAGGAAGAAGAGGGCCACCTTGGGGGAGGGGCCGAGGTCGCCCGACCCGGAGTACCCGGCCTTGCGAGCGGCCGGGCCGGTCGCGAGGGCGGGAAGCGCGGTGTCGCCGGTGGTGACGTCGCCCAGGGCCGGATGGGTCGCCGTGCCGGTCTGGGGGTTCTGGGGGGTCTCGTCTGGTCCGGGGGAGGCCCCGCGGGCGACGTCGCCGTCGCCGCGCGGGGTCTGCGGGCCGTCCAACCGTTCGGTCACGGCCGCCGTCCCTACTTCTTCCAGGCCTTCGCGGCGTCGGCCTCGAGCTTCTCCTGGATGCCCTTGACGTCCTGGGGGTTGCGCAGGAAGTCCTGGAGGTGCTTCCACTCGCCCTTGCCGTCGGTGCCGCCGAAGGCGCTCGGCGCCAGGTCCGACATGTCGTACCGGACGGCCTCACCCGCGGAGATGATCGTCTGCGCGAGCTGCTTGGTCAGGGCGTCCGGGTAGTTGTCGGGCGAGACGTTGCGGTTGGGGGAGAGGTAGCCGGGGCTCTTGGCCCAGACCGTGCCGCCCTCGGCGGAGGCCAGGTACTCCAGCAGCGCCATCGCGCCCTTGGAGTCCTTCATCGCGACCGCGACGTCGCCGCCGAGCACGACCGGCGGGGTGTCACCGGCCGGGGGGAACGGCATGATCTTGGCGTCCTCGCCGACCTTGGCGCCGGACTGGACGGCCGAGACGGCGACGAAGTCGGCCTCGATCACCATGGCGGCCTTCTTCTCGCCGTACACCTGGGTGACGCACGTCGGGAAGTCGGTCTGCAGGGCGCCTGAGGAGCCGCCGACCATGAAGTCCTTCTTGGAGAAGATCTGGGCCAGCTTCTCCAGGGCCGTGGTCACCGACGGGTCGGTCCACGGGATCTCGTGCTTGGAGAGCTTGTCGTAGTTCTCCGGGCCCGCGCTCGACAGGTAGACGTTCTCGAACAGGTCCGTCAGCGTCCAGCCGGAGGCGGCGCAGAGGGCGAACGGGGCCGTCCCGGAGTCGGCGAGCGACTGGGCCGTTTTGCCGATCAGGTCGTCCCACGTTGTTGCGGGCTGGGCGCCGGCGTCGTCGAACGCGGGCTGCCGGTACCAGATCAGCGACTTGTGCGCCGCCTTCACGAGCACGCCGTACACCTGGCCGCCCGCCGAGCCGAGCTCCTTCCAGTACGGGGTGTAGTTCTGGTCGATCTGCGCCTGGACCTCGGTGGACAGCGGCTTGAGCGCGTTCTGCTCCGCGTACTGCTGGACGAGGCCCGGCTGCGGCAGGATCGCGACGTCCGGCGGGTTGCCGCCCTGGATGCGCGGGCCGAGATACGCGCCGGTGTCCTCGCCGGTCGAGGCGTAGGTGACCTTGGCGCCGGTCTTCTCCTGGAAGGCGTCGAGCACCTTCTGGAAGTTCTTCTGCTCGTCGCCCGTCCACTTGGCGGCGACCTCGAGGGTGGTGCCCTCGAGCGGTTTCGCCGCTGGCGCGCTGCTACCTCCGGCGGAGGCCGACGGCGACGAACCGGTGTCGTTCGACTGGCCGCTACACGCGGCGGCCGCGAGCATCAGCCCGGCCACCACCGCAGTCGTCTTGACACGCATGGTGCTACCTCCTGGTGAAGCCCCCGAAATGTGCGAATGGAATATCGAGAAGGGATGAAAAGGGATGCGGGATGAGAGCGGGGGGATCGCCCCCGCCTATGGGGTGCGAATGATCTCGCCGAGTTCCTGCTTCAGGGCGGCGACGGTCTCGTCGCTCGGTTTCCTGAAGTCGAGCGCGTCGGAGACGGCACTCGACATCGCCAGGCTGACCTGGTCGTAGTTGGAGCTGGCCGGTCTCGGCCGCGCTGACATGATGCTCTCTTTGAGCACGGGCAGATATGGATAACGCTTGATCAGGGCGGGGTCGTCGTACAACTCCGACCACACCGGGGGGAAGGAGCCGTCGGTGAGCACGCTGCGCTCGTTCTCCAGCCCCGTGAAGTAGCGGATGAACTCCAGCGCCGACTTCTGGTGCTTGGAGTACGCGCTGATGGCGAGGTTGTTGCCGCCGAGCGAGCTGGACCCGGGCCCGTGCAGGCCGGGCAGCCGCGTGACCGCGAACTTCCCCGCGAGGGCGGACCGCGTGGCCGGGCCGTAGGCGTGCGGCCAGTTGCGGGCGAACAGCAGCTTGCCCTCCTGGAACGCCAGGCGGGACTCCTCTTCCTTGTAGGTCAGGGCCTCCTGAGGGATCCACCCCTCGCGCAGGCCGTTCACCAGGAAGTTCAGCCCGGTCGTGGCCGTGCCGAGGTCCATGGTCACCCTGGTGCCGTCCGGGCTGAGGATCTGGCCGCCCGCCGACTGCACGGCCTCGGCGAAGTTGACGGTCAGGCCCTCGTACGGCAGGAACTGGCCGGCGTAGCCGTCGAGCTTGTACTTCTTGCCGAGGCGCGTGGCCTGGTCGCGGAGCTCGGCCCAGGTCTTGGGCGGCTTGAGGTGCTCGCGGTCCAGGATGTCCTTGCGGTAGTAGAGCAGCCCCGCGTTGCTGGTGTAGGGCACCGCGTAGAGCTTGCCGTTGTACGTGGCCGTGTCGACGACCGGGGGGAGGAACCGGTCCAGCTTGAACAGGCCGCCGTCGAGCGGGACGATCCAGCCGGCGTCGGCGAACTCCGCGGTCAAGACGACGTCCAGGCCGAGCACGTCGTAGCGGTCGCTCCTGGCCTGCAGGTTGGCCACCATCTGCGCGCGCTGCTCGTCGGCGGCCTCCGGGAGCTCCAGCAGCGTGACCGGTTCCTTGGGGTGGGCGCGGTTCCACTTGTCGATCAGGGGTTGCAGGTAGGCGGTGGTGTCCCGCCCGGTGGCGAAGGTCATGGGGCCCGTGCCGTCCGCGCTTCCGGCCTGGCCTCCCTCGCGCTCCCCGAGGCCCGCGCAGCCGCCGAGCAGCAGTGCCGCCAGCAGCAGGGGGGCGAGGGGCCGCACGTGTCCTCCGGATTTTGTTTGGGTTACATGCGTGTTATGTAGATGCATGCATGTTATGCATAGCGGTAAGGTGACCGTCAACGGATAACCGCGTAACGCTCAGGTAACGTGAAGCCCGAGGAGGTGGGGCGTGCGGCTCTCGCTGCTGGCGCTCCTGGCGAAGGAACCTGCCCACGGGTACGAACTGAAACAGGCGCTCGAGCAGATATTCGGCAGCGCCTATCCCTCGCCCAACATCGGGCAGATCTACGTCACGCTCGGCCGCTTGGAGAAGGACGGCCTGGTGCGCGGCGTCGACGTCGAGCAGTCGAACCGCCCGAACAAGAAGGTCTACTACTGCACGGCCGCCGGACGCGAGGCCCTCGACGAGTGGGCCGAGTCGCCGTCAGAGGGCCCGCGGGTCAGGGACGAGTTCTTCATGAAGCTCGTCCTCGCCCCCATGACGGGCATCGCCGACCGTATGGCGCTGATCAACAGGCAGCGCCGTCATTACCTCGCTATCATGCGCGATCTGGTAGAAGTCGCCGAGCAGACCGACCAGGACAACCGCGCGGCGCATCTGCTGATCGAAGGCGCCATGCTCCACCTCCAGGCCGACCTCGACTGGCTGGAACGCTGCCAGGAAGAGCTGGCCTGATGCGGTAGAAAAGTATGAAAAGTGGTGATCGAGCCCCGTGAGCCCCGCCAATGAGCCCGGCACGACGAGCGCTGCCGTCCAGGCCGTCAACCTGGTGAAGGTCTACCAGACCGGAGGGCTGCCGGTGCACGCCGTGCGCGGCGTCGACCTGCGGGTGGACCGGGGCGAGTTCGTCGCCATCATGGGGCCGTCCGGGTCCGGCAAGTCCACGCTCGTCCACATGCTCGGCGGGCTCGACAGCCGCACCAGCGGTGAGATCTGGGTGGACGGCAAGCGGGCCGACACCCTCAACGAGAGCGGCTGGGCCATCCTGCGCCGCCAGAAGATCGGCTTCGTCTTCCAGTTCTTCAACCTGGTCGCCAACATGACGGTCGCCGACAACGTCGAACTGCCCGCCCTGCTCGGCGGCTCGTCCCCCCGGCACGCCCGCGAGCGCCGCGAGTACCTCCTGGGCGAGCTCGGCCTCGTCGACAAGGCCGACGCCTCCCCGGCCCAACTCTCCGGCGGCGAGCAGCAGCGGGTGGCGCTGGCCCGCGCGCTCGCCAACCAGCCCCAGGTCCTGCTCGCGGACGAGCCCACGGGCAACCTCGACAGCCGCAACACCAAGGACGTGCTCCGCCTGCTCGGCCAGGTTCACCGGCAGGGCCAGACGATCGTCATGGTCACCCACGACGCCCGCGTCGCCGGCCTCGCCGACCGCGTGGTCACCCTCCTGGACGGCATGATCGTCGACGACGGCGCCATCGCCGCGCCCCGCCGCCGCACCAAACCCGGCGCCGGCGACGTCGTGGAACTACGCGGATGAGTGTGTGAGGGCGCGCCGGTGCTCTGGAGGAGGAGGGAGGAAGGGTGAGGAACGAGCCCTTCCGAGTGACGACGGAAGAGCGCCGGCTCAAGGGCGCCCTCACACCGCGCGAACGGAGAGAGCGCAATAGGCAGGGTGAGCGCCATTAACACGGCGGAGAGACGCTGGATCAAGGCCGATCTGCTGGCGCGGCGCGGCCAGGCGGTGCTGACCGTCCTGGCGGTCGCGGGCATCGTCGGGGCGCTGATCACCGCCGCCACTCTGCTGGAGGACGGCACCAACCCCTGGCGCGGGCTGTTCACCCGGGGCAACGGCGCCCACGTCTGGATCCACACCAAGGACGCCCCCAACCCCGCGACGCTGAAGGCCCTGGACGGCGTGACCGACGTCGCGGGCCCGTACCGCAGCGCCCCCGCCACCCTCGTACAGGACGGCAAGAAGACCCCGGTGGCGCTCCAGGAGATGCCCGCCGCGCTCCCCGCCGTAGGACGCCCCATCGTCCGCGAGGGCGGCTGGCTGGACCCGGACGTCCCGGCGGGCGTCGTCGTCGAGCGCTCGTTCGCCAAGGCCCTGGGCCTGCGCCCCGGCGCCTCCTTCCCCGTCATCGGCCTGAACGGCGCCGACCACGCTCTGACCGTCGTCGGCCTCGCCGAGAGCGGCGACCAGGGCTTCTACCCCGAGTGGACCCCCGGCCTGGCCTGGACGCTGTCGACCACCCTCCGGCAGGTCGAGCCCGCCCTCGGCCGCAGCGAAGCCGTCACCGGGCTGCGGCTGGCCGACCCGGACGCCACCTCGCTCATCGTCCAGCGGACCATCACCGCCCTGGCGGGGCAGGTGCAGCGGGCGACCACCTGGCGCGAGGTCCAGGCGTCGATGGAACTCGACAACCGGCTCCTCGGCGTGATGCTCGCCCTGTTCGGCGTGGCCGGGCTGGTGGCGGCGGCGCTGGCCATCGCCAACGCCGTGGGCGGCCGCGTGCTCGCCCAGCAGCGCGACATCGCGACGCTGAAGTCCCTCGGCTTCACCCGCCGCCAGGTCGTCCGCATGCTGGTCATCGAGCACGGCTCGCTGGGGCTCGCGGGCATCGCGCTCGGCGTGCTGTGCGGCCGGCTGATCACGGCGTACACGCTCGCCGAGACGGTCGTCGTCCCGCTGTCCTCGGCTCCGCTGGTGGCGATCACCTTCGGCGCGGTCCTGATGGTGCTGGTGGCCGTCTGGCTGCCCGCCTGGAGCGGCGGACGCACCCCGCCGATCCCCGCCGCGCCGTCCGCGCCCCCGCGCGGCCACCTGTCGCGCATGGCCCGCGTCGCCCTGCTCGTACGGCTGCCGCCCGCGCTGGTGCTCGGCGCCCGGGACGCCTTCACCCGCAGGCTCCCGGCCCTGCTGACGACGTTCGGCCTGGCGATCCCCATGATGATGATCACCATCGGCCTGGGCTGCTGGGCCACGCTGGACGCGTTCCGCAGCCATCCCGAGCAGGTCGGCCAGGCCGCCGCGCTGACCGTGCGTTCCGGCAACCTCACCTCCGACGCGGCCAACCGGCTCGTGCTCGGCAACCCCGACGTCGTCGCGTCCTACCCCGGCACGGAGGTCGACACCGTCGTCCCCGGGCAGACGCGCACGGTCCGCACGCGGGCGCTCGGCACCGTCGCCGACCCCTACCCGTTCTCGGTCGTCGAGGGCCGCATGTTCCGCGAGCGCGGGGAGGCCGTGGCGGGGCAGGGCCTGCTCGACCTGCTGAACGTGCGCATCGGCGACCGCACGCGCCTGACCATCGGCGGCACCCCGCTGATCGTCCAGATCGTCGGACGGGTGCTGGAGCCGGAACAGGACGGAGAGGTGCTGTCGGTCGCGCTGGACAGCCTGGCCCCCAAGGACGCGCTGCCGCCGCAGTTCTTCGGCGTGGTGCTCCGGCAGGGGGCCGACCCGGCGGTCGTCCATGCCCGCCTGCAGTCCCAGGGGCTGGAGGTCACGCAGGCCGTCAACCTCGCCGACCGGCTGTCGGTCATCCGTGTGATCATCGTCCTGCTGGTGGTCGTGCTGGCGCTGCTGGGCCTCGCGACCATGCTCACGGCCAGCGCGCTCGGGCTGCGCGACCACGCCCTCGACCTGGCCGTGCTCAAGGCCATGGGCCTCACGCCGCGCCAGGTCATGGCGACCCTGGTCACCGGCACCGGGCTGCTCGTGGTGCTCGGCGTCGGCGCGGGGGCGCTGGCCGGGGCGGCGGTCTCGTCCGGGCTGATCGACCTGCAGGGCGCGGCCAGCGGCATCGGCGCGGGCATCGGCCGCGCGCCCGGGGCGGCGACGCTGCTCGTCGCGGTCCTCACGGCGGTCGGGGCGGCGCTGCTGGTCGCGCTGATCCCCGCCCGCAAGGCCGCCCGCGCCCGCGTCCCGGTGACCCCCCGCTAGAGGCCACCGGGATCTTCCGGGCGTAGTACGACCGGGCTCAGCGCTCGCTCAGGAGAACCGGCTCAGCGCTCGGTCAGGGAGAACCAGTAGAACCCGTGGCCCGGCAGGGTCAGCAGGTACGGCCGCTCGCCGATCGCCGGGAAGGCCACGTCGCCCCGGCACTCCACCGGCGTGAGGCCGGCGAACCGCCGCAGGTCCAGCTCCACCGGCTGCGGGTGCCGGGAGAGGTTGTTGACGCACAGCATGCGGTCCTCGCCCTCCTCCCGGACGAACGCCAGCACGGCGTAGTTCGGCGACCACAGCTCGGTGTACGCGCCGGTGCCGAACACCGGGTGGGCGCGCCGCACCTCCAGCATCGTGCGGGTGAAGTGCAGCAGCGACGAGCTGTTCTTCTGCTGCGCCTCGACGTTGACGGCCTGGTAGCCGTAGATCGGGTCCATGATGGCCGGCAGGTACAGACGGCCGGGGTCGCCGCCGGAGAAGCCCGCGTTGCGGTCCGGGCTCCACTGCATCGGCGTGCGGACCGAGTCACGGTCCTCCAGCCAGATGTTGTCGCCCATGCCGATCTCGTCGCCGTAGTACATGACCGGCGACCCCGGCATGGACAGCAGCAGCGCCGTGAACAGCTCGATCTGGTCGCGGTCGTTGTCCAGCAGCGGGGCCAGCCTGCGCCGGATGCCGAGGTAGGCCCGCATGCGCGGGTCCTTGGCGTACTCGGCGTGCATGTAGTCCCGCTCTTCCTCGGTGACCGTCTCCAGCGTCAGCTCGTCGTGGTTGCGCAGGAAGATGCCCCACTGCGCCGTGTCCGGGATCTTCGGCGTGCGGGACATGATCTCGGAGATCGGTTCGCGCGACTCCCGCCGCACGGCCATGAAGATGCGCGGCATCAGCGGGAAGTGGAACGCCATGTGGCACTCGTCCCCGCCCGTCGTCGGATCGCCGAAGTACGCGACCACGTCCTCGGGCCAGCCGTTCGCCTCGGCGAGCAGCACCCGGTCCGGGTACAGGCGGTCGACCTCGGCCCTGACGCGCTTCAGGTAGGCGTGGGTCTCGGGCAGCCCGGAGCAGTCGGTGCCCTCACGCTCGAACAGGTACGGCACCGCGTCCAGGCGGAAGCCGTCGATGCCGACGTCGAGCCAGAACCTCAGCACCTCCAGCATGGCGTCCTGCACGGCCGGGTTCTCGTAGTTGAGGTCCGGCTGGTGGTGGAAGAACCTGTGCCAGTAGTACTGCCCGCGCACCGGGTCATAGGTCCAGTTCGACTCCTCGGCGCCGACGAAGATGATCGGCGCGTCGGGGTAGCGGGTCGGGTCGTCGGACCACACGTAGAAGTCGCCGTACGGGCCCGTGGGGTCGTGCCGGGAGGCCTGGAACCACGGGTGCCGGTCGCTGGTGTGGTTCATCACCAGGTCGGTGATGATGCGCAGGCCCCGCTTGTGCGCCTGCTCGATCAGCTCCATGAAGTCGGCCAGGTTGCCGAACTCCTGGAGGATCTTCATGTAGTCGGCGATGTCGTACCCGCCGTCGCGCAGCGGCGACTCGTACAGGGGAAGCAGCCACAAGCAGTCGACGCCCAGCCACTGCAGGTAGTCGAGCTTCTCGATCAGACCGCGCAGGTCGCCGGTGCCATCGCCGTTGGAGTCACGGAAGCCCCGGACCAGTACCTCGTAGAAGACGGCTCGCTTGTACCACTGGGGGTCGGACGAGACGAAGTCCTCGGAAACCGATTCCGGACATGATTCCGGGCATGGTGAAGCGCTCATATGGTTCGCTCGCATTGGGAGAGTAGGGCATGCAAACGGAGGGGAACGCGCCTATGGAGCCGTCATCCCTGCGGCTACCGCCCGACGCCGTCACCGAAGGGGTAGCGCGGTGCGCGGCGGCGTGTTTCAGCGCTGTTTCGCGGAAGACTAGCAGGCCATTAGGGCCATCCGGAGACGATCAGCGCTCGTCTCCCCGACGCCAACCGCGTAATCGCCCGCAGTCCGGGCTTTGCTCACGTAAAGGCGTGAACACGCACGGTGCCGAGCGCTGGTGGAGGGAACGTTTCACGACGCGGCCTCCCACGGAGGTGTGAGGTCCCCGAGCACGTCCTCGTAGTCGGTCAGCCAGGAACCGAAAAGCACCAGGCTGCGCAACCAGAACCGCGAGTTCCACGACCCGAACGCCGTCAGCCCGTCCGGCCCCTGGGAGATCGCCTCCAGCATCGGGGCGGACATCAGGCTCGGCACGGCCGCGGCGACCTTGCGCAGCATCCGGTGGTTCCACTCCCGGGCCGCCGGGCCCGCCGAGCGCAGCGGCACCCGGCGGTGCGGCAACGCGCCGTTCGTGGACGGCAGCGACGCCACCTTCGGGTTCGCCGCCCACAGGATCTCCCGGTAGAACCGGCCGCCCTCCTTGCGCTCCACCGGCACCGACAGCGCCGCGTCGAAGAACTCCGGGTGAAGGAACGGGAAGACCGGCGTGACCTCGGGGCCGACCAGGTTCACGGGCGAGCGGGCGATGCCCCGGGCCGTCCGGGTGTGCAGCACGCTCAGCGGGAGCTCCGACCTGTGACCGCGCAGCATCGACGTGGCCTGCGCGAACGCCGACCCCACCCGGTCCTCGACGAAGGCGAGCGCTTTCTCCGACAGCATCGGCATGTGCGGCTCGCCCGTGGACAGCGCGGCCAGCAGGGCGGTCTGGCGGTCGGCGGAGGTCCCCGCGCCCACGGCGTCCGCGGTGATCAGGAAGTTCTTCATCAGAGGCCCGCCCGCCAGGCCGTCCACGACCGGACGGCCCGCGGCGTGCACCTCGCGTGCGAACGGCGAGTACCAGGCATGGTGGCTGGTCAGGTACTCCAGCCTGCGCGCCGCCCACCGCGCCTCGTCGGGGAAGGCCGCCGCGTCCTGCGGGACGATCCGGTGCGGGATCTCCAGCACGCGGGTCACCATGCGGGCGAAGTCGATGTCGTTGTCCAGGCCGTCGTCCGGGCTGGTCGTCCACGATTCGACGTCGATCCGGCGGGCCTTGGCGACCGACGCCAGCAGCCGCGAGTCATACCCGCCGCTCACCGGTACCAGCAGCGGCCGGTCGTCGTACGGCTTCAGCGCCTCGTGCAGCAGCGCCACGATGTCCCCGGCCGTGACCCCGCGGTCGAACGGCTCCTCACGCACCCAGCGCGGCGTCCGCCTCTCCACGGTGATCTTCCGCGCGGTCCGGCACCAGACGAGCGCCGTCGAGCCCGGCAGCCTCCTGACCTGCTTGTACGGTGTGGCCTCCAGCAGGGGGTAGGTCAGCTTGAGGATCGCCGCCCACGCGTCCCAGTCCACCTCGTACGGCCTGCGCGCCAGCGCCAGCAGCGGCTCGATGTTCCCCGCGAAGTAGACCGCGTCCCCCTCGGCCAGGTAGTACACGTCGATCAACCCGAACGCCCCGGTGTGCAGCGTGACGGCGTGGGCCTCGTCGATCAGCCCCGGAGCCTCGTAGGTCTCCGCCACCGCGAGCCAGGGGAGGGGCCTGTCCGGTCCCCGCTCGGCCCAGGCGAACCGCGTGGTGCCGTTCGCCGAATCGGGCGCGCCCGCGGTCCGGTCAGGGGCGGGGGCGCTCGCGTACGGGACGAGGTTCGGAGCATCGGCCGTCAGCGTGGAGGTGCTCGCGTACGGGACGAGGGGCGCGGAGCCGAACAGAGCCGCGCCGGGGGACCGGTGGACCTCGCGCACCGACGGGCCCGCCTGCGCCAGCACCGCCAGCCGTGCCGGGTCGTAGCCTCCGATCGCGCCGCACACGTACGGCCGCGCCTGGTACTCCGGCCACTTCCCCTTGCGCACCGGCCTTCTCCCCTCAGCGCCCAGTTGAGTACGTGCCGAGTGTACGGATTCCTCCAACTCCAAGACGGTCCACAAACCGCCAGTCGGACGAAATGGCCCTCGCTCCGCGCGGTCTGTGTCGATCCGGGCGCCTGCGCCGCCGTGTGGCGGGTCGAGGTCGTGGGAGTTCGTCCTTCGTGCGACGAGCGGTCGCAACGCTCCCGGCCACGGTTCATGGGGTATGACTGTTGCGGCAAGTCCTCTATCTGCGGGTCTGTGGGGTACCACTGCGGCGGTCAGTCTTCCGTGGTCGATGTGCTCCCCGAACATGGCACCCCCTCCATCAGCCGTTCTGGTGTTTGGTCAGGTGGACGGCTCGATTCCCCCTGGTTGACGTTTCTCTGCTTCTTTCGGTTCGAGGTGGTGGGGTGGGATCTGCGAGTATTCTGCCTCGACGGCTTTCGGGGACACGGTGATGGCATGAGCGAAGAGTTGGAGAGCACCCGGCGGGCCCTTGAGGCCGCCGTGGCGGCCGCGTCCGGTGCCGCCGAGCTCACCCGGCTGCTGGCCGACTACCAGGAACGGCTGGCGGCGGCGGCCGTCTCGGAGGCCGAGGCGTTCACCCGGCTGAAGGAGACCGAGGCCCGGCTCAAGTCGGCCGAGCGGCAGGCGACCCAGCTCGCCAAGAACCTCGCCGAGCAGAAGTACCAGACCGAGGTCGCCCTGTGGCGCCTGGAGTCGGTGCAGGAAAGCCGATGGTCCAAGCTCGGCGACGCCATCCACACCAAGAAGCCCGGCGAGGTCGCCCGCACCCTCCGGGCCCCGATCAGCAAGCGCCCGGCGCCCAAACGCGCCGACTTCGCCCCCGCCCCGCTCGACCCGCCCCCGGCCGTCGCGCCCGTCGCCCCCAACACCGCCGGTCCCGCCGTCTCCACCGCGATGGACGAGCACTTCGTCGTGCCTAAGGGCCCGCTGACCAGGCCGTACCTCACCGTCGCCGCCATCGTCGACCGGCGCTCGGAGGCGCTGTTCCGCTACGAGTGGCGTCAGGTGACCAACTTCGGCCCGGACAACTGGCAGGCGATGCTCGACCAGCACCGCCCGCACCTGCTGTTCGTGGAGTCCGTCCAGACCGGTCCCCTCCAGGGCAACGGCGGCCGCTGGCTTGAGGAACTGGCCGGGCGTACGCGAGGGCTGCGCGACCTGGTCGAGGAATGCGGACGGCGCGGCATCCGCACGGTCTTCTGGCACTCCGGCGGCCCGGTGTCGGTCAGCGTCCCAGTGGCGTCGTACTTCGACCACGTCCTCGCGACGTCCGAGGCCCGCGCCCGCGAGTGGCGCGCCGCGCTGCGCCACGACCGCGTCACCGTCCTCCCCGTGGCCACCCAACCCCGCGTCCACAACCAGATCCCTGCAGCAGGAGGCCGCACGGCAGTAGCCCTCCTAGGCACCGCAGTCCAAGGCGCACTCCCTGCTGACTTCCCCAAGCCCTACCTCCCCACCCCCACAACGGGAGCCGCCACTCTGAGCACGGGAGCCGCTGCGCCGACCGCGGGCGCCGCCCCGACTCCGGGTGCCGTCCCCCAGAGCGCGGGAGCCGCCCCGACCGCGGGAACTGCCACCCCGAGCACCACCGCTCCTCGTCCGGGGGCGCGAGAGGGTGCCGATGAGGGCGGTCCGCGACCCGGTGCGGCGTACGGAGGAGTCGCTTCTGGTACGGCCGGTGGGGTCGGCCGCACGGGTTCCTCAGCCATGCCCGGCACGGGTACTCCTCGTCCCGGGGTGCGAGAAAGTGCCGATGAGGGCGGTCCGCGACCCGGTGCGGCGTACGGAGGAGACGTGCTCCTCGCCGCGCCGTGGGGGCCGTTGATCACCCCGAAGGCCACGTACGACGACCTGCTGACGGCCTACAGGTCGGCCGCGCTCGTGCTCGCCGGGCCGGACGCCGACGCGCGGACCATCGAAGAGCTGTCCGCCTGCGGCACCCCCATCATGCAGCTCACCGCCCCCATCGCGACCGACGAAGACTCCCTACGCCGCGCCCTCACCTCCGTCCAGGAGTATCTGGCCGCAGAGGACCAGTCCGCCGCCGAAGCCCACCTCGCCTGGCGCGCGACGATCTCGGTCACCCCGCTGCTCGACCCGATCATCGCCACCGCGGGCCTGCCGTCGATCCGGAACGCCGCCTCGATCACCGCCATCACGGCCGTCTCCAACTCCGCCGAACTCGACCACGTACTCGCCCAGCTCCACCGCCAGGCCCATGCCCCCGGTCAGCTCGTCATCGTGGCCGAAGGCCTGGACGCCGCCACCGTCGAGAAGTCCGTGCGAGCCGTCCACAGAGGTGACGTGATCGTCCGGGAGACCGGCGCGCCCGCCACGAGGGGAGCGGCCCTCGACCGCGCCCTGAGGCTCGCCGACGGCGACCTGGTGGCCGTCCTGGACCCCCGTGACCTCTACGGCGAGCACTACCTGGCCGACCTCGTCCGCTACTTCGCCGCCGTGGACGCCGAGATCATCGGCAAGTCGTCCTACTACGCCCACATCCCTGGCACAGGCGCCACCCTGCTCCGCGGCCCCGGCACCGAGCACCGCTTCCTCCCAGAGCTCGCCGGCGCCACCCTCCTGGCCCGCCGCCCCACCCTGACCGACCTCGGCATAGCCGACGTCTCCGACGAGTGGGACGAAACTCTCATGCGCCAATGCCGCACCGACGGCATCCGCGTCTACTCCGCCGACCGCTACTCCTACGTCCGCGTCCCCCCGGCAACGAACGAACGCCTCCTGTCCTCATCCCACCTCCAGGGCTACACCCCGGCAGAACCCCTGGCCATGATCTGACCCTCGCGAGTGAAACGCGTACTCGTCGCCGGCATCAGTGGTGCCGGGAAGACCACCATGGCCCGGGTTGTCGGGGAACGGCTTGGGCTGCAGTTTCACGAGATGGATGCGCTGCACTACGTCGGCCCGGATTGGGCGACCGACCCGGAATTCCGTGAGCGGATATCCGAGATCGCATCGACATCCACCTGGGTATTCGATTCCTTCGGATACCCCGACGTACGTGACCTGCTGTGGACGCGTGCCGATACCGTCATCTGGCTGGATTACTCCAGAGCCGTCATCATGCCCCGCGTCCTGCGCCGGTCCTTGCTGAGGACGCTGCGTCGCGAGCGCGTCTTCGGCGGCGACGTGGAGATCTGGGTCGGATGGCTCAGTCGTGAGCACCCGGCTTGGTGGGCGTGGTCGCAACATGCCGCCCGCCGCACGGAAATCGCACGGCGGGCCGACGAACCCCGCTTCGCGCACTTAGAGGTCGTCCGATTCGCCACCCCGAGAGAGGCCGATGACTGGCTGGGCCGCCTGCGTCCCGGTGCCCCTTAGTAGCCATCTGGCCCAGACCGTCTTACCCGGACCCTCCGGGAGCGGAATGACGCCGAATTGGTCGGCCAGCGCGGCGACGATCGCCAGGCCACGGCCATGTACCGCTTCGGGTCCCAAATCGAGCCGCCGTGGCCGTCCCGTCCCGTGGTCGGTCACCCGTACGCACAGATCGATGCCGGTCGCCCACAGGGAAAGCCGAATCGGGGGAGCGCCATGCGAAACCGCGTTGCCCAGCAGTTCACCTGCGGCGAGGAGAACATCGTCGGTGAGGTCACGAAGGCCCCAGCCGGCGAGCGTCTCTTTGATCGTGTCTCTGGCCCGCCCTACTGCGGCTGGGTCGTGCGGAATGTCCCAGCAGGCCGTACGAAGTCCGTCCGGCGTCGTCGTCATGGATTCTCCTCCGACAGGGGGTGAAATTCGTAGGGGCGTGTCGCGAGAGGGTGCGGGTGGGCCGGGCGGTGGCATCATCGACTCCGCTTCACGCATAAGGCCACGCAGTTCCTCGATCGTGCGAGCCTTCGCGGTAAGGGGAACCGGCGTCGCCCACCTGGCCACGGCGTAGAAACGACGACTCCCGACCCCGTACCAGACGGCCCAGCCCGGTTCGAGTCGGTCCATCTGATCCGCGCTGGCGCGCTTAGCGATGTCCCAGTTCTTCGGTGCGACGTGGCTCGGCGTGGTTCCGTGCCGATGGCGCCCCTTCACGGCGATACATGACTCGGTCGGTTCCGGTCTCTGATCGCGCGGTGTCATCGTCGGCGCCCTTCGTACGGTCGCATGGTCGTTCACCAGCAACTTGCGATGATCCGCCGACCCGTCATGGTTACCAGCGGTAGTGTCAGCATGACGCTACGCTGTCGTGCGCCGCAAGTGGTTCCGCAATTTGCGCGCCGCTAGCCCGCTATGTCGTAACCATCCGGCTTTGTCCGCGAACAGTCCCCTCACAGGAGCCACGATGAAACAACCCGGAAGCCCGACCGTTCGCAGGCGGCGGCTCGCGTCCGACCTCCGGCGTATGCGCGAAAAGGCCGAACTGACGATGGAACAGGTCGCGGAAAGGCTCGGCTGGTCGATCACCAAGGTGTCGCGAATCGAGACGTCGAAGGTCGGGGTCACCGTCAAGGACGTCGGACTTCTTCTCGACCTGTACGAGCTGACGCCCTCCAGGCGCGCCGAGGTCCTCACGCTGGCACGTGATGCGCAGAAGAAAGGCTGGTGGGAAGGCTATGGCGACCTGCCCACCGAATACGCCACCTATATCGGCTTGGAGGCGGCGACCACCTCGATACGAAGCTTCGCGCCCGAGATCGTGCCGGGTCTCCTCCAGACCGAGGACTACGCGCGCGCCGTCATCCGCGCCGCACTGATCACCTCGCCACCAGGCGAGATCGAACGCCGCGTAGAGGTGCGAATGGCGCGGCAGGCGCGGCTTTCTCAGCAGGATCCGCTACGCCTGTGGAGTGTCCTCGACGAAGCGACGCTGCGCCGCCTCGTCGGGGGCCCCGACGTGATGCGCGCGCAACTCCGGCATCTGGCCGACCTCGCCGAGACGCCCAACATCACCCTCCAAGTATTGCCATTCGCCGTGGGAGCGCACGCCGCCACCAGTGGAGCCTTCTCGATCTTCGAGTTTCCCGAGCAGGTGGATGCCGATGTCGTATTTCTCGAGAACCTGACCGGCAGTCTTTATGTGGAGAAGGAGACGGATGTGTATCGGTATACGCTGGCCTTTGACCATCTCCGTGCCAAGGCCCGGGATCCTGACGAGTCTCGTCGCTGCATCACGGAGATGATCGGTCTGACAGCCGAATCCTAGGGAGGAGGCGCGGGATGTCCGCGCTGGATCTGCCGCACGCCGTATGGCGGAAAAGCTCTCGTAGCGGAAACGGTCAAGACTGCGTTGAAGTGGCGGAAATGAGGGGCGGCGTTCGCGCCGTGCGGGACAGCAAGAACCCGAACGGCCCGACTCTGACGTTTCCCAGCGACGAATGGCATGCCTTTGTCGCCGGGGTTAAGAGGAACGCTCACCTGATCTGAAGACTCGGGTGGCTCCTCAACTGGTCGGTTGTCTTCTCGCCGCGTCTTCGGCAGGGTTGGCGGGTGGAAGAGATCCGTTTGGCCGGGGGGTTCGTCAATGACGTCGTGCGGGTCGGTGAGACGGTTCGGCGGTCGTTGACGGGGCGTAGTGGCTTCGTGCACGCGCTGTTGGAGCTGTTCGAGCGGCGAGGGTGGGGCGGAGCGCCGAGGTTTCTCGGGGTGGATGAGCAGGGGCGGGAAGTGCTGTCTTATCTGCCTGGCGATGTTCCCTGGGAGCCGGATAGGGCGCTTTGGGTGAGCTCGGACGAGAGTCTCGTCCGGGTTGCCGAGCTTGTGCGGGCGTTTCACGATCTGACGGCGGGGACGGAACTCGCGGGGGACGAAGAGGTGGTCTGTCACAACGACCTGTCGCCGAAGAACACGGTGTACGAGGGGATTGGGGAGCAGACGCGGCCGGTGGCGTTCATCGACTGGGACATCGCCGCGCCCGGCGCCCGCGTTCACGACGTCGCGCATGTCTGCTGGCAATATCTCGACCTCGGGCCGTCGGTGACGGACGTCGCGGAGGCCGGTCGGCGGATACGTGTGATCGCCGACGCCTACGGCCTCGCGGACCGTGACGGGCTGGTCGAGACGATCCTGTGGTGGCAGGACCGCTGCCGGCGCGGCATCGAATCAAGCGCCGCCGCCGGCGACCCGGCGATGATCCGGCTCGCCGAGGCGGGCGTGGTGGTCTCGATCAGGGACGCCGCCCGGTGGGTCGGCCGACATCGGCGGGAGTTGGAGGACTGGCTGCGGTAGCGGGTCACCCGTCTCGGTCACCGGATGTCAGGTGCGGCGCGTGCGTCGTGACCGCTTCGAGCAACTGCTGCTTCGACGGGTTCACCATCGCCTTTCCGGCCACGGTGACGGTCGGTACGGTCTCGTTCCCGTTCGCGACCGAGCGGACGAACGCCGCCGCGTCGGGGTCCCGCCAGATGTTGACTTCGTGGTAGCGCAGCCGCGTGAAGCGCAGGCGCGTGCGCAGCCTCATGCAGAACGTGCACCCGGGTCGCCAGTAGACGACCACGCCCGTGTGGTCGGCGCCCTTGTACGAGGTCGACCGGCCTCGGCGAGGGAGGTTCGTGATGATCGCCAGCACCATCGCGATGATGAGGAGGAAGAGCCCGGGAGACATAGGGCGAGTATCTCAAACCGGACGTCGGGCGACGGATCCGCGGCCGGTGATTTCCGGTGGCGATGAGGCGATACGAGGACGGGCTTCGCTCGGAGTGACGGCGTCCAGGGCGTTGGCGGGCGGTCGCGGCCACGAGGTTCGGCTTTCCAGGGACTGCGTGTGAGGAGTGCCGGGAAGCTCGCGGCGTCGCGTCGGGGTACGGGCGGCCATCGCCGTCATGACGGCCCCTCACAGCCGCGGCTTCTCGTGGAACACGGGTTGAGGTTCCAGTGGGTGGAAGGTGCAGGGTGGGCGGTGTGGGCGAACGCGAGCGGCTGTACACGATCGGTGATCTCGCGCGGCGGGCGGGCGTGCCGGCGCGGACGGTGCGGTTCTGGTCGGACGCCGGGCTGGTGCCGCCGAGCGGGCGGTCCGCCGGTGGTTACCGGCTCTACGACGCCGAGGCGGTCGCCCGCTTCGACCTGGTGAAGACGCTGCGTGATCTCGGCCTCGGGCTGGAGGCCGTCCGCGAGGTGCTGGAGCGGAGGGCGACGGTCGCCGAGGTGGCCGAGGCCCACGTCAAGGCCCTGGACGTGGAGATCCGCACCCTCCGGCTGCGCCGCGTCGTGCTCAGCACGGTCGCCAAGCGCGGCGGAACCCCGAAGGAGATGCTTCTGATGCACGAACTGGCCCGGCTGTCCGTACGCGAGCGAAAGCAGATCATCGACGACTTCGTCGCGCGGGTGACCGCCGGCGTGGGGCTGAGCCCGGATGCGATGATCATCGCGGACTGGATGCGCGAACTGCCCGACGATCCCGCGCCGGAGCGGGTGGACGCCTGGATCGAACTGGCCGGGCTCGTCGCGGACGAGGACTTCCAGCGGAAGATCCGGCAGATGGTGATCGCCGGGACAGGGGACGGGTGGGCGCCCGAGTGGCGGCCCGGTCTGTACCCGGCCGTCGTCGAGCTCGCGGGCGGCGCGCTGGCCGACGGGATCACCCCCGAGTCGCCCCGGGGCAAGGCCGTCCTGGACGACATCGTCAGCCCGAGCCTTCCGGCCTCCGAACGCGCGGAACTGCGCGAGCGGCTGGAACAGCTCGCCGACCCGCGCGTGGAGCGGTATTGGCAGCTGCTGGAAGTGCTCAACGGCCGGACGTCGTTCCCCTCGGCCATACCGGCCTTCAAATGGCTGATCGCCGCCCTGCGCGCCCACGGCTGAAGCCTGGTGCGGCAGAGGACTGCCGTCAGAACTGGAGCTCTGCCCAGTCGATCACTATGGGGATGGGATTGGTGACACTCGGAGCCTCACCGGACTCTTCCTTCATGAAGGTGCCGATGTGCTTGTACAGCATGGCCGCCCGGTCGAGGCGGTAGCGTTCGATGGTCGAGACGCCTGTTCGGTCGAGCCGGACGATCCAGTAGTGCGGGATGCCGGCCTTGGCGTACTCGCCGAGTTTGTCGGTCGTGTCCTGCGTTTCCGAGCCGGGAGACACGATTTCCACGACCAGCAGGGTGTGCTCGGCGCGGAGCCGTTCGCCGCGTTCCCGGTCCAGGCACCTGTAGAGCGCGATGTCGGGTCGCCGGTTGAGCAGCGGAAGGTCTCTCAGACGCAGATCCACGTCGTTGTTGACGGTGAGGCATTCGTGGCCGGCGCTCATCGCGGCCCGTGCGTGACGTTCGAGCAGGTTGGCCAGCCGCCTGCCGGCGGTTTGGTGGTCGGGCGTCGGCGCCGCGCAGTAGACGACGTACCCGTCGACGATCTCGATGGCTTTGGCGATGCCTTCCGGCAGCGCCTCGTACTCCTCGGCGGTGACTCGCGTCGGTTGAGGGCGGATGGTGAGAAGCCAACTGTCGTCGGGCAGGGCTTTCATCCGACGTCTCCTCGTCAGGGTGCGATCCGCTGACCCAAGCTTACTGGCCTGGGGCGGCTCCCACCGCCGTGGCGTGCGGGGATGACGCCGTAGCCTGGGCCCTGTGCGGCCGTGGGGAAGGCGCGGGTCGTGCGGTGAGATCGTACGGAGGTCGTGGGGGGGATCGTGAAAGTGCTGCGGGCGGTCCTCGGGGCGCCTCCCGTGCCCGAGGGGACGTGGGAGCGGGACGCGGTGTACGTCTCGGCGGCGGCGCTGCGGCAGGCCGGGGCGGGCGCGCCCGCGCGCGAGGCGGCGGAGCGGCTGGCGGAGCGGCTGCGCGCCGTGCCAGGGGTGAGAAGGGTGCAGGTCCGGCCGAACGGCTTCCTGGTGATCGAGGTGGACACGCCCGGCGAGATCGTCCGCGAGATCCTGGCGGAGCCCGCTGGTCCGGCTGTGGCGCCAGGGCGGGGCATGGCGCCGCTGGAGAAAGGCTCGATGCCGCCGGGAGGGGAACCGGCGCCGTGGCCGTCCGGTCCGCTCACGTGGAGCAACCCTGGTTTCGTCGTGAGGTACGCCTACGTGCGGGCGGGTGCCGTTCAGCGCTGGGCCCGCGACCTCGGGATCGAGGCCGGTCCTCCGGGTGTGTCCGGTCAGGGTAAGGGGGAGCCGGAGGGACGCAGGGGTGAGCCGGGGGCGGCTGCGGGGTTCCGGCCCGAGTCGCTGGACGATCCGCGTGATCGGGCGGTGCTGCGCGTGCTGGCCGAGCTGCCGAGCCGGCGGGCGGGGCGGGATGCCGGACGATCAGGGAGGTATCCGTCCGGTGGTGGCGAAGCGCGCGCCTCCGGCGGTCGCGGGCCTGGACGGGAGTCCGGATGGCCCGCGTACCTGGAGCGGCTGGCCGAGGCGTACCACGACGCGTTCGAGCACGCCCCGGCGATTCCCAAGGGTGACGAACCGCCGACCGGCACTCATGTCGCGCGCCTGTGGATGGCGCGGGCCGTCCGCGAGGTGCTGGGTGAGGGGTTGACAGCACTCGGGCAAGCCCATCCCGTGAAAATATGACAAAAACCGGTAAATAGCAGGAAGTGGTACGCCGTCTGGCCTGCCACCGTGAACATCTTCCTCAGGACCGTCTCGTCTGGTGAGCATTGGGCGCGGGGGGATCACAGGGTCGGATAGCCTCGTTCGGGTGAGTCGATTCGCCCATCCCGCCGGTGACCGGCACGCCGAAGTGCTGCCTGAGGAGCGGCCTCCGCAGGCCCCGGCCGACCTCAATTCGCTCGACCCCACCATCTGGCCGCGAACGTCCGGCCGTGTGGACGGGGCGGTCACGATCGCCGGCGTGGACGTCCGCGATCTCGCCCGCGAGTACCGCACTCCTCTCTACGTCGTGGACGAGGACGATTTCCGCTCGCGCTGCCGCGACTACAAGGCCGCCTTCGACGGCGGCGACGTCTACTACGCGGGCAAGGCGTTCTTGTGCAGGGAGGTCGCCCGCTGGGTCGACCAGGAGGGCCTCGGCCTGGACGTCTGCACCAGCGGTGAGCTGGCCGTGGCGCTCAGCGTCGGCTTCCCGCCCGCGCGCGTCGCCCTGCACGGCAACAACAAGTCGTATGCCGAGCTGGAGCAGGCCCTGACCGCCGGGGTCGGCCGCATCGTCGTCGACTCCTTCGACGAGATCGCCCGCGTCGGCTACCTCGCCGAGAAGCTCGGCGTGCGCGCCCAGGTGCAGATCCGCGTGACCACCGGCGTTGAGGCGCACACCCACGAGTTCATCGCCACGGCCCACGACGACCAGAAGTTCGGCCTGTCGCTGAACAGCGGCGCCGCCGCCGAGGCCGTGCGCCGGGTGCTGGCCCTTCCTCAGCTCGAGCTCGTCGGCCTGCACTCCCATATCGGCTCCCAGATCTTCGACACGGCGGGCTTCGAGGTCGCCGCGCGGCGCCTCGCGGTGCTGCTGACGCAGATCAAGGAGGAGCACGGCGTCGTCCTGCCCGAGCTGGACCTCGGCGGCGGGTACGGCATCGCCTACGTCGCGGGCGACGACGCGCCGGACATCAAGGTGGTCGCCGACAGTCTCCGCGAGATCATCTCTCGCGTGTGCGAGGACGCCGGGCTTCCCGTGCCGAGGCTCACCGTCGAGCCGGGGCGGGCCATCGCCGGGCCCGGCGGCGTGACGGTCTACGAGGTCGGCACGATCAAGGACGTCGAGGGCATCCGCTCCTACGTCAGCGTGGACGGCGGCATGAGCGACAACCTCCGCACCGCGCTGTACGGCGCCGAGTACACCTGCGTGCTCGCGTCCCGTTCCAGCGACGCCCGGCCGGTCCTGTCCCGCGTGGTCGGCAAGCACTGCGAGAGCGGCGACATCGTCGTCCGGGACACCTGGCTGCCGCACGACCTCGCCGCGGGCGACCTGCTGGCGGTCCCGGCGACGGGCGCTTACTGCCGGTCGCTGGCGCACAACTACAACTACCTGCCCAAGCCCGCCGTGGTCGCCGTACGGGACGGGGCGTCCCGCGTGATCGTGCGCCGCGAAACCGAGGACGACCTGCTGAGGGGGCAAGTGTGAAAACCGCCGAAGAGGTGCGGGAGGTCGCCGGCGCGCGGGAGGATCTTTCGCCGCGGGGACGCCACGAGAAATCGGGCGAGCAGGGCAGGCCGTTGCGGGTCGCGCTGCTCGGCTGCGGCGTCGTCGGCTCGCAGGTCGTGCGGCTGTTGCAGGAGCAGGCCGACGATCTGGCCGCCCGTGTCGGCGCGCCGCTGGAGCTCGCCGGGGTGGCCGTACGGCGCCTCGGCCGTAAGCGTGACAGCGACGTCGACCCGGCGCTGCTGACGACCGACGCCGAGTCCCTGGTCACCCGCGAGGACGTCGACATCGTGGTGGAGGTGATCGGCGGCATCGAGCCTGCGCGGTCGCTCATCCTGTCGGCGATCTCGGCGGGCAAGTCGATCGTCACGGCCAACAAGGCGCTGCTGGCCGAGGACGGCGCCGCCGTCCACGGCTCGGCCAAGAAGCACGGCGGCGACCTGTACTTCGAGGCCAGCGTGGCGGGGGCGATCCCTCTGCTGCGGCCGCTGCGCGAGTCCATGGCGGGCGACCGCGTCCACCGCGTGCTCGGCATCGTCAACGGGACGACCAACTACATTCTGGACAAGATGGACTCCACCGGCGCGTCGTTCAGTGACGCCCTGGAGGAGGCCCAGGCCCTGGGGTACGCCGAGGCGGACCCGACGGCCGACGTGGAGGGCTTCGACGCCGCCGCCAAGGCCGCCATCCTCGCCGGGCTCGCCTTCCACACGCGCGTGACGGCCGCCGACGTCCACCGCGAGGGCATCACCGAGATCACCGCGACCGACGTCTCCAGCGCCAAGGCGATGGGGTACGTCATCAAGCTGCTGGCCATCTGCGCCCGGTCCGACGACGGCCGGTCGGTCGGCGTCCGCGTCCACCCGGCGATGATCCCGAGGACGCACCCGCTGGCGGGCGTCCGTGAGGCGTACAACGCGGTGTTCGTGGAGGCCGAGTCCGCAGGCCAGCTCATGTTCTACGGCAAGGGGGCCGGGGGCGCGCCCACGGCGTCGGCCGTGCTGGGCGACATCGTCGCCGTGGCCCGTAACCGCATCGCTGGCACCCACGGGCCGCAGGAGTCGACGTACGCCGACCTGGCCGTCCACCCGATGGGCGAGACGGTGACCCGCTACCACGTCTCGCTGGACGTCGCGGACAAGCCCGGCGTGCTCGCCACGGTCGCCGAGATGTTCGCCAAGCATGACGTCTCCATCCAGATCGTCCGGCAGGAGGGGCGCGGCGACGACGCCCAGCTCGTCCTGGTCACCCACCGGGCCAGCGACGCCGCGCTGTCGGCCACGATCGCGGGGCTGCGCGAGCTGGACATCGTCCGGGACGTGACCAGCGTGATGCGCGTCGAGGGCGAAGAGACCTCCTGACGCCGGCCACCGGCCGGGTGCTCGCCGCAAGGCGTGCCCATCCGGCCGGGGTCCATCCTTCTGGGGCGGGGTTCGCTCCTCGGTGTGCCCGTCAAACCGGTCGTTCGCCGAGAGCGTGCCCATCAAGCTGGGAGTTCGCCGAGAGCGTGCCGTACGGCGCCCGGTGACCCCTCGCGGGTGAGAGCATTTTCTTCGACGAGACCGCCGTGCCGCCCGGGCCGGCATCCGGGCTTCCCCCGCCCCGGCGGAGGGCGATCGTCGAAGGGAGCGCAGTGGCAGAGGGCGACCCGACCCCGCTCGGGTTCACGCGCACCCCCACCGGCGGCCCTGGTGAGCTGTCCTTCCGCGACGGGCGTCCGGTCTTCGACGGCGAGCCCGCCGATCTTCCGGTGACGGCGGCGTCCGTCGTGGGCCTGCGCTCGCTCGACGGGTTGCGCGTGCGCTGGCCGGAGGGGCGCGCGGGGGTTCTGGAGACGATCTCGGGCCTCGCGGCCGCCGGGGTGCCGGTGTACGCCGAAGAGGTCCCGGCCTGGTTCAAGGAGACCGAGCCCGAGCTCGCCGCGCTGTTGTCCGCGTGGGCCCCGGGCCCGCGCGACCCTTCTGTGCGGTCCGTCAGCGATCTTCGCCGTGAGGAGCACAGCCTGCGCCTGCGCCGCCAAGTCCTGCGAAAGCCCGCGGGCCGTCCGGCGCCGAAGGTCAGCGTGGTGATGTCCAGCAAGCGCCCGGAGCTGCTCTGGACGGCGCTCGCGCAGATCGCGCGCCAGCGCCACGTCGAGGTCGAGATCCTGCTCGGCCTGCACGGCGTCCCGGCCGCGCATCCGGACGTGCGGCGCGCCCTGGCGTCGTTCCCGCTGCCGGTGACCGTCGTCGAGGCGGACGTCGCCACGCCGTTCGGCGAGGTGCTCGACCGGGCGGCGGCGCGGGCGGCCGGCGACGAGATCGCCAAGTGGGACGACGACGACTGGTACTCGCCGGAGCACCTGTCCGACCTGCTCATGGCCCGGGCCTACAGCGAGGCCGACATCGTGGGCGCGACGGCCGAGTTCTTCTACCTGGAGCCGCTGGAGGTCACGGTCCGGCGTACGGACTACACCAGCGAGGTGTGGTCGGACCATGTGGCCGGGGGCACGATCTTCCTCGCGCGGGCGAAATTTCAGGAGATAGGCGGGTTCGAGGGGGTGGCGCGGGGCGTGGACGCCCGGTTCCTCAAGACCGCCCACGCCGCAGGCGCCCGCATCTACCGCACCCAGGGCCTCGGCTACGTCCTGCGCCGCTCGCTCGCCGCCGGGCACACCTGGCAGCTTCCCCTGGCCCACTTCCTACGGGTCTCGACCAACCAGTGGCGCGGCTTCCGGCCCAGCCGCGTCTTGGAAGCCTCATGATCCCGCGCGTCCGCGGCAACGACTACACCGTCCTCGGCCCGCCCGCACTCGGTGGTTGGTCACCGTCCCTGCGGGTCAGCGTGGTCGTCCCCGCCCACAACGGGCAGGACAAGCTCGACCTGGTCCTGGCCGCCCTCGCCGCGCAGACCTACCCCGACGAGCTTCTCGAGGTGGTCGTCGTCGACAATGGCAGCAGCCCGGCCCTGCGCCTGCCGCCGATCCGCCCGGCGGGCACGCGTCTGATCATCTGCGAGACCCCCGGCCGGGCCGACGCGCGCAACGCCGGGCTCGCGGTCGCGACCGGCGACGTCGTCCACTGGCTCGACTCCGACGTCGTCGCCGACCGGCACGAGGTCGAGGCGCACATGCGCTGGCACCACCTCGCGCCCTACCTCGTCGTCACCGGCTACCTGCGCTTCACCACGGCCGCCCTGCCCGCGCCCGAGGCCATCACGTCGGGCAAGGACCTCGCCGCGCTCTTCGAACCCGCCGAGCCGCACGAATGGCTCGTCGACCTGGTCGAACGCACCGGCGGGCTGACCCAGGCCTCGAGCCGGGCCTTCAGCCTGCACGTCGGCGGCGCGACCTCGGTCAACCGGCGGCTGATCGACGCCGCCGGGCCCATGGACGCCGAGCTCGTCCTCGGCCAGGACACCGAGATGGGGTACCGCCTCGCCCAGGCGGGCGGGGTGTTCGTCCCCGAGCCGCTCGCGGTGGGGTACCACCTCGGGCCGTCCATGCGCATGCGCGACAAGGAGCGCATCGACCGGGTCAGCCAGGCGTTGCTCGGCGACCGCGTCCCGCAGTACCGCTGGCTGCGCGGGCACCCCACGCGGCAGTGGAAGGTCCCATACCTCGACGTCGTGGTCGAGGCCGGCGGATACGACGAGACGCGCGCGACCGTGGACGCCGTGCTCGCCGGCACGATCCCGGACGTGTCGGTGCTGCTCGACGGCCCCTGGGACGCGCTGACGCCCGAGCGCAGGGCCCCGCTCACCGACCCGCGCCTCGACCTCACGCTCCTGCGCGGGCACTACGCCCACGACCCGCGGGTCCGGCTCACGTCCGGCGAGGCCGAGCGCCTGGCGCCGTACCGGCTGCGCCTCCCGGCGGGCTGGGTGCCGGGGGAGGACTCCCTCGCCCGGCTGCTCGACCTGGCGGTCGACGGCGACCACGGGCTGGTCGGCGTGCTGCTGGCCGAGAGCCCGGACGGCGTGACCACGGCCCGCCTGGAACGCCGCTCCGCCTTCGCCCGCGCAGCCCTGGTCGGTTCCGCCGATCCGGACCTCGGGGCCGATGGGGCCGTTTCGGACGCCACGGCCGGCGGACTCGGTACGGGCGTCGTGGCCGGCCGGGCGGTCGATGATCTTGTCGACGACGTGTACGGCACTCTGTGGATCGACGGCGAGAGCCTCGGCTTCCTGCCCGCCGCGGACGCGACCCCGGTCAAAGGCCGCAGGATGGCCTATCGCGCGAGGCTGGACGCCGAGGCCGAGATCGTCAAGCTCACCAAAGAGGCCGAACGCCTGCGCGGCCAGGTGACCAAGTGGCGCGAGGAGGCCGGTCGCTGGCGCAAGTCCGCCGTCGACCTGCGCCGCGAGGTGGGCAGCCTACGCAAGGAGCTCGCGGCCCTCAAGACCAGCCGCCTGCGCACCGTCATGAAGCGCATCTCCCCCCGCCGGACGGGCGCCGCGAAACCCGCGAACGACCAGCGGTCCGACACCTGACCGCCCGAGCGGGACCGCCCGGAGGCCCGGGTGGGAGGGTCACCGGCCGCGGAGGGCTGTGCGGAGGCGTTTCACCAGCTTTTCGGGGGCGCCCGGCGACGTGGGACTCGGGCCCGGGCGGTCGGGGGGCGTGGTGGCGGATGATGGAAGATCCGGGGACGGCGCGGTGGCGGCGGGGGGTGGCTGCGGTTTGGGCTTCTCGGGCGGCCAGAAGTCCGATGACGGGCACCGGCGGACGCCGTGGGTCTGCTCGATCACGTCGTCGAGGTCCTCGCCGGGACCCGCGAGGAGGCGGGCGCGGTTCGTCGCGTCCGTGCGTTCCAGGCGGGCCGCACGGCCGTCGGGGAACTCGACCACCAGCAGCCCGGCGCGGGTGTCGTTCAGGTTCTTGATCATCAGCTCCAGCGAGCGCCGGGCCAGCGGCACGTCCACGGGCCCGGTGTACCGGAACGGGACGGGGGCGGGGTCGGGGGCGGCCTCCTCGGCGAGCCGGACGGCGTCGTCGTGGCGGAACTGCTCGCGGATCAGCCGCGCCTCGAAGCCCGGATCGTCCAGCACCCGGTGGCGGCCCTCGGGCAGCGCGGACCACGGGCCGAGCAGCGTCACGACGACGTCGGGCAGGCTGCCCCCGAGCGCCGCGCCGACGGCCGCCCGAACCTTGGGCTCGGCTTGCGTCCGCGCCGCGGAGTCGCTGTCTTCCTTCCTGTCGGGCCCGCTGTGTCCGCGTCCCCCGGGCTCGGCGCGCCGTACGTCCAGGACGACCTCGGCGTACGGGATCAGCCAGCGTCTGCCGCGCTCTTTGCGCAGGTCACGGCGCAGGGGGACGCGGTGGGCGAGGTAGGGGGCCACGACCCGCACGGTCGCCTCGGTGTCGACACGCTGGGCCGGGATGCCGAGATGGACGGCCCGCGCCTCCATGTCGGGGACGAACACCACGCCGCGCATCGCCAGCCGGTAGGCGAACTCGGTGTCCTCGCCCCGGAGCACGGCCGGATCCAGGCCGCCGGCCTCGTGGAACAGGGCGCGGCGCAGCGAGACCGTGGGCCCGGTGCAGACGTGGTAGGGGTTCTTGCTGGCCCGCAGCCCGTCCAGCCGCCGGATCGTCGCCTCCGTGCTGCTGGGGATGGCCGCCGCCATGTCGAACAACGAGTCGAGATTCCCCGCGCCCACGGCCTCCCGGACCTGCGCCGACGTCAGGGCGGGCTCCTCGACGAAGACCTTGGCGCCGATCGTGACGACGTAGTCGGTGAGGTGGTGCCAGCGCATCAGCGCCTCGATGTGCTCGCGGGAGGTCACCATGTCGGCGTCCAGGCGCTGGATGATCTCGCCCTCGGCGAGGCGGGCCCCGGTGTTGAGCGCGTGCGCGATTCCCCAGCCGCCCGCCGCGGCGGGCACGAGCCGCGTGTTCTGCGGCCGCGTCTCGGGCAGGCGCAGCGGCGGCTCGCTGCCGTCGTCGACGACGATGACCTCCATCAGGCCGGCCGGGTAGGTCTGCGCCGCCAGCGCGGCGAGCGTCAGGTCGAGCCGGTGCTGCCCGCCGTGGGCCGGGATCACCACGCTCACGCGCAGCTCGGGACTCCACGCGCCGAGCGGGGGCGGAACCAGCGGGGAGTAGTCGTTGTGGCGGATCCGGGGCCGGTCGCCGGGGCCCGCCGTCGTGGGGTTTCCCTGGACGTGGCCGGGCGGCCCCGGGCTCGTCCGTGGGGAGACGGACACGATGATCGCTCCTTCGTCGCTGCGCTTCGCCACCGCCTGACGACCCTACCCCTGGAACCTGTGAGCTTTGTGGGAGCTCCTATCCGGGCGGTGGCCTGCGAAACGCCCGCACGACCGGTGTCTTCGGAGCAGGTCTAGGCGTGCCCTCGCGGAAGCCGCTCGGAACCGTCGCCTGAGGGCGAGCCAGCCGCCGTGCGGGAGATCGCGGCGGGGACGGTCCCGCCCGGAAGGGGGGCCTGGGCAGGGGAGAGGTCGGCGGCGGGGCGGCGGCCGGGGTGGCGGACGCGGCGGTAGGCGGTGATCACGCGCCAGGCCCGGGAGCGGCGGATGCGGGCGATGGCCTCGCGATACTCCCCGAGGCGGTCGTCGAGAAGCTTCACCCGGCGCCTGAGGCGGACGGCCTCCGCGCGCAGCTCGGCGTTGACGCGCACCAGCTCCTCACGGGCGCAGGCCAGCTCGGCTACGCGGGCCGTGAGTTCGGTTTCCCGCGCGGCCAGACCGGCGCAGCGGACCCGCAGGTCGGCGATCTCGCCGTGCAGGAGGCGCTCTCTGTGCAGGAAGGCGCTTTCTGCGCGGCTCATGGCGTACCCGGGCGTGCCGCGCGCTTCGTCCCGGCGTACCGCGACGCCCGCGAGGTGACGCCGCAGGACGGTGAGCTCGCGGATCTCGAAGAGCGGTTCCACCAGGTGGCGAAGGCTTCCGTGGTAGAAGATCCGGCCCGAGCCCGGCCCGGGTGCCCGGGTGGGGCCGGTCCCAGTGCCCGGCCCGGCGAGGGACGTCCGCGCCGACTCTGTCCCGGAGCCCGGATCGGCGAGGGCGGGCGTCCGCGCGGGGGCCGCCGGGGTGGGGCGGTGGACGCCGTACGGGACGGTGAGGACGAGGATCGCGCCGGGGCGCAGCGTCCGGTGTAGTTCGGTCAGCACGCGCACGGGGTCGACGGCCTCGTGGAGCAGGCCGCCCGCGACCCCGGCGTCGAACGCCTGGTCGGGCACGCCGGCGAGGTCGTGCCCGTCGGCGACGGCGAACGTCATGCGGGACGCCACGTCGGCCGCCGCCCGGTCGCGCAGACCATCCGCGTCCGCGACGGCGGAGGGGTCGGTGTCGAGCCCGGTGACCTGGTCGCCGCGCTCGGCCAGCAGCAGGGAGAGGTCGCCGGGCCCGCAGCCGAGGTCGAGGACGGCGATCGGGCGTCCGGGACGGCCGCAGGGCAGGTGCTCGAGGATCCAGTGGACGCGGTCGCGATACCCCTCGTCCGGGATCTCATGGGCTCGTGGACGGTCGCGGCGGCCGTTGTCTCGCGTCTCGGGGGCTGGTGCGCGGACCTGGAGGCCGTTGTCCGGTGTCTCGGGGGCCCGCGCGTGGACGTGGAGGTCGTCATCCGGTGTTTCGGGGGCTCGCGTGTACGTGCCGGCGGTGTTGTGTTCGTCGGGCACGCGACGTTTCTCCTCGGAGCTTGCGGACGTTCCCCCAATTGTGGGGTAAAAGATGATAAAGAGACAGTGAGGTTCTCATTCCTTCCACGATGATGTGGTGAGGATTTCGCGGCGGCCCTTCACACAGGGGCACCCGGCGAATCGTCCGGCACGCTGTGGACGGGCCGAAAAGGCCGGTCCAGCTTGTGGACAACGGAGGCGGCCGGGTCGGCCGTCCCCGTAGACTCAAGGCCTGATACCGCTGGTAGCGGACCCATGGTTACGCGCCGCCGAGGCCCCGGCGACAGGCCGGGCCGGGCGCGGGAGGAGCGACGATGTTCAGGGCATGGCGTGGCCTTATCGAGGAATACCGTGACAGGCTTCCCGTGACCGAGACGACGCCCGTGATCACGCTGCACGAGGGAGGCACGCCGCTGGTCCCGGCCCGCCGCGTCTCCGACCTGACCGGCTGCGAGGTCTACCTCAAGGTCGAGGGCCTCAACCCCACCGGCAGCTTCAAGGACCGCGGCATGACCGTGGCCATCAGCAAGGCGGTGGAGGAAGGCGCCAAGGCGGTGATCTGCGCCTCCACCGGCAACACCAGCGCCTCCGCCGCGGCCTACGCCGTGCGCGCCGGCCTGACGTGCGCGGTCCTGGTGCCCCGGGGCAAGATCGCGATGGGCAAGCTGGCGCAGGCCCTGGTGCACGGCGCCAAGCTCCTGCAGGTCGACGGCTCGTTCGACGACTGCCTGGAGATGACCAGGAAGCTCGCGGAGAACTACCCGATCGCGCTGGTCAACTCGGTGAACCCGCACCGCCTCCAGGGCCAGAAGACCGCCGCGTTCGAGATCGTCGACGCCCTCGGCGACGCGCCGGACGTCCACTGCATCCCCGTTGGCAACGCCGGCAACATCTCGGCCTACTGGATGGGCTACCGCGAATACGCCGCGGACGGCGTGGCGACCCGCACGCCGCGCATGCTCGGCTTCCAGGCCAGCGGCGCCGCGCCGATCGTCCAGGGCGCCCCGGTCACCCACCCGCACACGATCGCCACGGCGATCCGCATCGGCAACCCCGCCTCGTGGAAGCTCGCCGAGGCCGCGCGCGACGATTCCGGGGGCACCATCCAGGCCGTCACCGACCGGCAGATCGCCGCCGCGTACAAGCTCCTCGCGCAGGAGGAAGGCGTGTTCGTCGAGCTGGCCTCGGCCGCGAGCGTGGCGGGCCTGCTCCAGGCGCACGAGCAGGGCCTGCTCAAGCCCGGCGAGCGCGTGGTCTGCACGGTCACCGGCAACGGGCTCAAGGACCCGGACTGGGCGATCTCCGGCGCGCCCACCCCGCTGACGATCCCGGTCGACGCGTTCGCCGCCGCCGCGGCGCTCGAGCTGGCCTGAGCCGCTTCCCCGGGCGGCGCGACCGCCCGGGACGGTCCCGCTTTCGCGGAGGGCGGATTCCGGGTGGTTCCCGCCGCCCCGCCCCTGGACGAAACCGGCCATGACCCGGCATTATGTCGGGCGACACCCGGAAGGGGTTGGGGGCGGACCGGTAAGGTTCACAGGGTGCCGGAGACGGTCGCGGTTACGTGGGGAGCGCGGCCCGTACCGGCCGGAGAAATCGTCGGGATCACCCCAGAGCCTTCACCCGGCCACCCGTAATCCTCAAGGGCGTCACCCGGGACGCGACGTCGGCCGTGCCCCGGTGGCGGTCCCGCGCACCCCGGGAACGCGCCGGAGCCCACCGCGAGGTCCGCTCCGGTCGACCCGGCGGCTCACGGGGCAGGCCCCACGAGTCGGCCGCGGCCCCCCGCGGACCGCCCGAGAAGCGGGTACACCGCCAGGTGCGCCCGTGAAACTTCTTGGTGTGCCCGGGAACGCCCGGCGATCGGCGTTCGTGAACCTTTTCAGACGGCACTCGGCGCCACCGAGATCGCCTTTCGCGCACAACCCAGAACGAATCCGAGGAACGCATGGCAACGAGCAGCCCCGTCGTCGTCCGGGTGCCGGCCACCAGCGCCAATCTCGGGCCGGGTTTCGACTCGCTCGGGCTCGCGCTCACCCTGTACGACGAGATCGAGGCCGTCCTGCACGACGACGTGCCGGGGTCGCCGAACGCGCGCGGGGTCGTGGTGGCGGTCGAAGGCGAGGGGGCGGGGGAACTCGACCTCGGCGACGGCCATCTGATCGTCAAGGCGATGCGCGCGACGTTCGACCGTGCCGGCGTGCCCCAGCCCAGGGGCATCCGGCTGCGCTGCCTCAACCGCATTCCGCACGCGCGCGGCCTGGGCTCGTCCTCGGCCGCCATCTGCGCGGGCATCCTCGCCGCCCGCGCGCTCGCCGCCCCCGAGATGACGGACGACGAGGTGTTCGCGCTGGCCACGGAGATGGAGGGGCATCCCGACAACGTCGCCCCCTGTCTTTCCGGAGGTCTCACCATCGCGTGGACCGAGTTGTCCGGAACGCCGCGTAAGCTGAAACTGAGCCCGCATGGGGGCGTCCGACCTGTGGTGTTGGTGCCGGGAACCCGGCTGTCCACGGAGACGGCGCGCGGGCTCCTGCCGAAGGATGTTCCGCACGCCGACGCCGCGGCGAACGCCGGACGCGCCGCACTGCTCATCGCGGCGCTCACCCAGCGACCCGAGAGCGAGGTTCTGCTGGCAGCCACAGAAGACCGTTTGCACCAGGCCTACCGCGCGCCTGCGATGCCGGGCACGGCCGATCTGGTAAAACGTCTGCGCGTGGCCGGGGTACCCGCGGTCGTATCGGGGGCCGGTCCGACGGTTCTCGCGTTCGGCACGACGGATACTCATGATTTGATCGCGTCGGAAGTGGGTAATGACTGGCACATCCAGCCATTGGACGTCGACCGATCTGGCGCGACCGTTCAATTCCCGAGACACGCTGATGCATCTTCGACCTTCAGGGAATAGCAGTGTGCGCTGGTGATGTTAGGCTGATAGCCGCACCAGATGCCCCCGTTGCGGGTGCGTGCTTGTCAGCCATACATCGCTGGATCGCGCCTCGCGTCGCAAGACGCAGGCCGCACAGCGGGCTTCCTGATTTCATCGCCTCCGGTTGGTCCACATCCGGTTGGCGTGTCGAGAAGCGGCGTAATCGGGGACATGCGCGTTCGATTGGCATCGACATCTGGTCGGCGGTAACCAGCCGGGGGGCGACCCCCGGGCCCCCAACGGCTCGCGAATCTCTACGGTGACGGCTGTGTGCCGGTTCGACGCACCGGCTTTCCGACACCTTGGAAGTTCGTCCAGCCCGACCCGGTCTGTCCCGCCGGGTCGCACCACCGGGACGCCTGGCTGATCGTGGCCGACGCCCGACCCCTGGGAAGGACCTTTTAGTTGAGCGACACCACCGAACTCCTCTCCGACGCCCCCGGCGCAGCGCCGGCCGCCGGCGACACCCCCACCCGCGCCGCGGCCAGGCCGCGCCGTCGCTCCGGCACCGGCCTCGCGGCCATGGTGCTGCCCGAGTTGCAGGCTCTCGCGTCGAGCCTGGGCATCAGCGGGATCGGGCGGATGCGCAAGAGCCAGCTCATCGCCGCCATCCAGGAGAAGCAGGGCGTCACCGCCGACGGTGCCTCTACCACCGCCGAGACCGCCGCCGCTGCCCCGGCTCCCGCCGCGGCCGCGCCCGCGGTCGTCGCCGAGCCACCGGCCGAGCGCCCCGCCCGCACCCGGCGGGAACGTTCCCGTCCGGCTCCCGCCGAGGTCACGACCGAGGTTCGCGAGGAGCGCGCCCCGGCCGCCGAGGCGCCGCAGCCCGCCGAGACGATCGCTCCCGTCGCCGCGTCCGCCGACGCCGGGCCGGTCGCGCAGTCCGAGACCCGTCCCGAGCGCACCGAGTCCCGCCGCGAGCGTGGCGAGCGCCGCGGCCGCGGTGACCGTGGAGACCGGCGCGAGCGCGGGGACAACCGTCCCGACAACCGCAGCGACAACAGCCGTCCCGAGCAGCGTGCCGCCGACGCCGGCGAGGGCCGCCGCGACCAGAACCGTGACCAGAACCGTGACCAGAACCGTGACCAGAACCGCGAGCAGGGCCGTGACCAGGGACGCGAGCAGACCCGCGACCAGGGACGTGACCAGTCTCGGGACCAGAGCCGCGACCAGTCTCGGGACCGGGGCGGCGACCGGGGCGGCGACCCGCAGGGCGACGACGACCGCCGTGGCCGCCGCGGCCGGTTCCGGGAGCGCAACCGCCGGGGCCGCGACCGCTTCGACAGCAACGAGCCCGTGATCGGCGACGACGACGTCCTGATCCCGATCGCCGGCATCCTCGACATCCTCGACAACTACGCGTTCGTGCGCACCAGCGGCTACCTGCCGGGGTCCAACGACGTGTACGTCTCGCTGGCGCAGATCCGCCGCAACGGCCTGCGCAAGGGCGACGTGATCACCGGCGCGGTGCGCCAGCCCCGTGACGGCGAGCGCCGCGAGAAGTTCAACGCGCTCGTGCGGCTCGACACCGTCAACGGCATGGACCCGGAGCAGTCGCGCAACCGCCCCGACTTCACCAAGCTCACGCCGCTCTACCCGCAGGAGCGCCTGCGGCTGGAGACGGACCCGAACATCCTGACCACGCGCATCATCGACCTGGTCGCGCCGATCGGCAAGGGCCAGCGCGGGCTGATCGTCTCCCCGCCGAAGGCCGGTAAGACGATGGTCCTGCAGGCGATCGCCAACGCGATCACCCGTAACAACCCCGAGTGCCACCTCATGGTCGTCCTGGTCGACGAGCGGCCGGAAGAGGTCACCGACATGCAGCGGTCGGTGAAGGGCGAGGTCATCCACTCGACCTTCGACCGTCCCGCCGAGGACCACACCACGGTCGCCGAGCTCGCCATCGAGCGCGCCAAGCGGCTGGTCGAGCTGGGCCACGACGTCGTCGTGCTGCTCGACTCGATCACCCGTCTCGGCCGCGCCTACAACCTGGCGGCCCCGGCGTCCGGGCGCATCCTGTCCGGTGGTGTCGACTCGACCGCGCTGTACCCGCCGAAGCGGTTCTTCGGCGCCGCGCGCAACATCGAGAACGGCGGCTCGCTGACGATCCTCGCCACGGCGCTGGTCGAGACCGGCTCCAAGATGGACGAGGTCATCTTCGAGGAGTTCAAGGGCACCGGCAACGCCGAGCTCAAGCTCAACCGCTCCCTGGCCGACAAGCGCATCTTCCCCGCGGTGGACGTCGACGCGTCCGGCACCCGCAAGGAGGAGATCCTGCTGTCCAGGGACGAGCTGCAGATCGTCTGGAAGCTGCGCCGGGTGCTTCACGCCCTCGACATGCAGCAGGCGCTGGAGCTGCTGCTGGAGAAGATGCGCGAGACGCAGTCGAACGCCGAGTTCCTGCTCCAGGTCCAGAAGACCACGGTCAGCAACGACCGCGACTGACCTGTTCGGGGCGCGGCGGTGTTCTGGAGGAGGAGGGAGGAAGGGTGAGGAACGAGCCCTTCCGAGTGACGACGGAAGAACGCCGCCTAAAGGAGCGCCCCGAACCGCCGTGCCGGAGGCGCGGCCATAGGCACAGGGGTCGGGCGGGTGTGTGAAGGGGCGGCGGGCCACGGGCTCGCCGCCCTTTACCGTGCACGGCGCGGAGTTCCCGCCCGCGGGCCCGGCGAGGAGTTCGCGCCCGCGGAGCCCAGCGGAGGGTTCGCGGTGGGCTGAAGAGTTTTCGACCTGGGGTGGGGCGGCGGGGTGAGGATTTCGCGTCCGGGGTGGGGGTGTCTCTACCCGGGGACTGACACTCGCCCCATGGCGTCGTGCCCGCGGACTTGGCAGGCTTTCTGATTCGATTAGCGAATCGTAGTTATGTCGTGGCATATTGTTACCAATACGTCCGGCGCCCAGGCGACGTCGGGCACCCTCTCCGGTCGGGCTGTGCACGCCTGACCGGTCAGCGTCCGGAGGGACGTGCTCGACGGGCCGGCGGCTCCAGTGGCCGGCACCAGGGCACGAAGACGATCGGTGAATACCGGGCAGCTCGTTGTGCCTTGATTCTGTGTAACGCACAGGATCGCTAAGCCGATCAGAGACGCTCTGGATGTCCGGGCCGCTGGACAGCACACGCCGAGGTTCGACCGGAGGGCGTTCGGGATGACCGCGGAGCCGAGGGGCCGCCCGCCGCTGCGCGGGCGGGTGCCCCTCGGGCCGTACGGGCCGCTCGGGCTGCTCGCCGACCCGCTGACCTGGCGCTCGGTGCCGTACCTGCTGGGGGTCAGTGCGGCGCTCGGCGTCACCTGGTTCGTGATCCTGGCCACGGGGCTGTCGATCTCGCTGGGGTTGATCCTGGTGTGGGTGGGACTGCCGTTGCTGCTGGCCACCATGCTGCTGTGGCGCGGCGGCGCCATGCTGGAGCGGCGCCTGCTGCGCCTGGCGCTGGGCGTCGCTATTTCGAATCCGTACCGTCCGAGGCCGCCGGGCGGGGTGGTGCGGCATCTCGGCTGGCTGTTCGGCGACCCGGCCACGTGGAAGGACCTCGGCTACCTGCTGCTGCTGTTCCCTCTCGGGCTCGGCGAGTTCCTCGTGTCGCTGACCCTGTGGGTGTCCTGCGTGGGGCTGATGATGCAGCCCGTGTTCGTGTTGTCAGGTGAGACCACGGTCATCACCGACCGCCTGGGGGTCGACACCCTCCCCGAGTCCCTGCCGTGGACGCTGGTGGGCCTGGCGCTCCTGGTGATCACGCTGTACGTCGTACGGGGCATGGCGTGGCTGCACACCCTGCTCGCGGTCGCGTTGCTCGGCCCGGGGGACGAGGCGCGCGTCACGCACCTGAGGGCGAGCCGGGCCAGGGGAGTGGACGCCGCCGAGGCCGAGCGGCGCAGGATCGAGCGCGACCTGCACGACGGGGCCCAGCAGCGGCTGCTGTCGGTGGCGCTGGAGCTCGGCAGGGCGCAGGCGAAGTTCGACTCCGACCCCGAGCAGGCCAGAGAGCTGCTCGTCCGCGCCCACGCGGACACCAAGGCCGCGATCGCCGAGCTGCGCGACCTGGCCCGCGGCATCTACCCGGCGATCTTGACCGACCGGGGCCTGGACGCCGCCCTGTCGGCGCTGGCCGCGCGGGCGCCGATTCGCGTGGACGTGAGCGTCGAGATCACCGACCGGCCGCCGGCCGCCGTCGAGAGCATCGCCTACTTCATCGTCGCCGAGGCGCTGACGAACGTCGCCAAGCACTCGGTGGCGACCGAGGCGTCCGTCCGGGTCGGGCGGGAGGACGAGCGGGTGGTCGTCGAGGTGCGCGACAACGGCGCCGGGGGAGCGGTGGCGAGCCCCGGCGGCGGGCTGGCGGGGCTCGCGGACCGCGCGGCGACCATCGACGGCACGCTGACCGTGGAGAGCCCGCCGGGTGGCCCCACGGTGATCCGGGCCCGGCTACCGTACGAGTGGTGAGAGAACGCGCGATGCGGGTCGTGATCGCGGAGGACTCCGTCCTGCTGCGGGAGGGCCTGGTCCGGCTGCTCGCCGACGGTGGCATCGACACCGTCGCCACCGCCGGGGACGGCCCGGGGCTCGTCGAGGCGGTGCGCGCGCACGAGCCCGATCTCGCGGTGGTCGACGTGCGCATGCCGCCGAGCCACACCGACGAGGGCCTGCGCGCGGCGATCTCCGCGCGCGCCCTGCTGCCCGGCCTGCCGGTGCTCGTGCTGTCGCAGTACGTCGAGGAGCGCTACGCGACCGAACTGATCGGCCGCGGCGCTGCGGCCGTCGGCTACCTGCTCAAGGAACGGGTCGCCGACGTCGCCGAGTTCCTCGACGCCGTGCGCCGGGTGGCCGCCGGGGGTACGGTGATCGACCCCGAGGTGGTCGTGCAGTTGCTGAGCCGCCGCCGGGGGCAGCCGATCGAGTCGCTGACCGGCCGCGAGTCAGAGGTGCTCGCGCTCATGGCCGAGGGGCGGTCGAACAACGCGATCGCCG
The DNA here is from genome assembly GCF_040653595.1 of Sphaerisporangium sp. NPDC051011. Classification (NCBI taxonomy): domain Bacteria; kingdom Bacillati; phylum Actinomycetota; class Actinomycetes; order Streptosporangiales; family Streptosporangiaceae; genus Sphaerisporangium; species Sphaerisporangium sp. NPDC051011. The sequence continues at coordinate 178,528 of NZ_JBFAGG010000005.1, read as the reverse complement.
GACGCCTCGGGGTCACCGAGGGGGCGGTCGAGAAGCACATCTCCGGCATCTTCGGCAAACTGGGGCTGGACCCCACGCCGGACGACCACCGCAGGGTCCTGGCCGTGCTGGCCTACCTCGGCCGTCTCTGAGCCGTTCCCGCCGCCCTGGTCCGGGTCGTGCGAGCCGGGCGAACCGGATAAGCCAGTCGAACGCGGCTCCTGTCCGCGTGCCTTGCTCTGCCCGTCGCGTCGGCCGCGCTGTCCGTCTCGTTGCCCTTTCGCCTGAGCTTGTGGCTCCCCCAGGGCGTGTTCCTGCCAGGAATCGCGGTCACAGTCCGCCTTTTCCCGGAATGGGGCCCTTTAGCACTCAATTTCGTAGTCATAGCACCGTGTCGGATGGCCGGTCCCGGGCGGGCGAGAGGGGCGCGGGAATGGACGATGGCCTGGCGCGGTTACAGGATCTGGCACACTGGTAGCCGACCCATGGCGGTTCCGGTTCCCGCCCGCCCGCGCGTCACTCCGACCGCGAGAGATGAAGGCGACCCGGCGGCCGCGCCCCAGAGAGGACTGAGATGAAGCCTGACATCCACCCGCAGTACGGTCTCACCCAGGTGACCTGTAGCTGCGGCAGCAGCTTCACCACCCGCAGCACGGCCAAGAACGGCGTCATCCACGCCGACGTGTGCTCGGCCTGCCACCCGTTCTACACGGGCAAGCAGAAGATCCTGGACACCGGCGGCCGCGTGGCGCGCTTCGAGAAGCGTTTCGGCAAGAAGCCCGCGAGCAAGTAGCCCGCAAGCAGCGCCGGCCCGGAAACGCCCCCCTGTTCGCGGGGCGTGCCCGGGTCGGCGTTCTTGATGATGGCCCCGGTTTCCGCCACGGGTTTCCGCCACAAGCCAAGCACGAAAGAAGGGACGCACGGTGCACCTGGAGGAGTTGCTCGCCGAGTACGCCGAGCTGGAGCTCAAGCTCGCCGACCCCGCGGTGCACGCCGACCAGAACCAGGCGCGGACCCTTGGCAAGCGGTACGCCCAGCTGACGCCGATCGTCTCCGCCTACCGCGAGCTGGACGGCGTCCGCGACGATCTGGGGGCCGCCCGGGAACTCGCCACCGAGGACGCCGCCTTCGCCGACGAGGTGGCCGAGCTCGAAAGCCGCATCCCGCCGCTGGAGGAGCGGCTCAAACACCTGCTCATTCCCCGCGATCCCAACGATGACAAGGACATCATCATGGAGATCAAGGCGGGCGAGGGCGGCGAGGAGTCCGCGCTGTTCGCCGGCGACCTGCTGCGCATGTACCTGCGGTATGCCGAGCGGGTGGGCTGGAAGACCGAGATCATCGACGCGCAGCACTCCGATCTCGGCGGCTACAAGGACGTGACGGTCGCCGTGAAGGGCAAGGGCGCCGACGGCGTCTGGTCGCGGCTGAAGTTCGAGGGCGGCGTCCACCGCGTGCAGCGCGTGCCGGTCACCGAGTCCCAGGGCCGCATCCACACCTCGGCGGCGGGCGTCCTGGTCTACCCCGAGGCCGAGGAGGTCGACGTCCAGATCGACCCCAACGACCTGCGCATCGACGTGTTCCGCAGCTCCGGCCCCGGCGGCCAGAGCGTCAACACGACCGACTCCGCCGTGCGCATCACCCACGTGCCCACCGGCGTGGTCGTCTCCTGCCAGAACGAGAAGAGCCAGCTCCAGAACAAGGAGTCGGCGCTGCGCATCCTGCGCGCCCGGCTGCTGTCGATCGCCCAGGAGCAGGCCGACGCCGCCGCCTCGGCCGAGCGCAAGTCCCAGGTCCGTACGGTCGACCGGTCCGAGCGCGTGCGCACCTACAATTTCCCGGAGAACCGCATCTCGGACCACCGCGTAGGGTTCAAGGCGTACAACCTCGACCAGGTGCTCGACGGAGATCTCTCCGCCGTCATCCAGGCCCTCACGGACGCCGAGATGGCGGAGAAGCTCGCCGCCCATGCGTGACCCTGAGATGACCTTGGTGCCCGCCGTCCACTCGTAACGAGACAAATCACGAAAACGCCCATGACCTTGCTGATGGACGAGATAGCGCTCGCCACCGCCCGGCTCGCCGAGGCGGGTGTCCCCTCACCGCGAACCGACGCTGAGGAGATCGCGGCGTTCGTCCACGGCGTGCGGCGTGGCCAGCTTCACACCGTGCGCGACGCCGACTTCGACGCTCTGTTCTGGGAGGGCGTCGCCCGGCGCGAGGCCCGCGAGCCGCTCCAGCACATCACCGGGCGCGCCTACTTCCGCTACCTCTCCCTGGAGGTCGGGCCCGGCGTCTTCGTCCCGAGACCCGAGACCGAGGTGGTCGCCGGGTGGGCGATCGACCGGCTCCACGAGATGGACGTCGCCTCGCCCGTCGTGGTCGACCTCGGCACCGGCTCCGGCGCCATCGCCCTGTCGATCGCCCAAGAGGTCTCGCTCTCGCAGGTCCACGCCGTCGAGGTCGACCCGTCGGCGTACGGCTGGGCCAAGCACAACATCGTCGAGCACGGCCAGGGCCGCGTCTCCCTCCACCCCGAAGACCTCGCCGACTGCCTGCCCGAGCTGAACGGCCGCGTCGACCTGGTGATCTCCAACCCGCCCTACATCCCGCCGGGGGCGGTGCCGCGCGACCCCGAGGTGCGCGACTACGACCCCTCCCGCGCGTTGTACGGTTCCGGTGAGGACGGGTTGGACGAGGTCCGCGCCGTCGAGCGCACCGCGAGGCGGCTCCTGCGGCCCGGCGGCCTGGTCGCCGTCGAGCACGCCGACCAGCAGGGGTCGTCGGTGTACCTGGAGTTCACCGAGGAGCGCGGCTGGCGCGACACCCGCGACCACACCGACCTCGCCGGGCGTGATCGATTCGTGACGGCCCGTTACGGCCAGGAATGAGGGCACATGCACCGGTGCCCCTGGCATGACGGTGCGGCCCACGTGGAAGGATGACGACTCGTGATCCGACGTTATAACTGTTCGAACAGCGAGGAGCGCGCGACCGGGCTCGCCGACGCGGCGGCCGCGATCCGCGCGGGCGAGCTGGTCGTGATACCGACCGACACCGTCTACGGCATCGGCGCCGACGCCTTCACGCCCTCGGCGGTGGCGGAACTGCTGGAGGCCAAGGGCCGGGGCAGGGACATGCCCGTTCCCGTCCTGGTGGGCACCGTACGGGCGGCCACCGCCCTGATCGATGACCTCGGCGCCTACGGGCAGGATCTGATCGACGAGTTCTGGCCCGGGCCACTGACGCTGGTCTGCCGGGCGAGCCGGTCCCTCACCTGGGACCTCGGCGACTCCAAGGGGACGGTCGCGGTCCGCATGCCGCTGCACTCGCTCGCGCTCGAGCTGCTCAAGGAGACCGGTCCGATGGCGGTGAGCAGTGCGAACCGCTCCGGCGCGCCGCCCGCGACCACCGCGGCCGACGCCGAGGCCCAGCTCGGCGAGTCGGTCGGCGTCTACCTGGACGGCGGGTCCTGCGCGGACGAGATTCCGTCCACGATCGTCGACCTCACCACGCCCGTGCCCCGCGTGCTGCGCAAGGGTGCCGTGCCGGTCGAGAAGCTGCGCGCGATCGTCGGGTACATCGCCACCGACGGCGAGCCCGAGGTCGACACCCGCCGCTCTCTGCCCGGCGCCGAGGCCGAGAAGCCGGAGGACGCGCAGGCCGAGGTCAAGCCGGCCGAGGAGCAGCCGGCCGAGGTCAAGTCGGCTGAGGTCAAGGCGGCCGAGGGGAAGCCGGCTGAGGTCAAGCCGGTTGAGGGGAAGCCGGTCGAGGAGCCGAAGCCCGTCGAGACGGTCGCCGAGGAGCCGAAGCCGGCCGGCAAGCCGGTGGACAAGCCCGTCGAGCAGGCAAAAAAGGCGGACGGCGAGGCCTGAGCCGGGTCCGGGCGGGCCGCCCCCGCGACAGCGCGTGACCGTGATTCATGCTCTGTGGCTATCGATGGGTGGTCCGGCTCGCCGCGGACAGTACCGTGAACCGCGTCCGCGCTCTTGAGCGACGGGCCGTGGCGGGGGAGCATGGCTGCGGGCAGGGTGAAAGCCCTGCCACAGAGCGACCGGCGGAGCGCGACCACGAGCAGGGAGGCGCCCATGGGCAAGCTGAACGGCATGGACCCCAAGCTGGTCCGCGAGCTGCTGGCCGAGGTCGGGCAGGCCGGCAATCAGATGCGCACGGTCGAGTCCCGCATCACCCAGCTCACGAGCGCGGCGGGCCTGGCCGTCCCGGCGACCCACCGGCCCGCGCAGGTCGCCGACGCCGGGGACACACTGGTCAAGGACGTCAACGCGCGCCTCGTGCTGCTGGAGAAGAAAGAAAAGCAGAACGAGGGGCCGGCCGCTCCCAAGACCATGAAGCAGACGGCTGCGGACAAGAAGGACGACGGCGACAAGGCTGATAAGGGCGACAAGGCCGACAAGGGCGACCGGAACGGCGCTCCCACGTCGGAGTCGCAGACCAAGGACAAGCCGAAGGCCCGCCCGCCCGCCGACAAGACCGACAAGCACGACGCGCCTAAGCCCGAAAAGCACGACCAGCCCCAAAAGCACGACGCGCCGAAGGACGACAAGCCCGACAAGGACACCAAGCCGCACGATCGGGACAAGCACTCGGCGGACCCGTCCCCGAAGGCCGACAAGGACGACACGCCCAAAGACCACAAGGACGCGCCCAAGGAGCACAAGGACGACGGGCCCAAGGGCGACAAGGACGCGCCAAAGGGGGAGAGGCGGGACGACCCCAAGGTCGAGAAGCAGGACCCGCCGAAGAACGACCAGACGCACAAGGTCGAGCCGCCGCGATCCGACGGGCAGGACGCTCCCCGCGCGGACAAACCGACCACTCACGAGGCGCCCAAGGACGAGGCGCCCAAGCACGAGGCGCCCACGCACGAGAAGAACGACGCCCCCAGGCACGACCCGGCCCCCAAGCACGAGCCCGCGCCCAAGCACGATCCGGCTCCCACGGACAAGGGCGACCCCGCGCCCAAGCACGACCCGGCCCCCAAGCACGACGCGGCGCCGAAGGCCGATCATGCCCCGAAGGCCGAGCCGGTTCCCAAGGCCGACCAGCCGCAGTACGTCGACCCGACGGCGACGCAGGGCGGCGGGGGCGACGGCCGGCTGGACACCTCGAGGCCCGACAACGCCAACGACATCGACACCAGCCAGGAACGCACGCGGGTGGTGAACGTCGACGGCGTCCGGGTGGTCGAGGTCACCATGAAGCCGCCCAGTGCCGAGCACCTCGACTGGCTGTCGCAGAACATGGACAAGATCCCTCCCATGGAGCAGCCGGTGGTCGTCCCTCCGGACGGCGCGCAGCCGGGGCATCCTCACTCCGACGGCCCAGTGGGCTACGTCCAGCCCGGCGATCCGTCCGGCGCGGCCAAGCCGTCGGCGCCCCTGCCGCCCGACCCGGGCGCCCAGCCGTCCGATACCGGCGCCCAGCCGTCCGGCTCCGGCGGCCAGACGCCTGACCAGCCCATGGGCGCGCCTCAGGGCGCCGTCCAGGCGGGAGGACAGGTGCAGTCGGGCGTCTACATGCCCCCGGACTCTGCGCCCCGGCTCGGCGATCTCAGCGCCTCACAGTCCCCATTCGCCTCGCCCGCCGATCCATACACTGGCGACCCGTTCACCGACCCCGCCTACGACGGCGACGCGACCGAAGACCGGGGCCCGAGCCACGCCGCCTCCGACGGCTCCCGCTCTTCGTCGTCCGCCGGCTAAGTCGTCCGCCAGCTGAAGGAGTGGTGTTCCGACATGTACGCGGATCCGCCCGCGCCGAGGCCGCTGCAGCCCGGGGAGATGCCGCCCGCGTCGGCGTCGCCCGATCCGTTCAGCCCGGACGGGCACGCGACGAGCTGGCGCTTCAACCCCGAGTACCAGAAGCTCGTCGATCTCTGGCAGCAGGCCCAGCCGCTGCTGGAGAGCCTCACCGGCTCGCTGGACAAGGCGTACCAGATGGCGCGGAGCCGTGACGTCTGGGACGCGCCGGTCGCCGAGAGGTACGTGCAGGACATGGGTGAGTGGCGCACACGCCTCGGCATGTACCGGCAGGCCGTGCTGACCGCGATCAGCGACCAGGCGGCGGACACCCCCCGCTGGGTCCCGGTCTCCTCCTCGGCCCCGCACGCCTACAGCTGAGACGGCTGAGAAACCGATACGGCTGATACCCGTACGGCCCGCCGCACACGCCGGGCCGTACGGGTGGTGCACGCCTGGAAGCCGTCCGGGAGCGCCCTGAGCAGGTCCGGCATGGTGTGCGCGGGCGGGCCCGCCCGCGCCGGGGCATACAGTGGGGAAATCGGCGGTCCTTTGCCACGCGCGTCGCGGCGCGAGGAGGGGATGGTGATCGAGCCATGCGGGCGAAAGGGCGAGACCACGGACGACGGCCCGGCGACGCGCCCCCGGGCGAGGGTGTCTTCTACGGCCCCGACTTCTCCGAGCTGCTGCGCAGTGACCCCGAGATCGCGCTGGTGCTGCTGGACGAGCTGGAACGCCAGCGCGCCGGCCTGCAGCTCATCGCCAGTGAGAACTTCACCTCGCCCGCGGTGATGACGGCGCTCGGCTCGACGCTGACCAACAAGTACGCCGAGGGCTACCCGGGCAGGCGCTACTACGGCGGCTGCGAGGTGGTCGACCGCGCGGAACAGCTGGCGATCGACCGTGCCAGGGCGCTCTTCGGCGCCGACCACGCCAACGTCCAGCCGCATTCGGGCGCCTCCGCGAACCTCGCCGCCTACGCGGCGCTGCTCCAGCCCGGCGACACGGTTCTGGCCATGGCGCTCTCGCACGGAGGCCACCTGACGCACGGCTCGAAGGTCAACTTCTCGGGCCGCTGGTTCGACGTGGTGGCGTACGGGGTGCGGCGCGACACCGAGACGATCGACTACGACGAGGTGCGCGACCTGGCGCTGCGCCACCAGCCCAAGCTGATCATCTGCGGCGCGACGGCGTACCCGAGGCTCATCGACTTCGCCGTGTTCCGGGGCATCGCCGACGAGGTCGGGGCCTGGCTGCTCGCCGACGTCGCGCACACGATCGGGCTGGTGGCGGGCGGTGTGATCCCGTCGCCGGTGCCGTACGCCGACGTGGTGACGTTCACGACGCACAAGGCGCTGCGCGGTCCGAGGGGCGGGGCGATCCTGTGCACCGACGAGATCGCCTCGCGCGTCGACCGCGCGGTGTTCCCGTTCACGCAGGGAGGGCCGCTGATGCACGCGGTCGCGGCCAAGGCCGTGGCGTTCGGCGAGGCGTCCCGCCCGGATTTCGGCGCGTACGCCGGGCAGGTGGTGGCCAACGCGCGGGCGCTGGCGGACGGGCTGGCGGCGGAGGGGATGCGCCCGGTCTCCGGCGGCACCGACACGCATCTGACGCTCATCGACCTGCGCGACCTCGGCGTCTCGGGGGCCGAGGCCGAGGACGCGTGCGCCCGCGCGGGGATCACCCTGAACCGCAACACGATCCCGTACGACCCCGAGCCGCCCACGGTGACCTCGGGCATCCGTCTGGGCACGCCGTGCGTGACGACGCAGGGCATGGGCGTGCCGGAGATGAAGGAGATCGCGTCGATGGTGGCGCAAGCGGTGGGGGATCCAGGTGCGATAACGTCGGTGGCCGAGCGGGTGACGCGGCTCACACGGGGTCACCCGGCATATCCGCGGGGTTAATGTGCAGTTCTGTGCAGTTTTCCGGTCACAGATGACCGGACAATCCGGGAAACTAGGTACGTGCGCGAATACACACTCATAGCGCTGGTGGCGGCCGCGGTTACCTACCTGCTGGTCCCCCTGGTCAGGGTCTTCGCGCTCCGCATCGGCGCCGCGCCCGAGATCCGCGAGCGCGACGTGCACACCGTCCGGACCCCTCGCCTCGGCGGCCTGGCGATGTACGCGGGAATGCTGGCGGGGCTGTTCGTCGCCACCCGCCTCGAGCACATCGGGGCCACGCTCGCCTCGCCCAAGATGGGCGAGGGGCAGACGGTGATAGCCCTGGCCCTCGCGGGCGGCGTCATCGTGATCACCGGGTTCCTGGACGACTGGTGGGGCATGGACGCCCTGGTCAAGCTGGGGGGGCAGATCGCCGCGGCCGGGCTGCTGGTGGTCTTCAAGCTCACGCTGCTGTGGGTCCCTCTGCCCAACGGGAACACGGTGAGCCTCGACAGCACGCTGCAGACGATCATCACGATTCTCGTGGTGGTGGTCGCCATCAACGCGGTCAACTTCGTGGACGGCCTGGACGGCCTGGCCGCCGGCATCGTCTGCATCGCCGCGATGGCGACGTTCGCGTGGACGATCGCGCTCACCGAGAGCCTCGATCAGGGCCGCCTGAGCGTCGCGGCGGCGATCACGGCGATCCTCATCGGCATGTGCCTGGGCTTCCTGCCGCACAACTTCCACCCCGCCAAGATCTTCATGGGCGACACCGGCGCGATGCTCATCGGCCTGGTGCTGGCGACGTCGGTGGTCACGGTGACCGGCACGGTCGACTACCGGGGCGCCGCGGACATCAACCGGTTCCCCCTCGTCCTGCCGATCCTGCTGCCCCTCGCGGTGATGGTGCTTCCGCTGGCCGACCTGGTCATGGCGGTGATCCGGCGCACGTCGTACGGCAAGTCGCCGTTCGCGCCCGACCGCGGCCACCTGCACCACCGCCTGCTGCACATCGGCCACTCGCACCGCCGCACGGTGCTGATCATGTACGCGTGGACGTTCCTGTTCGCCGCCGCCGTCGTCGGCCTCTCGGTGGGCGGCGTGCCGTTGCTCGTGTTCCCCGCGGTCGTGGTGTTCGCCCTCGCCGTGCTGATGCTCATGGGCCTGCCGCTGTGGCGCTCGGGCCGGGGCGGGCGCGGGGGAGGCGCGCACGCGACCCGGCGCGGCCCCGGTCCGACCTCAGGCCCGATTTCGGCGGGCCCCTCCACGCCGGAGGCGTCCGCGGCCGCCGATGACGCGCACACCTCGCCCGCCACCGCGACGACCGGCTGACACATTCGTTCACCTGCCCGAAAGCCCAGGTAAAGGCGTTCCTTCATGAGCTTGTGATACCTTTCACTAGCAAGGGCGGGCAACGCCCGCCCCGCGAGGTAGCAATCGCTCGCTTGACAACTGTTCTTTGGAGCACCGATGCAGGCCAACGACCTCCAGATTCTCCGGGCGGCCGCGATCCCCACCGGGGTGGCCGGGCTCGTCGCCGTCGCCGTCGCGGCGTTCGCCGGCGGTGCCAAGGGAGCCCTGGGCGCCGGCATCGGCGTGCTGGTCGTCGCGGCCTTCTTCACCATCAGCCTCGTCGTCGTCACCTACGCCGCGCGCATCTCGCCGACGATGATGATGGCCGCGGCGCTGGGCACGTTCCTGCTGAAGATCCTGGCCCTGGTCGTGACGCTGGAGGCCTTCCAGGACGCCACCGTGTGGACTCCCGGGGCGTTCGGCCTGACCGTCATCGCGTGCACCGTCATCTGGACCATCGGCGAGGCGCGCGGCTTCCTGAAACTTCGCATCCTCTACGTCGACCCCACCGCCAAGGTGCCGGGCCAGATCGGGGAGAAGCGGACGTGACGCGTCGCGTACCGACGGTCTCCGGGAGTTTGCTCTACACTCGCCTTGGCAGACGGGGTGAGACACGTCATCGTCAGGTGCCTGGGGCGCGCGCCTCACGCGGCTGGCTCGATATGACTAGTCAGGGCCACGCCTGCTATTGTCGCGTGCGCGGCAGGGGAACGTTCGCCTGTGCCATTGAGTCCTGGCCTCCTCGCCCTCTTCACACTTCTTCTCCGGCCGGCCTCTCCGAGGTACGCCGACCGGAGGACCTGCTGACGACCGATCATCACGACGAAGGGAACGACGAGTGAGCGCCACGCTGACGCCTCTCGCCTCCGATGAGTTCCAGGCTCCGGGGCTAGGCATTTTCGACTGGCCACCGCTCGTCGACGATGTGGCCTGGTTCAACAAGCCGGCCCTGCTGGCCTTCACCGCCTCCATCCTGGTCGTGGTGTTCGCCTTCATCGCCTTCTCCAAGCCGAAACTCGTGCCGAGGGGCGTGCAGAACGTCGGCGAGCTCGCCTACGACTTCGTCCGCGACCAGATCGCCCGGCCGAACCTCGGCAAGGACAGCGATCGCTGGATGCCGTTGCTGTTCACCATGTTCCTGTTCGTCTGGATCATGAACCTGTTCGGCTCGGTCATCTTCATCCAGTTCCCCGTCATGGCGCGCATCGGCTACCCCGCGGTCCTCTCGATCGGCGTGTGGCTGCTGGTCATGTACCTGGGCATCAAGCACCAGGGGCCGATCGGCTTCTTCAAGAACGTGATGTTCCCTCCCGGCCTCCCGGGCTGGATCTACGTGCTGGTCGCCCCCATCGAGCTGATCTCGACCTTCTTCCTGCGCCACATCACCCACGCGGTGCGGCTCTTCGCCACCATGATGGCGGGCCACCTCATCGTGGCGCTGTTCTCCGAGGTCGGCTGGCACTTCCTCGCGGTGCAGATCACGCCGCTCGGCGCCCCGCTCGGCGTGCTCGGGGTCGCGATGACGATCCTGCTCACCGCCTTCGAGCTGTTCATCCAGGCGCTGCAGGCCTACGTGTTCGCGCTGCTGACGGCCATGTTCATCAACGACGCGGTTCACCCCGCGCACTGATAACGCACTGAAAATCTTCCACCTCGCCCGAAACCCCGGTGGACGTCCCACTGGTCGATAGAAAAGGAAACTAAGCATGTCTAGTGGTCTGCTCGCCGAAGTGACCGGCAACCTTGGTTCCATCGGCTACGGCCTCGCCGCGATCGGCCCCGGCATCGGCATCGGCATCATCTTCGGCCAGGGCGTGCAGGCCATCGCCCGCCAGCCGGAGGCCTACGGCTTGATCCGTCAGAACATGATCCTGGGCTTCGTCTTCGCCGAGGCGCTCGCTCTGATCGGTATCGCGCTCGCGTTCGCCTTCCGGGTCTGACGCGACCCTCCCCGGCGGAAGGTGGCAATTGTGTATCTAGTAGCGGCAGAAGAAGCGGCGAACCCTCTCCTCCCCAATATGGCGGAGATGGCCATCGGCGGGATCTCCTTCCTGATCGTCCTGTTCTTCGTCGGCCGTCTGTTGGTCCCCCGTATCCAGAAGACCCTGGAGATGCGGACCGAGGCCATCGAAGGCGGTCTGAAGAGGGCAGAGGAGGCCCAGGCCACGGCGCAGCGCACCCTCGAGGAGTACCGCGCCAAGCTCGAAGAGGCCCGTCACGACGCCGCCCGCCTGCGGGAAGAGGCCCGTGAGCAGGCCGCGCAGATCAAGGCCGAGCTCCGTGAGGAGGCCCAGGCCGAGGCCCGGCGCCTCATCGAAGCCGCGCACGCGCAGATCGAGGCCGACCGCCAGCAGGCGTTCGCCCAGTTGCGCGGTGAGATCGGCCGCCTGGCGACCGATCTGGCCGGTCGCATCGTGGGCGAGTCCCTGGAGGACGAGGTCCGCCAGAGCCGCGTCGTGGACCGGTTCCTCGCCGAGCTCGAGTCCGCGGACGGGGCGGCGGTGCGCTGATGAGAGGCCTGAGCCGTAGCTCGTTCGCCGAGGTCGAAGAGCGCTTCAACGCGGTGGCCGGGGCGGCGGACCTCGCCCGCGTGGCCGATGACCTGCTCGCGGTCGCGGTCCTGCTGGACCGCGAGCACGGGCTTCGCCGCAACCTGGCGGACCCCGCGCGTCGCGCGGAGCAGAAGGCCGAGGTCGTGCGGGCGCTGCTGAGCGGCAAGATCGACGACGCCGGCCTGGAGACGGTCGTCACGGCCGTCTCGGTCAAGTGGTCGAAGTCCGGAGACCTCTCCGACGCGCTGGAGCGGCTCAGCGTCATCGCCTCGGTCGCCGAGGCCGAGTCCCAGGGCAGGCTCGACGACGTGGAGGACGAGCTCTTCCGCTTCGGCCGCATCGTCGAGGCCAACCCCGACCTGCGCCACGCCCTCGCCGACCCGGCCCTCCCCGCGGACGCCAAGCGCGCCCTGCTCGGCGACCTCCTCGCCCGCAGGGTCGCCCCGGCCACCCTGCGGCTGGTGACGCAGCTTGCGCTGTACCCCAGAGGACGTAGCTTGGAACGAGGGCTGGATGAGTACATCCAGCTCGTGGCGGAGCAGCGACAGCAACTTGTCGCCGTGGTGCGCAGCGCGGTTCCGCTGACCGACGGGCAGAGGCAGCGCCTCGCCGCCTGGTTGCGCACCACGTACGGTCGCGACGTCCACCTGAACGTCGAGGTGGACCCGCGGGTGATCGGTGGATTCTCGGTCCGGCTGGGCGACGAGATGATCGACACCACGATCGCAGGACGTATTGAAGATGTCCGCCGCCGGTTGGCCGGCTAGGAGAGTCAGGGCGGCCGATGATTAGGGAGACTGAAGAGAGATGGCGGAGCTGACGATCCGGCCGGACGAGATCCGGAACGCGCTTGAGCGCTTCGTCCAGGCCTACGAGCCGGAAGGGGCGGCCCGGGAGGAGATCGGGACCGTCGTCGATGCCGGCGACGGCATCGCCCACATCTCCGGCCTTCCCTCGGCGATGGCGAACGAACTGCTTGAGTTCGAGGACGGCACGCGTGGCCTGGCACTGAACCTGGACGTCCGGGAGATCGGTGCCGTTATCCTGGGCGACTTCAGCGGCATCGAAGAGGGCCAGTCGGTACGCCGGACGGGCGAGGTCCTGTCCGCCCCGGTCGGCGACGCCTTCCTCGGCCGCGTCGTCGACTCGCTGGGCAACCCGCTCGACGGCAAGGGCCCGATCGAGGCCGAGGCGCGCCGGCCCCTGGAGCTCCAGGCGCCGTCGGTGGTCCAGCGCCAGCCGGTGAAGGAGCCGCTGCAGACCGGCATCAAGGCGATCGACGCCATGACGCCGATCGGCCGCGGCCAGCGCCAGCTGATCATCGGCGACCGCGGCACCGGCAAGACCGCGATCGCCGTGGACACGATCCTCAACCAGCGCGAGAACTGGGCCAGCGGCGACCCGAGCAAGCAGGTCCGCTGCGTCTACGTCGCGGTCGGCCAGAAGGGCTCGACGATCGCGCAGGTCCGCGCGCGCCTCGAAGAGGCCGGCGCCATGGAGTACACCACCATCGTCGCCGCCCCGGCCTCCGACGCCGCCGGGTTCAAGTACATCGCCCCGTACACCGGTTCGGCCATCGGCCAGCACTGGATGTACCAGGGCAAGCACGTGCTCATCGTCTTCGACGACCTGAGCAAGCAGGCCGACGCCTACCGCGCCGTGTCCCTGCTGCTGCGCCGCCCGCCGGGCCGTGAGGCGTTCCCCGGCGACGTCTTCTACTTGCACTCGCGCCTGCTGGAGCGCTGCGCCAAGCTCTCCGACGCCATGGGCGCCGGCTCGATGACCGGTCTGCCGATCATCGAGACCAAGGGCAACGACGTCTCGGCGTTCATCCCGACCAACGTCATCTCCATCACCGACGGCCAGTGCTTCCTGGAGACCGACCTGTTCAACGCCGGCGTCCGCCCGGCGATCAACGTCGGTGTCTCGGTCTCCCGCGTCGGTGGCTCGGCGCAGATCAAGGCGATGCGCAAGGTCGCCGGAACGCTCCGCCTGTCGCTGTCGCAGTACCGCGACCTGGAGGCCTTCGCGGCCTTCGCCTCCGACCTGGACGCGGCCTCCCGCGCCCAGCTGGAGCGCGGCGCCCGCCTGGTCGAGCTGCTCAAGCAGCCGCAGTACCACCCGTACGCGGTCGAGCGCGAGGTCGTCTCCGTGTGGGCCGGCACCAGCGGCGAGCTCGACGACGTCCCGCTCGAGGACATCGCGCGCTTCGAGGCCGAGTTCCTGGACTACCTGACGACCAAGTACAAGGGCGTCCTCGACGGCATCCGTGAGACGCGCGAGCTGAACGACGATGCGATCACGACGCTCAAGGAGGCGATCACGGAATTCAAGAAGACGTTCCAGACCTCCTCCGGCACGCTGCTCGTGAACGACGAGCCGGTCAACCCGCTCCAGGCGAACGAGGTCGGCCAGGAGAAGATCGTGAAGCACGTCCGCCCGACGGCCGAGAAGCAGTAGCCGATGGGTGCCCAGCTAAGACTGCTGCGGCGGCGGATTCGTTCGGTCAAGTCCACTGCGAAGATCACCCGCGCGCAGGAGCTCATCGCCTCGTCCCGCATCATCAAGGCGCAGCAGCGCATGGAGGCGGCGGTTCCGTACGAGCGTGAGATCACGCGCGCGGTGTCGGCCGTCCTCAGTAACTCGGCCGACATCGACCACCCGCTGACCGTCGCCAAGGAACGGCCCACCGCGGCGGGCGTCCTGATCGTCACCAGCGACCGCGGCTTCGCCGGCGGCTTCAACGCCAACGTGCTGCGCGAGGCCGAGGCGCTGGCCGGTCACCTGCGGGGACGCGGCTTGGAGCCCAAGCCGTTCGTCGTCGGGCGCAAGGGCATCACCTGGCACCGCTTCCGCGACCGGCAGATGAGCGGCGAGTGGTCCGGGTTCTCCGACAACCCGCTGTACGCGCACGCCAAGGAGATCGCCGACGCGCTGGTGGGGGCGTTCGAGGACGAGAACGGCATCGACGAGATCCACATCGTCTACACCGAGTTCGTCTCGATGCTCACCCAGCAGGTCCAGGTGAAGCGCATCCTTCCGCTGGAGGTCGAGGAGACCACCGAGCAGCCCCCCGAAGGCCCGCTGCCGTACTACGAGTTCGAGCCGACCGCCGGTGAGGTGCTGAACCAGCTCCTGCCGCGCTACATCGAGTCGCGCATCTTCAACGCGCTGCTCCAGTCGGCCGCCTCCGAGCACGCCTCGCGTCGCCGCGCGATGAAGTCGGCGACCGACAACGCCAACGAGCTCATCCGCGTGTTCACGCAGCGGATGAACCAGGCGCGGCAGGCCGAGATCACCCAGGAAATCAGCGAGATCGTCGGCGGCGCCAACGCGCTCGCCGACGCCTCCGCGGGGAAAGAGTGAGAAACCACAATGACTGCTGAGACCGTCGCGACCGCCGTAGGTCGCGTGGCCCGCGTCACGGGTCCCGTCGTCGACGTGGAGTTCCCCGTCGAGGCGATGCCGGACATCTACAACGCTCTCACCACCGAGGTCACCATCGGCGGCGAGACCAAGACGCTGACCCTGGAGGTCGCCCAGCACCTCGGCGACAACCTGGTCCGCGCCATCTCCATGCAGCCCACCGACGGCGTCGTCCGCGGCGTCGTCGTCAACGACACCGGCGCCCCCATCTCGGTGCCGGTCGGCCAGGTCGTCAAGGGCCACGTGTGGAACACCCTCGGCGAGGCCCTGGACACGCCCACCGCCTCGCTCCAGATCAACGAGCGCTGGGGCATCCACCGCCAGTCCCCGCCGTTCGACCAGCTCGAGTCGCGCACCGAGATGCTGCCCACCGGCATCAAGGTCATCGACCTGCTCACCCCGTACGTCAAGGGTGGCAAGATCGGCCTGTTCGGCGGCGCGGGCGTCGGCAAGACCGTCCTCATCCAGGAGATGATCCGCCGGGTCGCGCTGAAGTTCTCCGGTACGTCGGTGTTCGCCGGCGTCGGCGAGCGCACCCGTGAGGGCAACGACCTCTGGCTGGAGATGGAGGAGGCCGACGTCCTCAAGGACACCGCGCTGGTGTTCGGCCAGATGGACGAGCCTCCGGGCACCCGTCTGCGTGTCGCGCTCTCCGCGCTCACCATGGCCGAGTACTTCCGTGACGTCGAGAAGCAGGATGTTCTGCTCTTCATCGACAACATCTTCCGCTTCACCCAGGCGGGCTCGGAGGTCTCCACCCTGCTCGGCCGTATGCCGTCCGCGGTGGGTTACCAGCCCACCCTGGCCGACGAGATGGGCGTCCTCCAGGAGCGCATCACCTCGACCCGCGGTCACTCGATCACCTCCATGCAGGCGATCTACGTCCCCGCGGACGACATCACCGACCCGGCCCCGCACAACGCGTTCGCGCACCTCGACGCGCAGACCGTTCTGTCCCGGCCGATCTCGGAGAAGGGCATCTACCCCGCGGTGGACCCGCTCGACTCCACCTCCCGCATCCTCGACCCCACGATCGTGGGCGAGGAGCACTACCGGGTGGCCCAGGAGACCAAGCGGATCCTCCAGAAGTACCGCGAGCTCCAGGACATCATCGCCATCCTGGGCATCGACGAGCTCTCGGAAGAGGACAAGGTCGTCGTCCAGCGGGCCCGCCGCATCGAGCGCTTCCTGTCCCACCCGATGTACGCCGCCGAGGCGTTCACCGGCCAGCCGGGAGAGTTCGTCGACGTGGAGGAGACGATCCGCTCCTTCAAGGGCCTGTGCGAGGGCGAGTACGACCACCTTCCCGAGCAGGCGTTCTTCATGGTCGGCGGCATCGACCAGGCCATCGCCAAGGCGAAGGAACTGGCCCGCTGACGACGGGGTGCCGGTACGGCCCTGCCGTACCGGCATCCGAGGAAGGTGTGTGATGGCAAAGCTCCGCATCGGCGTCGTTTCGCCGGAACGTGAGATCTGGTCGGGCGAGGCAGACATGGTGATTGCCAAGACCGTGGACGGCGAGATCGGTATTATGCCGAATCACGCCCCCGTTCTCGGCGTCCTCGTGGAGGGCGGCGTCCTGCGCATCAAGCGAAGCGACGGCGGGGACGTGGTCGCGGCCGTCCACGGCGGGTTCATCTCCGTGGCCAACAACGACGTGTCGGTTCTGGCCGAGACGGCCGAGCTCGGCTCCGAGGTGGACGTCGCGGCGGCCCGGGACGCGCTCCAGCGGGCGCTCTCGTCGGTCGACGCCGGCGGCGAGGACACCGAGGCGCAGATCGAGGCCAAGCGTGCCAGGGCCCGCCTGCGCGCGGCCGGCGAAGAGGTTTGACAGTTATACGGACATGAGCTTCGGGGGGGCGACCATGGCGGCGCTGGAGATTTTGATAAGCGTTGCGGTGGTCGCCGCCTTGCTCGTCCTTCGTGGCATAGTGCTCGCCCGATCCCGGGGCAACGTCGTATGTAGCCTGCGTACGAGTAACCGGGCCTGGAGAAGCGGGGTGGCCCGCTATGCGGGCGGAGAGCTCCACTGGATCCCATTTCTTGGACTGCGACTGAGGCCGCGCCACGCTATCGCGAGGCGCGGCCTCACCGTTTCGACCCGTCGTCCCCTCACGGGCGACGACGGCCCCGCAGGCTACTGGACGGTCGACTGCGCCGGCGTCTCCCTGGCCATGAGCGAAGACGCCCTGACGGGCTTCCTGGCCTGGGTCGAAAGCGCCCCGCCCAGCGCACACCTGGACGCCGCGTAAATCTGTGCCTATGGCCGCGCCTCCGGCACGGCGGTAAGGGGCGCCTCGAACCCGCCGAGCGGAGCGAGGCCATAGGCACTGCCTAACGGGTGGCGCCGGGCTTCCAGAGGAGTTCCCGGCCGTCGGCCGCTATGCGGCAGAGGATGAAGAGCAGGTCGCTCAGGCGGTTCAGGTAGCGGGCCGTGAGCGGGTTCACGTCGTCGTGGGTCTCCAGGGCCGACCAGGTGGTGCGTTCCGCGCGGCGGACGACCGTGCGGGCCACGTGCAGGAGCGCGGTGCCCGGGTCGCCGCCCGGCAGGATGAAACTGCGCAGCGGGCGTAGCCGCTCGTTGAAGAGGTCGCACTGCGCTTCGAGCCGGTCGACGTAGGACTGCTCGACGCGCAGGGGCGGGAACTCGGGGTTCTCGGTCACGGGCGTGCAGAGGTCGGCTCCGACGTCGAACAACTCGTTCTGGACGACGGCCAGCACTTCGACGATCTCGGCCGCGAGGTTCCCCATCGCGACGGCCACACCGATCGCGGCGTTCGCCTCCTCGACGTCCGCGTAGGCGGCGAGCCGGGGATCGGTCTTCTGGGCACGGCTCATGTCCCCGAGCGTGGTGGTGCCGTCGTCGCCGATCCGCGTGTAGATCTTGGACAGCACGACAGGCTTGTCGTTGTCAGCGCGCGTCATGCCGCCAGCGTAGCCCCGCGGGCGTCCTTCAACGGTGCTCTGGGGCACTAACGGAGGAATAGGAGAGGGATTGGTGGGCAGGGGACCTCTGCGGCCTGTGAGGGCCGTCTGACATGAGGAGGCGGCATGCCAAGCCGGTCTGGTCCGGGGTGCGCGGGGGTCCAGGTGGTCAGCGTCGGGGCGAGGCTCGATGTCGGCACGGTGGCCCGGCTGCGGCCGCGTCTGCACGAGGCGGTCGAGTCGGGGGACGGTGACATGATCGTCGATCTCTCGGGTCTGGAGATGATCGACGCCGCCGGCCTGGGGGTCCTCGTCGGGACGCATCGCCGCGCCTTGCGCGCGGAGCGCCGGCTGGTCCTTCGCGGGGTGCCGCCGCGGGTCATGAGGCTCCTCGCCATCACCCGCCTGCACCGGGTGCTCAAGGTCGAGCTCCCGGCCGCCGCCGCGGCCTGAAGGCGCGTCCCCCGGGTGCGACGGGGGTGCGCTTCAGCCGAAGGAGCGGCGGAAGATGTGGACGGCCGTGTCGATCAGGCTGTCCAGGGGAGGTTTGACGTCGGCGAGGACCCACTCGATGAGCAGTTCCTGGATCGCGCCGACGAGCGCGAGCGAGAGCAGGTGGAGGCGTTCCGGCGGCTCGCCGGGCACCTCGCCCATGGTCTCCTCGATCATCTGGGTGAAGCCGGTGACCGCGCGCTGGCGGTGCGGGGCGAGGATGTCGCCGGCCCTGCGCACCTCCAGATGCATGATCTTCGCCCGCCGCCGGTCACGAGTGACGAAGGTGATGTACTCGGCGATGCCCGCCCGGATCCTGCTGTCGGTGTCGGGGGGCGCCTCTCCGATCGCCTTGGACACCGCGAGGAGGGTCTCCTCGACGCAGCGGTCGTACACCGCCCGCATCAGATCTTCGCGCCCGGTGAAGCATTCGTAGAACGCCCGGTTGGAAATGCGAGCCGCCGCGCACAATCGTTCGATCGTGGTGGCATTGAATCCTGGTCCGGCGAACAACGTGTAAGCCGCGCTCATCAGCCGTTCCTTGCGGTCGGCTAATCGCTGCTCCGCCGTCATCCCGCGGTAGTCACGTCCGGTCGCCAAGTCCCACCTCGCGTCCTGCTGGCTCGTAGGAACCCATCATTATGGACGCAAGATCGTTTTTGGGGAAGTATCAGGACAACTAGCTCTTGCGTCGACCATGCAGAATAGTGACCATTTTCACAAGACGCTGCAGCTCCGCCGGAGTCCTGGTGAAAGACGTGAGGTTCATGCCCGGAAGGGGGAACCTCTGCCGCGTTATGGACTTGGCACGCGTGAACTCGCGCAGCCCGTCCGCACCGTGGATCCGCCCGAACCCCGAGTCGCCGACGCCGCCGAACGGCAGCGCGGGCACGCCCACGAACGAGATGACCGAGTTGATCGCCGTCATGCCGCTGAGCATCGCACGGGCCAGCTCCATGGCCCGCCGGGCGTCGCCCGAGAAGATCGTCCCGCCGAGGCCGTAGGCGACGGCGTTGGTCTTCTCCAGCGCCTCCTCCGCCGTGGCGACCCTGGTCACCGTGATCGTCGGCCCGAAGGTCTCCTCGCGCACCGCGCTCGACTCCTCGGGCACGTCGGTGAGCACCACCGGGTCGACGTACGGCGGCCGTACGGACGCGGCGCCGCCCAGCACGGCCTTGCCGCCCCGGGCCAGCGCGTCATCGACGTGCCGCCGGATCACCTCCGTCTGGGACGGCATGGTGATGGGCCCGTAGTCCTCGCCGGTGCGCAGCGCCCCGGCGCGCTCGGTGAGCTCGCGCATGAACGCGTCGTAGACGCCCGCCACGACGTACACGCGCTCCACGCCCACGCAGGTCTGGCCGGCGTTGGACATCGCGCCCCAGAGCGCGGCGTCCGCCGCCGCGGCGAGGTCGGCGCCCTCGTCGACGATCAGCGCGTCCTTGCCGCCGCACTCGGCGACGATCGGCGTGAGGTTCGCCGCGCAGGCCGCCATGACCCGCTTGGCGGTGGCGGTCGACCCCGTAAAGGCGATCTTGCCGACGCCGGGGTCGGCGGCGAGCGCGGCCCCGGTCTCGCCGAACCCGGTGACGACCTGCAGCACCTTGTGCTCGGGGACGCTCTCGGCGAACAGCTCGGCCAGCAGGACGCCGACGCCGGGGGTCAGCTCGCTGGGCTTGAACACCACGGCGTTCCCGGCGGCGAGCGCGTAGCCGATGGACCCCATGGGGGTGAACAGCGGGTAGTTCCACGGGCCGATCACGCCGACCACGCCGAGCGGCAGGTACTCCAGCGTGGCGGCCATGTTGATGCCGACCAGGCCCGGCGAGACCCGGCGCGGGCCGAGCACCCTGCGCGCGTGGCGCGCCGCCCAGTCCAGGTGGACGATCGTGATCGCCGTCTCCAGCGTCGCGTCACCCATCGGCTTGCCGGTCTCCTGGTGGATCTTCGTGGCGACCCGTTCCAGGTTCCGCGTCAGGACGGCCTTGAAGTCCAGCAGCCGGCGCTTCCGTTCGGCGAAGCCCAGCCGGGCCCACCAGCGCGCCGCCTCGCCCGCGGCCTCGACGGCGGCCCGTACGGACGCCGCGTCATGGATCGGATGGGTGCCCACGACCGCGCCCGTGGCGGGGTCCAGCGAGTCGAAGGTGCGCTGCTCGGTGACCGTTGACATCAGGACGTCTCCCTCTCGGCGCTGGCGGCGTCGGCCGGTCCCAGGGCCTGGGTACGCCGCCCCGTCCGGACCCGCCCGGACCCACATGGTGCACCTTTCCGGCGATCCGGGGCAACGATATGCCCGGCGGTCCGAACCGTCGCGGCGCCGCGCGTGCCCGTCACAGCAGGCCGCGGCTCAGGGCCGTCGTGACGGCGGCGGTGCGGTCGGAGACGCCGAGCTTGCCGAAGATCCGCAACAGGTGGGTCTTCACCGTCGCCTCGCTGATGAACAGCGACCTGCCGATCTCGCCGTTGGTCAGGCCGCGCGCGACCAGCGCCAGCACCTCGGTCTCGCGCTTGGACAGCGACTCGGGAGCGGGCGCCCGCATGCGCGTGACCAGCCGGGTGGCGACCGAGGGGGACAGCACGGTCTCGCCGCGCGCCGCGCCGAACACCGCCGCGATCAGGTCGGCCCGCGCGGTGTCCTTCAGCAGATAGCCCGCGGCCCCCGCCTCCACCGCGCGCACGATGTCCTGGTCGGTCTCGTAGGTCGTGAGGACGATCACGCGGCTCTCGGGGTGGTCGGCGAGGATGCGCGCGATGGCCGAGACGCCGTCGCCGCCGGGCATGCGCAGGTCCATGAGGATCACGTCGGGGGTCAGTTCCCGCGCGCGGGCCACGGCCTCCTCGCCCGAACCGGCCTCTCCGGCCACGCCGATGCCCGGGTCGGCCTCCAGCATGCCGCGCAGGCCCTCCCGGACGACGGGGTGGTCGTCGACGATCAGCACGCGTATCACGCGGGGGTCTCCTCCTGGGGAAGCCGGACGGTGAGCTCGGTGCCCTTCCCGGGCGCGCTCGTGATCTCCAGTGTGCCTCCGGCCTGCTCGACGCGCGTGCGCATGGCCCGCAGGCCGTACCCCTGAGCCTCCGGGGCGGGCTCCGGTGCGCCCGCCCCGGGGTCGAAACCCACCCCGTCGTCCGCGACGCGCAGGACGACCTCGTGCTCGCCGTACTCCAGCGCCACGTGGGCGGAGGAGGCCGTCGCGTGCCTGCGCACGTTGGCCAGTGCCTCCTGGGCGGCCCTGATCAGCACGACCTCGGCGCCCGGGGGGAGCGGGCGCGAGGCGCCCTCGGCCGTGAAGGTGACCGGCACGCCGAGTTCCTCGCCCAGCCGCGAGGCGATCCTGCCGAGCGCCTCCTCCAGCGTGGACCCGTCCAGCGGCGCCGGGGTGAGCGCCGCGATGAGCCCGCGCGCCTCCTCCAGGTTCTCCCGTGCCGTCCGCACGGCCAGGGCCAGGTGGTGGGACGGGTCGGCCTGCGCCTCCGCCGCCTGGATCAGCATGATGATGCTCGTGAAGCCCTGGGCCAGCGTGTCGTGGATCTCCCCGGCGAGCCGCTGCCGCTCCGCCAGGACGCCCCGCTCCCGCGAGAGCCGCTCGACCTGCGCGCGGCTGGCCCGCAGCTCCTCGATCAGTTCGGCCCGCTCGGCGCTCTGGCGGATGATGCGCGACACCCACGGACCGAACACCAGGGAGAACGCGACCGAGACGACCGTGAACGCGGCGCTCCCGATGACTTCACCCACGCTGAGCTCGGGGCTGAGGAGGCGGACGGTCGGCAACACGTTGAGGAAGATCACGACCACCACGGCCCACCGCGAGCGCAGCATCATGAACACCTGCGGGCACAGCGCGGAGAGGGCGAACCCCGCCGTGTGGACGATCGTCGCCGCGGGGACGAACGCGACCACGATCAGCACGCTGTAGATCACGCCTTCCCGCGGGGTGGGCTCGTCGCTCATGGTGGCGGCCCGTCCCACGACGAAGTAGGCGACCGCGCACGCCCCCAGCAGGGCGAGCGCCGTTCCCTTGGCCGCGGGGGACGGCCCGCCGTCCGTCGCCACGATGCCGGCGGTCACCACGAACACGACGAGGTAGAAGATCTCCCAGCTTCGGAAGGCCCTCCACGCGTCGCCGCGCGAGAGGCGGCTCGTCATCCGTCGCGGCGGCCCTTCCAGCGGAACGTCGTCAGGCACAGGACAAGACCTCCGACTGTCCACGCCCCGAGCACGAGGGCGACGCGGCCGAGCTCGTAGGACTTCGCCAGCTCCAGGGAGGCCCCCGCCTCACCCAGGAACACCGACCGGAAGCCCTGGCACATCCACCTCAACGGGAAGAACGACGCGATCCTCATCAGCCATTCGGGCAGCACCGTGAACGGGATGAAGACCCCGGAGATGAACTGGAGCACCACGAACGGCATGCTGATCACCGCGGTCGCGCTCTTGGACGATCTCGGCAGGCTGCTGACGGCGATGCCGAGCAGCGAGGACGCCGTGATGCCGAGCACGAACACCCACGCGAAGGTGATCCAGGTGCCCGGCGCGGAGGGAAGGTTCAGGTCGTACATCACGACGCCGACGGCCAGCAGGATCGCGACCTCCAGCACCGAGAGCGCCAGCACGCTGAGGATCTTGCCGACGAAGTACGCGCTGCGCGGCATGGGCGTGCCGGCGAGGCGCTTGAGCGTGCCGTCGTCCCGGTCGACCGCGATGCCGACACCGAGGTTCTGGAAGCTCGCGCTCATGACGCCCGCGCCGATCAGCCCGGCCGTGTAGAGCTGCGCGACGGTGATGTGCCCGTCGAGCTCTCCCTGGAAGATCGAACCGAAGATGACGAGCAGGATGATCGGGAACGAGAAGGTGAAGATGACCGCGTCCTTCTCACGGAAGAACATCTTGGTCTCCACGGCCGCCCGGTTCCAGCCGCTCGCGACGACGGACGGCAGCCGGCCGATTCCGGCCCCGTCCACGGCTCCGGCGTGCGGTGACGCGACGGTCTCGGTCATTTCCGCCCCTCTTCGTCTTCGGGATTGATCAGCCGCAGGTACACGTCCTCGAGGGACGGGCGGGTCACGGTGAGCTCAGGGACCTCGCCGTCGAAGCGGGCGGTCAGGTCCAGGACCGCCGCGGTCGGCGTGTGGGTCTCGACGTGCCTGCGCCCGCCGTCCTCCAGCCAGCTCACCGTGGCCTGGGCCGACGCGCGCCCGCCCAGCGTGGCGGGGTCGCCCTCGGCGACGATGCGGCCCTTCGCGATCACCGCGACCCGGTCGGCGAGCGCCTCGGCCTCGTCGAGGTAGTGGGTGGTGAGGACGATCGTCGTGCCGTCGTCGGCGAGCCCCTTGATCAGCTCCCAGAACTGACGGCGGGCCTCGGGGTCGAAGCCGGTGGTCGGCTCGTCCAGGAACAGCAGCTCGGGGTGGCCGATCACGCCGAGCGCCACGTCGACCCGCCGCCGCTGGCCGCCGGAGAGCTGCCGCAGGCGCGTGCGGGCCTTCTCGGTCAGCCCGACCTTGGCGATCACCTCGTCGGGGTCCCTGGCGGAGGGGTACATCGCGGCGAAGTGGCGCACGGTTTCGCCGACGGTCAGCTCCGCGGTGTCGTTGGCCGTCTGCAGGACGATGCCGACGCGGCTGCGCCACAGCCGCGTCGGGTGCCGGGGGTCGATGCCGAGGACGCTGACCTCCCCGGCGTCCCGCTCGCGATACCCCTCAAGGATCTCGACGGTCGTCGACTTGCCTGCGCCGTTGGGGCCGAGGATGGCGAACACCTCGCCCGTGCCGATCTCCAGGTCGATGCCGTCCACCGCGCGGACGTCGCCGTACCGCTTGGTGAGACCGCGCACGCTCACCGCTGTCTGATTCATGCCGCAATCATCCGCCCGCCGCGCGCATTCTGGGCACCACCGAGGGACCGATCGGGTTGTCCACCGATCGATGGACGGCTGGGTCGATGGACAGGCGGATCCGCGCGGGTCAGGCGGCGCCGGGGGAGGGTCGGGCCAGGTCCGCCAGCAGGTCGGTCCACTGGGCCCCGATGACGTCCATCTGGTAGTTCGCCGCGGTGCGCAGCGCGTTGGCACCCATCGTCCGGCGCAGGTCCTCGTCCTCGATGAGCCGGCCGATGCCCGCCGCCAGCTCCACGGCCTTCTTGGAGCGGATGAGCAGGCCGTCGTGCCCGTCGGTGATGATCTCCTTGGGGCCGTGCGGGCAGTTGAAGCTCACCACCGGCACCCCCTTGCTCATCGCCTCCAGGATCGTCATGCCGAAGCCCTCGTACCGCGAGGCGACCGCGTAGATCGAGGACTTGGCCAGCTCGACGCCGATCTCCGGGGTGCTGCCCATGAGGAACACCTTGTCCGACAGCCCGGCCTCGTCGATGCGGGACTGGAGCTTGGCCTCGCGCTCGGGCGTGCCGCCGCCGTAGATGCGCAGCACCCAGTCCGGGTGCTCCACGGCCACGGTCTTCCAGGCGTTGACCAGCCGGTCGAAGCCCTTGACCCAGACGATGCGGCCGATCCCGATGACCACTTTCTCGGTCAGCGGCGAGACGTCGCCCGCCAGGTCGGGGATCGCGTTCGGGATGCGCACCAGCCGTCCGGGCGGGTTCTTGCGCAGCGCCTTGGCGTACTCCTTGCGGTCGGCCTCGGTGAGGGTGGCGAACGCGTCGAGCCTGCCGTAGCGCCGCTTGATCTGGGCCTGGAGCTCGGGGCCGTGCGATTCGAAGGTGACGTGCTCCTGGCCGACGAGCACGACCTCCGGCGGCGCGAAGAGGCCCATGACCAGGTTGAACCCCGGACGGGTGCCGATGACCACCCCGCCGCGCAGGGACCGCAGGTAGCGGACGAGCCGCAGGTCCGTGAGGAGGCTCATCGTGTGGTACGCCTTCTCCTCCTTGGACACCAGCCTGCTCGGGCGCCGCGCGAGGAAGTCCGCGAACCGGCCGCGCGGCGTCGTCCTGTCGTCGAGGAAGGTCACCTTCACGCCCGGCGGCATCGCGAAGAACGGCTCCTCGTTCGTGCGCACCAGGCTGACGATCTCGACCTCGCGCTCCCGGGACAGGTACGCGGCGAGGTTGAGCACCGTGCGGATCGTGCCGCCCATGCCGTACGCGTGCAGCAGCAGGATGCGCACCGGTCCGGTCCCTCGGGGCGGCGCCTGGCGCAGCCGCCTGCGGTTGACCAGCCCGAGCAGCGCGAGCGCCGCGCGGGCGACGATCGCCCGTGCCCTCGTCATCACGCTGGACGCCCCCTGTGTCGTGAAGTCATTCGTGCCCTCGCAAGTCATTCGCCCTACGGCGCGGGGAGCCGCCCCTGTCCGGGAGGACGATGGTCCCTTTCGTACTCCATCGGAGGTAAACGTTGGGTTAGCGCGCTCCCGTACCAAGTCCCCTTGTTCATGATCTAGACGCATTGATCCCGCTGAAAAGTTGCGCCTTTTCGCGAAAAATTCGGTGCGTGCTCGAATGGTTACCTGAAACGGGGCATGGCGCGGAGTGTCCGGGGCCGGGGTGTCCAGGGTGCGACGGGTCGCCGCATGTCACCGGGCGAGTGCGTCCGGCGGCTGACCCGAACGGCATTCGCGTGCCGGGGGAGCGATCCGCGGCCGGGCGGTCACGCCCTACGCCCATAGGCAGGCCGGCCCGATGAACGCGGGATGAATCGGACAGCCGCTCTACCAGTGGAAATGCGCCCCTGTTGTGAATGATTTGGCGGGGACGCCGGTTTCCCGGGTGCCGCTATGGATTCAGGGCATGCCAAAGGCGCGGCACCGCATCGGCGCCGCGCCAGGAGGCGGGACTACAGGGAGCTCAGAAGAGGGTGTCGGTGCGTTCGATGCCGCGCAGGGCGTCGTAGTCGAGCGTGACGCAGCCGATGCCCCGGTCGGTGGCCAGCACGCGGGCCTGGGGCCTGATCTCCTGCGCGGCGAACACGCCCTTGACCGGCGCGATCAGCGGATCGCGGTTGAGCAGCTCCAGATAGCGCGTGAGCTGCTCGACGCCGTCGATCTCGCCGCGCCGCTTGATCTCGATGGCGACCGTGCCGCCGAGGTGGTCGCGGCACAGGATGTCCACCGGCCCGATCGCGGTGGGGTACTCCCGGCGGATCAGCGACCAGCCGTCGCCGAGCGTCTCGATGTGCTCGGCCAGCAGTTCCTGCAGGTGGGCCTCGACACCGTCCTTGCGCAGGCCAGGGTCGACGCCGAGCTCGTGCGAGGAGTCGTGGAGGATCTCCTCGATGGTGAGGATCAGCTGCTCGCCGGTCTTGCCGTGCGTGACGGTCCAGCCGCCCTCCTCCTCGCGGAGCCTGCACGGAGGGTTCATCCAGTTCAACGGCTTGAACGCGCGGTCGTCTGAGTGAATCGACACCGAGCCGTCCGCCTTGATCAGGATCAGCCGGGGCGCCATCGGGAGGTGCGCCGTCAGCCGCCCCACGTAATTCACGCTGCAACGCGCGATGACCAGCCGCATGACCGCCAACCCTACCGCCCGCCCGGGGCCGCCGGGCGCCGATCGCGGACGGCCGTCCGGGGTGGGGCCTTTTGAGGGGACGCCCGGCGCTCTGGGAGACTTGCGGCGAGAGGAGGGCCGGATGTCACGGACATTTGAGACGGTCGGAGTTGTCGGGCTGGGCACCATGGGGGCCGGGATCGCCGAGGTGTTCGCCCGCGCCGGGCTCGCCGTCGTCGGGGTCGAGGTCGACGCGGAGGCGCTGGAGCGCGGCCGGGGGCACGTCCTGCGGTCCACCGGCCGCGCGGTGAGCAGGGGCAAGCTGTCCGAGGCCGGGCGCGACGAGATCGTCGGCAGGATCGCCTTCACCGGCTCGCTGGACGACCTGCGCGACGCCGACCTGGTGGTCGAGGCGATCCCCGAGGTCATGGAGTACAAGCGCGCCCTGTTCACCGACCTGGATCGCGTGTGCAAGCCGGAGGCCATCCTCGCGACCAACACCTCCTCCCTGTCCGTCACCGCCGTCGCCTCGACCATCGCGCGGCCCGGCCAGGTCGTCGGCATGCACTTCTTCAACCCCGCGCCGGTCATGCCGCTCGTCGAGGTCGTGCGCACCGTCGTCACCGCCGAGGGGGTGGCCGAGGACGTCGCCGAGCTGGCGCGGCGGGTCGGCAAGACCCCGGTGACCGTGGGGGACCGGGCCGGGTTCGTGGTGAACCGGCTGCTGCTCGGCTACCTCAACCACGCCGCGACCCTCCTGGAGCTGGGCGTCGCCTCACGCGACGACATCGACGCCGCGATGCGGCTCGGCGCCGGCCTGCCGATGGGCCCGTTCACCCTGCTCGACCTGATCGGCCTGGACGTGTCCCACGAGGTCTGCGAGGTCCTGTTCCAGGAGAGCCGCGACCGGGCGCACGCGCCCGCGCCGATCCTGCGCGAGCTGGTCACCGCCGGGCTCCTCGGTCGCAAGAGCGGGCGCGGCTTCCACACCTACGAGGGCGCCGCCGAGGCCGGACCGGCTTCGGCGGGGACGCATCCGGGGTCGGTGTGCGTGATCGGCGAGGGGGCCGAGCGGCTGGCGGCGGAGCTGTCCGTGGCGGGCGTCAAGACGGGCGACGCGCAGGAGGCCGACGTCGTGCTCGTCCTCTCCAGCACGCCGGTCGTCGAGCACGCGGCGCGGCTGCCCCGGCCCGAGCGGCTCGTCGGTCTTCACCTGGTCGGCGAGCGCGTCGCCGAGGTCGTCTCGACGGTGCTCACCTCTCCCGAGGCCGCCGGCGCCGCCAGGGAGGTCGTCTCGGTGCTCGGGCGCACGCCGGTCGCGAGCGCCGACCGCGCCGGGTTCGTGGTGAACGCCCTGCTGTACCCCTACCTGAACGACGCCGTGCGCATGTACGACTCCGGGTACGCGTCCGTCGCCGACATCGACGCCGCGATGCGTCTCGGCTGCGGCTACCCGGCGGGCCCGTTCGAAATGCTGGAGGCCGTCGGCCTGGCCACCGTCCGCGAGGGCCTGCGCGCGCTGTACGCCGAGTACCGCGAGCCGTCCTTCGCGCCCGCGCCCCTGCTGGACCGGCTGGTCACGGCCGGGGTGACGCGGATCGATGACGGGGGATATAGGGGCTAGGAACAGGAAGAAGATCCTGCGATCAGACGTTTAGGTCGACATGAGCCCCCGTCGTGCTCGCCGCATGGACCCCTGGGACAGAGGAGGACGCGCCACGCCCGCGCGCCCCATGGACGACGACGTCCTGCGGGGAATGGACCGGGTGGAGGAAGGACCGGACGGAGAGTGGAAGGTCCGCATGGTCTCCGGCGGCGGGTCCGAGAAGGTCTACCGCTGCCCGGGGTGTGACCAGGAGATCCGTCCCGGGCTGCCGCACATCGTGAGCTGGCCGAACTGGACCGGCGGGGAGGGCGAGCGGCGCCACTGGCACACCGCGTGCTGGCGCAAGCGCTCCGACCGCGGGCCCGGCCGCTCGCGCTACTGACCCGAAGCGGCCCGCCGACCGGAAAGCGGTCCGCCGGTCAGATGGCGGGCCGCTGATCAGGAAGCGGCCCGCGCCGAGACGCGGAAGCCGTCCCGCCCCGGGCTCGCCGGGGTGCTCGAAGAAGTTTGAGGAGCCGTCATTGGAGATCCGCTCGTCCACGATCCTGCCCGCCGAGCGGGAGGACATCGAGCTGCACACGGCCGACGGGCTCACGCTGGTCGGCGAGCTGGCCTCGCCGATCGAGGGCCGTCCCGCCGCGACGCTGATCTGCCTGCACCCGCTGCCCACGGCCGAGGGCATGATGGACAGCCACGTGCTGCGCAAGGCGTCCTACCGGCTGCCCGCGCTGGCGGGCCTGGCGGTGCTGCGCTTCAACACCCGGGGGACCGCCTCGGCCCGGGGCAAGTCCGAGGGCGCGTTCGACGAGGGTGAGGGCGAGCGGTTCGACGTGGCGGCGGCCCTGGAGTACGCCGAGTTCCACGACCTGCCGAATCCCTGGTTGCTCGGCTGGTCGTTCGGCACCGAGCTCGCGCTGAAGTGGGGGCACGACCCGCTCGTCCGGGGCGCGATCCTGCTGTCGCCTCCCCTCAAGCGCGCCGGAGACGCAGACCTCGACGCCTGGGCGGGCTTCGGACGGCCGCTCGTCGCGCTGGTCCCCGAGTTCGACGACTACCTGAGGCCCGAGGAGGCGCGGCAGCGGTTCGCGCGGGTCCCGCAGGCCGAGGTGGTCGGTGTGGACGGAGCCAAGCACCTGTGGGTCGGCGAGCCGTACGTCCGCGTCGTGCTGAACGAGATCGTCAGGCGGGTGAACCCCGCCGCTTATCCGCTGCCCACCGAAGTGTGAGTTCCCGCCCGCGCGGCGTCGCCGGCGAGGAACACTCGGCCTACATGACCGGACAGGTGCTGTTCATCGGCGGCTTCACCGCGACCTGAGCGACCTTCGAGGCGTTCGTGCCGCCCGAGCCATCCGGGGACCCGTGCCCGGGGTCACACCCGGGCCTGGCGGGGCAGGACGACCTCCCGGACGATCAGCGCCACCGCGGCCGCCACGGGGATCGCCAGCAGCGCCCCGACCACGCCGAGCAGCGCGCCGCCGAACAACGCGGCGATCACCGTCACCGCGGGCGCGACGTCCACCGAACGGCGCATCACGCGCGGGTAGATCACGTAGTTCTCGATCTGCTGGTAGACGATGAAGAAGATCGCGCAGGCGAAGCCGAGCGTCATGGACTGCAGGAAGCCGACCGCGCTCACCAGCACCGCGCCCACCGTGGCTCCCACCAGCGGGATCAGGTCGGTCACCGCGACCACGAGCGCAAGCGCCAGCGCGTACCGCGCCCCCGCGATGGACAGGAAGAGCCATGACAGGGCGCCCGCGATCACCGAGATGAGCACGTTGCCGGCGACGTAGCCGCCGATGCCCGTCAGGATCTCGTCGCCCATCGCCGCGGTGCGCGTCCGGCGGGTCGCGGGCACCAGCCGCAGCAGGTAGTCCTTGATCGAGGGCAGCGAGGCGAGGAAGTAGAGTGTCAGCACCAGCAGCGTGAACCCGGAGAAGAACGCGTCGAGCACCACCGCGCCCGCGCCGACGATGCCCCCGGCCACGGCCGCCCCGAGGCCGCCGTTGGTGATGTAGTCCTGCACCTTGGCGAGGATCTCGTAGTCAGCGTCGAGTTGCTTGATCGTCGGGTTGGCCAGCAGCTCCTGCACATAGCCGGGCACCGCGCTGATGAAGTCGCTGGTCTGCTCGCTGACCGGCGGGACGATCGCCAGCCCGAACAGCCCGAACATGACGATCACGCCGAGGAAGACGATCGAGATCGCCCAGCGCCGGCCGAGTCCCCACCGCTGGAGCCCCTCGACCACGGGGTTGAGCCCCACGGCCAGGAACGCCGCCACGACGATCAGCACGATCACGCTGCGCGAGCTGATCAGGGCCTGGGCCAGGCCCCACGCCGTCAGCACGCCGAGCGCTGCCGTGAATCCCCACAGGAACGGGCCGCGGGCGAAGGGCTTGCCCGGCTCGCCGTAGGGCGCGCCGCCGTCCGCCGCGTCCTTGGCCGGCGCCGCCGTGCCCGCGCCGCTCCGCGATGGCGCGTCTTCGCCGGAGGGCGCCGGACGGGGGATGCCCGCCGCGGGCAGGACGTCAGTCACCTCGGCGGCGCCCAGCCCGCCGTGCGCGGCGGATCTGGGCAGGTCCGGACGCTGTGTGGCATCCGGGGTGGTATCGGGCACGAGTGCTCCTCGACATCACAGGACGCGGACAACAGGAGAGCCTAGCGACCAACATGATCGCCAGGCTCTCCCGGTAGCCGTCCTAACGCCCCATTTGTGATTACCGCTGGGGCTTACTCCTGCCACCACTCGGATTCGTCGTCGGCGGGAGCCGAGGCGCGCTGCGGAGCCGGCGCGGGGCTCGGCTTCTCGCTCGCCATCGGCGTCGGCGCCAGGGCGGGCTTGGCGGGGGCGGCGGCCACCGCCGGGGCCTCGTCCATGCCCGGCAGTGCCGCGCCGCCGAGCAGCTGGCGCAGCTGAGCGAGGTGGCTCGTGATGCTGTCGCGCTGGCGGGTCAGTTCGTCCACCTGGCGCTGGGCGACGGTACGGTTGCGCTCGGCCTCGGACTTGGCGTCCGAGACGATCGACTCGGCGCTGGACTTGGCCTCCGCCACGAGCTGGTCGGCGTTCTTGCGGGCGTTCGCCAGGAGCTGCTTGGCGTGCGTGTCCGCCTCGCGGCGGGTCTGCTCGGCCTGCTGGGTGGCCTTGGTGGCCCGCTGCTCGGCCGTCGCGGCGCGCTGCTCGGCCTCGGCGACCAGCTTCTGCGTGGCGGCCTGGGCGGTGGCGTGACGCTCGGACTCCTGGCGCTCGGCCTCCTCGCGGCGGGCGGCGAGCTGGATCTCGAACTCGGCCTCGTCCTGGGCGCGCTTGGCCTCGGACTCCTCCAGGACGCGCTGGGCCTGGGCCCGCATCTCGTCGGCCTGACGCTTGGCGGTGGTGAGCACCTCGTCGCGCTCGCGCTTGGTGGACGCGCGCAGCTGCGCGACCTCGCGCTCGGTGGTGGTGCGCAGCTTGGCGATCTCGCGCTCGGCGTCGGCGCGCTTCTCGGCGACCTCGTGGTCGGCGGTGGCGCGGAGCTTGGAGACCTCGCGCTCGGTGGTGGAGGTCAGCTCGTCGGCCTCGCGCTTGGCGGTCGAGCGGATCTCCTCGGCCTCGCGCTCGGCAGTCGTGCGCATCTCGTCGGCCTCGCGGGTGGCGAGGGCGCGCTTCTCGGCCGCCTCGTTCTCGGCGGCGGCGCGCGTGTCGGCGGCGTCGACCTTGGCCGCGGCCTTGATCTCGTTGGCCTCGGACCTGGCCGCCTGGACCAGCTCGGTCGCCTGCTCCTCCGCCAGCCGCAGCAGCTGCTCGATGCGGGCGCCGAGACCGGAATAAGTCGGGCGCTCCTGCTCCTGGAGCTGGCGCTGGGAATCGGACAGCTCGCGCTGCGACGCGCCGAGTTGCTCGCGCGCCTGTCGCAACTCGGTGTCGAGTTGCTTGAGGTGGTCGTGCACCTGGTGCCGGTCGTAACCACGGAGAACCACGTCGAATTCCCGCGTGGGGGCGTCTTCGAAGAAATTGTTCAGCTGGGCGTCGATGTCGGACTGCATGAGGCTCGATCCTGGGTTGTCGAGACGGCTACACGGGCCGGACGGGGGGGCGGACATCCGAGGCGGGAACCCGCGCCCATGGTCGCGCGCGCTGCGCACATGCCGGAGGGCCCGCTCTCGCGTGCCCTCCGGTGCTTGTGCTCGGCTCGCCCGTCCATGGTCGGGATCCACGTCCGGTGGTAGGCCAGCGTACTCCGGTGTTGCCGAATTGGAGGTCCCGTCCGACTTTCTGCGCGACTTGTTACGAATAAGCCATTGTTAAGTTTCGTCTGCTAGGAGGGCCGGGGAGGGGACTCGACCAGCTCTGTCAAGACTCCTCCCACGTCTTTTGGATGAAGAAACGCGATTGACGTGCCCATTGCTCCGTGCCGAGGGGTCTTGTCCAGCAAACGCACGCCCTCGCCGCCGATGTGCTCCATCGCCGCGACGATGTCGGACACCCCGTACGCGATGTGGTGAACACCCTCGCCCCGCCGCGCGAGGAACTTCCCCACCGGCGTGTCTGGGCCCAGAGGCCGGAGGAGCTGGATGTAGGAGCCGCCCCCCTCGCCGTCGGCCACGTGCAGCATGGCTTCCTCCACCCCCTGCTCCTCGTTGATCTCGCGGCTGACGACCTTCACGTCGAAGGCCGCCCGGTAGAACGCGATCTTCTCGTCGAGATTCTCGCAGGCGATGCCCACATGGTCGATTCTCAGCAGCATTGCGTGTCCTCCCTGCGTGTCGGCCTGCGCGGGCCGGGCGTCCTGAGCGCGGTCCCGTCGCCGAGACCTCGCGTAAACCGTCCGGCGCGCCCTGGGTATGGTGGCAAAGTCGCCTACGACCCCATCATGGAGGCCCTGGTGTCCGGTTCTTCCACCATCCCGCCTGGCATGTCGCGATCCGTCATCGTGGCAGGGGCCCGCACTCCCATCGGACGGCTGCTCGGCGCGCTGTCCGGTCTGTCCGCCGCCGACCTGGGCGGCATCGTGATCAAGGCGGCGCTGGAACGCGCCGGCGTCGCGCCCGATCAGGTGCAGTACGTGATCATGGGCCAGGTCATCCAGGCCGGCGCGGGGCAGATCCCGTCCCGCCAGGCCGCAGTGAAGGCAGGCGTGCCGATGAGCGTGCCGTCGCTGACCATCAACAAGGTCTGCCTGTCCGGGCTCGACGCGATCGCCCTGGCCGACCAGCTCATCCGCGCCGGCGAGTTCGACATCGTGGTCGCGGGCGGAATGGAGTCGATGACCAACGCCCCCCACCTGCTGCCGGGCCTGCGCAAGGGCGTCAAGTTCGGCGGCTCCGAGGTCGTCGACGCCATGGCCCTCGACGGGCTCACGGACGTGTTCGACCACGTCTCGATGGGCGAGTCCACCGAGCGGCACAACACCCGGCTCGGCCTCGGACGCGAGGAGCAGGACGCCTTCTCGGCCAGGTCCCACCAGCTCGCCGCCGCCGCGATCAAGGACGGCCGGTTCGACGACGAGATCGTCCCGGTCACCCTGCCCCAGCGCAAGGGCGACCCGATCGTCTTCACCACCGACGAGGGCGTGCGCGGCGACACCACCGTCGAGACGCTCGCCAAGCTGCGCCCGGCCTTCGCCAAGGACGGCACCATCACGGCCGGGTCGGCGTCCCAGATCTCCGACGGGGCCTGCGCCGTCGTGGTCATGTCCAAGGCCAAGGCCGAGGAGCTCGGGCTGCCCTGGCTCGCCGAGATCGGCGCGCACGGCAACGTCGCCGGGCCGGACAACTCGCTGCAGTCGCAGCCCGCCAACGCCATCCACCACGCTCTCGGCAAGCAGGGCCTCACCGCCGACGACCTCGACCTGGTCGAGATCAACGAGGCGTTCGCGGCGGTCGTGCTCCAGTCCACCAAGGAGCTCGGCCTGCCGGAGGACAAGATCAATGTCAACGGCGGCGGCATCGCCCTCGGCCACCCCATCGGCGCCTCTGGGGCGCGCATCGTCCTGACCCTGGCCCACGAGCTGCGGCGCAGGGGCGGGGGCACCGGCGCGGCCGGGCTGTGCGGCGGCGGAGGCCAGGGCGACGCGCTGATCATCACCGTCCCGGGCTCCTGAAACCCGGACCGGCACATCTCACGGTTTCTCACGTTTCCCGGGCGGGTGCGGACGCCCGCCCGGGGCCGTGGCCTGGG
The DNA here is from genome assembly GCF_040653595.1 of Sphaerisporangium sp. NPDC051011. Classification (NCBI taxonomy): domain Bacteria; kingdom Bacillati; phylum Actinomycetota; class Actinomycetes; order Streptosporangiales; family Streptosporangiaceae; genus Sphaerisporangium; species Sphaerisporangium sp. NPDC051011. The sequence continues at coordinate 143,956 of NZ_JBFAGG010000005.1, read as the reverse complement.
CCCGCGGCAGGGCACAGGCGGGTTCAGCCGGGGTTCATGCGCGGGGGAAACGCTCCGGCGGCACGATTCCCTCGATCTCCACGAGAAGGTCGTCCCGGCAGATGTCGACGTTCACGTAGGCGATGGCCGCGTGCGGCGAGAACGCGCCCGAGCAGGCGCGCCGGACCGCCTCCATGTCCCCGTCGTGTTTGACGCAGGCTTTCACGGGGCCGAGGTCGTGATCTCGGCCCGGTCCTTGAGCATTCGAAGCAAGGCGGCGAACTGTTCGGCTTCGCCTCGTCGCGCCATGAAGCCCTCGCATTTCGGGGGTGGAGCCGTCACCGGACCCGGCGGGCATTTCACGGGCGTCCCATCCCTATCCCACCAGGGCGGCAAAGGTGCAGCTCACGATGAATAGCGGCATCCCATCTCATCTCAACCCAAATCATGCCAGTAGTCGGATTTCGCTGAAAACCTGACATCTGCCTGGACCTCCGGAAACATCCGGCAGGAGAAAGCGCTCCCCGAACGGGGGATCCTTCGGAATCCCCCGGCGGCTCAGGGCTCGTCGGCGTACTTCACCGTCACCTTGGTGAAGCCGAGGGACTTGAGCATGCCCTCGAGCATCAGCTTGGTGTTCTGGTCGGCGCGGGCGCGCAGGTCACTGGCCTGGGCGGCCTCGGCGATCTTGCGTTCGGCCAGGACGTACAGCTCCTGCTGGTTCTGCGGGGAGCTGGACAGCAGCTCCTGGACGCGGTCGAGCAGCCCGCGCTGCTGGGCGTAGACGTAGGACCTCTCGTTGTTCAGGTTCGTCTTCTCCAACTGCGCGCGCGGCAGCCGCACGGTGACCTCGGTGCGGTCGGGGGAGACGGTGATCGCGTCCTTGGGCAGGCCCGAGAAGTCGACGTAGGCGTCCACGCTGCCCGCGCCGACGAACAGCGTGCGCGAGCCCTTGATGGCGTCGGGAAGGAACGCGGCGTCCTTCTCCAGGTCGACGATGACCTGGAAGTCGCCGCTGGCGGCCTGGAACCGGCTCATGTTCTGGATCGACTGGAGCAGGACCGGCTGGCTGCGGTCGACGGTCGTCTCGCCGAACGGGTTGAGGTACGACCAGGTGAGCCGGGCTCCCACGACCAGGAGCACCAGCACCACGAGCACGCCGGCGAGGAGGCGCCAGCCACGCCGGCGGCGGCGCTCGACCGGCTCGGCCGGCGGCGCCGTCTGGGGGGTCGGCATCGGGCGGTTCACGACCCGTCTCCTTCCCGAGATGAGGCCTTTCTCACATCATGTGCGGCCGCTCCTCGGGAGCGCGGCCCCCGCCACGCCGGCGGCCTCTCACTTGGGGAAGGCCGCCGGCTGCGGGGAGGCCGGGGCGGGCATCGTCGGGTACGGCGAACCGGGCACGGGCGACTGGCCCGGATAGCCCGGCACGACCCGCGCACGCGGCCGGGAAGCCGTCCCGGCCCCGGGCGCCACGTGGTGGACGGCGATCTGCCCCGCCCCGCCTCCACCGAAATGGGACGCCTTCAGCCCGCACGTGGCGAAGTCGGTGTAGAACATGCGCAGCCAGTCGCGGCGCTGGCTCTCGGCCAGGCCGGAGAACCACGTGGCCGCCGCCTGGTGACCCGGCAGCGGTCCGCTCGGCAGCGGCTCCGCGCGTAGCCAGGCCGTCACGATCGCGCGGTACCCGGCGGCGCGGGCGGTGCCGCACGGACGTACCAGCCGCTCGACGAACTCGGCCGCCGCCCGCGCGGCGAACCCCGGGGTCAGGTCGTCGACGTAGACGGGCACCACGCCCGGCCCCGGCGGGGCGGTGTCCGCGCGGGAGCGCTGCTCGACCCGCGAGAACGCCCCCGGCGTGCCCGTCAGGCGGGCGGCCACGGTCGTGAACGCCGCGCCCAGCTCGGTCAGACCGCCGGCCATCCCGGGATGGACGCAGACGGTGATGGGCCATTCCTGACAGGTGTAGACCATCGGCTCGCTCGCGGCCACGGCCTGCGGCTCGCCCAGCAGTCGCGCCATGCCCGTGCCCGCCGCCAGCACGGCCAGCATCGCGCCGGCCAGCGTCAGCGCGCGCCCGGTCACGGCGGCGGCCCACGCCAGCAGCAGGGCGACGGTGAGCCCGACCAGCCAGAGCGTCTGGTTGGCGAAGGCCCCGGGGCTCAACCCCTCGAACGGGTCGTACGGCTCGGACAGTGCGGGCGCGAGCCTGGCGCCCCAGGACGACCCCTGCGGCAGCGCCGTCAGCAGGCCGTACGCACCCACCCCGGCCAGCGGCGGGGTGACCGGCCAAGGCAGCGCCCACCCGGCGACCCATCCGGTCACCGTGTACAGCGCGAGCCCGGCGGCGCCCACCGCCAGGCCCGTGGGCGCCAGATGGCCCGCCTGCTCGGTCAGGACGGCCTTCATCGCCAGCAGCGTGACGGTGGCCCCGAAGGACCCCACCACGACGCCCAGGATCGCCAGCGGCGCTCTGAGCACCTGCCAGGCGCCCGGCACGCGGCGCGGCGCCGCCCGGCGCCTGCGCACGGCGATCCAGGCCGCGAAGGCCGCCGCGACCGGTCCCGTCAGCCGCAGCGAGCCGATGACCGCGACGACGATGTTCTCCCACGCGGATATTCCGGGTACGAGGACGCTCCACGCCGCGAGCAGGCCCAGCGCGAGCAGTATCCCTACCGCCGCAAGCGCGCTGTGCTTCAACTCTTCGCGTGAAACGCCCCTCTGCTCAAGCACGGCCTCGCGCGGACCGGACGACCGGCCGCGCTGCCCGTGCGCTCATGTTGTTCATACAAGCACCCCCCGTGCCTGGATGAGCGACGCGTGCGCCGGTGCCGGCCCCTTGGCACCTTTCGCCCGGTCGGTCCCCGCCACGCCGGACGTCCACGGGCTCGTCTTACCGTGCCTCGCGTCGCCGACGCGGTTTTCCCCGTTTTGGACCGGGCTTTGCCGCGTCTCACCTCTTGACATGCACACCATAACGGAGCGTGATGTTTGGCGTCCCGGTTCTTGGGTAACCCATGAACTCAGTCACCCAGTGTCAGTGGTCCACGCAGGCGCTAGCGTAGCGTTGTGTCCATCGGTGTACCGAAGCCGCTCAATCTGCCATTCGACCCCATCGAACGCGCCGCCGAGTCCTGGCGCGTCCATTTCGGGCCGTCATCCGCCATGGCGGCCGTAACATCGATCATGAGAGCGCACCAGATCCTGCTGAGGCAACTGGACACGCTGCTCAGACCGCACGACTTGACGTTCGCCCGCTACGAGGCGCTCGTGCTGCTCACGTTCAGCCGCACGGGCGCGCTGCCCCTGTCGCGCATCGGCGAGCGCCTGATGGTGCACCCGACGAGCGTGACCAACACCGTCGACCGCCTGGAGCGCGCCGGGCTCGTCCGCCGCATGCGCAACCCCAGGGACGGGCGCGGGGTGCTCGCCGAGATCACCGAGAAGGGGCGCGAGCTCGTCACCCGGGCGACCGCCGACCTGATGGCGGCCGACTTCTGCATGACGATGTACGGCGAGTCCGACCTGGCCGAGATGTTCGGCATGCTGCGCACGATCAGGGTGGCGGCGGGCGACTTCGAGCCACCCGGAGACGAGTCCGGGCCGGACCACCGGAGGCGATGAGCCCCGGTCGTCCGGCCCGGTCGTTACCGCTGTGCGCGGGCCCGGTCAGTCGGCCTGGTCAGTCGGCCCGGCTAGTGTCCGACGGCGCGCAGGGCGTCGACGATGCCCCTGCCGTAGAAGCCGTTGGACGCCTGGGTGCCCTCACAGGTGTGCGTGGCGGTCACCGTCTGCCCGCTCGGCAGGATGCGGGTGTAGGTGAAGGCGGGCGGGTTCGGGCAGGCCGTCTTGGTGGCCGTGCCCTTCAGGATCGCCTCCACCACGTCCGGAGCCAGGGTCTTGCCGCCGTTGCGCCAGTCGCGGTACCCGTACTTGCTGACGATCAGCGCCGCGACCCCGGTCGCGCGCGGCGAGGCCATGGAGGTGCCCTGCAGGTACTGGTAGTAAGCGCAGGTGCCGCTGTTGCAGTCCTTCACCACGTAGTTCACCGTCGGGTCGCCGTTCTCGTCGATCTCACCGTTGGCGAGGGCGAGAGACTTCGGATAGGCCGACAGCGTCGCCTTGGTGACGTCCCGCGTGTTGCCCGGCGTGTCGTAGACGTCACCGCCGGGTGAGGCCACGTCGACGAATCCGTTGCCGTAGCTGGAGTAGTACGACTTGCGCTTGCTGATTCCGGTCGAGGAGACCGAGATCACGTGCTCGCCCTCGGTCGGCATCGAGGAGCAGCTCGACGGGATCGTGCGCGAGTACGGCGCCTGGCCGGGCACGCCGGCGAAGTCGGGGCTCGAGGCGTCGGTGTTGGTCTTGGTGTAGTCGATCGCCTGGTTGCCCGCGGCGGCGACCAGCGTGACGCCGTGCCGGTGGGCGTAGTCCAGCGCGCGCTGGGTCGCCTTGATGATGGTCGCCTGCTCGGCGCGGTCGGCAGGGGAGTCCGCCGGGTTGTCGACGCAGTTGAACAGCCACGGGTCGATGTAGTAGCTCATGTTGACCACGTCGACGCCGATGTCGCCGGCGTAGGTCAGCGCGTCCACGCTGGGCTGGAGGAAGAAGTAGCCCGAGTCCTGGCCGGCCCGCAGGTTCACCAGCGTGACCTTGGGTGCCACACCGGAGACGCCGAGATTGTTGATCGGGGAGGCGATCGAGGACGCGACGTGCGTCCCGTGGCCGTTCTCGTCCACGTCGTTCGGGTCGTTGCAGGACTGGTCCGGCTCGTCCTCACAGGGGCCGTCGACCACGTCGCCGTTGGCGTCGTAGGGGATGTCGACCGTGAAGTTGCGGCTGAGCGCCCGGTTGAAGTTGGGCGCGATGTCGGGGTGCGAGCCGTCGATCCCGGTGTCGATCACACCGACCAGGACCTTCGGGTCGCCCTGCTCGTACTTGTGCGCCTCCTCGGCGTGGATCTGCTTCATGTCCCACTGCAGATCCGACAGCGGCTCGGCCTTGACCGAGCGCCCGAACTTGAGCGGGCCGCCATCGCCCCGGCCGGCCTTCTCGACCGCCTGGGACTGGATGGCCGCCTGGGTGTTCGCCGCCAGCCTGGCGGTCTTCGGGACGCTGCCGATGACACGGTCGTGGGCGACGCCCTCGATGGCGCCGTTACCGGTGAGCGCCGAGGCGAAGCCCGGGTTCGCCGTCGTCACGGTGGCCAGGCCCACGGCCTTGTTCACCTTGACGACGGTGCCACCCGCGGCCTCTATCGCCTTCTGGGCGTCCGCCGCAGTGGCGCCGTCTTTGTAAAGAACGACGTACTGGGTCGTTGCCGCGGGCTCGGCCGTCGTTGGGACGGCCTGCGCCGGGACCGCCACTGTCGCGGCGATCACGGCGGCAGCGGCGGAGACGACGATGACGCGTTTCACACCCACCTCCACGTGAGCTGAATTCATGCCGTGCCCATCGTTGGTGATATTCGCGCCACACGACAGTTCCGAGAGATTTCTGCGACAAAGGCGTGACATTCGGTGGCTGTCCTCCCGCCGTCCCCAGCCGTCCCCCGGCGCGCGGTCGTCCCTCCGGCGCGGCCCCGCCGCCCCCGTGGCGACCCTGAGCACACGCGGGATACGGCAGGATTGGACTATGAGCCCAGCGGACTTCACTCGACCGGCCTCGCTGCAGGGGGCCGTGGACCTCGGTGCCCGCAAGCAGGCACTGGAAGCCCAGGCCCGCCGTGAGGCGGCGGCGGCGCAGGCCGCGGCGGGCGGAGGTCCCGCCCAGCCTCCCGTCGGCGCGGCCGTCATCGACGTCACCGATGAGACCTTCGCCACAGACGTGATCGAGCGCTCCATGCGCACGCCGGTCGTCCTCGACCTCTGGGCCACCTGGTGTGAGCCCTGCAAGCAGCTCAGCCCGATCCTCGAGAAGCTCGCCGCCGAGGCGGGGGGCCGGTGGGTGCTCGCCAAGGTCGACGTCGACAAGAGCCCCCAGATCAGCGGCGCCCTCCAGGTGCAGAGCATCCCGACCGTCCTCGCCGTCTTCCAGGGGCAGGCCGTCACGGGCTTCCAGGGCGCGCTTCCCGAGGCGCAGGTGCGCCAGTGGCTCGACCAGCTCATGACCGCCCTCGCGCAGTACCTGCCGCCGCCCGGCGAGGCGCCGGAGGGCCAGGAGGCGCCGCAGTTCGCAGCCGACCCCGACCTGCTGGCCGCCGAGAATGCCATCGAGCAGGGCGATCTCGACGCAGCCGCGGCGGCCTACGAGCGGCTGCTCGCGCGGTCCCCGGCCGACCCCGACGCCAAGATCGGCCTCGCGGGCGTCGGCCTCGTGCGTCGCACCCAGGGCCTCGACCCCGCGGCCGTCCTGACCCGCGCCGCCGGGAACCCCGCCGACGTCGAGGCCCACACCCAGGCCGCCGACGTCGAGATCCTCGGCGGCAAGGTGGACGAGGCGTTCGAGCGGCTCGTCCAGCTCGTCCGCCGCACCTCCGGCGACGACCGCGACCGCGCCCGCCGCCACCTGCTCGGCCTGTTCGACGCCCTGCCCGCGGACGACCCCTCGGTCGCCAAGGCGCGCCGGGCCCTCGCCAACGCCCTCTACTGAGGCGCCGCCGCTCCCGCGCGGCGCCCTTCTCCTCTGGAGGGCGTCGCTCGCGGGCGGCCGGGGCCCCGGGTCACCACCCCTAGGGCTCGGGCCACGTCCCGCGAGAGGCGGAAGCGCCCGGCCGCGTCTGGCACGATGGATACCCCCGGATGCAGGTCTCCCAGGGGAACAGGCGAGCCGGATGCGCGACACCGGGCACCCGAGCACGCGGATCAGCAGTACCGCAAAGGAGCGGATACCCGTGGCCACCGTGCCGAGCGTCTCTTACTCGATCACCGTCCGACTCGAGGTTCCGGCGGGCGGCAAGGCCGTCAGCCAGCTCACTCACGCAGTGGAGAACGCGGGCGGTGTGGTCACCGCCCTCGACGTGACCAACGCCGGTCACGAGAAGCTTCGCATCGACGTCACCTGCGCCGCCAAGGACACCGACCACGCGCAGGCCATCGTCGACAGCCTCGACGCGGTCGAGGGCGTCGTCCTGCACAAGGTCAGCGACCGCACGTTCCTGATGCACCTCGGCGGCAAGATCGAGATGCAGTCCAAGGTGCCGCTGCGCAACCGTGACGAGCTGTCGATGGCCTACACGCCCGGCGTCGCGCGGGTGTCGCTGGCCATCGCCCGCAACCCCGAGGACGCCCGCCGGCTGACCATCAAACGCAACACCGTCGCCGTGGTCACCGACGGCTCGGCGGTGCTCGGCCTCGGCAACATCGGCCCCGCGGCGGCGCTGCCGGTCATGGAGGGCAAGGCCGCGCTGTTCAAGCGCTTCGCGGGCATCGACGCCTGGCCCATCTGCCTGGACACCCAGGACGTCGACACGATCGTCGAGATCGTCCGGGCCATCGCCCCCGGGTTCGGCGGCATCAACCTGGAGGACATCTCGGCGCCGCGCTGCTTCGAGATCGAGCGCCGGCTGCGCGAGCTGCTGGACATCCCGGTCTTCCACGACGACCAGCACGGCACCGCCATCTGCGTGCTGGCCGCCCTGACCAACGCGCTGCGCGTCGTCGGCAAGTCCCTGCCGGAGGTGCGCATCGCCATGGCGGGCGCCGGGGCCGCGGGCACCGCCGTGCTGCGCCTGCTGCTCGCCGCCGGGGCGCGCAACGTCGTCGTCTGCGACTACGTCGGCGCGGTCCACCTCGGCCGCGACGACCTGGACGCGTCGCTGCGCTGGATCGCCGAGAACACCAACGCCGACGGGTACGGCGGCGACCTGCGGGGCGCGGTGAAGGGCGCGGACGTCTTCATCGGCGTCTCGGCCCCCGGCATCCTGAACGGCGACGACATCGCCACCATGGCCGACAAGGCCGTGGTGTTCGCGCTGGCCAACCCCGAGCCCGAGGTCTCGCCCGACGACGCGCGCGAGCACGCCGCCGTGGTCGCGACGGGCCGCTCCGACTACCCCAACCAGATCAACAACGTGCTGGCCTTCCCGGGCGTCTTCCGCGGACTGCTGGACGCGCAGTCGCGCACGGTGACCGAGGCCATGCTGCTCGCCGCCGCCAACGCCCTGGCCAACGTCGTGTCGGTGGAGGAGCTCGGGCCGAACTACATCATCCCCAGCGTCTTCAACCCGGACGTGGCGACCACCGTGGCGGCGGCTGTCCGGGAGTCGGCGGGCGGCAAGGCCCGCGGCTTCACCGAGGCGTAGACCCGCCTCGCCGAGGCGTTGACCGTCTCATCGAGGCGTGGACCGGCGGGAGGCGTACATCGGGCGGGGCCGTATGAGCGGCTCCGCGGGGACGCGGCGCGGCCACACCAGGGCCACCCACCACAGCATTCCGCCGAAGACGATCAGGCCGGTGGCCGTGGCCACCTTGCCCCAGAAGTCGGCGGGCGGCCCGGTGTACGGCAGGCGGCCGTACGGCTGGCGGATCAGCGGGTTGTAGCGGTGGGAGCGCACGCTCTCGGCGCGCCCGCCGCCTCGCGCGTCGTCGGAGCTCTCTTCGCTCTCGCTGTAGACCGACTCGCGGTACTCGCCGTACGACTCCTCTTGAGTCTCGCAGCGGGACCAGACCTGGTAGCGCGTGGTGCCCTGCCCGGCGAGGGTGACCCCGATGCGCTCGGTGGAGCGCGGCTCGACGTAGACGGGGATGGTGCGCTGGACGCCCGGCCAGAGCAGGCCGTTGCGCACGAGCGTGTCGCCGCGGTAGACGGAGTATTCGACGGTGCCGTGGTCGCGCGGCGCGGTCATCACGACGTTCGCCTTGCTGGAGGGGCACTCGACCCGGGAGACGTTGACGTCGACCCGGCCGTCGCGCGGGTCGCGTCTCCCGCCCTCGTCGCCGATGCCGGCGGCATGGGAGGTGCGCGCGGCGGGGACGCCCACGGCCACGCCCACCGCCATGAGCGCCACGAGTATGAGGCGGTTCATGTGGGCTCTCCCTCTCGGCCACTGCCGTCTGGTTGGGGCGGTTTGCGCGAAACAGGCTCCTCCATCACCAGGATCTGACACGGAGAGTGCCCGCTCGCGCACCCAAAGTAACATGTCCGCGCCCGTGTGGCCGAGTGGCTGGGGGTAGGCGCGCATTAGGGGCATCACGCGTCATGATGGATGCATGGCGGAGGCGATCTACGTCGGCGGGCTGCTGGTGGCGACGCCACTGCTGGACGACCCGAACTTCCGGCGCGGCGTCGTGCTGGTCCTCGAACACGACGAGGACGGCGGGACCCTCGGCGTGATGCTCAACCGGCCGAGCGAGGTCACGGTGAACCAGGTGCTCCCGTCCTGGGACCCGCTGGTCAGCGGACCGCCGGTGCTGTTCGAGGGCGGGCCGGTGCAGACCGACAGCGCGCTCGCGCTGGCCTCGGTGCCGAGCGGCCAGGAGCCGCTCGGGTGGCGCAGGCTCCACGCCGGGGTCTCGGCGGTGTCCAAGCTCGGCACGGTGGACCTGGACGCCCCTCCCGAGATCCTCGCGGGTGAGATAACCCAGATGCGCATCTTCGCCGGGTACGCCGGATGGACGGCGGGCCAACTCGAGGCCGAGATCCGCGAGGGGTCCTGGTACGTCGTGGAGGCGGAGCCGGGCGACACGTTCGACTCGCGTCCGGCCGACCTGTGGCGGGCGGTGCTGCGGCGTCAGCCCGGGGAGTTGGCCTTCGTGGCGACCTGCCCGGACGACCCCAAGCTGAACTGACACCAGCCGGGGTCCAGCGCCTGCTCGACGAGCGACAGGACGCTCTCCATCTTGCCGAGCAGCTCGGCCAGTGAAGTGGTGGCCTCGACGGGGCACTCGGAGCCGACGCGGATCGCCGCCGTGATGAACGCCACCAGCAGCCGCGGGCGCTGGTCGATCTCGGGGTCGGTGCCCTGGCGCCGGGCGATCTCGGCGGTGAGCTTCTTCTCGGTCTCGGCCATGCGGGCGAAGCTCGCGGCCATCAGGTGCGGGTTGCCCTCGATCACGCGCCGCTGCCGGACGAACCGGGCGGGGTCCTCGGCCGCGCCGGCCTCCAGCGCGTGGATGAACGTGCGGTAGGCGTTGGTCAGGGCCTGGAACGGCGGTTCGTCCTCGGGGCGCGCGGCGAGTGCCGTGGTGATCAGCTCGTCGTACTCGACCGTGTAGTCGAGCGCCAGGTCCTCCTTGCTGCCGAAGTAGCGGAAGAAGGTGCGCGGCGAGACGTCCACCGCCGCGGCGATCTGATCGACGGTGGTAGACTCGAACCCTTGTTCGAGGAATAGCTCGAAGGCGGCATCGCACAACGCGAGCCGGGTCCGATGCTTCTTGCGCTCCCTTAGACCCACCCCAGATGCCTCCTCGAAATATTTACTTCATATACTGCCATAAGTCATCATCTGTCGCATAAAAGCGTTTGTCATCTGTCATCGACTGACATAAATTACCGGTCGTTGACTACTAGTCGAATCAGGGGGACATCTTCATGGCTCAAGCGCTGGCCGCGCGCCCCGACGCGCCGGCCCGTCGCGGCCACGGCCATCCGTGGCTGACGTTGCTGGCGGTCGCGCTCGGCGTGATCATGGTGATGCTCGACGGCACCGTCGTCTCCATCGCCAACCCGGTGATCGGCAAGGAGCTGGGAGCGTCGCTCTCGGACCTCCAGTGGATCACCAGCGGATACCTGCTCGCCCTCGCCGTCTTCCTCATCACGGCGGGCAAGCTCGGCGACCTGTTCGGGCACAAGTCCGTCTTCCTCGTGGGCATCGCCGGCTTCGCCCTCGCCTCGCTGGCCATCGGCCTCAGCTCCTCCATCGGCATGCTCATCGCGCTGCGCGTCCTCCAGGGCCTGTTCGGCGCGCTGCTCCAGCCGGCCGCGCTCGCGCTGCTGCGCGCGGCGTTCCCGGCCGAGAAGCTCGGCATGGCGATCGGCATCTGGGGAGCCACGATCGGCATGTCCAGCGCGGCGGGCCCCATCGTCGGCGGCCTGCTCGTCGAGAACGTGAGCTGGCAGTCGGTCTTCTTCATCAACGTGCCGGTCGGCGTCGTCGCGCTGATCGTCGCCTTCTGGGTGATCAAGGAGAACAGGGCCGGGTCCCTGTCCAAGATCGACTGGCTGGGCGTGGTGCTGCTGTCCGGCGCCATGTTCTGCCTGGTGTGGGCCATCATCAAGGCACCGGGCTACGGGTGGGGCGACCCCAAGACGCTCGGGTTCCTCGCCGGGGCGATCGTGCTGGGGGCGCTGTTCGTCTTCTGGCAGACCCGCGCGAGCGAGCCGCTGCTGCCCCTCGGCCTGTTCAGCAACGCGTCGGTTTCCATCGGCACGGCCCTGATGGTGCTCATGGCGTTCTCGATGTTCGGCGCGATGTTCTTCCTCACGTTCTACTTCCAGGGCGTGCACGGCCTGTCCCCGCTGGAGTCGGGCATGCGCATGCTCCCGATGAGCGCCGGCATGATGGTCGCCTCACCGCTGGCCGGCGTCCTGCTGAGCAAGTTCGGGCCGAAGATCCCCATCGCCGTCGGCATGCTGATCACCGCCGTCTCGATGTTCCTGCTCTCCCGTCTCGGTCTGGAGGCCGGCTACATCGACACCGCGATCCCGTTCGCGCTCCTCGCCTTCGGCCTGTCGCCCGTCATGGTCGGCGCCACCGAGGTCATCGTCGGCAACTCGCCGGAGTCGCTCAGCGGCGTCGCCGGAGGCATGCAGCAGTCGGCCATGCAGGTCGGCGGCTCGCTCGGCACGGCCGTCCTCGGCGCGCTCATCACCGCCAAGGTCGCGGAGGTCCTGCCCGGCCACCTCTCCGCCGTGAAGATCCCCGCCACCGCGGCGCAGGTCGACGCGATGAGCAGCGCGGTCGCCCTCGGCGTCGCCCCCGTGCCCCCCGGCAGCCCCAAGCCGATCGCGGACGCCCTGACCCAGGCCGCCCATCTGTCCTTCCTCGACGGCATGCACTTCGGTTTCGGCGTTTCCGTGGTCGTGGCCGTGCTCGCCGCCGCCCTGGCCCTCTTCGTCCGTGCCGGCCGCAAGGTCGAGGACGCGCCCGTCCACGTGGGCTGAGTTGTGCCTAAGGCCGCGCCTCCTGCATGGCGCGTTCGGGGCGCCCCCTCAGGCGCCCCGAACCGTGCCTATGGCCGCGCCTTCGGCACGGCGGTCCGGGGCGCCCCGTAGGCGGCGTTCTTCCGTCGTCACTCGGAAGGGGTTCGTTCCTCACCCCTTCCTCCCTCCTCCTCCAGAACACCGCCGCGCCCCGAACGGCCTATGGCCTCGCTTGGCTCGGCGGGTTCGGGGTGCCGGGCCCCGGACAGATCTTGGTTGACGGAGCGAGACTCCGAACCACCCAATAAACTCGGTTCGTGAGCACGAAGATCCTGCCTGAGAGCGATGTACGGCCGAACCTCTCGCATGGTGACGAGGGGGACCACGAGCGGTTCTCGCACTACGCCGACAAGAACAAGATCACCGAGAGCATGGTGACCGGCGTTCCGATCCGGGCGCTCTGCGGCAAGGTCTGGGTGCCGAGCCGTGATCCCAAGAAGTACCCGGTCTGCCCGGAGTGCAAGGAGATCTACGAGGGCCTGCCCAAGGGCGGCGAGCCCGGCGGCTCCTGAGGGTGCCGCGCCTGGGCTCGCGGGTCTCCAAGGGAGGGTCGCTCCTCGGCTCGTGCGTCTCCGACGGAGTGTTGCTCCCCGGTGATCGCGCGGAGTGCGGCTAGCGTCAGCACTCTGACCTGCGACGACGGGGGAGTGCATGGTGCGGCGCGCGGTGGCCGTGTCTTTGGCGTCCGTGGTTTCCTTCGTGTGCCTCGGCACACAGGGCGGCCCCTCCGGCCCCGCCCGGGCGGACGCCGCGCGTTCATGCGAACGCACCCGGGCGCCCGGGGCCGGGACACAGCGGGACGAGCCGTACTCCCTGAACGCCGCCGACGCCGCACGGATGCTCGCCGGCATGCGCCGCCGCCTGGGGTCCCTGCCCGGCCCGCCCCGGCGGCGGCCCCCCACGACGACGACGGTTCCCCTGTGGGTCCACGTGATCACCGACGGGCGCGAGGGCGTCCCGGACACCGCGATCGGGCCGCAGGTCGAGACGCTCAACGCCGCGTACGGCGGGCGGCTCGGCGGCGTGGACACCGGCATCAGGTTCGAGTTGCGCGGCGTCACCCACACCGACAACCCGGTCTGGTTCCGCAAACCGCTGCTCAGCGAGAACGCCATGAAGCAGCGTCTGCACAGGGGCGGCCCCGAGACCCTCAACCTCTACATCGCCCAGCTCGGTGAGCTCGTGCTCGGGTACGCGACCTACCCGCACTGGTACGCCGGACGCCCCGCCAACGACGGCGTGGTCATCGACTGGCGCAGCCTGCCCGGGGGTTCCATGCGGGACTTCTCGAAGGGGTACACGGCCGTCCACGAGATCGGCCACTGGCTCGGCCTGCTGCACACGTTCGAGAACGGGTGCTCCCCGCCCGGCGACTCCGTCGACGACACCCCTCCCGAGGCGACGCCCACGCAGGGCTGCCCCGTGCAGAAGGACACCTGCCCCGACCCGGGCGAGGATCCGATCCACAACTTCATGGACTACGCCCACGACCGCTGCATGTCCCAGTTCACCGCCGGCCAGGCGGCCCGCATGCGCGACATGTGGTCCGCCTACCGCGCCTCCGCCACGTGATCCCTTCGGGGCCTGAAGGGGCGCCCCGAACCGCCGTGCCGGGGGCGCGGCCATAGGCATGTTCGGGGCGCGGCGGTGTTCTGGAGGGCGGAAGAACGCCGCCTAAAAGGGCGCCCAGAACCGCCGTGCCGGAGGCTCGGCAATAAACACGGCGTTGACGGAGGGGCGGGCTCGGTGGCGATACTCAGAGCACCGGGAGGAGGCGGCGTGGAGGAACAGCGCACGGGACGACGGCCGTACGGCGATCCGGCATGGGCCCCGCCGGAGCCGGAACAGGAGGAGGGCTTACCGCCCTCGGCCCGCGTGTACGGCAGGCCCGCGCCGCCGTCGCGGGTCGCGGTGCCCGCGTGGGCCAGGCGCGCGGCGCTGCTCGCCGTCGCGGTGGTGGCGGGCACGGCGCTGGTGGCCGGTCTGGTCGCCGTCATCACGAGCGCCGTCCGCTCACCCGAGGCGCCCTCGGCAGTGGCGGACACGACGGCGGGCGTCACCTACCCGTTGCCGAAGGGGTGGACCCGCGGGGCGATCCCGCCGGTCACCGGATTCACCTCCGTCGCGGCCCTGCCGGACACCGCGCTGGTGATGGCCAGGCCCGGCGGCGCGGCCGACTCCGTGGCCGTTCTCGGGCCCCGTCAGGCCGCGATCGGGCTCGCGGACCTGTACGGGCGGCTGCTGCTGCGCGGGGACACCATGGAGGTCGTCGACGACCGGTGGATGAGCGTCGGCGCGTACACGGGCCATTCACGGGCGCTTCGCGCGACGTACACCGATGTCGTCAACCGGCCGTCGTACCTGCGGGTGACACTTCTCACCAAGGACGACAAGAGCGTGATCGTCGTCGGCCTCGCCCAGCCGGACGACCCGGGGCGGCGGGCCGAGATCGACGCCGTGGTCAACGGGCTCAGGTAGCTCGCCTGGCCGGGTGGGGCGGCGTCGGCCCCACGGGGCGGCAGGGGTCGCGGACGCGAGAATACCACGTGGGCGCAGCCGGACACCGGGCGGCGATTCCGCGGGCGTCGGCGCGTTTGTCGGTCGGCCCCACTAGGGTGGCTTCACTGTGAGGGACCGACACGAGCGCGACGTCAAGATCACAAACGGGGGCGAGGGCCCGGCCGGCCGCCGGAGCCGTCTGAGGAGGAGGTCGGCGTGAGCTCGTTTGCCGCGTCCCATCTGTCACCTTCGTATCCCGACCGCGCCGCGTGGGGCACCGCGCCCAAGCTCCGCGCGTGGCAGCAGGAGGCGCTCGACCTCTACTTCCGGCGCGAGCCGCGTGACTTCCTCACGGTCGCCACGCCGGGCGCGGGCAAGACGACGTACGCGCTGCGCATCGCCAGCGAGCTCCTCGCCCGGGGCACCGTCCAGCGGGTGACGATCGTCACGCCCACCGAGCACCTCAAGCGCCAGTGGGCCGACGCCGCCGGCCGGGTGGGCATCGCCATCGACCCGGAGTTCAAGAACAGCCAGGGCGCCACCTCGCGCGACTACATGGGCGTGGCGGTCACCTACGCCCAGGTGTCCATGCACCCCGCGCTCCACCGCTCCCGCACCGAGTACCGCCGGACCCTCGTCATCTTCGACGAGATCCACCACGCGGGCGACGCCAAGTCTTGGGGCGACGGCGTGCGCGAGGCGTTCGAGCCCGCCGCCAGGCGCCTGGCCCTCACCGGCACGCCGTTCCGGTCGGACACCAACCCCATTCCGTTCGTCACCTACGCCGAGGACGGCGAGGGGGTGCGGCGCAGCGTCTCCGACTACTCCTACGGCTACGCCCCGGCGCTGGCCGACGGCGTCGTCCGTCCCGTGATCTTCCTGGCGTACGCCGGCGAGATGCGGTGGCGCACCCGCGCGGGCGACGAGATCACCGCCACCCTCGGCACCCCCCTCACCAAGGACCAGCTCGGGCAGGCCTGGCGGGCCGCGCTCGACCCGAAGGGCGACTGGATCCGCCAGGTTCTGCGCGCGGCCGACCGGCGGCTCGCCGAGGTCCGCCGGGGCGTGCCCGACGCCGGGGCCATGGTCATCGCCACCGACCACGAGACCGCCCGCGCGTACGCCAAGCACCTGCGGGCGATCACCGGCGAGGGCGCCACGATCGTGCTCTCCGACGATCCCGGCGCCTCGGACAAGATCAAGCAGTTCAGCGCCTCGGACGAACGCTGGCTGGTCGCGGTCCGCATGGTGTCCGAGGGCGTCGACATCCCCCGGCTGGCCGTGGGCGTCTACGCCACCAGCGTGTCCACGCCGCTGTTCTTCGCCCAGGCCGTGGGGCGCTTCGTCCGGGCGCGCAAGCGGGGAGAGACCGCCTCGGTGTTCCTGCCCTCCGTGCCCACCCTGATGGGGCTGGCGGGCGAGATGGAGGCCGAGCGCGACCACGTCCTCGACCGCAAGCTCCCCGAGGAAGGCCTCGACGATTTCCTGGTCGAGGAGGCCCAGCAGAAGAAGGATAATCCCGACGTCCTCGGCGACGAGCTGCCGTTCGAGACGGTCGAGGCGTCGGCCACCTTCGACCGCGTCCTGTTCGACGGCGGCGAGTTCGGCACGGCCGCCGCGCCCGGCTCTCCCGAGGAGGAGGACTTCCTGGGCCTTCCCGGGCTGCTGGAGCCCGACCAGGTGGCGGTCCTGCTCCGCAAGCACCAGGCCGAGCAGCAGGCCGCCAAGCGGCGCCAGGCGGCCGAACCCCGGCCGGAGCCCGCCCTGAGCCCGCACGAGGAGATCGCGGCCCTGCGCAAGGAGCTCAACGGTCTCGTCGGCGCCTGGAACCACCGCACCGGCCAGCCGCACGGCGTCATCCACGCCGAGCTTCGCCGCACCTGCGGCGGCCCCGCCATCGCGCAGGCCACCGCCGAGCAGATCCGCCAGCGCATCGAAACCATCCGCAAGTGGGCCAACCAGCGCTCGCGCTAAGCTCGTGCGTCCCGGCCCAGGCAGGAAGATCGATCGATGCCCTCCTTCGACAGCGCGCGTGACCGCTTCCGGCTGAGCCCGGCTCACCTCGGGGTGCTGGGCTGCCTGTACGAAGGGGTGCCGGTCACCGCCGACCTGCTGGGCGCCCGCGACGAGCTGTGGGCGGCGGGGCTCCTCGGCGACATGGGCGAGGTCATCCCCGAGCTGGCCACCCTCGCCGACGTGATCGCCGAGCCGCTCGTGCTGGTCCAGGTCGAGATCACGGGCAGTGAGGGGCCGACCAGCCACGGCGCGGTCATCGGGCACCATGCCTGTTACGTGTTCGAGGGATGGCCCGGCGAGGCGGAGTCGGAGTACGTGCCCACCGACCTCGGCGCGCTGGTGTGGTCGCTGGCGCGGGTGGTCGGCCTGCGCGACCGGGGGGTCAAGCCTCCGGTCGCCCCCGTCGTGACCACGAGGGTCGCCGCCATGGACGCCGGGTTCGCCGCGCTCGCCCGTATGGACCCCACCCGCGTCCAGGAGACCGCCGCGCTGTTACGTGCGGTGCTGGCCGCCGAGGACGATCTGACCGAGCCCGAGCTGACGATCTTCACCCATCTGTTGCTGCAGCTCAACGCCAACTGGCGGATGACCGCGGCGTGGCCCAACCGGGACGGATCGGGCACGGAGGTCCGCGGCATCACCGTGCTGGACTGCGGCCCTCTCGGCTACTGGCTGTGCGAGAGCCTCGCCGAGCCGATGATGCCGGGGACGTTGACCCCCGACGGCGACCTGCGGCTGATCTTCGTCGAGGTCCAGCGCGTGTGGGAGCTCATCGCGAGCCTCCTGCCCGACCCCGAGGAACTGCCGGTTCCCGCCGAGGTGTGACGCCGCGGCCGGCGCGGTCAGGGGGTCGCGAGCACCGGGGCGCCGGTGAGGTGGACCCCTGCGGCCCTGAGCTCGGCGAGGGCGGCTTCGGTGGTCTGGGGCGCGACGCCGGCGGTCAGGTCGAGCAGGACGCGGACGGTGAAGCCGTTCCTCACGGCGTCGAGGGCGGTGGCGCGCACGCAGTGGTCGGTGGCGATGCCCACGACGTCCACGTGTTCCACGCCGCGCGAGCGCAGCCATTCGGCCAGCCCCGTGCCGTCCTCGCCGTGTCCCTCGAAGCCGCTGTAGGCGGCGCTGTGGCGGCCTTTGCTGAAGACCTCCTCGATGGGGGAGGTGTCGAGGGCGGGGTGGAACCCGGCGCCGGGGGTGCCGACCACGCAGTGGGCGGGCCAGCTGTGGACGTAGTCGGGGTGCTCGGCGAAGTGGGCCCCGGGGTCGACGTGGTAGTCGCGGGTGGCCACCACGTGCGCGTACGGCTCGGCGGCGGCGTGCGGGCCGATCGCCGCCGCCACCCCGGCGCCGCCCGCGACGGCCAGGCTGCCGCCCTCGCAGAAGTCGTTCTGCACGTCGACGATGATCAGCGCCGTGTTCGCCGTGTTCGCCGTGTTCGCCGGGCCGTCCGGGGTCGTCCCGCCCGCCGGGTTCTCGACATCCACGGGGTTCTCGCGGTTCTCCGGGTTCATGGTCGGCCTCGTTTCGGTCGCGTGGCCGGGGACGCGCCGCCCCGGCCACCGGGGGATCAAAGGGGATATGTCGGGAAGTCCAGCGACAAGGGAGACTGCGGTCCGCGAGGGCGGCTAGGAGAAGACGGTGGGGATCACCGGGTCGCCGTGGGAGAGCTGCCGGGCCGGCACGGGCAGCTCGTTCACCGAGGCCCGGTGGCGTTCCCTGGCGGCGTCCAGCGGCTCACGCCCGACGATCTCGCCCCCGCGAACCAGCTCGTGCAGCAGCGGCCGGGCCCCCGCCGGGGCGGGCGCGTCGGCGGAGGTGACCAGCTCGGCGACGGCGGTTCCGTCCTCCAGGGCCCGGAACGCGTTCTTGCCGCCGCCCCGGCTCGGCTTGCCGACCGACTTCTTGGCCACCGGCTGGAGCACGCCGTCGGCGTCCTCGCGGGCGACCAGCTTGTACACCATGGCCGCCGTCGGCACGCCCGAGCCGGTGACGACCGAGGTCCCGACACCGTACCCGTCGACCGGCGCGGCGGCGAGGGCGGCGATGGAGTACTCGTCCAGGTCGCTGGTGACCACGATGCGGGTGCGCGTCGCGCCGAGCGAGTCGAGCATCTCCCGCACCTCGTGCGCGGCCACGGCGAGGTCGCCGGAGTCGATGCGGACCGCCCCGAGCGCCGGCCCGGCCAGCTCCACCGCCGTGCGCACGGCCTTGGCGACGTCGTAGGTGTCGATCAGCAGCGTCGTCTCCGCCCCGAGGGAGTCGATCTGCGCCTGGAAGGCGTCGTACTCCGAGTCGTGCAGGAGCGTGAACGCGTGGGCGGCGGTGCCGGCCGTCGGCACGCCGTAGACGCTGCCGGCCATGAGGTTGGAGGTGGAGGAGAAGCCCGCGAGGTAGGCGGCCCTGGCCGAGGCGACGGCGGCGGCCTCGTGGGTGCGCCGGGAGCCGAACTCGATGATCGGCCGCGAGCCGGCGGCCCCCACCATGCGGGAGGCCGCCGACGCGATGGCCGAGTCGTGGTTGAGGATGGAGAGGATCACCGTCTCCAGCAGCCCCGCCTCGGCGAACGTTCCGTCCACGACCATGATCGGCGAGCCGGGGAAGTAGCACTCGCCCTCGCGGTAGCCGCGGACGTCGCCCGAGAAGCGGTAGGACGCCAGGAAGGCGAGGGTCTCGTCGTTGACGACGCGGTTCTCGCGCAGGTACGCCAGCTCGGCGTCGCCGAAGCGGAAGCCGGCGAGGGCGTCCAGCACGCGCCCGGTGCCCGCGACGACCCCGTACCGGCGGCCGCCGGGAAGGTGGCGGGCGAAGACCTCGAAGACCGCGCGCCTGTGGGCCGCACCGCTGGCCAATGCCGCCTGCAGCATCGTCAGCTCATAGTGATCGGTAAGCAACGCGCTGCTCATCCCCATCTTCACAAGTCGAAGACTACGACCGGGGTAGGGCAGGATGGGAATGTGGGTAGTACCGCGCCGGCTGAGGTCGCACGTCCGTCGATGGACGTCCGGCCCGATTTCCCCTGGCTGACGATCGTCTGGAACGACCCGGTCAACCTGATGTCGTACGTGACGTACGTCTTCCAGACCGTCTTCGGCTACCCCCGTGAGAAGGCCGAGAAGCTCATGCTCGACGTGCACCACAAGGGCAGGGCCGTCGTGGCGAGCGGCACCCGCGAGGAGATGGAACGCGACGTGCAGATCTTGCACTCCTACGGCCTGTGGGCCACCGTCCAGCGGGATTCGGCGTGAGCACGGGCTTCAGCGCGGGCCTCGGCGGGGGCGTGACGATCTTCCTGGACGGCGGCGAGGCGTCGATCCTGCGCTCGCTGGTGTCGCAGGTCCTCGGCCTGGTGCAGCCCGGCTCCACCGGGCAGGACCCACTGGAGCGCGCGCTCGGCATCGGCGAGGCCGAGGAGCCCTCCGATCCGGTGCTCGCCCGCCTGTTCCCCTCCGCCTACGCCGACGACGAGAAGGCGTCGACGGAGTTCCGGCGCTACACCGAGGCCACGCTGCGCGAGGGCAAGCGCGCCGACGCCGAGACGCTGCTGGAGACCGCCGAGCAGGGTGAGGTTCGCCTCACCGCCGACCAGGCGCAGGCGTGGCTGCGCGCGCTGAACGACGTCCGGCTGGCCCTCGGCGTGCGCCTGGAGGTCACCGAGGAGATCCATGAAGAGCTGTCCGACATGTCCGAGGACGACCCGCGCTACCCGGCGTACGTGACCTACGACTGGCTGACCTACCTGCAGGACACACTGGTCCGCGCGCTTTGGTAACTTCCAGGCATGCTGACGATCTCACGGGAACTGGTCGACAAGATCATCGCCCACGCCTGGGCCGATCACCCGGACGAGGCGTGCGGGGTGATCGCGGGGCCGGTCGGCTCCGACCGTCCCGAGCGGTTCATTCCCATGGAGAACGCCGAGCGTTCGCCCACGTTCTACCGCTTCGACTCGATGGAGCAGTTCCGGGTGTGGCGCGAGATGGACGACCGTGACGAGGAGCCCGTGGTCGTCTACCACTCCCACACCGCCACCGAGGCATACCCCTCGCGCACCGACGTCTCCTACGCCTCCGAGCCGAACGCCCACTACGTGCTGGTGTCCACGGCCGACGCCGACGCGGTGCAGTTCCGTTCCTACCGGATCATCGACGGCGTCATCACCGAGGAGGACGTGAAGATCGTCCCCGCCTGAACGGTCCGCCGTCCGGCGCGGTTTCGGCCATCGGCGCGAACGCCCGGACGCTGTAGAGTTGGGAACATGCTGACGATTGACCCGGAGATCGGGAGCGCCAGGGTGCGCCCCGGGCCTTCGTCGCCCGTGCGGACGCACCTTTTCGGGCACACTCCCTGTGCCGTCGTCTACGACTGTTCCTGATCGCAGGAATCCCGTCCTCCCGACGCGTGTTCGCACCCGTTGGGCGCCCCCGCGACGACAAATGACCAAGGAGACTGACCCGCGATGGCCATCGAGGTTCGCATTCCGACCATCCTCCGCACCTACACCGGCGGCGAGAAGTCCGTCAGCGGCGCCGGTGCGACGCTGTCCGACCTGATCGGCGACCTGGAGTCCCGCCACCCCGGCATCAAGGAGCGCATCGTCGACGAGTCCGGTCTGCGCCGGTTCGTCAACGTCTACCTCAACGACGAGGACGTCCGCTTCCTGGGCGGCCTCGACACTCCCGTCTCAGACGGCGACACCGTCACGGTGCTTCCCGCCGTGGCCGGGGGCGCGCGCTAGTCATGCGCTTCGACTCGCTGATCGAATCGGTCGGGCGCACGCCGCTGGTGGGGCTGCCACGCCTGTCCCCGTCCGCGGACGTCCGCGTCTGGGCGAAGCTGGAGGACCGCAACCCGACCGGCTCGGTCAAGGACCGCCCGGCGCTGTGGATGATCGAGCAGGCCGAGAAGGACGGCCTGCTCAGCCCCGGCTGCACGATCCTGGAGCCGACCTCGGGCAACACCGGCATCTCGCTGGCCATGTCCGCCCGGCTCAAGGGCTACAAGCTGATCTGTGTCATGCCGGAGAACACCTCCGACGAGCGCCGCCAGCTTCTGCGCATGTGGGGAGCCGAGATCATCTCCTCGCCGGCGGCGGGCGGCTCCAACGAGGCCGTGCGCGTCGCCAAGGGGCTCGCGGCCGAGAACCCCTCGTGGGTGATGCTCTACCAGTACGGGAACCCGGCCAACTGGCGCTCCCACTACGAGTCGACCGGGCCCGAGATCCTCGAGGACCTTCCCTCGATCACGCACTTCGTGGCCGGGCTCGGCACCACCGGCACGCTGATGGGGGTCGGGCGCTTCCTGCGCGAGCGGGTGCCCGGCGTCCAGATCGTCGCCGCCGAGCCGCGGTACGGCGAGCTGGTGTACGGGCTGCGCAACGTGGACGAGGGCTTCATCCCCGAGATCTACGACGCCGACGTCCTCACCACGCGCTACTCCGTGACCTCGGCCGACGCGCTGCGGCGCACGCGCGAGCTGCTCGGCGCCGAGGGCATCTTCGCCGGCATCTCCACCGGCTGCGCGCTGCACGCGGCGCTCGGCATGGCGGCCAAGGCGGTGAAGGCGGGCGAGCGCGCCGACATCGCGTTCATCGTGGCCGACGGCGGCTGGAAGTACCTGTCCACGGGCGCCTACGAGGGCACCCTGGACGAGGCCGAGGACCGCCTGGAGGGCCAGCTCTGGGCCTAGCGTCGGTGCCAGCAGCTCTGGGCCTGGCCTCAGTGCCCGCTCTGAGCCGGTTCTGTACCGGTTTTGAGCCGGTCACGAGCTGATCATGAGCGGCTTCTGGGCGAAGCCTCGGCGCTGCTCGTTTCGGACGTACGACGAAGGGCCGGCCCCCGGACGGGGAGCCGGCCCTTCGTTGGTACCTCAGTTGAACAGGACCCGCAGGGTGAAGGACCCGGTGTCGCCGGACTGCCGGCCGCTGATGCCCACGGCCTTCAGCTTCTCCACGCTCGCCCTCTCGTCGCCGTTCAGCGAGTTCAGGTAGTACTTCTCCAGCTTGTCCAGGTCGACGTACAGCGCGGCGCTCGCCGAGCCGGCGTCGGGGACCGCGGTCTTGAAGGTCTCGCTGTCGCCGAGCGCCCCGTCCTGCGCGAGCAGCGCCGCGTAGTCCTGGGTGCTGGCGAGCACGAGCCGCCCGTCCGCGGCCACCTTGGCGATCTGCGGCACCCCCGTGCCGGACTTCTGGGCGGCGGCCTCCAGCTTGGCGACGACCTCCTGCGCCTTGGCGGGGTCGGTGGTGAGCACCGCGCCGATGTTGGGCAGTTCCCCGTCCAGGCCCTTCTCGTCGACCGCGACGGTGAGGTTCTTGCCGAGCAGGGTCACCGCGTCGTCCGGCAGCGTGATGCCGTACGCCTGCTGGGCCATCGCGACGATGTCGCCCCCGCCCTGGGCCCCGGCGGCCGACTCGATGGTCTTGAGCAGCTCGGGCCACTGCTTGGAGAGCAGGTCGCCGAGCCCGGAGATCGAGACCGCGCCGACGGTCGAGGCGGGCAGGTCGGCGATACGGCTCGGCTCGCTCGCGTCGACGGCCTTGACGCCGCTGGTGGCGACGCTCAGCTCGGCGTAGCCGCTGTCGAAGCGCAGGGCTCCGGCGAAGCGCGCGTTCTCGGCGAGGCCGAGGGCGGCGCGGTCGGCGCCCGTGGTGTCGGCGATGATCTTGGAGAGGTGCCCCATGTCCGCCCAGAAGGACAGGATGCCGGGGTCGCCGAGGGACTTGAGGTCGGCGGTGAAGTTCGCGTTGGCCGACAGCGGCGCGGCGGCGGCGTACCCGTCGGCGGCCCGCTGGGTCGCGGCCATGAGCGCGTAGCCCTCGCGGAAGGCCAGGCCCTTCAGCTCGCCGCCCTTGTTCAGCTTGGCCAGCCCCGTGCGGGCGGCGGCCTCGTCGGTGACCTGGACGGCGAGCACGACCTCGGGCTGCCCCTTCTTCGTGTCGGCGGGGGCGCGCAGCGCGAGACCGATCCGGTCGCCGAGCCAGGGCTGGATGTCGCGGGCGTAATCGATCTTGTCAAGGGCCCCGCTCTTGCCGATCAGCTCGGCCAGCGCCTTGCGCGGGTCGTCGCCGGAGAAGCTGTCCTGGGTCGCGGGGAACTTGCGCGCCAGGCTGAACAGCGCCAGCTTCTGGGCCGCGGACGGGTCGAGGTCCAGCCGCGCGTACACCAGGGCGTCGCCGGGCAGCACGTCCTCGGGCTGGGTCCCGCCGCCGCTGAGCAGGTTCATCGCGTACACGCCGCCACCGCCGACCAGCGCCACGATCACGGCGGCGATCACGGCCAGTAACCAGCCGCCGCGCCGCTTCCTCCGGTGGCCCGGCGGGGGAGGGGGCTGCATGGGCGGCCCCAGCTCTCCGCCCTGCCAGGTCGGTGGGCCCTCCACCGGCGGCGGGGCATAGCCGTACGGCTGCTGTCCGTAGCCCGCCTGCTGCCCGTATCCGGCCTGCTGCCCGTATCCGGCCTGCTGCCCGTATCCGGCCTGTTGTTCGTACCCTGGCTGCTGGCCGTATCCGGCTTGCCGACCGTACCCGGCGGGAGTGGGTCCGCCGCCGGGCGTCCGGTAGTGCACCGTGGCCTCCGGGTCCTGGTTGAAGGGGTACGGGGGATAGGGCTGCTGGTCAGACATGATCCACTCTCGCCGTCTCATGGGGTTCGGTCATGAAAGTAGATCGTCCCGGTAGCAGGCCGCTTGCAAGACGCTTTCGCCTTCATAAGTAGGGATATTTCAAGTCGGGCCGAGCGTTCGCGGCCCCTCCGCCGCCAGGACGCCACCGGGCGTCGGTAAAGTAGGGGTGAACAGAACAATATTCGGCAGGCTCGGCCGGGCGAGGGCTCAAGGGGACAGATGACGAAGTTCGACGAGGCCACCCAGGCCATCCGGGTCGACGCGACGACCTACGACGTGTGCCTGGACCCCGGCTACTCCATCGGCGGCCCGCTCAACGGCGGCTACCTCATGGCCGCGCTGCTGCGGGCGGTCGTCGACGCCTCCCCGCACGACCACCCCGTCTCGACGTCCGTCCAGTTCCTCCGCGCGGCGGCGCCGGGCCCGGCCCGGGTCCACCTGGAACAGGTCAAGACAGGCAGGACGGCCACCGTGACCCGGGCCACGCTGGTCCGTGACGGCCGGGCCCACCTCGACGCCCTCGTCACGACCGCCACGCTCGGCGCCGCCGCGAGCACCTGGTCGGGGACGCCCGCCGTCGCCATGCCCCCCGTCGAGGAATGCGTGACGCTGCCCGAGCCGAAGCCCGAGTCGAACATGACGTTCAGCGCCCGCATGGAGCTGCGCTTCGACCCGCCCACCATCGGCTGGCTCCACGGCGAGCCGACCGGACGGCCCGAGTCGCGTGCGTACTTCCGCATGGCCGAGCCGCAGGACCCCGACCCGTTCGTCCTGGCCCTGGCCGTGGACGCGCTGCCGCCGGTCGTGTTCTCGGCCGGGAGCCGGGGCTGGGCGCCCACCGTGGAGCTGACCTGGCACCTGCGCGCCCTGCCGGCGCCCGGCTGGCTCACGCTCATCGGCCACGGACGGCTGATCAGGGACGGCTGGTTCGACGAGGACGTCGAGGTGTGGGACTCCGCGGGCCACCTCGTCGCCCAGTCGCGCCAGCTCGCCCGCCTCGGCCGGGGCGGGCGAGCCGGCGCGACCGGGCCGGCATAGACGATTACCGCCGTGTGAGGATTCTTACCGCGAGCGATTGACCGCGCTCCCCTAACCTTGGGAATCATGTCGGACATCGGGAGCGTCGCCCACACGCCGTGGGTCAGCATCAGGGAGTCCTCGGGCGAGGACATCGGCCGCGAGGAGCCCGCGATCGGGATCTTCGACAGCGGCGTCGGCGGCCTCACCGTCGCGCGGGCGATCATCGACCAGCTTCCGGGCGAGTCGATCCTCTACGTCGCCGACACCGCGCGCCAGCCGTACGGGCCCAAGCGCATCGCCGAGGTGCGCGCCTACGCCCTCCAGGTCATGGACCACCTCGTCGAGGCCGACGTCAAGATGCTCGTGATCGCCTGCAACAGCGCCAGCGCGGCCGTCCTGAGGGACGCCAGGGAGCGCTACGACGTCCCGGTGGTGGAGGTGATCCTCCCGGCGACACGCAGGGCCGTGCGGGCCACCAGGAACGGCCGGGTCGGGGTGATCGCGACCCGCGCCACCATCGAGTCGATGGCCTACCACGACGCCTTCGCGGCCGCCCCGGACGTCCGCCTCACCGGCGTGGCCGCCCCCCGGCTGGTGGAGTTCGTGGAGCGCGGAGAGACGATGAGCGAGGAGCTGATCGAGGTCGCCCGCGGGTACCTGCGGCCGGTGATCGACGAGGGCTGCGACACGCTGATCCTCGGCTGCACCCACTACCCGCTGCTCGCCGGGGCCATCTCCTATGTGATGGGGGAGGGCGTCACGCTGGTGTCGAGCGCGGACGAGACCGCCAAGGACGTCTTCCGCGTCCTGCACGACCGCGGGCTGGTGGGGCAGGGCACGGGGCCCCGGCACCGGTTCCGCGCGACCGGCGACGGCACCCTGTTCGCCGACCTCGGCCGGCGCTTCCTCGGCCCCGAGATCGTCACCGTCG
The DNA here is from genome assembly GCF_040653595.1 of Sphaerisporangium sp. NPDC051011. Lineage (NCBI taxonomy): Bacteria > Bacillati > Actinomycetota > Actinomycetes > Streptosporangiales > Streptosporangiaceae > Sphaerisporangium > Sphaerisporangium sp. NPDC051011. Next base: position 117,816 of record NZ_JBFAGG010000005.1, on the reverse strand, counting down.
AACGCGCGCCGCTCGACGGGACGGCGGACGAGGAGGCGCTGACCGCGCCCGTCCAGCCCGGTTAGGCGGGTCAGGCGGGTCAGACGGGTCAGGCGCTCGGGGGTGGGCGGTGATGCGGGGCACAACAGCGAGCCGGTGCGACAGGCGGCCTCGGGGAGGGGCGCGCCGCGCCGGGAGAGTAAGGAGAAAGCCGTGAAGCTGACGATCGTGGGATGCTCCGGGAGCTTTCCCGGCCCGGACAGCCCCGCGTCCTGTTATCTGCTGGAGGCCGAGGGCTTCCGCATGCTGCTCGACTTCGGCAACGGCTCGCTCGGACCCCTGCAGCGGCATATCGGCCTGTACGACGTCGACGCCATCTGCCTGTCCCACCTGCACGCCGACCACTGCCTGGACCTGTGCGCCTATCACGTCGTGCGCACCTACGCCCCCGTCCGGCCCCTGCCGCGCGTCCCGGTCCACGCGCCCCGGGACGCCCCTCGCCGCCTCGCCGCCGCCTACGGCATGGACGAGGAGCCTGGCCTGGAGACCGCGTTCGACTTCGCGCCGCTCGCGCCGGGCACCTTCCGCGTGGGCCCGTTCGAGGTGACCGCCGCCCTGATGAACCACCCCGTCGAGACCTACGGCTTCCGCGTCTCGCACGGCGGGCGCTCGGTGGCGTACTCCGGCGACACCGGCGAGTGCCCCGAGCTGGTCGAACTCGCCGCGGACGCCGACATCCTGCTCTGCGAGGCGTCCTTCCTGGACCGTCCGGGCAATCCGAAGGGCCTGCACATGACCGGCGGGCAGGCGGCCGAGCACGCCGCGCGCGCCGGCGTCGGCACGCTGGTGCTCACCCATCTGGTGCCCTGGTACGACCCCGCGGAGGTGCTCGCCGAGGCCCGTCGCGCGGGCTTCGGCGGCGACATCGAACTCGCGCGGAGCGGGGCCGTGTATGACCTAAGGTGAGCCCATGGCACGTGAAGACGGGCGCAGGCCCGATCAGCTTCGGCCCGTCACGATCACCCGTGGCTGGCTCGCTCACGCCGAGGGCTCGGTCCTCGTGGAGTTCGGGCGCACCAAAGTGCTGTGCGCCGCCTCTGTGCAGGACAGCGTGCCGCGATGGCGCAGGGGCAGCGGGCTCGGCTGGATCACCGCCGAGTACGCCATGCTGCCCCGGGCCACCAACACCCGCGGCGACCGCGAGTCGGTGCGCGGCAAGATCGGCGGGCGCACGCACGAGATCTCCCGCCTGATCGGGCGGTCCCTGCGCGCCTGCGTCGACTACAAGGCCCTCGGCGAGAACAGCATCGTCCTCGACTGCGACGTTCTGCAGGCCGACGGCGGCACGCGCACCGCCGCCATCACCGGGGCCTACGTCGCGCTCGCCGACGCCGTGGCGTGGATGCGCGCGCGCAAGATGTGCCCGGGCGACCCGCTGGTCAACTCCGTCGCCGCCGTCTCGGTGGGCGTCGTGGGCACCTCCACCCTGCTCGACCTCTGCTACAGCGAGGACGTCGCGGCCGAGACGGACATGAACGTCGTCATGACCGGGTCGGGGGAGTTCGTCGAGGTCCAGGGCACCGCCGAGGGCGTTCCCTTCGACCGCGGCGCGCTCGACTCGCTGCTCGACCTCGCCGCCGGGGGCTGCGCCGAGCTGACCGTCCGCCAGCGTGAGGCGCTCGCATGAGCGGTGCGGCGCGAGTCGTGCTCGCCACGCGCAACCAGGGCAAGATCGTCGAGCTTCGCCGCATCCTGGCCGAGGCCGATCAGAAGATCGAGCTCGTCGGCCTGGAGGAGTTCCCCGAGATCGGCGAGGTCGCCGAGACCGGCCTCACGTTCGCCGAGAACGCTCTGCTCAAGGCGCACGCCGTCGCCTCGGCCAGCGGGCTGCCCGCCGTCGCCGACGACTCCGGGCTGTGCGTCGAGGCGCTGAACGGCATGCCGGGCGTCTTCTCCGCCCGATGGTCGGGGTCGCACGGCGACGACGCCGGGAACCTGCGGCTCCTGCTCGCCCAGGTCTCCGACGTTCCCGACGGCCGCAGGGGCGCCCACTTCGCCTGCGCGGCCGCCGCCGCCCTGCCGTCCGGTGAGGAGCGCGTGGTCGAGGGCGCTCTTCATGGCGCGCTCGTCCGCGCCTCGCGCGGCACCAATGGGTTCGGGTACGACCCGATCTTCGTGCCGGAGGGCGAGACGCGCACGACCGCCGAGATGTCCCCGGCCGAGAAGGACGCGATCAGCCACCGCGGGCGGGCCTTCCGCGCGCTCGTCCCCGCCCTGCGCGACCTGCTCGGCTGAACCAGCCGAGCAGAGCGAGGCCATGGGCACAGCCCCGTCACCCGGCGGCGGTACCCGCCTGGTACGCCCAGGTTCCCGTAACCAGGGCGTAAGAACCGGCGGGGGCTTTGGGCGTAGCGTTCGCTGTGTGAAGGACTTCAACGCGCGTTCGCGTGCGGACGCGTGGGCGGCGGCGCTCGCCGGGCTGGTGGCGGGCGCCGTGGCGCTCGGAGTCGGCCAGCTCGCCGCCGGGCTGATCGACCCGGGCGCGGCGCCGGTCATCGCGGTCGGCGACGCGACGGTCGACCGCACCCCGCAGGCCCTGAAGGACTGGGCGATCCGCACGTTCGGCACGAACGACAAGGTCGTGCTCATCGGCGGCATCGTGGTGGTGCTCGCGCTCGTCGCGGCCGGGCTCGGCCTGCTCGCCCGCCGCCGGCCCGGGCTCGCGACGGCCGGGCTGCTCGTCTTCGGGCTGGTCGGCGCGGTCGCGGCGTCCACCCGGCCGGACGCGGGGTCGCTGGACGCCGTCCCGTCGGTCCTCGGCGCGGCCGTCGGGGCCTGGGCGCTGCGCCTCATCGTCCGCCGCGCCTGGCCGCCCGGCCACTACGCCGGCCTGGACCAGGACGCCGCCGTGCGCGACAGTGGTGAGGGCGCTCACGGTGGCGAGGACGCCGGGGCTCACGGTGGCGAGGACGCCACGGGCGACGGCGGACATCGGGTCGCGGGCCACGGCGACGTCGACCGGGCGCGGTACCCCGCCGTCATGCGCGCGGGCGGCCGGCCGCACGAGTTCGACCGGCGCGGCCTGCTCACCGGCGTCGTCGCGGGCGTCGCCGTCGCGGGGGTCGCCGGGCTGGCGGGACGGGGACTGGCCGGGCGCCTGGAAGTCGGCGCCGAACGGGCCAAGATCGCGCTGCCCAGGCCCGCGAAGCCGCTCGGGCCGATCCCGGTGGGCGCCGACCTGCGACTGAAGGACCTTTCCCCCTTCATCACCCCGAACCGGGACTTCTACCGCATCGACACCGCGCTGGTCCTCCCGCAGGTCGACCCCAAGACGTGGAAGCTGAAGATCCACGGCATGGTGGACCGGCCCGTCGAGCTGACCTACGACCAGCTCCTGAGGCGCCCGCTGAGGGAGGCCGACGTGACGCTGACCTGCGTCTCCAACGACGTCGGCGGCCCGTACGTCGGCAACGCCCGCTGGCTCGGCGCGAGCCTGGCCGACATACTGCGCGAGGCGGGTGTCCAGTCCGGCGCCGACATGCTGCTGTCGACGTCCACCGACGGCTGGACGTCCGGCACCCCCGTGGACGTCGTGATGGACGGCCGTGACGCGCTGCTCGCCATCGCCATGAACGGCGAGCCCCTTCCCCTCGCGCACGGCTTCCCGGTGCGCCAGGTCGTCCCCGGCCTGTACGGCTACGTCTCGGCGACGAAGTGGATCACCGAGATCAAGGTCGGCCGCTACGACCAGGAGGAGGCGTACTGGACCGAGCGCGGCTGGGCGCCCAAGGGCCCGATCAAGACGGAGTCCCGCATCGACCTGCCCCGGGGCGGCTCCACCATCCGCGCGGGCCGGACGCGGATCGCCGGTGTGGCCTGGGCGCAGCACAAGGGCATCGACGCGGTCGAGGTGCGCGTCGACAAGGGCCCGTGGCGGCAGGCGCGCCTCGCCGAGGTGCCGGGCATCGACACCTGGCGGCAGTGGGTCGTGGACGGCTGGGACGCCACTCCCGGCGAGCACACGATCGAGGTTCGCGCCACCGACGCCACCGGCTACACCCAGACGCCCGACTACGCCCCGGTCATCCCGGACGGCGCGACGGGCTGGCACTCCATCCTCGTCGTGGTGAAGTGAGCTCACCCGAGGGGCGCGCGCATGCGCCGCACCTTCCGGGCGTACTGGCTGCGGCAGGGGCAGGGTTGATCTCCGCTTGATATGGCTTCGCAGCCGAAGGGGACTCGGTACAGGGGAGACCGGTGGCCCCAGGTGAATTCCCGAATCGGCCGTCCCCCGCCGAGACGCGGCCCTACGATCGACGTCTGTCCGGGGGTACGGGGGTTGGGGGAGACCATGTCCGGATCCAGGCATGACGGCGCGCCGAGGACGTTCCGGGGACGTTCCACGGTGGTGAGGTACAACCCGGTCGTCACGGCCGACGGCGTCCGCTGGCGCGACTACGAGCTGGCCGCCGAGGCACACACCGGCGAGTGGCGTCCCGCGCCGGTCGCCACCCACGACTCCGGGACGTGGCACGCGATGCCCGCCCACGACTCCGGGACGTGGCACGCGACCCCGGCCCGCGAGGAGGTCCTCGCGGCCGAGGCGCCGCCCCCGCCGTGGCCGGGGCCGGTCGAGGACTGGTTCGACATGCCGGGCAGGCCGCCTCGGCTGGACACGTGCAGGCCCTACGGGACGCCGGGCGGGCTCGCCTGGCCGGACCCGCAGCTCCAGCGGGACCTGTGCCAGGTGCTCCCCCCGGGAGCCCGTTTCCCCGACCCGCGCGGCGCCTGGATCCGCCTGGTCAACGGGGAGGGGCCCGGCGAAGACCCGTTCCGGGCGACCAACGCCCTCGACTGCGCGCTGGCGGTGATCTCCACCTGGCACGGCGAGCCGATGGTCGCGGCCCCGCGCCTGCCCGAGTACGACCGGCTGGGCAGGCCCTCGCTGACCGGTGAGGCGGGCGGCGTGGCGCGGGCCGAGCGGTGGCTGGGGCACCGTTTCGAGTACGTCGGGCAGGGCCGCCGCGCGTACACGGCGATCGCCCAGCGGCTGCGCACGGGCGGGCACGGCGCGTCGGCCGTGCTGGTCACGCGCTGGCCCTCGGGAGGCGCGCACGCGTGGAACGCGGTCAACTCGGCGGGCGCGGTGGTGTGGGTGGACGCGCAACGCGGTCACACGTCCGTGGACGCGCCCCGAGGTCCGGTCACGGGCGTCTTCTGCGTCGTCACGGACCGCCGGGGGAGGCGGCTGTGAGCCATTCGGGAGCCATTCGGGGAGGCGGCGTGGGGAGGCTCCGGTGAGTGAGTTGTCGGCGGAGCGGGCGCGGGCGCTGGCCGAGGAGTACTTCAACGGGCCGCTTCCCGCGGGGCAGGCCACCGAGGTCGGGCTGCACGCGTTCGAGGGCGGATATGTCGCCTGGCCGAAGGCCCCAGAGCCCGAGGACCCGAGCGTCCTGCCGGACGTCGCCGGAGGCGGCTGCGTCGTCATCGACAAGGTGACCGGCGAGCTGTCGATCCGTCCGCTGCTGACCCCGGAGGCCGTGGCGGAGCAGTGGCCGGGACACCGCCCCAGATGACGCGGTGGCCGGGACATCGCCCCACATGCGAGGGATGTCCCGGCCAGGTGATGACGGCACCGCTCGTGGCGCGTCATCGGCGAGATCCGTCCCGATCCCGTCCGCGGCGGGCGTCGTGTGTCAGTCGCTCGCCAGGGAGCCGACGATGGACGCGCGGGCCGCCCTGCGTCCGGGCAGCAGCGCCGCGAGGACGCCGGCGACTCCGGAGAGTGCGATGAAGAGCAGCACCTGCGTGACCGGTAGCCGGAAGAGCACGTCCTTCACCAGCGTCTGCGTGGCGGCCCAGCCGAACGCTCCACCGAGGACGACCCCGACGATCGCCCCGATCAGCCCGAGGATCAGCGCCTCCAGCGACAGCATGCGCCGCAGCTGCGGCCGGGTCAGGCCGAGGGCACGCAGCAGCGCCGACTCCCGCGTCCGCTCGTACACCGACAGGCTCAGCGTGTTGGCGATGCCGAGCAGCGAGATGAGGATCGCCAGGCCGAGCAGGCCGGTGATGACCATCAGCATCGTGTTCAGCACGTCGTCGAACTGGCCCCTGATCTCGGTCGAGCTGACGACCTTCGCGGCCGGATAGGCCTGGGTCGCGTCCTCGACGGCCTTCCTGGCCACCCCGGCGGCGACGCCGTCCTTGGCGTTGACGAGCACCTGGTCGTCGTTGACGTGGCCGAACCATTTCTCGAAGGTGGCCGGGGGCACGGTGATTTCGGGCAGCTGCGCGGAGTCGTCGAAGATCGCGATGACCTTGACCTTCACGGTCCCCGACTTCGGGATGGAGAGCGCGAGCGTGCCGCCCGGCTGCGCGCCGAGCTCCTTGGCGACGGCGGTCCCGACGATGGCGGTCCTCCCGGTGAACCCCTCGATGGACCCCTTCTGCGTCACCACCTTGTACGGCCCGTCGTACGTGCCGACCCGGTAGGGGGTGCGGCCCACGCGCGCCTCGCCCTGGCGGATCTGCACCACGGACGCCAGCTCGGGCCGGGCGCGCAGGCCGGCGGCGAGTTCCCTCGGCACGCCCGCCGGGCCGTCGGAGCGCTGGAACGAGCCCTGGGACATGACCGTGTAGTCGACGGGGAACTGCGCGTCGAGCTGGGCCGTGACCGTCGCGCGGGTGGTGGCGGTGATGACCGAGATCAGCGTCATGAGCGTGACGCCGATCGTCAGCGCGACCGTCGTGGTGGCGGACCGCTTGGGGTTGCGCCGCGAGTTGTCCACGGCGAGCCTGCCGGGCACGCCGGACAGCTTGGCGGGCAGCCAGCCCGCGAACGCGCTCAGCGGCCGGACGATGACCGGGCCGAGGATCAGCACCGCGCAGAACGTGAGCACGCCGCCCGCCATGACGATGAACAGCGCCTCTTGTCCCGGGGCGGCCATGACCCCCGCGGCCGTGGCGCCCACGCCGGCGAGCAGGAAGAGCGCCGCGAAGACCATCCGCAGGACGCCGGCCCTGAACGTCTGCTCGCCGGTCTGGGTGCGCAGCGCCGCGATGGGGGCGACCCTGGTGGCCGTACGGGCGGGCAGCAGCGCCGCGCCGACGGTGACGACCACGCCGATGGCGAGCGCGACCGCGATCGTGCGGGGCGCGAGCGAGACGGCGGCCGCGGGCAGGTCCTGCCCCATCGCGCCGGCCACGGCGATCGCCCCCCAGCCGAGGCCGTACCCCACCGCCAGGCCGAGCAGCGAGGCGATGACCCCGACCACCGCGGACTCCAGCAGGACCGAGCCGAAGACCTGCTTGCGCGTGGCGCCGATGCAGCGCAGCAGCGCCATCTCGCGGGTGCGCTGGGCGACCAGGATGTTGAACGTGTTGTAGATGACCAGCGCCGCCACGAGCATCGCGACGACCCCGAACATCAGCAGGCCCAGGGTGATGAACTGAATGTTGGCGCCGTTGGCCTTGGCCAGCTCGTCGGCGAGCTCGTCCCCGGTCTGGATCTTGTGGTCCGCGCCGCCGAGCGCCGACGAGACCGCCTTCTTCAGGGCCTGCGGCGTGACGCCGGGCGTGGCGGCCACGTCGATCTCGCGGAAGCCCTTCTGGCCCGTCATCGCCTGCGCGGTCGCCGTGGTGAACCCGACGGCGCCGGTGTAGGCGATCCGCTGGTCGACGCCCGCGTCGAACAGGCCGACCACGCGGAAGGCGTGCCGCTTCCCGGCGTGGTCCAGCACCTGGACGGTGTCCCCGATCGCGAAGCCCCGGGTCTTGGCCGTGTCCTTGTCGAGGACGGCCTGGTCCGCGGCGGCCGGTGCGGCACCGGAGGTGACCTCCGTGCGGCCGAGCCTGCCGGTGACGATGGAGACGCCCGCCGTCGGGAAGTCGCCGACGGCCTTCCCGTCCTTGCCAATCAGCGGCGCCTCCCCCTGGACGATGCCCTGCGCCTCGGCCACCCCGGTCGCCTTGCGCACCTTGTCCAGGTCCGCGGCGGTGAGCGGGGCCGACGCGTCCGGGGACAGGAGCACCGCGACGTCCACCTTGTCGGCGGACGCGGCCATCTTCTGGGTGAAGCTCGCCTGGATGGTGTCGGTCAGCACGAACGTGCCCGCGATGAACCCTACGCCGAGGGTGATGGCCAGGGAGGTGAGCAGGAGCCGCAGCTTGTGCGCCCGCAGCCCCGCCAGCGTGGTCTTCAGCACCTCAGCCCTCCAGCTTCAGCAGCGTGTCCAGCACGCTCTGCGGCGAGGGGTGCGTCAGCTCGGTCACCAGCACGCCGTCCCGGAGGAACACCACGCGGTCGGCGTAGGACGCGGCGACGGGGTCGTGGGTCACCATGACGATGGTCTGGCCCAGCTCGCGCACGGACGTCCGCAGGAACGACAGCACCTCGGCGCCGCTGCGCGAGTCCAGGTTCCCGGTCGGCTCGTCGGCGAAGATGACGTCCGGCTTGCTGATCAGCGCCCGCGCCACCGCGACGCGCTGCTGCTGGCCGCCCGACAGCTCGCTCGGCCTGTGCTTCAGCCGGTCGGCGAGCCCGACGGTGCGGATGACCACGTCGAACAGGTCCTGGTCGGCCTGGCGGCCCGCGATGTCCAGCGGCAGGCGGATGTTCTGCTCGGCGGTCAGCGTCGGCAGCAGGTTGAACGCCTGGAAGATGAAGCCCACCCGCTCGCGGCGCAGCAACGTGAGCTGCTTGTCGTTCAGCTTCGTGATGTCGACGTCGCCGACGCGCACCTCGCCCGCGGTCACGGTGTCGAGCCCGGCCAGGCAGTGCATCAGCGTCGACTTGCCGGAGCCCGACGGACCCATGATCGCGGTGAACGCGCCGGTCGCGAACCCGACGTCCACGCCGCGCAGCGCGTGCACGGCGGCGTCGCCCTGGCCGTAGACCTTCGTCACGCCCCTGGCGACGACGGCAGCGGGGGCGGCCCGGCGGACGGCATCCTGTCCGGTGATGGTCACATCGTGCTCCTTCAAGCGGTTAAGCCGGTGATCTGCGGTGATTGCCCGCGAGATCAACGCTATGGCCGCGAAGGCCGCCTTACATGACCCTTGGGAACGGACTTCGGATACGCCCCTGGAGGGGGGCTCCGAGGCCGATGCGACCAGTGAGGTAGGGCCGCCTCAACCTTTCGGCTGATGGGATCCGAAAGGTGTGATCAGCCCCGTCTCGTAGGTGTAGACGACGGCTTGGGCGCGGTCGCGGACGCCGAGTTTGGTGAGGATGCGGCCGAGGTGGGTCTTGACGGTGGCCTCGGCCAGGGAGAGGTGGTCGGCGATCTCGGAGTTGGACATGCCGCGCCCGACCATGATCAGGACCTCCCGCTCGCGGGCGGTGAGCTTGCCCAGGGCCTCGGGCTCGGGGCCCGTGCGGCCGGGCAGGTGGGCGGTGAAGCGCTCCAGCAGCCGCCGGGTCGTGCTGGGCGCCACCACGGCGTCGCCGGCGTGCACGGAGCGGATCGCGCTGATCAGGTCGGACGGGGGAACGTCCTTGAGCAGGAACCCCGAGGCGCCGGCCTTGAGCGCGGCGAAGGCGTACTCGTCCAGGTCGAACGTCGTCAGGATGAGCACCTTCGGCGCGCCCGGCCGGGCCGTGATGAGCCGCGTGGCCTCGACGCCGTCCACGCCGGGCATGCGCACGTCCATGAGGACGACGTCGGCCGCGACCGAGCCGAGCAGCTCCACCGCCGCGGCCCCGTCGGCGGCCTCTCCGACGACGTCGATGTCCGGCTGCGCGTCCAGGACCATGCGGAACCCGGCGCGGACCAGCGCCTGGTCGTCGACCAGCACCACCTTGATGTTCACGCCGCCCCACCCTCCGGAAGTCTCACGCTGCCCCGCCCATGCTCCCCCGCGCGGCCCGGCTCACGCGGCCCTGCTCACGGGCAGCCGCACGGCGACCTGGAACCCGCCTCCGGGACGCGGCGAGGCGTGGACGCTGCCGTCGTACATCGCGACGCGCTCGCGCATGCCGATCAGCCCGTGCCCGTCGGCGCTCGGGAGCGCCGCCGCGCCTCGCCCGTCGTCGGTCACCCGCAGGAGGACCTCCCGGGCACCGTACTCCATGTCGACGGTGGCGCGGGCGCCCGGTCCGCCGTGTTTGAGGGCGTTGGTGAGGGCTTCCTGGACGATGCGGTAGATCACGAGCTGCTCTCCTTCGGGCAGGTCGCGGCAGGTGCCCCTGACCGTGAACTCGACGGGTAACCCCGACCGCCTGACCTGCGCCATCAGCTCGTCCAGCTCGGCGACGCCCGGCTGGGGCGCGTACTCCTCGACCTGGGCGTCGTCCTGCCGGAGCACGCCGACGAGGCGGCGCATCTCGGCGAGGGCCTGGCGTCCGGTGCTGGAGATGGTCTGGACGGCGTGGCGCGCCTTCTCGGGGTCGGTGTCGAGGGTGTAGCTCGCGCCGTCCGCCTGGACGATCATCACGCTGACGTTGTGCGCCACGACGTCGTGCAGTTCGCGGGCGATGCGTGCCCGCTCGGCGGCGGTGGCGATGCGGGCCTGCTGGTCGCGCTCGTGCTCGGCGCGCGCGGCCCGTTCCTCCAGGCTCTCCAGGTAGCGGCGGCGGGTGCTGGCGTAGATGCCGCCGACCCAGGTGGCGACCACGAGCATCGAACCGGTGATGAGGCCGGGAAGCTGGAGGACGCTCGAGCGCACCACGACGAGGCCGACGCCGAGCTCGGCGACGAGCCCGGCGGGGATCGCCCAGCGCAGGGCGCACCTGGACGCGACGCCGTACATCGCCACGAGCACGGTGAGGTTTGCGGAAACCGGATCGATGTGCAGGAGCCATTGCCCGAAGCTGACGAGGGCGATGGCGGCGAAGGTGTGCACGGGGTGGTGGCGGCGCCAGAACAGCGGGATGACGAGCAGGCAGGACAAGGCGAAATAGGCGGGGACGTCGAGCCGCCAGCTGCCGTCCAAGCCCGGGCCGCCCTCGTAGGGCAGGGCCGACACCACGATCAGGAGGTACAACGGGACGAGGAGGACGGCGTCCGCCAGCCTGATGTGGCGGGCTCCCAGCGCGCGCAGTCTTCCGAACACGCCACCAACCCTATGTTCGCGCTGTTCACCTGCTTTCCATCTGGAGATGGATCTGGTCCTACGACCCTGGTCGTACGGGACAAACAGGCTTACATCGTGCTTACGGGGCTTAGTGGATAGTTGTCTGTGGGAGCCACCTTCGGGTGAGTAAAGGGAGATTGCGATGCCGGGGAACAAAGACGACGGGTCGCGTGGCAGGGGGGATGAGTCACGCGACCCGGAGGACCCTGAGCATTTCACCCTACCGACGCCAGACGCCCCATGCCCAGCGGGCTGACACGGCCGGGCCGCCTCCACTCAGGTGGAGGCGGCTCTCCTGCGTTCGGGCCCGGCCGGCGAGTGGGGTCGGTGGGATTCGAACCCACACTGGCAGGTACCTAAAACCTGTGCCTCTGCCATTGGGCTACGACCCCGGACTTTAGGGCTTGCGCCATAATAGTTGAGCGCGGGGCGGCGGCCGTACTCATTAACCGACGCCGAGCTCTTTCCGCAGGCGCGCGACATGGCCCGTCGCCTTCACATTGTAGAGCGCCTTCTCGATCTTCCCCTCGGCGTCGATGACGAACGTCGAGCGCAGCACCCCGACCGTCGTCTTCCCGTACATCGTCTTCTCACCGTACGCGCCGTACGCCTGGTGGACGGCCAGGTCGGGGTCGGACAGCAGCGGGAACGTCAGCGCGTCGCGCTCGGTGAACTTCGCCAGCTTCTGCGGGGAGTCCTTGGACACGCCGAGCACGACGAAACCGGCCGCGGTCAGCCCGTCCAGGCTGTCACGGAAGTCGCACGCCTGCTTCGTGCACCCGGGCGTCATCGCGGCGGGGTAGAAGTAGAGGATGACCCGCTTGCCGCGGAACGACTTCAGGCCGATGTCGGCGCCCTCGGCGTCGGGCAGGATGAAGTCTGGTGCGGCGTCGCCGGGCTCGAGTCTCGTCTGTGTCACGGGAACAACCTACCGGCACGCCCCCAGTGCCGGGGGAACGCCGGACCTGACAGACTGAGCGTTCGAACGCCGCGGCGGACCGTCCGCCCGGCACGGTGGCGAGCCGGCGTCGCGCGCGGCTCGTCCGGGACGTAGAGAAGGGGATCGTCATGGCGGACACCGATCCCGAGGCGCTCGAACGACAGATCGAGCGCACCCGGGCGGAGCTGGCTGTCACCGTGGACGCCATCGTGGAGCGGGTCAGCCCCAAGCGCGTCGCCGAGCGCGGCGTGGCCAAGGTCAGGTCCAACGCCGAGCAGTTGATCGCGACGGCCCGCGACGTGGTCGGACTGGGCCCCGCGCGGACCTCCGGTGCCTACGGTGAGGACGCCTGGCAGGACGACACTCCGGCGCGAAGCCTCGCCCCCGTGCTGATCGGCGTGGGCGCCGTGGTGATCGTCGGCGCCGCCATCGCGATGTGGCGCCGCCGCCGCGCCTGACCGGGTCCCTCCCTGGCCCAGCCCTAGCCCTTTCCCGCCCTTTCCGGGCGTAGAGCCGCCGTCGCCCCGCCGGGGCGACGGCGGCTCTGACGTATGCCTTCATTCGATCCCTTGACCGCGCCGTGGGTCTTTTCCTATCCTCCCGGTAGGATAAGTGGGAATTTCCGCCCATGCGTCGCATCCTCTGAGGGGGACGAGTGAAGTTCTTCGCGCGCAGAGTGGCGCAGGCGCTCTTCGTGCTCTGGGCGGCGTACACGGTCTCCTTCGTGATCCTCTACATGCTGCCCGGCGACCCGGTGTCCGTCCTGGCCGGCACTGAGGCGGGACGTGACATCACCCCCGAGCAGCTTGACGCGCTGCGGCACGAGTACGGGCTGGACCGGCCGGTGACAGTGCAGTACTTCGTCCGGCTCGGGCAGGTGGTACGCGGTGATTTCGGTAGGTCCGTGCAGAGCCACCAGCCGGTGCAGACCATGATCGCCGACGCGCTGCCCGCGACCGCGCAGATCGCGGGGCTGGGCCTGCTGCTGGCCGTCGTGTTCGGGGCAGGCCTGGCGCTGCTGGCCACCTACGTGTCGTGGGGATGGCTGCGGCAGACCCTGCTGAGCCTGCCGCCCCTCGGCGTGGCGATCCCGTCGTTCTGGTTCGGGCTGCTCCTGCTCCAGGTGTTCTCGTTCAAGCTCGGGCTGTTCCCGGTGGTCGGCAACGAGGGCTTCGCCAGCGTCGTCCTCCCCGCCGTCACCCTCGCCCTGCCCTCGGCCGCGACCATCGCGCAGCTCCTGGCCAAGAGCATGAGCGCCACCCTGCGCGAGCCGTACATCGAGACGGCCAGGGCCAAGGGGGCGGGCCGGCCGCGCATCCACTTCCGCCACGCGGTCCGCAACGCGGCCCTGCCCGCGCTGACGGTGGCCGGCCTGGTCGTCGGCAACCTGCTGGCCGGCGCGGTGGTCACCGAGACCGTCTTCTCCCGGACCGGCCTCGGGCGCGTGACCGCGCTGGCCGTGACCACGCAGGACATCCCGGTCGTCCAGGGCCTGGTGGTGTTCGCCGCGCTGGTGTTCGTCCTGGTCAACCTCGCCGTCGACCTCGTCTATCCCCTGCTGGACCCGCGCATCGCCCGCCCGTCCGCGACGGCGTCATGAGGGGGCGTCCATGACCGATCTGACCAGTGTCTTCCCGCCGAGCGCCGAGGCGGGCGCCGGGGACCGGCCGGCCACGGCCGCCGCCGCGCCGGGCCGCGACAGGGCGCGCGAGGTCCTGGCCTTCCTCGTCAGGCGTCCCGGCCTCGTGGCCGCGGCCTGCTGGGCCGCGCTCGTGCTGCTCGCCGCCTTCGCGCCCGGACTGCTCACCTCCGCCGACCCGCTGGCCGCGACCCCGGCCGACAAGCTGGCCGCCCCGTCCGCGGCGCACCCGCTCGGCACCGACGAGCTCGGCCGCGACCTGTACGCGCGCGTGGTGCACGGCGCCGGGCTGTCGCTCCAGGCGACCCTGATCGCGGTGCTCGTCGGCCTGGTGGCCGGGTCCGTGCTCGGCCTGCTGAGCGGCTTCCTGCGCGGGTGGGCCGACGACGTGATCATGCGCGTGGTCGACGTACTGCTGGCCATCCCCGGCCTGCTGCTGTCGCTGGCGCTGGTCACCGCGCTCGGGTTCGGCACCGTCAACGTGGCGGTCGCCGTGGGGGTGGCGAGCGTGGCGAGCTGCGCCCGCGTCATGCGCTCGGAGGTGCTCCGGGTGCGGCACAGCCTCTACGTCGAGGCAGCGCACGCCGGGGGCGCGCGCTGGACCCGGGTGCTGGTCCGGCACGTGCTGCCGAACTCCTCCGGCCCGGTGCTCGTCCTGGCCGCGCTGGAGTTCGGCACGTCCATCCTGTCGGTCTCGGCGCTGAGCTTTCTCGGCTACGGCGCCCGGCCCCCGACGCCGGAGTGGGGCTCGCTGATCGCGAGCGGCCGCGACTACCTCGCCGTCGCCTGGTGGATGACGACGATGCCCGGCCTGACCATCGCGGCGACCGTCCTGGCCGCGAACCGGATCTCCCGGATGCTGGACGGGGAATGGAGGCACCGCCGATGACCGGAGCCGGCGCCGCGAACGGGAGCGAGCCGCTCCTGCGGATCCGCGACCTGTCGGTCGGCTACCGCGTCGCCGGGGGAGTCGCCGGGGGATCGGTGCACGCGGTCCGCTCGGTGAGCCTCACCGTCGGGCTGGGCGAGACGGTCGCGCTCGTGGGCGAGTCCGGGTGCGGCAAGTCGACGACCGCGCACGCCGTCGCCGGCCTTCAGGCGTCCAACGCCGTGATCGGCGGCGGGGAGATCCTGTTTGGCGGGACCGACCTTCTCCGGCTGGGGGAGCGCCGCATGCGCGCCGTGCGCGGCCGCGACATCGGGCTGGTCCCCCAGGACCCGACCGTGTCCCTCAACCCCGTCAAGCCGATCGGCAGCCAGGTCGCCGAGGTACTGATCGTCCACGACCTGGCGAACAGGCGCGACGCCGCGGTCGAGGCGGTCGAGGCGCTGCGCCGCGCGGGCCTTCCCGACCCGGAGGCCAGGGCCCGGCAGTATCCGCACGAGCTTTCCGGCGGCATGCGCCAGCGGGTGCTGATCGCGATCGCCGTCGCCGCGCGCCCGCGCCTGATGATCGCGGACGAGCCGACCAGCGCCCTCGACGTGACCGTGCAGCGGCACATCCTCGACCACATCGAGCACCTGTCCCGCGAGACGGGCATGGGCGTGCTGCTCGTCACCCACGACCTCGGCATCGCCGCCGACCGGGCCGACCGCGTCGTGGTGATGCGCGAGGGGCGGGTCGTGGAGGAGGGCGTGCCCGAACGGATCCTCACCGATCCTCGCGAGCCCTACACGCGAGCCCTGCTCGCCGCGGCGCCGAGCCTCGCCACCGCGCGCCCGACGCTGCTGGCCGTGCGCGCCGCGCGGAGCGGGTCCGGACGGGCCCGGACGACGGGCGTGACCGGCGACCCGTTCGCCGAGCGCGTCCCGGCGGAGTCCCCGGTTCCCGCCTCCGGCCAGGACGACGTGCTGATGTCGGCCGACGGCCTGGTCAAGGAGTACCCGCTGCCGCTCGGCGGCGGGAGGACGCGGGCCGTGGACGGCGTCGGCCTCGCCATCCGCCGCGGCCGGACGTACGGGCTCGTGGGGGAGTCCGGCTCGGGCAAGTCGACGACGGCCCGCCTGCTGCTGCGCCTGGCCGACCCCACCGAGGGGCGCATCGTCTTCGACGGCGAGGACATCACCCGGCTGCGCGGCGGGCGTCTGCGGGCGCTGCGGCGGCGGATCCAGGTCGTCTACCAGAACCCGTACGCGTCGCTGAACCCGCGGCTGAGCGTCGAGCGGATCATTGAGGATCCGCTGGTGTCGTTCGGCCTCGGCACCCGCCGGCAGCGGCGGCGGCGCGCGGCCGAGCTGCTCGACGTCGTCGCCCTGCCCGCCGCGGTGCTGCGCCGCCGTCCCGCCGAGCTGTCCGGCGGGCAGCGCCAGCGGGTGGCCATCGCGCGGGCCCTGGCGGTCAACCCCGAGCTGGTCGTCTGTGACGAGCCGGTGTCCGCGCTGGACGTGTCGATCCAGGCGCAGATCCTCGACCTGCTCGTCGGCCTCCAGACGGACCTGGGCGTCAGCTACCTCTTCATCTCTCACGACCTCGCGGTGGTGCGGCAGGTCGCGCACCAGGTCGGCGTCATGCGCGGCGGACGCCTGATCGAGCAGGGCGACGCGGACGACGTCTTCACACGTCCCCGGCAGGACTACACGCGGGAACTGCTGGACGCGATCCCCGGCCACCGCCGATGAGCAACGGCGAAACACCCACTTCAGGAGCAATGTCGATGAAGCATTCATATCGTCCGGCGCGGCGCGGGCGCGTGCTCGCGCCCGTGGCATGGCTGGCCGCCGCTCCGCTGGCGCTGGCCGCCTGCGGGCAGGCCGGCACGGCGGAGACGAGCACGGCGGGCGGCGGCGCCCCGCGCTCGGGAGGCACCCTCACCTTCGGCCTGAGCACCGACCCGATCAGCATCAACCCGCGCGGCGCGGGCGCCGGCAACGACGCCCTGTACGTCTCGCGGCAGCTCGTCGACTCCCTGACCGAGCAGGATCCCGCCACCGGCAAGCTGATCCCCTGGCTGGCCACCAAGTGGGAGGCGAGCGCGGACGCCAAGACGTTCACGTTCACGCTGCGCGACGGTGTCACCTTCTCGGACGGCACCCCGCTCACTGCGCAGTCCGTGAAGGACAACTTCGACGACATCGTCAAGGCGGGCGCCAAGGCCCCCTCGTCGATCATCTATTTCACCGGCTACAAGGCCACCGAGGTCGTGGACAAGCTGACGGCGAAGGTCGAGTTCACCACGCCGAACGCCGCGTTCCTGCAGGCCAGCTCCACCGCCGCGCTCGGCCTGCTCGGGCCGTCCACCCTGGCCAAGCCGGTCGAGGAGCGGGACACGGCCAACCTGGTGGGCACGGGCCCGTTCACCCTCGACCACTACACCAAGAACTCCGAGGTCGTGCTGAAGAAGCGCACCGGGTACGCCTGGGCGCCGGCCGATCGCAAGCACCAGGGCGACGCCTATCTGGACTCCGTGGCCTTCAAGATCATCCCAGAGGCCGGGGTGCGGACCGGCGCGCTGCAGTCGGGGCAGATCGCCGCCATCGGCACCGTCCCGCCGCAGAACGTCCAGGTGCTGCGCAGTGGCGGCTACACCCTGGTGGTGCGCCCGAACCCCGGCAACGTCTTCAGCCTCACGCCCAACGAGTCCAGGCCCAAGCTCAAGGACGTCCGGGTCCGCCAGGCGCTGGCCAAGGCGATCAACGCCCAGGAGGTGCGCGACACCGTCCTCACCCCGGACTTCGCCGTCGCGACCAGCATCCTGGCCAGGACGACCCCGGACTGGACGGACCTGGGCGGCGCGCTCGCCTACGACCCCGAGGCCGCCAAGAAGCTGCTCGACGAGGCCGGGTGGACGCCCGGCGCCGACGGCGTCCGCGAGAAGGGCGGCGAGAAGCTCAGCCTCGTCACCACCTGGCTCTCGAACTTCGGCCCCAACCAGTCGGCGCTGGAACTGATCCAGCAGCAGCTCACCAAGGTCGGGGTCAAGCTGGAGCTTCAGACCTACACCGTGCCCGAGCTGCTCCAGGTCTACGCCAAGGGCACGTTCGACCTGGCCTGGGGCAACCTCAGCCGCGCCGACGGCGACGTCCTGCGCACCAACTACTCCACCGCGGGCAACAACTACTACCGCATCGACGACGCCGAGCTGGAGGACGCGCTGCTCGGACAGCAGGCGACGGCGGACCCCGCCAAGCGCGCCGGCCACATCCAGCAGGCGCAAAAGCTGATCGTCGAGCGGGCCCACTCGATCCCCGTCTTCGAGCTCACCACGATCTTGGCGCTGTCGTCCAAGGCCCACGGCATCACGCTCGGCGCCGACTCCCGGCTTCAGCAGCTCAACGACGCCTGGGTCGGCTAGCCCAGGCGGCGGGCGCCCAGACCCGCCCAGGCCGTGCCCGGACCCGTCCAGACCGTGCCCGGACCCCCCGGACCGCATCTCCACCGGACCCCCGACCAGGAGGACCTCGTGACCGACCCTGGAACCAAGCAGATCCACCTCGCCGCGCACTTCCCCGGCGTCAACAACACCACCGTCTGGTCCGACCCGCGCTCGGCCAGCCAGATCGACTTCGACTCCTTCCGGCACCTCGCCAGGACGGCCGAGCGCGGCAAGTTCGACTTCTTCTTCCTCGCCGAGGGGCTGCGGCTGCGCGAGATGAAGGGCAAGATCCACGACCTGGACGTCGTGGGCCGCCCCGAGTCGCTCACCGTCCTGTCGGCCCTGGCCGCCGTCACCACCCACCTCGGGCTCGCCGCGACGGTCAACTCCACGTTCAACGAGCCGTACGAGGTGGCGCGGCGGCTGGCCTCGCTGGACCACCTGAGCGGCGGGCGGGCCGCGTGGAACGTCGTGACCAGCTTCGACGCCTTCACCGGGGAGAACTTCCGCCGCGGCGGCTTCCTGGCCGAGGCCGACCGGTACACCCGGGCCGCCGAGTTCCTGGAGACCGCCCGCGAGCTGTGGGACACCTGGGCGGCCGACGCGGTGGCCGCCGACGCCGCCTCCGGCGCGTTCGTCCGCGAGGGCGGCATCACCCCGTTCAGGCACCAAGGGCGGCATTTCGACATCTCCGGCCGGTTCAACACCCCGCGCCCTCCGCAGGGCCACCCGGTGATCATCCAGGCGGGGGACTCCGACGAGGGCCGCGAGTTCGCCGCCTCCGCCGCCGACGTGATCTTCAGCAGGCACAGCAAGCTGGAGGAGGGCCGGGCGTTCTACGCCGACGTCAAGCGCAGGCTCGCCGCGTACGGCCGGCGCCACGAGGACCTGAAGATCCTCCCGGCGGTGACGTACGTGCTCGGCGACACCGACGCCGAGGCGCACGAGCGGGCCGCCGAGATCCGGCGGGCGCAGGTGAGCCCGCAGACCGCGATCTCCTTCATCGAGGGCTACTGGGGCCGCGACCTGTCCGGTTACGACCCCGACGGCCCGCTCCCCGACATCGATCCGGACCTGGACGAGGGCGTGTCCAAGGGACGCGCGCAGTTCCGCCGCGACCGGGGCGCGGTCGTGGCGAAGTGGCGGGCCCTGGCCGAGGAGAAGAACCTGTCCATCCGCGAGCTCGTGATCGAGCTGGCCGCCCCGCAGACCTTCATCGGCACCCCCCAGGCCGTCGCCGACGAGATCGACACGTTCGTGCAGACCGACGCCGCCGACGGGTTCATCTTCGTCCCGCACCTCACGCCCACCGGCCTGGACGACCTGGTGGACAAGGTGGTCCCCCTGCTGCAGGAGAAGGGCGTCTTCCGCGCCGACTACTCCGGGCCGGCCCTGCGCGACCACCTCGGCCTGGCCCCTCGTACCTCTAAGGAGACGGCATGACACTGCACCTGGCGGTCGCCCTGGAGGGCGCCGGATGGCACCCGGCGGCCTGGCGGGCCGAGGACGCGACCCCGGACCGGCTGTTCACCGCCCGCTACTGGGCCGGCCTGGTCCAGGAGGCCGAGCGCGGCCTGCTGGACTTCGTGACCTTCGAGGACGGCCTCAGCCTCCAGTCGTCGCGGTTCCTGGAGGCGGACGACCGCTCGGACCAGGTGCGCGGGAGGCTCGACGCCGTGCTCACCGCGGCGAACGTCGCGCCGCTGACCTCGCACATCGGCCTGGTGCCGACCACCGTCACCACCCACACCGAGCCGTTCCACGTCGCGATCGGCATCGGCTCGCTCGACCACATCAGCCAAGGCCGGGCGGGCTGGCGGCCCCGGGTGTCCGTCCGCGTGGACGAGGCCGGGAACTTCGGGCGCCGCGTGATCCCGCCCGTGGAGCTCGGCGACATCGCCGCGTCCAGCGTGGTCCGCGACCTGTTCGGCGAGGCCGCGGACGCGGTCGAGGTCGTCCGCCGGCTGTGGGACAGCTGGGAGGACGACGCCGAGATCCGCGACGTCGCGACCGGCCGGTTCATCGACCGGGACAAGTTGCACTACATCGACTTCCAGGGCGAGCGGTTCAGCGTCAAGGGCCCGTCGATCACCCCGCGCTCCCCGCAGGGGCAGCCCCTGGTCACCTCGCTCGCCCACGACACGCTGCCCTACGAGTTCGCCGCCCGGGCGTCCGACGTCGTGTACGTGACCCCGCACGACCGGGACGGCGCCGCGGACATCGTCGCGCGGGTGCGGGCGGCGGAGGACCGCGTGGGGCGCACCGGGGCCCCGCTGAAGATCTTCGCCGACCTGGTGACCTTCCTCGGCGAGGACGCGGCCGACCGGAAGGCGCGCCTGGACGACCTGGACGGGGCCGCGCTGGACTCGGACGCCCTGATCTTCACCGGCGCCCCTGACCGGCTCGCGGACCTGCTGCTGGACTGGCGGGACGCGGGCCTGGACGGCTATCGCCTGCGGCCCGGCGTGCTTCCCCGCGACCTTACGGCGATCACCCGGGGCCTGGTCCCGGTCCTTCAGGCACGGGGAGTGTTCCGCGG
Source organism: Sphaerisporangium sp. NPDC051011 (assembly GCF_040653595.1). Taxonomy (NCBI): domain Bacteria; kingdom Bacillati; phylum Actinomycetota; class Actinomycetes; order Streptosporangiales; family Streptosporangiaceae; genus Sphaerisporangium; species Sphaerisporangium sp. NPDC051011. The sequence goes on along the minus strand of NZ_JBFAGG010000005.1, from coordinate 97,330 downwards.
CGCGTACGAGGAGACGGGCCTGCGCGCCCGCCTGGGCCTGCCCCGCCCGTCCAACCGCTACGCGGCGGCGACCACCTGAGATCACCTCTGCCGTGGGCCCGGGCCGTTCGGGTCACAGGAACGTGCGGCCCTCGCCCCGGTACGTCGGCACCGTCTCGACGACGCGGTCGCCCTCGACCAGGTGCAGCGCGTCGAAGCGCTCGCACAGCTCGCCCGCCTTGGCGTGGCGGAACCACACGCGGTCGCCGATCCGCAGGTCGCGGGCCGCCCGCCCGAGCAGCGGCGTCTGCACCTCGCCCGCGCCCTCCCTGGCGTCGTAGCGCAGCCCGGCCGGCAGGTACGGCTGCGGCAGGCGGGACGCGCCGGGGGAGCCGGAGGCGTGGTAGCCGCCGCCGAGGACGGTGACGACGCCCGGCGCGGGCCTGCGGACCACCGGAAGCGCGAACAGCGCGGCCGGGCGTCCGGTGAAGCCGCGGTAGAAGTCGAACAGCCGCGGGTGGTACAGGCCCGACCCCGCCGCGATCTCGGTGACGGCCTTCTCCCGGGTCGTCTTCTCCAGCGAGCCGGTGCCGCCGCCGTTGACGAACTCCAGGTCGGCGATCTGCCGGACGGCCCGGACGACGCGGCCCCTGCGGACGGTCAGCTCGTGCTGGGACCATGCCTGCATCAGCCGCACCATCCGTCCGTACGGGCCGGGCACGCGGTCACCGACGCCTGCGATCTGCGCCTCGTACGCCATGAGGCCGGCCAGCCGGAACCCCGGGCGCTTGGCGGTCGCGGCGGCCAGGTCGGCGGCCTGGCCGGGCTCTCTGACCGGTGAGCGCAGGACGCCCGCCCGGAATCGGCCGCCGAGTGCGTGGAACCCCGCATCGATGTCCAGACATATCCGGATTTCGTGGCGCGTGCGGACGCTGTCCACCGCCGCGTCGATGAAGTCCAGGTGCTCCACGCGGTCGATCATCACCGTGATCTCGGCGGCGGCCCGCGCGTCGCCCGCCAGTTCGGCCAGCGCCTTCCGGTCGGCGGTCGGGTAGGCCACCAGGATGTCGGTGAACCCCTCCGCGGCCAGCCACAGGGCCTCGGGCAGCGTGAAGGCCATGACGCCCGCGTAGCCGTCCATGTCCAGGACGTGCCGCAGGACGGCCCGGCAGCGGATCGACTTGCTCGCCAGGCGGATCGGCTTCCCGCCCGCCCGGCGGGCCATGGCGGCGGCGTTCGCCCGCAGGGCGTCCATGTCCAGGATCGCGAACGGGGGCTCCAGATCGGCGGTGGCGCGATCGTAACGCCGGCGTTCGTCCATGACCGGAGTCTAGGCAGGCCGGATTAGGTGAGCCCAGGTCATGTTATGAGGTTGTCACACCTCCGCATGATCCCCGACACCCGGCTGTCCGCGGGCGACCCAGCGTACCCGCTCACAGCTCCGCGCGCGGCTCGGCATCGCCGCCACGCCGCCGGTGCCGGGCCCGCGGGGACGTGGCCGGGCTCGCCTCGCCGGGCGTGCGACGGGCGAAGGCGAGGCCCGCGGCGAGGCAGGCCACCGGCAGGACCGGCACGACGTAGCGGTGGTCGAACGCGGCGATCAGCGGCGGGAGCACGAGCAGCGACACCGCGACCGCCCAGGGCAGCAGCACCGGACCGCCCAGCCGCCGCCACCGGACGACCACCCCGGCCAGGCCCGCCAGCAGGATCAGCGCCAGCAGCGGCCCCCGGACGTAGCCCTGCTGTTGGTAGGCGCGCAGCCATCCGGCGTAGGGCTCGGCCGCGACGGTGTCCGCGCTGTGGCCCTGGTAGGCGGTCGTGAGCTGGGGCGCGGTGCGGCCGGAGGACGCGATCTTGTCCGTGAACGGCTTCACGGAGTCGGGGAAGACGTACGCGCTCTGCGGGCCGGGCGTCGGATACATCCGGCGTGTCCATTCGAAGCTCCACAAGGCGTCCCGGACGCCGGTGAGCAGGAAATCGAACGGCTGCGCCAGGATAGCGTCCTTCGAGAACGCCCCCGCGAGCCGCTCGCGGTCGGCGTCCTTCTTCACCTTGGCGAGCGGCGAGCCGCCGTCCCAGATGTAGACCGGGGGAGCCGGACGCGCGGACACCGGCTCCGCCGGGCAGAGGATCTTCTCCTCGCCGGCCGGCCTGATCTTCGCGCAGTCCGCGAAGCTCATCGTGCGCGCCCACAGCCACACGTTGCTCTGGCCGAGACCGTAGCTCCCGTACGTGCCGTGGAACCAGACGGCGTACCCGCCGATGCCCACGGCGGCGGCCAGCGCGGTCGCAAGCACGGCCCGCAGCCCCGCGCGCGCGATCACCATGGCCACGAGCACGACGACCAGGACGGGCAGCCCCACCGTCCGGGTGAGCGTGGCGGCCATGAGGAGCAGGCCCGCGCCGACGGCCGTCCAGACCGTCGGCCTCGGCCTCCACAGCAGGACGGTCACCGCCGCCGTCACCAGGAACGTGAACAGCAGGTCGGCCATCACCAGATGTTCGAGCTGCACCATGTGCACGTCGAACAGCACCGGGACGGCGGCGAGCGTCGCCCCCCAGCCGGGGAGCCGGGCCCGGCGGCGCAGCAGCGCGTACACGCAGACCGCCATGGCCAGGCCGAGCAGGTGCTGGACCACGATGACGGCGGTGAAGTCGTGAAACGGGCGGAGCGCCCACAGGAAGAGCGAATAGCCGGACGGCCGTGACTCCAGCGGCCGCGGGTCGAGCGCCGCGTTGACGTACACGAACGAGTCGGCCCAGAACCACAGCGCCGGCCGGTACCCGAGCACGGCGACCAGCCTCAGCGCCGCCCCGGCGATCACCGCGAGCAGGAACACCCAGTGCGCGCGGGCGAACGTACCGAAGCCCCCGCGTGCCCGCCCGGACGACGGCTCCGCCGGAGCGCCGGTCTCCACCTCAGCCGACGACCCGGCCGCACGGGAAGCCGCACCCGACAACACCGCGAACCTCCTCGGGGGGACAACGGGCTCTACATGCTAGCCCGCCCCGCCACGAGGCACGGCGGCCCGTGAGTCTCCAGAGCGGGGAACTCGATTGACATCGGCGTTCTTAAGGGAGAGCATTGCTCTCAAAGAGGAGCGTCGAACTTGATTGCTCCCCGTTTCGATGGGAACCACTCATGAACACCGCCACCCCCGCCGCCCCCCGCGTCCGCTTCGGAGCCGCCGCCCTCGTGGTGGCCGGTGCCCTGTTCTTTCTGTATCCGGTCGTTCGTCCCTACTCGGATGAGTCATCCGTGTCCGGGGCCGAGGCGATCGGCTCCTCGGCCTGGGTCGCGTCCCACCTGTTCGCCATGATCGGCTTCATCCTGCTCACGCTTGGACTGCTGGGCGTCCACCTCGTGCTCGGCCACCGCCGCAGCCTGCACGCCCTCGTGGTGACGATGATCGGCACCGGCCTCACCCTGCCGTACTACGGCGCCGAGGACTTCGGCCTGTACGTGATCGCCCGGCGGGTCGTCGCGCAGGGCGACCTGTCGTTGATGGCACTGGTCGAGGAGTTCCGGTTCCAGCCCGTGGCGGTCACCATGTTCGGCGCCGGGCTCGTGCTCCTCGGCGTGGGCGTCGTGATGGCCGCCGTCGCCGTCTGGCGCTCGGGCGTCCTGGCCCGCTGGAGCGCCGTCCCGCTTGCCGCCGCCTTCGCCCTGTTCCTCCCGCAGTTCTTCGGCACGGGCACCCTCCGCATCGCCCACGGCGTACTCACCGCGCTCGGCGCGCTCTGGCTCGGCGTGGAACTGTGGCGCACCCGCGCCGTCGCGGCACCGGCCCCCGCGGACGTGCCGGCCGCCGTCGGACGTTGGTGAGCACCCGGCCGCGTACCGCGGCGCGTCCACGAATGACTTTCGTGGCGAAGGCCAACGGCTCTCGACGACCTCCGCCGACTAATTCCACGGACGCAAAAACGGCGCCGACGGGCGCCGAAAACGAAATAGCCAAAGGCCCTCGGCGGAACCCCGCCGAGGGCCGACGTGTTTCTACGACTTTCCCGCCGTCGTCTTCTGTCGATTGATGGTCGCTCCCTCCTGCACCGCCCTTCCTTCTTTTGCGCCCGGACGAAGAATTCGCCGAAGACTTCCGAACTTCGCCCTGCAAGCGTGCCAAAGCGTGGCTACGATCAGTGGCGAATTGAAAGCAGTCTGTGCTCACAGCTCCAGTGAACGAATCCGTTAGGTGCGCGAAGCGATCTCATTAAAACGATCACACATGGATGGGTAGGTGCACTTTTGTCCCCCGACAAAGAGATGGACCCGCACGAGTCCCCACGAGCCCTTTTCGCCTTCGAGCTACGCCGCCACCGTCAGGCGGCCAACATGAGCCAACGGCAACTGGCCAGGCGGCTCGGCTACTCAGACTCCATGATCAACATGATCGAGAGAGCCAAACGGCCCCCGTCGAAGCAGTTCGCGGAGCTCTGCGACAAGGCCTTCTCCCTGGAAGGCACCATGCTCAGGCTGTACATGGCCACAACCTGGCACAAGGCCCCCGAGTACCTCCGCCCCTGGCTGGAGGAAGAAGAGGACGCCACGAGCCTTCGGACGTGGCAGCCCTTGGTCGTTCCCGGGCTGCTGCAGACTCAGGCATACGCACGGGAGATTCTCTCGACCTGGCCCGGCATCTCCAACGAGGAGGTCGAGGAACGAGTCGCGAATCGGATGCAGCGGCAGGCGATCCTGCATCGTGATCAGGCTCCCGCGCTCAATGTGGTCATCGACGAGGATGTGATCCGCGACCACATCGGCAGTGCGGAGATCATGCGTGAGCAGCTAAGCCACCTGCTGGAGATCGCCCAACATCCCCAGGTGACGATCCAGCTCGTGCCCTACGCTGCTCGGCCTCACTGTGGGCTCATGGGCGGGTTCATCATCGCTGAACGGAACGGGTCCTGTTACGCCGCGTACGCGGATGCCCAACCCGTCGGGCGTACGTTCGACGACCGAGCCCTGATCGCCGACTTGATCCGGAAGTATGACGCAATCAGGGCCGAAGCCGTACCGTTCAAGCAGTCACTCCGACTCATAGAGGAAGCGGTGAACCGAATTGGCGCCTGACCTTCGGGACGCACAGTGGCGTAAGAGCAGCTTCAGCGGTGACGCGGGCGAGTGCGTCGAGGTGGCCTCGAACATCCCCGGCCTCATCGCCGTAAGGGACAGCAAGGCCCCAACCAGCCCGGCCCTGACCCTCACTCCCGGCGAGTGGACCACATTCCTGCGCGGCCTCCAAGCTGATGAGATCTGATCTCATAGGACTCATCGAGGAAGTGGTGATCCGAATGGCGCCTGACCTTCGGGGTGCGCACTGGTGCACGAGCAGCTACAGCAGTGACTCCGGCCAGTGCGTCGAGGTGGCTTCGAACATCCCCGGCCTCATCGCCGTAAGGGACAGCAAGATCCCGACCGCCCCGCCCCTGACCTTCTCTCCTGTCGAATGGTCTGCATTCCTGCGCGGCATAAGGCAAGCCGAGATCTGACGCCGTCGACTGCAGGTCGTTCGCGATCCAACTCGTAAACCCGTCCTTGGGGAGCCCAGCCGGCTGCGTGGGTCCCCCAAGGTACGCCACAGCCTGGCCAGGCAAATGCGGACGTCTCCGGGGAGACAGAAGAAAGGGACGATGGCCATCGATCAAATGGCGGTCATCCCTCGGTGCGTGTAAAGGATACCGTACGGCGATCATAGGGAACTGGAATTTGTCGGCGGTAGGTGCGGTCTGATATAGCACAATCCAGTGCAAGTTCGTCCTGCTAGCCATGCAAGTCCAGCGCTAGACGCCAGTTAGGCGGCGGAGCAGAAATAATTGTGGTCGCGGTGAGTGTCCCCACCTGTGCAGCTTCGTCATGGTCGATCCAGGTGAGCCCACCCGATCAAGTGCTCCGTCGATGGCGGGAGGGCGGATGCTTGTGGCCTGCCTGGTCGAGAGGGGCGCCGCATAATAAAAGCCGCATAATAAAAAAGGGGCAGCGGCCATGGCTGGCGGGTGCCCCTCTAAGTCTGCTCAACAGGTTAGCACGTGTCACAGGGATCGGCTACGGTACTCACCGTGTTGAGTTCGTCACCCCCTGGAACCAATGAGCCTTACGCGCGCCATGCTCTGGCACGCATGATCGACTTCTTCAAGGACGATGGCACGCCTTGGGCCCGCAGACTTTGGGATGTTGGGTCGTTGCTGGCACTGGAAGAACTATGGGAAGTGGGGACATGGCAGGCCCAAGGCGTTCTCTCCCCGGCCTCCTGCGACTGGCAGCGCGCTGAACTGCGCGCGCTCATCGGTCCAGACCGAGGTCTGGGCGAGCGTGATCTGCGGAAGGAGATCACCGACCTGCTCAGCGTGCCGCTTCCTGATCCGAGCCCGGCCCGACGGCGGTTGCGTGAGATCATCGAACACGCTCGCTGGGGCTACCTGGAGCGGTGGGCCGAGGCCGCCGTCCTACCTGGCCGGCCTGGACCGGAGCGATTTTCCCGCACGGTGGCCGCGCACCTGCTGGATCTTGGATACAGCACGCGTCACCTACTGGCGTGGGCCACTGGGCTTTACAACAACCATGTGGACACCCGTGAGATCGCTGACAGTGCGGCAGAGCTTGCACGAGCGCATCCGAGGCCGTTTGTCGTGCTCATCGCCCTATCTGGGGTCCCGCACCGTGAACTCGCCGAACCCCTGGTCAACTGGATGTCCAAAGGTGACGTGATCGCTTGGTTGCGCGAACACGGGTACGACGCCTCTGGTATGCGGCCTGGGGGAGGCTTTCTTTATCGCCTCACTGCGCTGGATGCATACGGGGCGGCCGCACAGGCTCGGCAAAAGGTCGAACGAATGGTTGCTCGTTCATTGTTCTTGCGCCGACATCGGGGTGGGATCATCCCACACCCATACATATGGGTCGCCGGGCATCCCGTTCCGATCCGCTTCGACCCTCCTGCGCGCAGCGCCGACCTTCTGACTCTCGTCAATGAAGGTCACTTGTACCAGGTTGAGGGCGTGCGCAGCCGCATCGACGATGTCCTCGAATTGGCGGCACCGGTCAACCAGGGGCCGCTCGGGCCTGCGGTGGCCGGAGCCTGGGCCGCCATCGAGGCGTTACTCACTCATCCTGACGACCCGAAAGAGATGGAGCGATCCGGCAAGGCCGTCGCCGCCGACCGTCTCGCGGCGATCATCGCGTGCTCCTGGCCAAGGGCTGAACTCACCGCGCTGGCTCACCACCACAAGCCGCCCAAGCCAGATGATCTTGCTGAGCGCATCGCCGCCTGTACGAGAAACCGAGAGCGCGCTCGGTGCGTGGCCGAAGCCTTGGTCGCGTCGGATGTTACGGTTCTGGACTTCTCGGGTGCTCGAACCAAGCACAGTGACAGTCCGGCCGCTACGCGAATGGCAGCCTTGCTCGCGGACCCCCGTCGTGTGCTGGGCGAGGTCATGGGGACCTACCGCATCGCTCTGCGTCGGCTGTACCGTACCCGCAACATCGTCCTGCATGGCGGGGCGATACAGGGAGTCGCCCTGCAGGCCTCACTCCGCACTGCCGCGCCTCTGGTCGGCGCGGGGCTTGACCGTATTGTCCACGCCAATCAAGCCGAGGGGCTTGCCCCCCTCGATCTCGCGGCTCGTGCGGAGGTCGCCTTGCGGCTTGTGGGGGGTGAGACCGGGCTGTCTGTCGTCGATCTTCTTGAGCCGGTTCTTGAGGGGGGACAGGTCAGCATTCGATGACGTTGACCGCGAGGCCGCCGCGGCTGGTTTCCTTGTATTTGTCGAGCATGTCGCGGCCGGTGTCGCGCATTGTCTTGATGGCCTTGTCCAGGCTGACGAAGTGGCGGCCGTCGCCGCGCATGGCGATTCGGGCGGCGGTGATGGCCTTGATGGAGGCGACCGCGTTGCGCTCGATGCAGGGAATCTGCACCAGGCCGCCGATGGGGTCGCAGGTGAGGCCGAGGTTGTGTTCGATGCCGATCTCGGCGGCGTTCTCGACCTGCTCGGGCGTGCCGCCGAGGGCCTCGGTCAGGCCGGCGGCGGCCATGGAGCACGCCGAGCCGACCTCCCCCTGGCAGCCGACCTCGGCGCCGGAGATCGAGGCGTTCTCCTTGAACAGGACGCCGATGGCCCCGGCGGTGAGGAGAAAGCGGATCACGCCGTCCTCGTCGGCGCCCGGGACGAACCGGTCGTAGTACGTCAGCACGGCGGGGATGATGCCGGCGGCGCCGTTGGTCGGGGCGGTGACGATGCGGCCTCCGGCGGCGTTCTCCTCGTTGACGGCGAGGGCGAACAGTGTGACCCAGTCCATGGTCTGGAGGGGGTCCTTCTCGGGGCTTTCGCTCTGGAGTCGCCGCAGCATCTGATTGGCCCGCCGCTTGACCTTAAGGCCGCCCGGCAGCACGCCCTCCTTGGTGGTGCCGCGCCGCACGCACTCGGACATGACCCGCCACAGGTTGAGCAGCCCCGCCCGGATCTCGGCCTCCGTACGGCCGAACGCCTTCTCGTTCTCCATCATCAGCCCGGAGATGGACAGCCCGCTCTCGGCGCACTGCTTCAGCAGCTCGGCCGCGGTGAGGAACGGGTAGGGGAGCTCGGTGTCGTCCGGTTTGATGCGGTCGGCGCCGGTGGCGTTCTCGTCGACGACGAACCCGCCGCCCACCGAGTAGTAGATCTTCTCGCGCAGCGTCTCGCCCTCGGGGGAGAAGGCGGTGAAGCGCATGCCGTTCGGGTGGTGGGGCAGCGAGATCTTGCGTTCGAACACGCAGTGCTCGCCGACGACGAAGGGGATCTCCTGGGCGCCGAACAGCCGCAGGGTGCCGGAGGCGCGCATCCGGGCGAGGCGTTCGTCGACGGTGTCGACGTCCACGAGCTCGGGCTTCTCGCCGGACAGGCCGAGCAGGACCGCCTTGTCGCTGCCGTGGCCCTTGCCGGTCAGGCCGAGCGAGCCGTACAGGATGACCTTGACGCGCGCGGTCTTCTCCAGCAGACCGTCCCGCTGAAGGCCGCGGGCGAACTTGTGGGCGGCGGCCATCGGGCCGCCGGTGTGCGAGCTCGACGGGCCTATGCCGATCTTGAACAGGTCGAAGACGCTGATCGCCATTGATCTTCCGCCCTTCGGAACGTGTGCGGTGAAGTTCGGATGAGGTGAAGGAGGGGAAGGGCGCTCCGGCGAGCGGTGGCTCGCCGGAGCCGGGGCCGGAGCCCGCACGACCGGGGTACGGGTACGGCAGGGGAGAGGAGCGTCAGGACTCGGCCGTGGTGACGGTCGTGTACTCCTCGGCGGTGAGCAGCTCCTCCGGGGCGCCTTCGATGCGCACGCGGAACAGCCAGCCCTCGCCGTACGGGTCGGAGTTGACGAGGGACGGGTCGTCCACGACGGTCTGGTTGACCTCGACGATCTCGCCGCTGACCGGCGCGTAGATGTCGCTGACCGACTTGGTCGACTCGACCTCGCCGACGGCGTCGCCCGCCTCGATCGTCGCGCCCGCTTCGGGGAGCTGGACGTAGACGACGTCACCCAGCGACTCGGCGGCGTACGCCGTGATGCCCACGGTCACGGTGAGGCCGTCGTCCAGACCGGCGACCCACTCGTGCTCCTTGGTGTAGCTGAGCTCCTCGGGAATGCTGCTCACTTGCTCCTCCGGTAAAAAGGCAGGTCAACCACGTCGACCGGTTCATGGCTACCACGGATGTCGACCGCGAGCCCCTCGGACACGTTGGTGTCCACGTAGGCCATCGCGATCGGCTTGCCGAGGGACTGCGAGGGCGCGCCGCTGGTGACCTCTCCAACGACGGTGCCGTCCGTCAGCAGCACCACGGGATATCCGTGGCGCGGCACTCGGCGGCCCCGCGCGACGAGCCCGGTGAGGCGGCGGCGCGGCGGGATGTCCTTCAGCGGCGACAGGGCCGCGCGGCCGACGAAGTCGCCGGGCTTGTCGAACCTCACGACGCGGCCGAGGCCCGCGTCGAAGGGGGTGAGCCCGGCGTTCAGCTCGTTGCCGTACAGCGGCATGCCGGCTTCGAGCCGGAGCGTGTCCCGGGCGGACAGGCCGGCGGGGCGCAGCCCGTACGCGTCGCCCGCCTTGGTGAGTTCCTGCCAGAGGGGGACGGCGTCGGCGGCGGCGACGAAGAGCTCGAAGCCGTCCTCGCCGGTGTAGCCGGTGCGGGCGATCAGGGCCTCGGCGCCGGCGACCGTGCCGGGCAGGCCCGCGTAGTACTTCAGCGAGGGGAGGTCGGCGTCGGTGAGCGTGGCGAGGATCTCCTGGGCGCGGGGGCCCTGGACGGCGATCAGCGCGTACTGGTCGGAGCGGTCGTCGACCTCGGTGTCGAAGTCCGTGGAGCGCTCGGTCAGCTCGGCGGCGACGCGCGCGTAGTTGGAGGCGTTGGCGACGACCATGAACTCCTCGCCCGCCAGGCGGTAGACGATCAGGTCGTCCAGGACGCCGCCGTCGGGGGCACAGATCATGGTGTACCGGGCGCGGCCGGGTTCCAGCGCGGACAGATTGCCGACCAGCGCGTGGTCCAGCGCCTCGCCCGCCTGCGGGCCCGTGACGAAGATCTCGCCCATGTGGGAGAGGTCGAAGAGGCCGGCGGCCGTGCGCACCGCGTTGTGTTCGGCGGATTCGCTGCCGTAGCGCAACGGCATCAGCCAGCCGGCGAAGTCGGTGAGCGTCGCGCCGAGGGTCGCGTGCACCTCGCGGAGCGGTGTGGGTCTGGACATGATGCGCACCTCAGACAGGGTTGGATGAGAGCATCCTCCCCCTCTGTCATCGGTGCCTGAGAGTTTCGCCCGGGTTTTGCCGGACTTTCACCTTCGGCGAGGCCCCCGGAGGAGGCCTGCTTTCCAGAGATCACCTTGCCCGCGCGGTCCTTTGCCTTGTGAGGTTCGCGGGGAGGACTTGCTCCTTCAGGGGTCCTGACCGGATGTCAGGACTCTCTCCCGCACGGGATCATCGGTGTTCTCGCCCACCCTACCAATGCCTGCCCTCCTGTCCATGCCCAGCGGCGGCCACTCCCTCCCCGGTCAGGGTGGGCTAGGTGGCGGCGGCGGTGATGAGGGCGTGGAAGAGGGTGTTGTCATCGCCGGTCTCCGGGTGCCATTGGACGGCGAGCGTGAACGGGTGGCCGGGGAGTTCGACGGCCTCGACGGTGCCGTCCTCGGCGGTGGCGGTGACGATCAGGCCCTCGCCGAGGCGGGCTGCCGCCTGGTGGTGGTAGTGGGCGGTGTCGACGGGGCCGGTGCCGAGGATCTCGGCGAGCCTGGTGCCCGGCTCCGGGCGTACGGGCATCTGGCCGTAGCGGCCGGGGACGGGGGCGTGGGCGCTGTGGCCGGTCACGTGGGGCAGGTGCTGGTGGAGGGCGCCGCCGAGGTGGACGTTCAGGACCTGGAGGCCCCGGCAGATGCCCAGGAACGGCAGTTCGGCCTTCAGAGCGGCACCGACCAGCCCAAACTCAGCCTCATCCCGAAATTTCCGGACGTAGCCGGTGTGTTCCGCCGGTTCCTCCCCGTACCGCCCCGGATCGACGTCCCCGCCGCCCGCCACGATCAGCCCGTCGAGCAGCTCGACCAGCGGCGCCGGGTCGCCCGCCGGGGGCAGCAGCACCGGCTGGCCCCCGGCCCGGACGACCTGGTCGACGTAGTCGTACGGCAGCAGCGCCGCCCGCGTCTCCCACACGGTGAACGCGGCCGGCTCGACGTAACAGGTGATCCCGATGACGGGCCGTGACATCGCGAAGCCCTACAGCGGGGTGACGTAGGCGCCGGAGATGCCGCCGTCCACCAGGAACTCGGCGCCGGTGATGAAGCTCGCGTCGTCCGAGGCCAGGAACGCCACGGCGGCGGCGATCTCGGACGCCTCGGCGAACCGCCCGAGCGGGATGTGCACGAGGCGCCGCTGGGCACGCTCGGGGTCCTTGGCGAACAGCTCCTGGAGCAGCGGGGTGTTGACCGGCCCCGGGCACAGCGCGTTGACCCGGATGCCCTCGCGGGCGAACTGGACGCCCAGCTCGCGCGACATGGCGAGCACGCCGCCCTTGGACGCGGTGTAGGAGATCTGGGACGTCGCCGAGCCCATGACCGCCACGAACGACGCGGTGTTGATGATCGAGCCCTTGCCCTGCCGCCGCATGTACGGGATCGCGTGCTTGCAGCACAGGTACACGCTGGTCAGGTTGACGTCCTGGACGCGGCGCCACGCGTCGATGCCGGTCGTCAGGATCGAGTCGTCGTCGGGCGGGGAGATGCCCGCGTTGTTGAACGCGATGTCCACGCTGCCGTAGGTCTCGAAGGCCGTCTCGAACATGCGGCTGACGTCATCCTCGCTGGTGACGTCGCACCGGACGAACAGGCCGCCCACCTCGTCGGCCGCCTTGGCGCCGGCCACCTCGTCGACGTCGGCGCAGACGACCTTCGCGCCCTCCTCGGCGAAGCGGCGGGCGGTGGCGAGGCCGATGCCGCCGGCCGCTCCCGTGATCACGGCGACGCGGTCACGCAGACGTTGCATGGTGAATATCTCCTCGGTGCCTGGAAAATCGGTGGTGCTCGCCCGCGATCGGTGGATCAGTGGGCTCAGTGGGCTATGAAGACGTTCTTGGTCTCGGTGAACGCGGCCAGCGCGTCGGGGCCGAGCTCGCGGCCGAGGCCCGACTGCTTGAAGCCGCCGAACGGCGTCCAGTACCGCACGGAGGAGTGGGAGTTCACCGACAGGTTGCCCGCCTCGATCGCGCGGGCCACGCGCAGCGCCCGCCCGACGTCCCGCGTCCAGATCGACCCGGACAGGCCGTACACGGTGTCGTTGGCGATGCGCACGGCGTCGGCCTCGTCGTCGAACGGGACGACGCTGACGACCGGCCCGAAGATCTCCTCGGTGAACGCGCGCTCGTCCAGCGACTCGTGGGTGAGCACGGTCGGCGGGAACCAGAAACCCTTGCCCGCAGGGCGGGTCCCCTGGAAGCGCGGTGTGCCGGTGACGAACGACGCCACGCGCGCGCGGTGCTCGGCGCTGATCAGCGGCCCGAGGTCGGTGCCGGGGTCGAGCGGGTCGCCGACGGTGAGGGACGTGACGGCCGCGCCGAGCCGGTCGAGGAACTCGTCCAGGACCGGGCGCTGCACGAGGATGCGCGAGCGGGCGCAGCAGTCCTGGCCGCTGTTGTCGAAGACGGCTCCGGGCGCGGTGGCGGCGGCCCGTTCGATGTCGGCGTCGGCGAAGACGACGTTGGCGTTCTTGCCGCCTAGCTCCAGGGTGAGCCGCTTGACGGTCCGCGCGGCGCTCGCGGCGATGATCCTGCCGACCTCGGTCGATCCGGTGAACACGATCTTGTTCACGCCGGGATGCTCGGCCAGGCGGGCCCCCGCGACCTCCCCTGCTCCAGGCAGAACCTGGAGCACCCCCTCGGGGAGGCCGGCTTCGAGGGCCAGATCGGCGAGCCTCAAAGCCGTCAGCGGAGTCCACTCGGCGGGCTTCACGATGACCGTGTTGCCGGCCGCGAGCGCGGGGGCGACCCCCCACGTCATGATCACCATCGGGAAGTTCCAGGGCACGATGACCCCGACGACGCCGAGCGGCTCGGCGAACGTGATGTCCACCCCGCCGGGCACCGGGATCTGCTTGCCGTGGTTGCGCTCGGGCGCGCCCGCGTAGAAGTGCAGCACGTCGCGGACGTTGCCCGCCTCCCAGCGGGCGTTGCCGATCGGGTGCCCGGAGTTGGCCAGCTCCAGGCGGGCCAGCTCCTCGCCGTGGGCGTCCACGAGGTCGGCGAAGCGCCGCAGCAGCCGGGCGCGGTCCCCGGGCGCGACGTCGCGCCAGGCCGGGAACGCCGCGCGCGCCCGCTCCACCGCGCGGTCGATCTCGGCGGCGTCCGCGAGCTCGACGTCGGCGAGGACTTCCTCGGTGGCAGGGTTGACGATCTTCATTTCACATCCGCTCGAATCCCCGGAACAGTTCCCAGTCGGTGACGGCCGCGTCGAAGGCGGCCAGTTCGACGCGGGCGTTGTTCGCGTAGTGCTCGACGACCTCCTCGCCGAGCGCGGCCTTGGCGATCTTCGAAGACTCCCACAGGGCGAGGGCGTCGCGAAGCGTCGTGGGCACGGTGTCGGCGCCCGCCGTGTAGGCGTTCCCGCCGTACGCCTCTTCCAGCGGCAGCCCGTTGTCGATGCCGTGCAACCCGGCCGCGACCAGCGCCGATACCGCCAGGTAGGGGTTGACGTCGCCGCCCGGCACGCGGTTCTCCACGCGCAGCGAGGGGCCGTGCCCGACCAGGCGCAGGGCGCAGGTGCGGTTGTCCACGCCCCACTTGACCGCCGTCGGGGCGAAGCTGCCGGGAACGTACCGCTTGTATGAGTTGATGTTGGGCGCGTAGAGCAGCGTGAACTCGCGCAGCGCGGCGAGCTGGCCCGCGATGAAGTGCTCGCCGATCGTGGACAGGCCGTGCGCGCCGCCGCCCGCCATGACCGGCGCGCCCTCGGCGGTCCGCAGCGAGATGTGGATGTGGCAGGAGTTGCCCTCGCGGTGGTTCGGCTTGGCCATGAAGGTGAGCGACATGCCGTCCTGGGCCGCGATCTCCTTGGCGCCGTTCTTGTAGATCGAGTGGTTGTCGCAGGTGGCGAGGGCCTCGTCGAACCGGAAGGCGATCTCGTGCTGGCCGAAGTTGCACTCGCCCTTGGCGGACTCGACGTACATGCCCGCGCCCTCCATGCCGAGCCGGATGCGGCGCAGCAGCGGCTCGACCCGGGCGCCGCCGAGCAGCGAGTAGTCCACGTTGTACTGGTTGGCCGGGGTGAGGTCGCGGTACGCCTTCGACCAGGCGCTCTCGTAGGTGTCGGTGTAGACGACGAACTCCAGCTCGGTGCCGACGTACGCCTTCCAGCCGCGCTCGGCCAGCCGCGCGAGCTGGGCGCGCAGGATCTGGCGCGGCGAGGCGACGACGTCGGTGCCGTCCTCCCAGAGGACGTCCGCCATCAGCAGGACCGTGCCCTCCTGCCAGGGCACCCGGCGCAGGGTGGACAGGTCCGGCTTCATCACGAAGTCGCCGTAGCCGCGTTCCCATGACGACATGCCGTAGCCGCCCACGGTGTTCATGTCGACGTCCACGGCGAGCAGGTAGTTACAGCCCTCGGCGGCGTGCTCCAGCACCTCCTCCAGGAAGTACCGCGCGGACAGCCGCTTGCCCTGGAGGCGTCCCTGCATGTCGACGATGGCCAGGAGCACCGTGTCCACCCGGCCGGCGGAGACGTCCTCGCGCAGTTGGTCGACGGTGAGCACCGCGCCCTCCAAAAGTCTGGAAACAGACCATTGGAGGCATGCAAGCACCAGCGGCGGCCCCGCGTCAACGGTTTCGGCGACCCGAGGCTTCAATTGGACTAATCTCGACCCATTGAAGGGGGAACAGCATCGGGAACAGGGAGGTCGTGATGGGGGAGCCGCAGCTCGTCGCGCTCCTTCGTCCCGTCCGGGCGGGCAACGCGTTCGAGGAGACCGTCGAGCGACTGCTCCAGGCGATCAAGCTCGGCGTGGTCCCCTCCGGCGACAAGCTTCCCCCCGAGCGGGAGCTGGCCGTCCAGCTCGGCATCAGCCGCGTCACGCTGCGCGAGGCGATTCGCTCCCTCCAGGAGGCCGGGTACCTGGACGTGCGGCGCGGCCGCTACGGCGGGGCGTTCGTCGTCTACGAGCCCCCGCTCGCCGGCGGCCACGGCGACCTGCGCCGCGCCGTCAACGCGATGGGCCCGTACGAGCTGGAGGACGCGCTGATCTTCCGCATGGCCGTCGAGTGCGGCGCCGCGCAGGTCCTGGCGACCTCAATCCTCACCGACGAGCAGCGGGCCACGTTGAGACGGCGGCTCGCGGACGTCAACGACGCCGCGCCCGCCGACTACCGGCGCCTGGACACGGCCTTCCACCTGTCGATCGCCGAGCTGACCGGGTCGGCGCTGCTGGCGGCGGCGTGCGCGGACGCGCGGCTGCGGGTGACCGACCTGCTCAACGCCATCCCGGTGCTCGGGCCGAACATCGACCACGCCGCCGCGCAGCACGCCGCCATCGTCGCCGCGATCCTCGCCGGGAACCCGGAGGCCGCGCGCAGGGCCGTCACCGAGCACCTGGACGGGACGGCGGCGCTGCTGCGGGCGTTCCTGGCCTGACATTCCACGCGTTCCTGGAGCCCGGCCTCCGGGATGCGACGTTCCGTACGGAAACGATCGGCGCCCGCGAAACGCGGGGATCACCCGAATGGGGGCCGTAGCATCGGTAATGGGGGGTGATCGTGGGAATCTGGTTCCAGGAACGGATCATCGACACAGGGCGGCTGCCGCTCTTCTGCTTCCTGGTGGCGCTGATCGTCACGTTCCTGTTCACGCGCGTGAACGTCCGGCTCATCCGCGCGAAGGTGGGCTGGTTCCGCAACGTCAGCGTGGGCGACGTCCACGTCCACCACGTCGTGTTCGGCGTCGTGCTGATGATCCTCGGCGGGGTCGCCGGGCTGGTCGTCGCCGGCTACTCCCCGGGCTGGTACGCGCTGACGGCGGCCGTCTTCGGGGTCGGCGCAGCCCTCGTCCTGGACGAGTTCGCGCTGATCCTGCACCTGCGCGACGTCTACTGGACGGAGGAAGGGCGCACCTCGGTCGACGCCGTCTTCGTCGCCGTCGCCGTGACGGTGCTCCTACTGCTCGGCATGCGACCCCTCGGCTGGGAGGAGCCCGACCCGTCCCCCGCCGGCAGGTGGACGGCCGTCCTGTTCCTCGTCGGCAACCTCGTGCTCGCCGTCGTCACCCTCATAAAAGGCAAGATCTGGACCGGCCTCGCGGGCTTGTTCGTGCCGATCCTCCTGATCGTCGGCGCGGTACGGCTGGCGCGTCCCGGCTCGCCGTGGGCGCGCTGGCTCTTCGCCCCCGGCTCGCGTCGGCCGAGCCCGTCCAAGATGGCCAAGGCCGTCCACCGGGAGAACCGCTGGCGCAGGCCGGTGATCAAGGTCAAGATCGCCGTGCAGGAGTTCGTGTCCGGCCGCCACGACCTGCCCTCGGCTTGGAACACCGGCGAGCACTCGACCACACGCCGCCGCTGACCTGCGGTAAGGCCCGGCTCCTGCCGATCGAGGACCAGATCGAGCAGACCGCCTGCGAGATCCGCGCGAAGTACGTCCGCTCCTGACCGACCCCTCACGCCCCCAACTGCGCCTGACGTCCGTCTCGCGACCACGGGCGTCAGGAGACGGCGGGGTCCCGTGCCGCGGTCAGGGCCGGGACGGAGAGGAAGGCCGCGATCACCTGGCGGACGTCGTCCCGCTCCAGGTCGAGGTCGTGGTCGCCGCTCCTGAGGTACGTCGTGACGGGGTGGCCGGAGGCCAGGAGGGCGCCCGCCAGGTCCAGCGCCTGGGTCGGGGGGACGGTCGTGTCGTCGGCGCCGTGGAGGAGCAGCACCGGCACGCCGTTGCCCACGTGGTTGGCGGGGGTCGCGTCGGCGGTCACGTCGTCCAGCGGGGTGGGGACGTGGCCGAGCAGGCGCGACCACGGGCTGCCCGCGGCGCGGGACTCGGGCCAGTCGGCGGCGAGCGGGTCCACCGGCGGGCTGACGGCGATGACGCCGGCCACGTCGTCGGGGGCGTCGATGCCGCGCAACCCGAGCTGGAGGGCCAGGTGGCCGCCCGAGGACCTGCCGCCCACCAGCAGCGGCGCGTCCGGCCGCTCGGCGCGGGCCGCGCGGGCGGCCTCCCGGACATCGTCCAGTTGCGCGGGCCAGATGGCCTCGTCGCTCAGCCGGTGCGTGGCCGTCACCACGTGGAGCCCCTGGGCGGACAGGATCTCGCGCGACCGCTCGCTCGCGTGCCGCCGCATCCACGCGCCCCCGTGGATCCAGATCAGCGTTGGCCTCATGCCCGTGATCTTACGGGCGCCCGGCGGATCTCCCCACTTCGCCGACGTCGCAGGGGCGGCGGGCGTCAGAAGGCCCCGCCCAGGCTGCGTGGACGGTCGCCAGGCGGTCGAGACGGGAGGAGAGCCTGACGAGCAGCAGGCCGACGGCGGTGAGGGTCGCGGCCATGCCGAGATCCCCGAGCGGCCCGCCGATTCCCGGCGCCGCGGAGCCTCCGATGCCGGGCGGACCGGACGAAGCCCCGCCCGGCGACCGCGCGTCGTCCCCGCCGCTCGTGGCGGCCACGTCCCCGGACCCGGACCCGGACCCGGACCTGGACGTGCCAGACCCGGACGCCTCGCCGTGGTCGGAATCGCTTTACTCGTGTTCACTGGGTGCTTTCGGCTTCTGACTTGACTGTGCCGTGGCGGCATAGTTTGTGATCGGTTCATGAGTCGAAGTACATGGGTTTATCTGGGGTCGTACAGTCTGTCGCTGTTGGGGAATGGGATCGCGTCGGTGTTGTTCCCGTTGCTGGTGCTCGCGAAGACCGGTGACATCCTCGCCGCCGGAGTTCTTGCCTCGGTGACTGCTGCGGTTGCGGCGGTTGTGGGGGTGCTGGCGGGGGTGGTCGTTGATCGGGTGAACCGGCGGACGGTGTCGATTGTCAGCGATGTGTTGTCCGCGGCGTCGGTTGCCGCGGTCCCGGTTGTGGATGCGTTGTGGGGGTTGAGCCTGACGTGGTTCATCGTGCTGGGTGTGATCGGCTCGTTCGGAGACATGCCGGGGATGACGGCGCGGGAGACGCTGCTTCCCCGCCTCGTCCAACTCGACGGTGGTAAGCCGGGCGCACTGGACCGGCTGGTGGGTGTCCGCGAGTCGCTGTCGGGCGCGCTGATGCTGATCGGGCCTGGCCTGGGTGGGTTGCTGGTGTGGCTGGTCGGTGTGAGTTCTGCCGCGTTGTTCATCACCGCCGGAATGAGTCTTGCCGCGGCGTTGCTGTCGTCCGCGATGTCGTCCCGCGCGGGAGAGATCACCGCGACCGATGCGCGCACCGCGGAGGCCGGTGTTCGCGGGGTGTTCGCTGACCTGGCGACCGGGTGGCGGTTCCTGCTCTGGCACAGGTTGGTGCTGGGTGCGAGCCTGCTGTCGGCGGTGTTCGTCGCGGTGATCGCGGCGTTGCAGGCGACGATCATGCCCGCCTACTTCACGAGCGAGAACCTGCCCGAGCTCAGTGGGTTCGCCGCGACCGGTATCGCGCTCGGTGGCCTTCTCAGCGCGGGCGTGTATGCGGCGACTGCGGGGAAGGTGTCGCGCCGTGCCTGGTTCGTGATCGGGATGGTTGGCATTGGCATCGGGTTCACTGTGATCGGCGTGATGGCAGCGCCCTGGATGGTGCTGGCGGCTGCCGTGTTCATCGGTCTGACCAGCGGCCCCATGTCTGCGGTGCTGGGGGTGGCGACCATCGAGGCGACTCCGGATCAGATGCGCGGACGTGTGCTCGGTGCACAGAACGCTCTCATGCTTGCGGCACCCGCCCTCACCTCGGCTCCCATCGCTGCAATCGCTTCCGGGTTCGGGCTCGTGACGGCGGGCATCGGGATCGTGGCCGTGATCGTGGTGACCGTCGTCATCGCGCTGTGCGCCCCCGCGTTCCGGTCGTTGGACACAATTGATGTAGCAGTGGAAGCGAAGGAGGGCTGATCGTGGCGTGGAGTACCAGGCAACTTGCGGTCCTCGCTGGCGTCACGCTACGCTCGATCCGTCACTGGCATGACATCGGGCTCCTGCCCGAACCTGAACGGCTCGCGAATGGGTACAAGCAGTACACCGCCCGCCACCTCGTACTCGCGCTGCGCATCGCCCGCCTCACTGGCCTCGGGTTCACCCTCGACGACGTCGCTCGGATGCTTGATTCCGAAGAGGATGGTCAGGAATCCCTGCGCGGATTACGCGCGGAACTCGACACCAGAATCGCCGACCTTGAGCGCATCCGATCCGAGGTCGATGAGCTGATCAGTCTCGGGGTCTCACCCGATCTGTCGCCCGAAGCGCTGCTGGCCATGGAGGCACTCGGAGGCGATCCCGCCTCGCGCAACGTCGCAATCGTTCTTACTCACCTGATGCCGAAGGAAGACACGCTCACTTTCGTCAAAGCCCTGAAAAATGCACCCGAGGAACTCCTCCACGTCAACACCGCGCTCCAGGAACTACCCGCCGACGCCTCTGAAGACGAGATCGACTCTCTTGTTGACCGTGCGACCGCCACGATCCGCGCGTTCCTCTCCACCCACTACAAGGCGTTCCCAGACTTCCCCGACAGCCCTAGTGAGCAGATGAACACCGACTCGCTGACAGTCCTCGTAACGGAGGGCATGAATCCCGCACAGCGGCGCACCATGCGGCTCATCGGCGAACACCTCGCCCACAGCGCCGAGTGAGACATCATGTCCGGTCCCGCCACGGTGGCGGCACCGCACGATCTGGGGTTTCTCGGGATCGGCGGTGACGGTGCCGCCGATCCGGCGGGACCGCGAGACCTGGGGAAACGTTCACCGGGCGTGAACTGCGGTGGTGCCGATTCGGCCCCACCGTCCCATCAGGGAAGAACGTTCTCGCGGTGTACCAGATTCTGGTGCGCCTACGGCGGTGCCGAATCGACATCGCCGTGCAGTTCCCTGCGGTGGTGGCAAATTGCCCCGCCCTTGGTCCGGCCGGGATCCTCATCCCCTATCCGGGGCCGCCGGGGCACCGGATAGGTCCGAAAGGGAAAAGCCGGCCGACGATCTTCGCCGGCCATGCCCGCGACGAGGGAATCGCCCCCTGAGCAGGGGCGGGATGGCGAGCCTCAGCCGGGAAGGGCCTCGGTGCTCGCCACGAACTGGGTGGTGGCGAGCTCGCGGTACAGGTCGTCCCGCGTGAGCAGCTCGCGGTGGGTGCCCACGGCGCGGACCCGGCCGCCCTCCAGGACGACGATGCGGTCCGCCGACGTCACCGTGGACAGCCGGTGGGCGATCACCAGCACCGTGGTCGTGCCCGCGACCTCGTTGATCACGTCGCGTAGCCGCATCTCGTTGACGGCGTCGAGCTGGGACGTCGCCTCGTCCAGCAGGAGCAGCCTCGGCCTGCGCAGCAGCGCGCGGGCGATGGCCACGCGCTGGCGCTCCCCGCCGGACAGCATCTGCCCCCGGTGGCCGACCGCCGTCTCCAGGCCCTCGGGCAGCCTGCGCACGAGGTCCTCCAGCCGCGTGCGCCGGACGACCTCGGCCACCTCCTCCTCGGTGGCCTCGGGCGCGGCGAACACGATGTTCTGCCGCAGGCTTCCGGACAACACCGGCGCGTCCTGCTCGACGTACCCCAGGGAGGAGCGCCACGCGCCGAGGGGCAGGTCGCGGATGTCGCGCCCGTCGGTCACGATGCTCCCGGCCGTCGGCTCGTAGAACCGCTCCAGCAACGCGAAGATCGTCGATTTGCCGGCGCCCGACGGCCCGACCAGCGCGGTCATGCCCCCGGCGGGGATCTCGAAGGTCACCCCGCGCAGGGCCTGCGGGCGGTCGTCGCCGTACCGGAAGTCCACGCCGGCCAGTGTCACGCCCGCGGGGCCGGATCCGATCGGGATCGGCGCCTCGGCCGGGCCGGACGGCTCGGCGGGCAGATCCTCGACCTCGCGCAGCCGGGGGATCACCGCCAGCCCGGACTGGAGCTGCACCGCCGCCTGGACGAGCTCGGCGATCGGCGAGGTCAGATAGAAGAGGTACAACAGGAACGCGATCAGCGAGGAGACCTCCAGCAGGCCGTTCGACACGCGGACGCCGCCGGCGCCAAGTACGGCCAGGAAGGCGAGCTGGACGGCGAGCCACGTCGTGGTGCCGGCGGCCGCGCTCCAGCCCGCCGCGCTGAGCCCGCGCCGCCAGGCCGTCGTGGCGGCGTCCTCCACGGTGGCCGTCTCGCGCTCCTCCGCGCCGGACGCCTTGACCGTGCGGAACGCCTGGAGCGAGCGGTCGAGCGCCGAGCCCACCTCGCCGAGCGCGACCTGCGCGGCGTTGGTGGCGCGGCGGATGTGCGGCAGCAGGAAGATGTTGACGCCTCCGACGACCGCCAGGACGGCGAGCGTGACCAGCAGCAGGAAGCCGTCCATGACCGCCATGAGCGTGATGCACCCGGCGAGCGTGAACACCGCCGTCACGCCGTTGGTCAGGCCCGACGTGCACACCGCGCGCAGCAGGGTCGTGTCGGCGGTGACGCGGGACTGCAGGTCGCCCGGTTCCAGCCGGTCCACGTCGGGCACGCGCAGCCGCAGCATGCGCCGGATCAGTCGCAGCCGCGCGCTCAGCACCACGCTCTCGGCTGTGCGTTCCAGCACGTACCCGCCCAGCGCGGAGATGCCGGCGCCGAGGACGACGAGCGCGCTGAGCATGATGACCGGGCCGGCGAGTGAAACGTTCTGGCCGAACGCGTCGATCACGTTCTTGGCGACGAGCGGCGTGGCGAGCCCGGCGGCACTGCCCAGCAGGCCGAGCACGCCGCCGAGGACGAGCGTCCGCGTGAAGGGACGAACGTGGGAGAGAAGCAACCGCACGGAACCGGGCTGGGACAAGGGGGATTTCACGATCAGTCGAACGCGAGACGCGTAGTGTCGCGTTCCCGTGGCGGGTTGCGTCCTCGTTGCTTTCGCTGAATATCCGCATATATCGGGCTTAACGCCCCATGATCGCACGGCCAGGACGAGATTCGCGGCACCCATGCCCACCTCCCGGTACGCTTCGGGTACACCGCATGAATGCCCCTATTCAGGGCACGTGGTGATCGGGGGATCACACACGCGAACGGGAGGCTCTCTGGTCCCGCGCGACCAGGTGGCGCGAGGGATCGCCGGCTCAAGGGCGCCCTCGCGCGGCGAGGACGCGCCATGAGCACGGATGAGGATGGCGGCTCGGTGCGTTGTCGCTCGCGGATGCGTGCGAACGCGGGGGCCGGGCACGGGGGTCTGTTCACGGGGCTGGCGCCCCGGGGCTGGAGGTGGACGTGGCGGAAGGGCTCGAACGGCTGGTGCGGGGGAGGCGGCTGTCCCCGGTTCAACGGCGCATCGCGCATTACCTGAGCGAGCATCTGCCTGACGCGGTCTTCCTGTCGAGCGTCGAGCTGGCCGAGCGGGCGGGGGTGAGCCAGCCGTCGGTGACCCGTTTCGCGATGGCGCTGGGCTTCGCCGGGTACCCCGAGTTCCGCCACGCGCTGCGTCCTCTCGTGGTGACCGGTGACGGGCCGCCCGAGAACGGCCACGTCCCCCGGGACGCCGACGCCGGCGGCGCCCGGTTCCTGCGCGAGATGATCGACAACGAGATCCGCGACCTGACGGCCGTGCGCGACCGGCTGGCCTCGGGTCACGGCGGCGCGGGCGTGCCGGCGGACGGCCTCTCGTACCGCATCGAGGAGCTGGGCAGGGCCCTGGCGGCGTGCGAGCCGCTGCCCGTGCTCGGCCTGCGCGTGTCGTCGGGGCTCGTCGCGACGTTCGGGTACTACGCGCGGCGCATCCACCCGGACGTGCGGCCGCTGGTGCACGGCGGTTCGGAGCTGACCGACGGCCTGCACGCCGCGCGCCGTGCCGGGTCGGAGTGGCTGCTGGCCGTCGTCCTGCCCCGCTATCCCGCCGAAGTCGTGCACGCGCTGCAGTACGCCGCCAAGCTGGGCTTCCGCACGGCGGTGATCGCCGACCGCATGGACGTGCCCTTCCCGGCGGACGTCGTGCTGCCCGCGCCGGTGCGCAGGCGGGCGGTGTGCGACTCGCACGCGGCGCCGCTGGCCGTCGCGATGCTCCTGCTGGAGGCGATGGCCGAGGCGGCGCCGCTGCGCACCCAGGCCCGGCTGGACGAGCACGACCGGATGGCCGACGAGATGGGCGTGTTCCTGGAGCCCTGACGCGACCCGGCCGTACGCGCCCGCCCGGCGTCACGACTGCTTTTCTCTCATGGGGGAGTCTGATTGTCGTGACCTCCTCCAGGTGGAGGTCGAATACTTAAATCACGGCAAATCATCCTTTTCTGCCTTTTGATGGCCTGGTCCAGCCATTCCAGTCGCGCGCGCAACTGAAGACCGGCGAGGATCACGGTTTCGTCGATGCGGCGGGGCGCGCCGATGATCCTGCCGGTGCGCGCCCACTAGGCTGGCGTGCATGGACGCGCGACCCATCGCCTTGATCACCGGAGGGTCGCGAGGCGTGGGCGCGGCCGTCGCCCGCGAGCTGGCCCCCACGCACGGGCTGATCCTCGGCGGGCGCGAGAGCACCACCCTGCACGCGATCTGCGACGAGCTCGGCGCCCGCCCGTGGGCGGTCGAGCTGACCGACGAGCGCGCGGTCGCCGAGGCGGTGGCCGGCATCGACCGGCTGGACGTGCTGGTCCACAGCGCGGGCATCGCCCACCTCGGCCGGGTGGCCGACGTGCCCGCGCAGCAGTGGCGGGAGTCGTTCGAGGTGAACGTCATCGCGGTGGCGAACCTCACCCGCCTGCTGCTGCCCGCGCTGCGCGCCTCCCGGGGGCAGGTCGTGCTCATCAACTCGGGATCGGGCCTGCGGGTGAACCCGGGCTGGGCGGCGTACGCGGCGACG
This sequence comes from Sphaerisporangium sp. NPDC051011, assembly GCF_040653595.1. Classification (NCBI taxonomy): domain Bacteria; kingdom Bacillati; phylum Actinomycetota; class Actinomycetes; order Streptosporangiales; family Streptosporangiaceae; genus Sphaerisporangium; species Sphaerisporangium sp. NPDC051011. Next base: position 72,922 of record NZ_JBFAGG010000005.1, on the reverse strand, counting down.
AAGTTCGCGCTGCGGGCCTTCGCCGACGCCCTGCGCCAGGAGGAGGAGGGCGACGGCGTGCGGGTCACCAGCGTCTTCCCCGGCCGGGTGGACACCGCCCTGCAGCGCAGCGTGCGCGAGCAGGAGGGCGGCGCCTACGAGCCCGAGAAGTACCTGGACGCCGCGTCGGTGGCCCGCGCGGTGGTCACGGCGGTGACGGCGTCGCGGGACGCGCATTTCACCGAGATCGTGGTCCGCCCGGCCGCGCGGTCGACCGCCTGACGGCACGGCGGCCCGCACGGCCGGCGGCGACGCGCCGATCCGGACGAATCCATTCCTCCAGCAGGGGTTACCTTGACCTTTCCCCTGAGAGATTGAGGGAGTGTCCGACGTCACCTACTGGTGCGAGCTGGCCTGGCTGCACCCCGGGGAGGCCGTCGAGGGCGTGGTCGTCCGGGTCGTGGGCAGCCGGTTCGCCGATGTCGTGCCCGGAGTCGCCGTGGCGCCCAAGGGTGCGATCCGGCTGGCGGGGCTCACGTTGCCCGGCCTCGCCAACGCCCACTCGCATGTCTTCCACCGCGCCCTGCGCGGCCGGGCCGAGGCCGGCGCGGTGAGCTTCCGGGACTGGCGCGAGCGCATGTACGCCGTCGCCGCCTCCCTGGACCCCGACTCCTACCTCGCCCTCGCCCGCGCGACCTTCGCCGAGATGGCCCTGGCGGGGATCACCGGCGTCGGCGAGTTCCACTACCTGCACCACGGCGAGGGCGGAAAGCACTACGACGACCCCAACGCCATGGGCCACGCGCTCATCGAGGGCGCCAGGGACGCCGGCATCCGCATCACGCTGCTGGACGCCTGCTACGTCACCGCCGGCATCGGCGCGCCCCTGGACGGCACACAGCTCCGCTTCGGCGACGGCGACGCCCACCGCTGGGCCGAGCGCGTCGACGACCTGGCGGGGGAGTACCTCAAGACGGAGGACGTCGTGATCGGCGCCGCCGTTCACTCGGTGCGCGCGTGCCCGCCCGAGCAGATGCCCGTGGTGGCGGACTTCGGCCACCGCAGGGCGGCGCCGCTGCACACGCAGGTGTCCGAGCGGCGCACCGAGAACGAGCACTGCGTGAGCACCTACTGCGCGACCCCCGTGCAGGTCCTGTACGAGCACGGGGTGCTCGGGCCGCGCACGACCGCCGTCCACGCCACCCACCTGACCGACGTGGACGTGGCCCTGCTCGGCGGGTCGTCCACCCACGTCTGCCTGTGCCCGACCACCGAGCGGGACCTCGCCGACGGCATCGGCCCGGCGCGCCGGCTGCGCGACGCGGGCTCGCCGGTCACCGTCGGCACCGACAGCAACGCGGTGATCGACCTGCTGGAGGAGGCGCGGGCCGTCGAGCTGGACGAGCGCCTGGTCACGGGGCAGCGCGGGCACTGGACGGCCGATGAGTTGCTCCAGACGGCCACCATGGTCGGGCAGGCGTCCCTCGGCCACCCCGACGCGGGCTTCATCGTGCCCGGCGCCTGGGCGGACCTGGTGTCCGTGCGCCTGGACTCGGTGCGCACCGCCGGGGTGGGCGCCGAGTCGGCGCTGGAGCGCGTGGTGTTCGGGGCCACGGCCGCCGACGTCCACTCGGTGGTGTCCGGCGGCAGGCGGGTGGTCGTGGAGGGCGGCCACGTGCTCGGCGACGTCGGCACGCTGCTCGCGGACGCCATCTCGGCCATCCGCGGCTGATCTTCCGCGGCTTCACGTCAAAGGCGATTTCGCGCTTTCAACTGCCTTTTCGCGGATGTTCTCGCGCCCGGTCTCATCCCTGAGGATGACGTCTAAAACCATTCTCCGGTCGTATCCCTTTAGGGAATCTTTGCCGTGGACTGTTCGTTGGTCGAGGCAGAAGAGGGGGAGAGGACGTCGCGCTGCCGCGGGGCGCCCTCCGATCCGCACATACGGCGGGCGTGGCGAGACGAGGTGCCAGCGTAATGGCGATGCCGACGGGGAATCGGACGCAGGAACAGCAGGTCGCCGACAGGGATCTTCTCGGCACCTACCTGGCCGAGATCGGGCGTGTGCCGCTTCTCAGCGCGGAGCAGGAGGTCGAGCTCGCCAAGCGCATCGAGGCGGGCCTGTTCGCCGAGCAGCTCCTGGACAGCGGGCTGCCCGAACCCAAGGCGTCGGACGCCACGGACGAGGAACTCGAGCGGGTCGCGGTGTCGGGGCGTCGCGCCAAGGACGAGTTCATCCAGGCGAACCTGCGGCTGGTCGTCGCCGTCGCGCGCAAGTACTCCGGGCGGGGGATGCCGCTCATCGACCTGGTGCAGGAGGGCAACCTCGGCCTGGTCAGGGCCGTCGAGAAGTTCGACTACCGCAGGGGCTACAAGTTCTCCACCTACGCCACCTGGTGGATCCGCCAGTCCGTGGGCCGCGCGATCCACGAGCAGGCGAGGCCCGTGCGCCTGCCGACCCACGCGGGGGAGCAGATGACCCGCCTGATGCGGGTCCGCCGCGACATGATGGCCGAGCTCGACGCCGAGCCGACCGACTCCGACCTCGCCGCCGTCCTCGATCTGCCCATCGAGCGGGTCCGCGAGCTGCGCCGCTGGGCCTCCGACCCGGTGTCGCTGCAGCTCGGCGTCGGCGACGAGGACGAGACCGAGCTCGGCGACATGATCGCCGACGACACCTGGGCGAACCCCGAGCAGCAGGCGATGGACACGCTGGAGCGCGAGCGCCTGGAGGACTGGCTGCTCGGCCTGGAGGGCCAGACCCGCGAGATGTTGCGGTGGCGTTACGGCCTGGTCGACGGGCGGGAGCACACCCTCACCGAGGTCGGTGAGAAGTACGGCATCGGCCGTGACCGGGCACGCCGCATCGAGCGTGACGCTCTGGCCCGGCTCAGGAAGCTGGCGCAGACGGCGGCGTAGCGCCTGGGGCCGACACGGGTTGCGTGTGATTTTCGGCCCCTATTCGCCATTTTCGGCTGGTCGGCCCTTCGGGGTGGCCGCCGCATGCCCGCAGGTGGTGGCGCCAGGGCGCCGGCCCCGCGGTCCTGCACGCTGCTGAGCGGCGTGCAGTTTGGGACATGCCGATATTGATCGTCCCACCCTCCGAAACCTGGCCGAAACCTCATGTCCGCGAGTTTCACGTACGTGAAACACGCCTGGTCGAGACCTGAAACGGCGGAAGAACACGCTTTCGGCCAACGTCAGTGCGCAGCCGGTCAATGAAGCCCTGGAGCGCCCACTGCGGGAGAAATCGGCCACACGCCATTTGTAAGGAGGGTCGCATCGAATGAAGATCGATAGCGGCACTACAGCCTGGATGCTCGCGGCCACCGCATTGGTGCTGCTGATGACTCCGGGCCTCGCGTTCTTCTACGGAGGCATGACCAGGGCCAAGAGCGTCCTGAACATGATGATGATGTCATTCGTCAGCATCATCACCGTGACCATCGCCTGGACCATCTACGGGCATGCCTTCGCCTTCGGTACCAACGGCAACGAGACGCTGAACAAGTTCATCGGCGGGCTCAAGGAGATCGGCCTGCAGAGCCTCGTCGACACCGCCACCAAGGACGACGGCACCGGAATGCCGAGCCTGGTGTTCTCCGCCTTCCAGCTGACCTTCGCCATCATCACCGTGGCCCTGATCAGCGGCGCCATCGCCGACCGCGCCAAGTTCGGCGCCTGGGTGGTCTTCTCGGTCATCTGGGCGACCATCGTCTACTTCCCCGTCGCCCACTGGGTCTGGGGCGGCGGCTGGCTCAGCCAGCTCGGCATCGAGGACTTCGCGGGCGGCACGGTCGTCCACGTCAACGCCGGTGCGGCGGGCCTGGCACTGGCCTTGGTGCTCGGCAAGCGCAGCGGCTGGCGCAAGGACCCGATGCGGCCGCACAACCTGACGCTCGTGCTGCTCGGCGTGGGCCTCCTGTGGTTCGGCTGGTTCGGGTTCAACGCCGGCTCGGAGCTCGCCGTCGACGGCACCGCGGGCCTCGCGTTCATGAACACCCAGATCGCCACCGCGGTCGCGGCCGGCGCCTGGATCCTCGTCGAGAAGATCCGTGACGGGCACTCCACCACCCTCGGCGTCGCCTCCGGCGCGGTCGCGGGTCTGGTCGCCATCACCCCGGCCTGTGGTTTCGTCGACCCGTGGGCGGCGATCGTCATCGGCGCCATCGCCGGTGCCGTCTGCGCCTACGCCGTCGGCCTGAAGTACAGGCTCGGCTTCGACGACTCCCTCGACGTGGTCGGCGTCCACCTGGTCGGCGGCGCGATCGGCGCGATCTCGCTCGGGTTCTTCGCCGCGTACCCGTTCCTCGACCCGCAGGCCGAGGGCCTGTTCTACGGTGGGGGCCTGACCCAGCTCGGACGCCAGATCCTCGGGCCGGTGGTGGTCGGCGTCTATTCGTTCGTCCTCGCGTGGATCATCGGCAAGATCATCGACAAGACGATGGGCTTCCGGGTCACCGAAGAGGACGAGGTCACCGGCATCGACATCACCACCCACGCCGAGACCGGCTACGACCTCGGCTCCGTTCACGCCTCGGGCGTCTCCGCCTCCGTGAACGGTCCTGTCCCATCAGTGGCGAAGAAGGTAGACGCATGAGGCTCATCACGGCGGTGATCAAGCCCTTCAAGCTCGACGACGTCAAAGCGGCGCTGGAGCAGTTCGGCATCAAGGGAATGACGGTCAGCGAGGCCAGCGGGTACGGCCGGCAGCGCGGCCACACCGAGGTCTACCGTGGCGCCGAGTACCAGGTCGACCTGGTGCCCAAGGTGCGCGTGGAGGTCCTCGCCGAGGAGGATGACGCCGAGGACGTCATCGACGTCATCGTCAAGGCGGCCCAGACCGGCAAGATCGGTGACGGCAAGGTCTGGTCCGTCCCCGTGGACACGGTGGTCCGGGTCCGCACGGGAGAACGCGGACCGGAGGCCCTCTAACCGGATGATGAGAGGCGACGCTCGCTCATATGCGGCGGCACGTAAGGAACGCGCCGCCGACATCGACCGCTGGCTGGCCGACCTCTTCCGTACGGCGTGTCCCACGTCGTACGGACGGGAAGGCCGGAACGGGCTCGGGGGGGCCAGGAGCGGGTACTCCTCCGCAGATGAACGCGCCGGTGCGCCACCGCCGGGGCCCGGCGCCCCGCCGGGCGGCACCGGCGCACCCTACGCGGGGACCGGCGTGGCCCTGGTCGCGGTAGGGAGCCTGGGGCGAGGTGAACTCGCCCCAGGCAGCGACCTCGACCTGGTCCTCCTGCACAACGGCCAGGAGGACGTCGCCCGCATCGCCGACCGCATCTGGTACCCCATCTGGGACTCCGGGCTCGGCCTTGACCACTCGGTGCGCACGGTGGACGAGGTCACCAAGGTCGCCCGCGAGGATCTGAAGGCGGTGCTCGGCCTGATCCAGGCCCGGCACGTCACCGGCGATCCCGAGCTCACCCGCGCCGCCCGCGAGGCGGTGCTCGCCGAATGGCGCTCCGACTCCAAGCGGCGGCTCGCCGAGTTGCGCGAGGCCGCGGACAAGCGGGCCGAGTCCTCCGGTGAGCTGGCCTTCCTTCTCGAACCCGACGTCAAGGACTCCCGTGGTGGTCTGCGCGACGTCCAGGCGATGCAGGCCGTCGCCGCCGCCTGGGTCGCCTCCGCCCCCGGCCCCCGCGTCCGCGAGGCCTACGAGTTCCTGCTGGACGTCCGGCACGGCCTCCACCTCGTCACCGCACGCGGCGCCGACCGGCTGGTCCTCCAGGAGCAGGACGCCGTGGCCGGCGCGCTCGGCCTGCTGGACGCAGAGGCGCTGATGCGCCGCCTGGCCGAGGCCGGCCGTACGATCAGCCACGCCTTCGACTCCACCTGGCGCACGGTCGACCGCCTGCTCTCGGGCCCGGCCCCTCGCGGCCGCCGCCCGCTGGCCGACGGCGTGGTCGAGCACGGCGGCGAGGTCGTCCTCGCCCGCGGCGTGAGCCCCAAGAACGACCCGATTCTCGTGCTCAGGGCCGCGGCGGCCGCCGCCGAGGCAGGCCTGCCGATCGCGCCCGCGACGGTGTCGCTGCTCGCCTCGCAGTCGCCCGCCCTGCCGGTGCCCTGGCCGGACGAGGCCCGTGACGCGCTGGTGGCGCTGCTCGGCGCCGGGCGCGCGGCCGTCCCGGTGTGGGAGGAGCTCGACCAGGCGGGCGTCATCGTCCGCCTCATCCCCGACTGGGAGCGGGTGCGGCACCGCCCGCAGCGCAACCCCGTCCACCGCTTCACCGTCGACCGCCACCTGATCGAGGCGGCGACGGGCGCGGCGTCGTTCACCCGCGAGGTGTCGCGGCCCGACCTCCTGCTCATCTCCGCCCTGCTGCACGACATCGGCAAGGGCTGGCCGGGCGACCACTCGACGACCGGCGAGATCGTCGCCCGGGACATCGGCGCCCGCATGGGCCTGCCGCCCGCCGACGTCGAGACGCTCGCCACCGTCGTGCGCCACCACCTGCTGCTCCCGGAGACCGCCACCCGGCGCGACCTGGACGACCCGGTGACGATCTCCCGGGTCGCCGAGGCGGTCGGCTCGCGCGAGGTGCTTGAGCTGCTGGCCGCCCTCGCGGTGGCGGACGGCAACGCCACCGGGCCCGCCGCGTGGAACGCGTGGAAGGCGTCGCTGGTGTCGGAGCTGGTCCGCCGGGTGCGTTCGGTGCTGTCGGGCACGCCGCCCACGCCCGCGCCGACGCTCTCGCCGCGCCAGGCCTCGCTCGCCCGGCACGGTGGCGGCGCGGTCCGCGTGCACGGGGGAGCGGTGACCGTCGTGGCGCCGGACCGGCCGGGCCTGCTGTGGCGGGCGGCGGGCGTGCTGGCGGCGCACCGCATGGTCGTGCGGGCCGCTTCGGCGGCCTCGGCGTCCTCGACGGCCGTCATCGAATTTTCGGTGGTGCCCGAGTACGGCACCCCGCCGGACCCCGCGACGCTGGAGGCCGATCTCCGCCTGGTGCTGGCCGGGCGGCTGGACATCGAACAGCGGCTCGCGCGTCGTACCAGGTCAATGCGGCCGGCCCGGGTTCCGGTGGCTCCTCCACGGGTCAATCTGGTGGACGACGCCTCGCAGACGGCCACGGTGGTCGAGGTCCGCGCGCATGATCGTCCGGGGCTGCTGTGGCGTATCGGCCGTGCCTTCGGCGAATGCAACCTTGACGTGCGCGCCGCGCGCGTGGAGACTCTCGGCGCGGAGGCTGTCGACGTCTTCTACGTGGTCGACCGGTCGGGGCGGCCGATTACCGACGCCGCGCAGCGTGCGCAGGTTCGCGACCAGGTCCTCGCGGCACTGCGCTGACGCGCGCGGCCTGGTCGGGGGTTTCAAGGTCATTTAGGCAAGGTTCATAACAATTACGTGCGGTGTGATGGGTTCTGGCCACGGCATTGGTGACCTTGTGGTCGAATTGTCCCCGCTTACGCAATTATCAGCCATGCCGTCATCCATGCATGGAAGATCGTGGGGGGTGGCGCGGTGAGCACGACGAGAACCGGGATCAAGTCCACACTCCAGCCCGGAACGGCGGGCGACCCTCGCCTCAAGCGCCACAAGCGCTCGGGCGGACAGGGACGTTCCGGAGGCCACCACGGCCGGAGTGGCGTGTCCAGGCTGTCGCTGCGGAACTGGCGCGTGCCCGCCCGCCTGACGGCTCTCATCCTCGTGCCCACGGTCGTCGGCGTCCTGCTGGCGACCCTGCGTGTCGTGACGTCCATCGACAGCGTCGCCGCGTACCAGCGGATCGCCGCCGAGGCCGAGATCGCTTCGCGTCTGCGCGACCTCGCCATGGAAATGGGATTGGAACGCGATACGGCCACCTGGGTGCAGGTGAACCGTCAGCAGAAGGCCGCGCTGGAAGAGCAGCGCCGCGCCGTCGACGTCGCGATCACCCGGGTCCGGCAGGACCTCACGCAGGTCGACGCCGGCTACGGCGTGCGCGCCGTCGAGGCGACCAGGCAGGTGGAGAACCGCCTGGACAGCCTGCCCGTGGTCCGCGCCGGCGGCCAGCCCGCCAAGTACACCGACGTGATCGCCTCGATCCTGCGCCTGCACGACGAGGTCACCCAGACCGCCGAGGACCCCGAGCTGGTCGGCGACGCGCGCGGCCTCAGCGCCCTCGCGCACGCCAAGGAGGAGGCGTCCCAGCAGCGCGGCGCCCTCATCGGCACCCTGCTGCGCGGCGAGCGCTTCACCCCCGACACCCTCGAGGACTTCATCGCCGCCCGGTCGCGCCAGAAGAGCGCGATGAACACCTTCACCGGCGAGGCCGGCGCGGACAACGGCCGCTACCTCGCGCAGGTCGTGCGCGGCACCCAGGTCATCCGGGCCGAGCTCACCAAGTCGTGGGCCATCGCCCTGGCCAGCCGCAACCTGCCCATCAAGGACGGCAATGGGCGCGCGCTGGCCGTCAAGCAGTGGTTCGACGACAGCACCAAGAACATCGACCTGCTCAGGCAGGTCGAGTCGCGGGTCGCCGAGTCGCTCGCCGCCCGCGCGTCGGTGCTGGAGTCGGGCGAACGGCGCAACGCGATCATCGCCGTGGTGCTCATCCTCGCGCTGGTCCTGCTCGTCCTCGCCACCACCGTGCTGATCGCCCGCTCGCTGGTCAGGCCGCTGCGCAAGCTGCGCTCCGAGGCACTGGAGATCGCCGGTTTCCGCCTGCCCGCCGTGGTGCGCCGCATGCGCGAGTCCGGCGACGCCACCGAGACGCCCGACATCCAGCCGATCCTCATCGGCACGCACGACGAGATCGGTGAGGTCGCCACCGCGTTCGACGAGGTCCACCGCCAGGCCCTGCGGCTCGCGGCCGAGGAGTCGCAGCTGCGCGGCAACGTCAACGCCATGTTCGTCAACCTCTCCCGGCGCATCCAGACGCTGGTCGAGCGGCAGATCTCCCTCATCGACGGCCTGGAGCGCGGCGAGCAGGACGGCGGCCGGCTGGCGGACCTGTTCAAGCTCGACCACCTCGCCACGCGCATGCGCCGCAACAGTGAGAACCTGCTGGTCCTCGCCGGGCACGAGGCCGCCCGCAAGCGCAGCCGGCCCGCCAAGCTGGTGGACGTCGTGCGCGCCTCGCTGTCGGAGGTCGAGGACTACGAGCGGGTGAACGTCAAGGTCCACCGCGGCGCGGCCGTCTCCGGGCACGCGGCCAACGACGTCGTGCACCTGGTCGCCGAACTGGTCGAGAACGCTCTGGCGTTCTCCCCGGGCAACACGCGCGTCGTCGTGTCGAGCAGCTTGATCGAGGGCGGCGGCGCCCTGCTGGCGGTCAGCGACTCCGGCATCGGCATGACGCCGGACGAGATCGCCGACACCAACCGCAGGCTGGCCGACCCGCCCGTGGTCGACGTGTCGGTGTCGCGCCGCATGGGCCTGTTCGTGGTCGGCCGGCTGGCGCTGCGCCACGGAATCCGGGTGCAGCTGCGCAGGGGCGACGCGGCCGGGCTGATCGCCATGGTGCTCTTCCCGCCGCAGCTCATCTCGATGGTCGCCGGGCGCTCGCCGGTGACGCCCCAGGGCGGCGACGCCCAGGAGACCGGCCCGTTCGCCGGGGCCCCGGGCTACAACGACGGCGCCTCCGCGCCGGCGGCGAACGGCGCAGGATCGTCGTCTGCGTTCAACGGCGCCGGATCGCCCGTGGCGTTCAAGGGCACCCCGGCGCAGGGAGCGTTCGGCCCGGGGACGGGCGGCGCGCCGGGCGGCCGTTTCGGCCGGTTCGGCGACCCCGCGCCCACGGGCCCCCTGCCGGTCCGCCCCGGCCCCGCGGGCCCGGGCACAGGTCCAGGCACAGGTTCGGGCACAGGTCCGGGCGCGGCCCCGACCGGCCCCGCGGGCGGACCGCTGGAACCGCTCGGTCCGGGGACCTCCCCCGTACGGCCGCGCGGGGTGTTCGAGGCGCCGCCCCCGCCGGCCGGGCCTCCCTTCGGGCCCGTGGGGCCCTCGACGGACCCGTCCATGTCCGCGCTTCGCGATCTTCCCGAGCCGTCCACCGGGCCGGTCAGGGGCGCGCCGGATCCGTCGCGCCCGGCCGGACGATGGGCGGGCACCGAGCCAGGGGACGCGGGCGGCAGGGCGCCCGGCGTCCCGGAGTCGCCGCTGGAACGAGGGGACGAATACTTGCCGATCTTCGCGTCGGTCGAGTCGGCGTGGTTCCGCCGGCCCGACACCCAGGAGATCGCCGCCTCCCGGGCGCAGGAAGCGGAGGGATCCGCGTCGTCGCAGCCGGCGGACGGGCCCCGGACGCCCGAGCCCGCGCCGCGGCAGGCCGCGGGCGGCGGGACATGGGGTTCCGAGGCCGACACCGGCTGGCAGGCCGCCGACGCGGTGAACGACCCCGCCCTCGGCGGGATCACCTCGTCCGGGCTGCCGAAGCGGAAGCCGAAGGCCAATCTCGTGCCGGGCTCGGTGGGAGGGACGCCGTCGCAGCAGCCCCAGGGCCAGGCGGCACCGGTCCCGCCGCGCCCGGACGTCTCCGCCGATGTCGTCCGCGCCCGGATGTCCCGTTTCCAGCAGGGCATCCAGCGCGGCCGGGCGGACATACGCGACCGCGAGACCGATCGGCCCGGCGCCGATCGTGGCCGTAGTGAGAAGGAGGGTTCGTGATTGAGCTGAGTCACGAGGCACGCAGGTTCGACTGGCTGATCACGGAGTTCGTCAGCGGGACACCGGGCGTGGCTCACGCGGTCGTGGTCTCGGCCGACGGGCTCAAGCTGGCCAACTCGGCGGGCTTCCCGCCGGACCGGGCCGACCAGCTCGCCGCGGTCGCGGCGGGCCTGCTGAGCCTCACCGTGGGCGCGTCCCGCGTCTTCGATGGCGGTGGCGTGACCCAGACGGTGGTCGAGATGCAGCACGGCATCCTGCTGGTCATGGCCATCAGCGACGGCTCCTGCCTCGCGGTGCTGGCGTCCCCCGAGTGCGACATGGGGCTGGTGGCGTACCAGATGACGTTGCTCGTCGAGCGCGCGGGCCAGGTGCTCACGCCGGCCCTGCGCGCCGAGCTTCAGACGTCCAGGATCCGGTGATGCTCGGGGGTGACGGGGCCGAGGACGAGCCTCTCTTCCGTCCGTACGCCGTCACCGGGGGCCGAGCCGAGCCGAGCTACCACCTCGCCATGGAGACTCTGGTCTCCTCGGCCCCGATAATGAGTGATGATTTGTCCCTGCTCACGCCAGAGCAGGAGGCGATCATCATGATGTGTCACTCCGTCCGTTCGGTCGCGGAGATCTCCGCACTGCTGCGGGTCCCGCTCGGCGTGGCCCGGGTGCTGATCGCCGACATGGCCGACGAAGGTCTGGTTCGCCTGCATCTGCCGCGGCTTAACCAGGGACAACCAGACCACAACCTGCTCGAAAGGGTTCTCAGTGGACTTCGCAGGCTCTAGCCGCGGCGGGGCGCTCACGTCGACGAAGATCGTCGTCGCGGGCGGCTTCGGCGTCGGCAAGACCACCTTCGTCGGGGCGGTGTCGGAGATCCTCCCGCTGACCACCGAGGCGGTCATGACCGACGCCAGCGCCGGCATCGACGACCTGGGTCTGACGCCGAACAAGACGACGACCACGGTCGCGATGGACTTCGGCCGGCTCTCGCTGGACCAGGATCTGATCCTGTACCTGTTCGGCACGCCCGGTCAGCACCGGTTCTGGTTCATGTGGGACGACCTGGTGCGGGGTGCGATCGGCGCGGTCGTGCTGGTGGACACGCGGCGGCTGGCGGACTGCTTCCCGGCGATCGACTACTTCGAGGAGGCCCAGCTCCCGTTCGTCGTCGGCATCAACGGCTGGGACGGGCACTACCCGCACGCCGAGCAGGAGGTCCGCGAGGCGCTCACGCTCGCCCCGCACATCCCCATCGTGCGCACCGACGCCCGGTCCCGGGAAGCGGTGAAGTCCACCCTCATCACGCTGGTGGAGTACGTGCTCACCCTCAGGTCGGTGTACGGCCGCACGAGCTGAGGCCGCACGCCAGGCCGCGCGAACCGGGAAAGGGGTCCGGCACGGCGAACGCCGTACCGGACCACGCGCGCGGGCTCAGCCCGCCGCCCACCACGACGCCGAGACCAGCTCGGCCACCAGCGTCTCGGTGAGCAGCGCCACGTCGGGGTCGTCGTCGCCCGCGTACCTGACGGCGTGCGCGCCCTCGGGAGCCGGGCCGACGGCCAGTACCGTCGAGCCGCGCCGCCGCACCCAGTCCATCGCCTGCTCGTCGTAGGGCGAGCCGGGGAACAGGATGGCCCGGTAGTCGAGGGTCTTGGTGAGGTACACGTCGACGTGCGCCCAGTCGCCGGTCTCGCACGCGTCCGCGGGCCGGCGCGGCCCCTCGCGCACCATCAGCGCCGACTGCTCGGCGGACGAGAGCCGTGCGGCCGGGGCGATCGTGTAGACGCCGTGCGGCCCGTCGAGCAGGGCCAGCGCGTCGGCGAGCCAGGTCCCCCTGCGGTCCAGCAGGTCGGCCGTGGCGTCCGCGGCCCGCCGTAGCAGCCCGGGGACGTCCGCCTTGACGCCGGTGAGCCGGGCCTCCAGGGCGAGCAGCAGCGCCAGCGTGTGCTGGAAGGTGCGGCACGACACCCCGCCGCGCTCCTCGCCGGCGCGCATCTCCACGACCGTGCCCACGACCATGCCCGCGACCGTGCCCGCGCCCTCGGTGACCGGGGAGCCGGGCGTGTTGGTGAGCACGAGCGTGGGTGATTTGTCCTGGTATCGCGACAATGCGTCGAGGGTCTCCCGGCTGCCGCCCGTGGCGGAGATCGCCACCACCAGCGTGTCCTCCGCCGGCGGGTACCCCAGCCGGGCGGAGGCGTACTCCGCGACGGCGTCGACCCCGGCGGCGCGCAGCCGCAGCGCCGCGACGCCCGCCGCGTACCGGGAGCTGCCCATGCCGAGGAACGCCACCCTGCGGATGCCCGCGGGCAGGTCCTCGAACGGGTCGAGGCCCTCCAGCGCCTCTGCCAGCCCCTCCAGCGACGCGGGCTTGGCCTCCAGGTCGGCGAGATACAGCTCGGGGTTCACTGGTCCTCCTCGGCGGGGATCCGGGCGCGCAGCACGCCCATGGGGGCGTAGCGCCAGCGGGGAAGGTGGCGGGCGGCGTAGATCAGCTCGCGGCACTCCTGCTCGATCTCGAACGGGTCGAGCAGTTCCTCCGCGAGCAGCCAGGACATGTCGTGCGCGGTCAGGCGGTCGCGGTAGGCCGACAGGAGCAGCGCGCGCGCCTCGCGGGCCCAGGTCAGCATGCGCGGGAGGCCGGCCCGCCGGTGCTTGACGGTCACCTGGGCGACGTGGTCCAGGCTCGTGCGCAGTTGCGCCAGGTCGCGGGCGGCGGGCTGGTACGGGTCGGCGCCGGTGACCGTCGGGTTGCCGTCGAAGTCGATGACGGCGTACCCGTCGCGCCAGCGCAGGGTCTGGCCGACGTGCAGGTCTCCGTGGATGCGGATCAGCGGGGTGCCGCCCGCCCGGCCGAGCGCCGCGACCCCGTCGCGCAGGACGTCCGCCCGCGCGGCGAGCCAGGCGCCGTCGGGGCCATCTGTCAGCTCCAGGGCCTCGTCCAGGGCCGCGCGGGCGCGGTCGTCCCACAGTGGTCCCGGGACGGCGTGCCGGACGGGGGAGGGGACGGCCGCGGAGGGGGTGGCCATGGCGGCGTGCAGGTCGGCGGCGAGCCGTCCGAGGTCGGCGGCGAAGGCGGTGCGCCCGGCCTCGGCCTCGTCCACGCACCACTCCCAGCCGTCCCGGGCCTCCGGCAGGTAGGCGGTCATGAGGGCGACCAGCGTCTCGGGCCCGTCCGCCGGGCACGCGACCAGGGCCGCGTACGGCTGGGCGGTCTCGGTGAAGCCGACGGCGGCCAGGTGGGCGTAGACCTCGGGGGCGGGCTGGGGGAGCGGCAGGGGCGGGGTGAGCCACTTGACGACGACCCGCTCGTCCACGATGACCGAGCGGTTGGTCTGGTCCACGTCGAGACCCCGCTCGGGGGCCGTGATATTGATGTGCGGCAACGGATGGAAGTTCTGGACGACGTGCCCCTCCGGGGGGCGCCCGCCGCGGGCGAGAGCCGCGACGAGCCGTGCGGTCGCACCGTCCCCCGCCATGGGCGGCCATCGCGCGTACGCGAGGCCGTCGGCGTCTGTTGAACTCGGATTCAACTCGGCAACCAAACTACGAGCTAACAATGTCCGGAAAAGTCTTGCTCATGTTGATATGTACTGCAACACTCCTGGTTTGGTCTGCCGTGCGAAGGTCAGGCACTGCGGTCTTCCCCCGTACCACGGAACGTCCAGAACCCTAAGGAGTAGCGGCCGTGTCCCGAATCCGGTACAGCCGTCGTCTTCCGGCCGCGGCACTCGCCGCCGGTCTTGCACTCGCGCTCGCGGCATGTGGTGGTAGCAGCAAGACGAGCGCGGACGGAGCGGCCCCCAGCGCGGCGGCCGACCAGCTCGACCCCAACGCGGATCTCACCAAGCAGTCCCTGAACATCACGATCTGGGAGGGCTACAGCCCGAAGGACCTCCCCCAGCGGGTCAAGCAGAACCCCAAGCTCGGCTTCGACGTCAAGGTCGCCATCCACGACACCAACGAGATGGCCATGGCCAAGCTCACGGCGGGCGGCGACAGCGGCATCGACGTCGCCTTCGTCTCTGGCCAGTACGCTCAGGCGCTCTACGAGCAGGGACTGCTGGAGCCGCTCCACCCCGAGCTGATCCCGAACCTCGCCAACCTCTACCCCGAGGCCTCCCAGCTGTCCTTCGACAAGGGCAACAAGTTCGCGGTCCCCTACACCTGGGGCACCACCGGCATCTGCTACCGCACGGACATGGTGAAGACGCCGCCGACGAGCTGGAACGACATCCTCGACCCGCCCGCCGACCTGCGCGGCAAGGTCACCATGATGACCACCGAGCGGTGGCTGGCCCTGCCGGCGCTCAAGCAGCTCGGCTACTCCATCAACACCACCGACGACCAGCAGCTCGCCCAGGCCAAGGACCTGCTCCTGAAGGCCAAGAAGACGCTGCTCGCCTACGACGACACGACGTTCGGCGACAAGCTGGACAAGGGCGAGGCCGCGATGGTGGAGGCGTGGGACGGCTGGTGCCCGACCACCAACCCGAAGATCAAGTTCGTGGTGCCGAAGGAGGGCAGCGACCTCTGGTCGGACACCATGGTCATCATGAAGACGTCCAAGAACAAGGAGGCCGCGCACGCCTTCATCAACTTCATCCTGGACCCGTCGGTGCACAGCTGGGTGGCCGAGAACATCCTGTACAAGGTGCCCAACAAGGCCGCCATGGACCTCGTCTTCAAGAACGACGCCGACCTGGTCGCCAAGAACACCCCGCTCCAGATGAACCCCGCCGAGCTGCTGCAGGGCGAGTCGATCGTCGACCTCGGCGAGGCCTCGACGAAGTACACCCGCCTGGCCCAAGAGATCGCGGCCAACCAGTAGTGACGGCCAGACGTTACTGAGACGGCTGCTGCCTTGACTGCCAAGCACGACCTCGCACCACCCGGCGCGGTGACCGGCCCCACGGCCGGTGGGCCGCCGCGCCGGTCCTCGCGCCGGTCACGGGCCCTCGGGACGGCGGGCGCGCGCCTGGCCTTCCTCGGACCAGGGCTCGGATACCTCATCGTCCTGCTGCTGGTGCCGCTGGCCCTCGTCCTCAGCTACACCGTCTTCCGCAGGGGGCGGTTCGGCGGGGTGATCTACGAGGCGACGGGCGAGAACTTCACCCGCCTGTTCGACCCGCTGTACCTTCACATCGTCCTCGAGTCCATCAAGATCGCCGCGGTGACCACCTTGGTCGCGCTGCTCCTCGGCTATCCGACCGCGTACGCCATCGCCCGGCTGCCCCGCAAATGGAAGACGGTCGCGCTGGTCGCCGTCGTCCTTCCGTTCTGGACCAACTTCCTCATCCGCGTCTACGCCTGGGTGATCATGCTGAGCGGGCCGGGCCTGGTGAACGAGACGCTCACCGGCATCGGGATCATCGACAAGCCGCTGGAGCTGCTCTACAACCAGGGCACGATCGTCACCGGCCTTCTGTACTCCTACCTGCCGCTGATGATCCTCCCGCTGTTCGCCGCCATCGAGCGGCTGGACCCGCAGCTCGCCGAGGCGTCGGCCAACCTCGGCGCGCGGCCCGCCCGCACCTTCCTGTCGGTCACGCTGCCCCTCACCATGCCGGGCGTCCTGACCGGCTGCATCTTCGTCTTCGTCCCCTCGCTCGGCAACTTCGTGATCCCGGAGATCCTCGGCGGCGGGCGGTCCATCATGGTGGGCAACCTCATCAGGGACCAGTTCCTCAAGGCCCGCGACTATCCTTTCGGGTCCACACTCGCGCTCGCGATGATCGCCGTGCTCATCGTCCTGCTGTTCCTGCAGGCCTGGGTGTCGCGCGTCTACGGGGGGACGGAGGGCCGCCGTGGGTAGGAACCGGCTGATCTACGTGCCGTTCTGGGTCACGTACGTCTTCCTGTACACGCCCATCGTCGTGCTGGTCGTGATGTCGTTCAACTCCGGCAAGTCGCCGTACGTCTTCGAGGGCGCGAGCCTGAAGTGGTACGCCACCCTCGCCGGGGACGAGACGGTCCGCGAGGGGCTGATCAACACCCTCATCGTGGCCGTCGGCACGACCGTGCTGTCCACGATCCTCGGCACGCTGCTCGCCGTGGGCATGGCCCGCTACACGCGGTCGCGGCTGCTGGACGCGCTCGGCCTGCTGCCCGCCGTGCTTCCCGACATCGTGCTCGGCATCGGCCTGCTGGTGTTCTACAACCTGGTGCAGGCGACGCTCGGCCTGTGGTCGATCGTCCTGGCCCACACGGTGTTCGGCATGGCGTTCGTCGCGGCGGTCGTGCGCACCCGGCTCAGCCACGCCGACACCTCGCTGGAGGAGGCCTCCCGCGACCTCGGTGCGACGCCGCTCGCCACCTTCGCGCGCATCACGCTCCCGGCGCTGGCCCCCGGCATCGGGGCGGGCGCGCTGCTGGCGTTCACGCTGTCCCTGGACGAGTTCGTGATCGCGTTCTTCACCGCCGCGCCCACCCAGCCGACGCTGCCCATCGTGATCTACTCGATGGTCCGCTTCGGGGTCACCCCCGAGATCAACGCGCTGGCGACGATCCTGCTCGCGGTCAGCTTCACCGTGATCATCGTCGCGCAGCGGATGACCCGACTGACGGAGTCCCTGAGATGAGTGCTGTTCCCGAGGCGCCCGCCGTCCCCCGGACGCTGGTGGGCATCGAGGGCGTGTCCCGCCGGTTCGGCGACGTCGTCGCGCTGGACGACGTCACCCTGGACATCCGCCAGGGCGAGTTCTTCGCCCTGCTCGGCCCGAGCGGGTGCGGCAAGACCACGCTCCTGCGCATCCTCGCCGGCTTCGAGACGCCCGACTCCGGCGCGGTCACCCTGGACGGCGCCGACCTGCTCGGGCGCCCGGCCCACCGCCGCCCGGTCAACCTGATGTTCCAGTCCTACGCGCTGTTCCCCCACATGAGCGTGGCCAAGAACGTCGCGTACGGGCTGGAGCGCGAGGGCGTGCCCCGGGCGGAGGTCTCCGCGCGCGTGGCCGAGGTGCTCGCGACGGTCGGCCTCACCGACCAGGCCGGACGCCGTCCCCACCAGCTCTCCGGCGGCCAGCGGCAGCGGGTGGCGCTGGCCAGGGCCATCGTCAAGCGGCCCCGGCTGCTGCTGCTGGACGAGCCGCTGTCCGCACTGGACAAGAAGGTCCGCGCCGAGATGCAGCTCGAACTCAAGCGGCTGCAGCACGAGGTGGGCATCACCTTCGTCGTGGTCACGCACGACCAGGAGGAGGCGATGTCGCTCGCCGACCGCATCGCCGTGCTCCAGGCGGGACGCGTGGAGCAGGTGGACGCGCCGGTGCGCCTGTACGAGCGGCCGGCCACGCCGTTCGTCGCCGGGTTCATCGGGGCCAACAACCTGTTCGAGGGCGTCGCAGACGGTGAGGGCCTGACGGCGTCCGGCCTCGGCACCCTGCCCGCGCAGGGCGGCCTGACCGCCGGGACGCCCGCGCTGCTCGGCGTCCGCCCCGAGTCGGTTCGGCTCGGCCCGGAGGGCGTGCTGTCCGGCGTCGTCGCCGACGTCAGCTTCTACGGCGGCGTCTCCCACATCGCCGTCCGCGTGCCCGGCCACGAACGGCCGGTGCTGGTCGCGACGCAGGGGCCGACGCGCGTGACGGCCGGCGCCGAGGTCGGGCTGGGCTGGTCCGCCGCGGACGCCGTGCTGATCGCGCGGTGAACGCCGCCGTCCCGGCCCGGGCGCAGGCCGAGGTGCCCGTTGAGGTGTCAGTTGAGCGGGACCCGCAGCGTGTTGCCGGTGACCGTCCTCGCGTAGCTGAGGATGAGCTCGGCCGCCTCGTCGGGGCCGATCACGGGGTGGCGCGCGGTGATGCGGTAGCCGTACGCGTCCTCCAGCGCCACCAGGTTGCGCGCGATGACCACGGAGTCCCCCGTCAGCGTGAAGACGCCGAGGGCCGCGCCCGTGTCGAGGATGGACTGGTACATCGCGACCTGCCGGTCGTACAGCGTGGTCAGCAGCACGGCGTACACCCGGTTGCGCGCCGCCGCGCCGCCGAGTTCGTTCAGCAGCCGCACGCCCGGGTCGTCCGGGCCGACCGGCAGCCCGGACCGGATGGTGACCACGAGCTTCTGCGCGGGGTCGCTGAGGCCGGAGACGCGCTTGACGCGCAGCTCGTAGAACCGCTCCATGCCGGCGTGGTGCGCCTCGACCAGCAGCTCGCTCAGGTCGGGGTAGTGGTAGAGCACCGCGCCCGACGTGAGCCCGGCCTCCTCGGCAACGTGGTTGAGGTGCACGCCCTGGGTGCCGTAGCGGAGGATCGCCCGGCGAGCGGCCTCGATGAGGTCCACCCGCCGGTCCGCCCGGCTCTTGCGCGAGCTCATGCCAGCCTCCCCTGTGCCCCGTTGTTGAAGATGGAGTGTAAAACCACTCTTCCCCTCCAGGCCATACGAAACTGGAGTTTGACCTACCCCGCCCACACGTATTTGAATCGTCCTTCAAATCCGATGGAGTACTGATGGCCACCATACTTTTCATGCCGGAGAGCGCCTACGGGCCGACGAACAACTGCATCGGCATCGGCGACATCCTTCGTCGCCGGGGCCACCGCGTGGTGTTCGCGGCCGAGGCGTCGTGGAAGGGCAAGCTCGTCGCGATGGGCTTCGAGGAGGACCTGGTCGACCTGGCCCCGCCCGCCGAGGAGGAGCAGGACCCGGGCCAGTTCTGGAAGGACTTCATCCGCGACACCGCCCCCGAGTACCGCAAGTCGACGCTCGTTCAGCTGGAGACGGTCACCAAGCCGATCTGGGACGCGCTCATCGACGGCGCCAAGTACTGCGAGCCGCAGCTCAGGGCGATCATCGAGCGGGTGAACCCGGACGTCATCGTCGAGGACAACGTCATCACCTTCCCGGCGTTGCTCACCGCCGGCAAGCCGTTCGTGCGCATCGTCTCCTGCAACCCGCTGGAGGTGAAGGGCGAGAACGTCGCGCCCGTCTTCAGCGGCCTGCCCGCGGACGACCGGAGCGAGTGGGACGCCTTCCACGCCGAGTACGACCGCACCCACCGCGAGATCTGGACCGCGTTCAACGAGTGGGTCGTCGAGCAGGGCGCCCGGCCGCTGCCCGAACTGGAGTTCATCCACGAGGGCGACCGCAACCTGTACGTGTACCCCGAGATCGCCGACTACACCGACGCCCGGCCGCTCGGCCCCACGTGGTACCGCCTGGACTCCTCGGTGCGCGAGACCGACCAGAGCTTCGAGGTGCCCGAGTCGCTTGCGGGCGGCGAGGGCTCCCTGGTCTACTTCTCGCTCGGCTCGCTCGGCTCGGCCGACGTCGAGCTGATGCAGCGCGTCATCGATGTGCTGGCCACCACGCCGCACCGCTACATCGTCTCCAAGGGCCCGCTGCACGAGGAGATCAAGCTGGCGGACAACATGTGGGGCGCCGAGGTCGTCCCGCAGACCAAGGTGCTGCCCCTGGTGGACCTGGTCATCACGCACGGCGGCAACAACACCACCACCGAGGCGCTGCACTTCGGCAAGCCGATGATCCTGCTGCCGCTGTTCTGGGACCAGTACGACAACGCCCAGCGCATCCACGAGCTCGGCCTCGGCGTCCGCCTGTCGACCTACACCTTCACCGACGAGGAACTGATCTCCGCCCTGGACCGGCTGCTCGGGGACACCGCCCTGCGGGTGCGCCTGGCCGAGGCGGGCGAGGAGATCCGCCGCCGCGACGGCCTGCGCCGGGCCGCCGACCTGATCGAGGAGACCGCGACCGGCGCCACCAGCGGCACGGCCGTCTGAGCCCCACCCCCGCCGGTCCCGCCACCGCGGCGGGACCGGGCCACACCAACAGGGCCGTACCAACAGGGCCGTACCAACAGGGCCACACCCACAGGGCCGCGCCAACAAGAAAGAGCACCATGAGCAAGACCCCCGTGAACCCGGCCACCGGAGAACCGCTGGCCCCGGTGCAGGACACCCCGCCCGCCGAGGTCGCGCGCGCCGTACGCGAGGCCAGGGACGCCTACCGGGACTGGGCGAACGCGACGCCGGGGGAGCGGGCGCGCGTGCTGCTGCGCCTGGCCGACCTGGTCGAGTCCGACGCCGAGGAACTGACCCGGCTGGAGGTCGCCGAGACCGGCAAGCCCGCGACGGTGTTCCGTGACGGCGAGCTGCCCTTCGCCGCGGACAACCTGCGGTTCTTCGCGGGCGCGGCCCGCTCGCTGGAGGGCAGCGGCGCGGGCGTGCTGAGCGCGGGGTACACCTCGGTGCTCATCCGCCGCCCGCTCGGCGTCGTGGCGTCCATCGCGCCGTGGAACTTCCCGCTGGTGATGGGGATCTGGAAGGTCGGCCCCGCGCTGGCCGCGGGCAACGCCGTCGTGATCAAGCCCGCCCCGCAGACGCCCGGCACCACGCTGCGGCTGGCGGAGCTGGCGGTGAAGGCGGGCCTTCCCGAGGGCGTGCTGCGCGTGGTCACCGGCGACGCCGAGGTCGGGCAGGCGCTGGTCACGGACCCGGGCGTCGACATGGTCAGCGTGACCGGCTCGACCGCCACCGGCAGGGCCGTCATGCGCGGCGCCGCCGGCGAGGCGGGCACCGGGCTCAAGCGCGTCCACCTGGAGCTGGGCGGCAAGGCGCCCGCGCTGGTGTTCGGGGACGCCGACCTGCCGGAGATGGCCAAGGGTGTCGCGATGGGCGCGACGTACAACACCGGGCAGGACTGCACGGCGGCGACCCGCGTGTACGTCGAGCGCGCGGTGTACGACCAGGCGGTCGAGGCGCTGCGGGAGACGCTCGCGGGCGTCGCGTTCGGCGACCCGTGGGACACGGCGACCGACATCGGGCCGCTCATCTCCGCGGGCCATCGCGAGCGGGTGCACGGCTTCGTGCGGCGCGCGGCGGACGCGGGGGCGCGGGTGCTGTGCGGCGGGACGGTTCCCGGGGGGTCGGGCTTCTACTATCCGCCCACGCTCGTCGCGGGGGCGGCGCAGGACAGTGAAATCGTGCGGGGCGAGGTTTTCGGCCCTGTGCTGGTCGTGATCCCCTTCTCGGGCGAGGATGAAGCGGTGCGCCTCGCCAACGACACCCCGTACGGGCTGGCGTCGTCGGTCTGGTCGCGGGACGTCGCGCGGGCGCTGCGGGTCTCGCATCGCCTCGATGTGGGCGTGACCTGGGTCAATGATCACCTGCCGATCGCGTCGGAGGCCCCACACGGAGGGGTCAAGGGTAGCGGATTCGGCAAGGACATGAGCCAGGAAGCGGTACAAGAGTACTCGGTCACCCGCCACCTGATGATCAAACACGCGTCCTCCGAGCCCCGTGAAGGATTTCGCCCCGCATAGTTACGGAAGCGAAAAGGGGGATTTATCCCCTGGACGCCTTGTTTGGTGATGTTTGTCCATGAATGTGCTGTTGGCCGATCTGGTAAGGGTGTGCTCCAATTACCCTCGCCTGATGGATGTCTCGGACGTCTCCTGCGCCTCGCGCGTGACGTACCCCCCTGAACGCCAGGCTCGGTGAGAGGTTGCGAAAACCAGTGAGGACAAAAGACCCCCGGGGTAACCCAGGTCGAAAGGGCCGTGTGGAGCGGTCGGCGCCATCCATGGCGCGTACGCCGAAGACCGGCAGCCGGCTCCGGCTCCAGAACTGGCGTGTCCGATCACGTCTCGTGGCCCTCATCATCATCCCGACGATCGTCGGCGTCTTCCTCGGTGCCGCGCAGCTCACCGACGCCGCCGCGACCTCCTCGGACTACCGTCGCCTCACCGACGTCGCCATTCTGGTCCAGAAGATCGACGTCCTGGTCCACGAGATCGACAAGGAACGCGACCTGACGGCCTGGTACATCGCCGAAGGCCGGCGGGCGGTGCGGTTCAAGAAGGTCCACGCCCAGCAGGAGATCGTCGACAAGGTCCGCCAGCCGGTCCTCGCCGCGGTCTCCAGCCTCGACCAGTCCCACACCGCGCGTGTCCGGGCCGAGGCCGAGCAGATCCGCCGCTGGCTGGAGGGCCTGCCCGGTCTCAGGGCCCGAATCGTCGAGGACACCAGTGTCCCCCCCCGAGCCGCGCTCGGGATGTACGGCCGGGTCGTCGGCGTCCTCAGCTCCATGCAGAGCGAGCTCGGCACCTCCGGCGCCGACCAGCGCCTGTTCGGTGACAGCATCGCCCTCGGCGCGCTCAGCCGCGCCAAGGAAGAGGTCTCGCGCCAGCGCGGCATCATGACCGTCGGCCTCGCCACCCGCGGGACTACGGGCGGCGGGTTCGACTACGACGACTTCGTCAGCTTCCCCGGCTCCTGGAGCGCTCAGGAGCGCGAGACCGCGACCTTCCTCGCCGAGGCCACGCCCGCCGACGTCAAGTTCTACAACGAGACCGTGCGCGGCCAGCAGGTCGACAAGGCCGACTGGATGCGCGCCCTGGCGCTGGCCCAGCTCCGCCAGTACAAGGAGATCCAGGACCTCGACCAGACCCGCCGCGATGACACCACGCTGTGGTACACCTCCTTCTCGGCCGTCGCCGACCGCATGCGCAAGGTCGAGGAGCGCCTCGTGGGCTCGGTCGTGCAGCAGAGCCAGACGCTGCAGGAGGACGCGCAGCGCCAGGTCCTGATCTCCAGCGCCGTCATCATCGTGCTGTTGCTGCTCGTCCTCATCATCACCGTCGCGGTGGCGAGCTCCCTGACCCGCCCGCTGCGCCGCCTGCGCGCCGAGGCGCTGGAGATCGCCGGCGTCCGGCTCCCCGAGACCGTCCAGCGGCTGCGCGAGAGCACCGACAGCTCCCCGACCGCGGAGGTCGTGCCCATCGGCGTCACCTCGCGCGACGAGATGGGAGAAGTCGCCCGGGCCTTCGACGAGGTCCACCGCGAGGCGATCCGCCTGGCGGGCGACGAGGCCCGCCTGCGCAGCAACGTCAACGCGATGTTCGTCAACCTCTCCCGGCGCAGCCAGACGCTGGTCGAGCGCCAGCTCACCCTGATCGACGGCCTGGAGCAGGGCGAGCAGGACGAGGGCCGTCTCGCGAACCTGTTCAAGCTCGACCACCTGGCCACCCGCATGCGGCGCAACAGTGAGAACCTGCTGGTCCTCGCGGGCCAGGAGACCGCGCGCCGGTGGAGCCAGCCGGTCCCGATCGTCGACATCGTCCGCGCGTCGCTGTCGGAGGTCGAGAACTACGAGCGGGTCGACCTGCGGGTGCCGTCCGGGACGGCCATCGTCGGCCAGGCCGTCAACGACGTCGTCCACCTGATCGCCGAGCTGGTCGAGAACGCCATCTCCTTCTCGCCGCGCGAGACCAAGGTCATCGTGTCGAGCAACCGCATCGACGGCGGCGGCATGATGATCTCGGTCAGCGACAGCGGCATCGGCATGACCTCCGACGAGCTCGCCGACTGCAACTGGCGGCTGGCCAACCCGCCGGTCGTGGACGTGTCGGTGTCGCGCCGCATGGGCCTGTTCGTGGTCGGCCGCCTCGCGCTGCGCCACAGTATCCGGGTGCAGCTCCGCCTGCAGGACGCCGGCGGCCTGACCGCGATGGTGCTGCTGCCCGAGTCGCTGCTGTCCGCGCCGGGCGCGCCCCAGTACGCGGGCATGCCGGCCGCCGACGTCGCCGAGCCGGTCACCGGCCAGTTCGGCGGGCCGGGCGGCGGCTCGCCGTTCGCCACCCCAGGCGCCTTCGAGAGCTCCGGCTCGCGCGGGATGCGCGCCCCGGTGTTCGGAGCCGACGACCCGGGTATCTCCGCGGGCCCCGGTCCGGTCAACCGCGGTCCCTTCCAGCCCGGCCCGTTCGAGCGCACGCAGAGCCCCGGACGCGACCCGTTCGCCACCCCGGCCGGTCAGGGCGGCGCGCCCGGCCCGTTCGACAACCCCTTCGAGCGCCCGCGCGGCGAGAAGGACGCGACCGGCGACCAGGACCCGTTCGACCGCTACTTCAACCCCAACCCGCCGCTCGACACGCCGTGGCCCTCGGAGGTCCCGCCGCCCGGCGGCGCCAAGCCCGAGTCCGCCTGGCCCGACCCGGCCGACCAGGACACCGCGTC
The DNA here is from genome assembly GCF_040653595.1 of Sphaerisporangium sp. NPDC051011. NCBI lineage: Bacteria > Bacillati > Actinomycetota > Actinomycetes > Streptosporangiales > Streptosporangiaceae > Sphaerisporangium > Sphaerisporangium sp. NPDC051011. The sequence goes on along the minus strand of NZ_JBFAGG010000005.1, from coordinate 48,386 downwards.
GTGGCCCGCCGTATCCGGCGGGCACACGGGCCCCGCGACCGGCGGGCGCTCCGGCCCCGGCACGGGCCCCGTCGCCGGCGGCCTCAGCGGCCCCGCGACCGGTCCGCTCGAAAGGTCGGCCCGCACGTTCGGCGCCGTACCGGACATGGACCACACCGGCCCGCTGCCCGCCGTCCACAGCTCGCCGCTGGACGAGGCGCAGGAGGAGTTCCTCCCGATCTTCGCCGCCGTCGAGTCGGACTGGTTCCGCCGCAGCGACGTCGTCGAGCAGGACACCAGCACGTTCGAGGCGGTTCCGCGGGAGGAGGGCCCGGCCCCCGCCGCGCCGCAGGCCGCGTACGAGGAGCCCGCCGCCCCGATGCGGCCGGCCGAGGCCAGGTCCTGGTCCTCCCCGGGTGACGCGGGCTGGCAGGCGGCGCAGGCGGCCAGCGACCCCTCGCTCGGAGGCATCACCTCCTCCGGGCTGCCCAAGCGGGTGCCGAAAGCCAACCTCGTCCCCGGCTCGGCCGACCCCGGGCCGTCCGTCTTCGCCTCGCCGCAGCCCACGCTCTCGCCCGACCGGGTGCGCAGCCGGCTGTCGAGCTTCCAGCAGGGCGTGCGCAGGGGAAGGGCCGCCGCCCGCGGCGAGCTCAACGACGACCTTTCCGCTAATGGAAACGGTGAACGCAACAAGGAGGACTCGTGAGGGAGCTGAGCCAGGCGGCCCGTGGCGTCAACTGGCTGATCACCGACTTCGTGAACAACGTCCCTGGCGTCGCTCACACGGTCGTGGTGTCGGCCGACGGACTGCCCCTGGCCTTCTCAGAGGGCTTCCCGAAGGACAGGGCCGACCAGCTCGCGGCGGTGGCCGCGGGTCTGATCAGCCTGACGCAGGGCGCCTCCCGGGTTTTCGAGGGCGGGGCGGTCACGCAGACCGTCGTGGAGATGCAGCGGGGGCTTTTGCTGATCATGTCGGTCAGCGACGGCTCCTGTCTCGCCGTGCTCGCCGCCGCCGACTGTGACATGGGCCTGGTGGCCTATCAGATGACGTTGTTGGTCGAGCGTGCCGGTCAGGTGCTTACCCCGGCTGTGCGTGCCGAACTCCAGGCGTCTCAACCCAGGTGAGAGGCCGATGACAGGAGGACGCCATGGCACGTCGTGGCTGGACGGATGACGGCGACCCGCTGAGCGGCGGTTCGTCGTACGCGCAGATCGAGGACCCACGCCGGTTCCCCGGCGCGGCCGCGCCCTTTCCCGCGCCGGAACCGGTGGAGCAGAGCTCGCTGGTCCGGCCCTACGCCATGACCGGGGGGCGCACCGCGCCGAGGACCTCCCTGGCCATGGAGGCTCTCGTCTCCTCCGCCACGTCGGCGCACCAGGATCTGTCGGTGCTCACCCCGGAGAAGCAGGCGATCAGCACGCTGTGCCGTCAGGTGCGGTCGGTCGCCGAAATCGCCGCGATGCTGCGGATGCCTCTCGGCGTGGCCCGGATCGTGATCGCCGACATGGCGGCCGAGGGCCTCGTCCAGGTGCACCACCCGCAGCTCGAAACGGGCAAGCCGGATCTCAACCTGCTCGAAAGGGTTCTCAGTGGACTTCGCAGGCTCTAGCCGCGGCGGGGCGCTCACGTCGACGAAGATCGTCGTCGCGGGCGGCTTCGGCGTCGGCAAGACCACGTTCGTGGGGGCGGTGTCGGAGATCGTCCCCCTCACGACCGAGGCGGTCATGACCGACGCCAGCGCCGGCATCGACGATCTCGGGCTGACCCCGAACAAGACCACCACGACCGTGGCGATGGACTTCGGACGTGTGTCCCTGGACCAGGATCTGATCCTTTACCTGTTCGGGACGCCGGGTCAGCACCGGTTCTGGTTCATGTGGGACGACCTGGTGCGGGGTGCGATCGGCGCGGTCGTGCTGGTGGACACGCGGCGGCTGGCGGACTGCTTCCCGGCGATCGACTACTTCGAGGAGGCCCAGCTCCCGTTCGTCGTCGGCATCAACGGCTGGGACGGCCGGTACGCCCACGCCGACGAGGAGGTCCGCGAGGCGCTGACGCTGGCCCCGCACATCCCGCTCGTCCGGACCGACGCCCGCTCGCGAGACTCGGTGAAGAGCACGCTCATCGCGCTGGTCGAGCACGCGCTGACCATGCGGGTGGCGGTTCCCGGCTGGGGAGGCCGCTGACCTCCCTGCCGGGAACCGCCACCGGCGGCCGGTTCAGGTCCGGATCGGCTCTAGATGGGCCGGGCCTCGATCAGGCTGGCGTGGAACGGCAGCGGGATCACGTCCGTGACCGTCATGCCGGCCTTCTCGATCAGCACGGTGTGCTCGGAGCGGCTGCGCTCGCGGCCCTGGCCGAACAGCCCCATCATCCGGATGTCGAGGTCCTTGCCGTAGTGCGGGGTGTCGTCGTCCGGAACGACGATCTCCACCAGCAGCAGGCGCGCGTCGGCGGACATCGCGGCGCGCACCACCTTCAGGATCCGCAGCGCGTTGGCGTCGTCCCAGTTGTGGATGACGCTGCCCATCAGGTACGCGTCAGGGCCCTCCGGCGCGGCGGAGAAGAAGTCGCCGCTCACGAACTCGCACCGGTCGGTCAGGCCCCACTCGTCGAACGCCGCGCGGGCGTCCGGCAGGACGTGCGGCAGCTCGAACAGCAGGCCCCGCAGGTCAGGGTTGGCCCGGAGCACCTCCGCCAGGATGTGCCCGCGCCCGCCGCCGAGGTCGGCGAGCTTCCCGATCGAGGAGAAGTCGTACCGCTCGGCGACGCCCCGCGCCATGGGGAGCGCGCGGCCGGTCATGAAGTTGTTGAACACCGACGCCAGCTCGGGGTGCTCGGACAGGTAGTCGTACAGGACGCCGTACCGCTCGGTGAACGCCGACCGCCCCGTGCGCACCGTCTCGGTGAGCAGCTCGTTGGTGGCGGAGGAGAGCACCGGGTCCATGTTGGTCAGCACGGCGCTGCGCATGGACCCCTCGGCGTCCTCGGTGAGCAGCGCGCCGGCCTCGGTGAGGGCGTAGGTGTCGACGTCCACGGTCCTGACCACGCCCACCGCGCCGAGCGTCCGCAGGATCCGGCCGAGCGAGGGCGCGTGCGCCCCGCAGCGCCCGGCCAGCTCGGACACCGTCAGAGGCCCTTCGGCCAGGTGGCGGGCACAGTCGAGTTCGACCATGGTCTTCAGGGCCGACAGGCGCCAGCCACCGGCGATGATCTCGGTGATGGCGCTCGAAGGCTCGGTCATGTGCACTCCAGTCGTGAGATGCGGCCCCCGAAGGGTGCCGGGGGGATCATGCCTGCTGGGAGGCATGGAAGGTGGGGAGCTGCTCCTTGGCGCGCACCAGGCGGCCGACCTCGGCGCGCAGGTGCACGAACGCGGGCAGCTCCCGGGTGCCGATCTGGTCGCGGGGGAAGGGCAGGTCGACGGCCAGTTCTCCCGCGACCCGCGCCGGTGACTTCGTGAGGACGACGACGCGGTCCCCGACGTACACGCTTTCGTCGATGTCGTGCGTGATCAGCAGGATCGTCATCCGGTGCAGCTCTCGCACCTTCAGCACCAGATCCTCCAGGTCCTCACGGGTCTGGGCGTCCACCGAGCCGAAGGGCTCGTCCATGAGCAGCAGTGTGGGCCGGTACGCCAGAGCCCGCGCGATCGCCACGCGCTGCTGCATGCCGCCCGACAGCTCCCACGGGTACTTCGCCGCCGCGTCCGGCAGCCCGACCTCCGCGAGCGCCTCGGCCGCGGCGGCGCGCCGGGCGGCACGGTCCAATCCCCGGCGGCGCAGCGGGAGCGCCACGTTCTCGCCGACCGTCATCCAGGGGAACAGCGAGCGGCTGTAGTCCTGGAAGACGACGGCCAGCTCGCCCGGCGCGCCGGTGACGTGGCCGTCCTGGATGCGGATGTGCCCGTGGGTGGGCTGGATGAGCCCCGCGATGGAGCGGAGCAGGGTGGACTTCCCGCAGCCGGAGGGCCCGACCACGCTCACCAGCTCGCCTTCGGTGACCTTCAGGTCGATGCCGCCGAGGGCGTGGTGGGCGGCGGGCCCCTGGCCGTAGGTGTGCCTCAGGTTGACGACGTCGAGCACGATGCTTCCCGCTTCCTCAGGTTGTCTGCCGGGCTCGCCGGTGCCAGGAGAGGACGCGCCGCTCCACGGCGAGGAAGGACACGTTCAACACGAGCCCGAGGACGCCGAGAAGGACGATGACGCTCCACATGCCGGCCAGGTCGAAGTTCATCTGTGTGGTGCCGAGCTGGTAGCCGATCCCGTTGGTGCTGCCGACCAGTTCGGACAGCACCATCAGGATCACGGCCAGGGAGACGCTGAGCCGGAGCCCGGCGAAGATCTTCGGACCGGCCGCCGGCAGGATGATCCGGAAGAGCCGCTGGGCCCGTCCCATCCCGAAGACCTCCGCCGTGTCCATGTGCAGACGACCCACGTAGCGGGCCCCGTCGATGGAGTTGATCAGGATGGGCCAGATCACCCCGTAGACGATCGTCGCCACCTGCATCTCGGTGCCGAGCTTGAAGATGACGATGAACAGCGGGACCAGCGCCGGGGGCGGGATCGCCCTGCAGAACTCGACGATCGGGTCGATGTACCCGGCGAGCGCGCGGGAGCGTCCGAGCGCCACCCCGAGCCCGACGCCGAGCACGCAGGCCGCCGCCCACCCGCCGAACATCCGGGCCAGGCTCGGCAGGAAGTCGCCGAGCGCGTCGTCGGTGAGGAACAGGTGCGACGCGGGCCCGGAGAACCACAGCTCGTACGCGCGGGCGACGATCTGCGAGGGCGGGGGGAAATAGGTCGACGCGGCCTGGCGGGTGCCGATCTCCCAGGCGGCGACGGCCACCGGGATCAGCCACACCCGCGTCAGCAGGCCGGCGAGGCGGCCCCCGCGGGTCCTCCGCTTGGTGCCCTCCGCGGCCGGGAGGGCGGTGGTGGCGCTCATGAGACCTCCCCGGACGTCGCCGCGTGCCAGCGGAACGCCCTGCGCTGCAACTTCAGGAGCAGAGCGTTGGCCACCAGGCCGAGAACCCCCGCCCACAGCGTTGCCGCCAGGACGAGGTCGGTGCGGAAGCCGGCACCCGCGCGGATCATGAAGGCGCCCAGCCCCGCCGTGCCGCCGGTGATGAGCTCCGCGCTCACCGCGACGATCAGGCCGACCGCGGCGGCGAGCCGCACGCCCGTCAGGACGAACGGCGCCGCGCTCGGCAGCGAGACCCGGGCGAGCACGGCGAACCGCCCGAAACCGAAGCTGCGCAGGGTCTCCTTGGCGATCGGGTCGACGTCGCGCAGCCCGTACATCGTGTTGATGAGCAACGGCCACGCCGCCGCGTACACGACCGCCGTGATCTTGATGGCCGAGTCGTCCGGGATCAGCAGCGTGATCAGCGGGAGCAGGGCGACCGAGGGGATCGGGCGCAGGAACTCCACCAGGGGACGCGTGGCCGTCTCGGCGCGGGGGAGGCTGCCGAGCAGCATGCCCAGGGGGACGGCGATCGCCACGGCGAGGAGCAGCCCGGCGGCCCAGACGATCAGGGTCCCCCAGACGTCGGCCAGGAACTGCTGGTCGGCGACCAGCCCCGCGGCGCGGGCCAGCACCGTCGACATCAGCGGGACCATCGAGGGGTCCACGAGGCCCGTGCGCCCGGCCAACTCGGCGGCGATGAGCAGGACCGCGACGCCGGCGGCGCCGCGGGCCACTCGGGCGGCGCGGATCATTGAGGCAGCGGGGCCAGGAGGGAGGTGACGTCCATCTTCTTGGTCAGGTAGCCGTACTCGAGCATCAGGTCGGCGACGCGCTGGATGCGGGCCGGGGTGAGCGTGGTCGGGTAGGTACCCAGATTGATGACCGAGGCGACCTCGGGCTTGATCTGCGTGTAGGAGGGGAGCACCTTCTCCACCGCCTTGCGGTCGGCGGCCGCGATCTGCTGTCCCTTGAGCAGGCCGCGCTGGAGGGCGGCCATCGTCTTGGGGTACTTCTTGGCCCAGTCGTCCATCGCGACCCAGCCACAGATCGGGAATTCGGCCATGGCGCCGGTCATCGTGTCGACGATCTTGCGCGCGCCCTGCTCCTGCTGGACGCCGGTGAGGAACGGCTCGGTCAGCCAGGCGGCCTCCACGTCACCGTTCTTCAGGGCCGGCGGCATCTGGGGGAACGGGATGGGGACCCACTGCACGTCGTTCTTGGGGTCGAGCCCGGCGGTGCGCAGCGAGTTGGCCACGGCCAGCTCGGCGATGCTGTTTTTCGAGGCGACGGCGACCTTTTTGCCCTTGAGGTCTTTGACCGTCTGGATCGGCGAGTCCTTGGGGACGACGATCTGGAAGACGTCGGGCTTCGACTGGTAGATGTCGGCGACGAAACGGAACTTGTCCTGGGTCCGTTCGGCAGCCGATAAGATGGTGAAGTAGTTGCCGATGCCGACGTCGAGGGCACCGCTGTGGAGTTGGGGAATCGCCTCCGCCGCCGACTTGATGATCTTGGTGTTGACGGTCAGCCCCTCTTCCTTGAAGAAGCCCCGTTCGTTGGCGATGTAGAGCCCGGCGACGTCCGCGATGGGCATCGCGCCGATGTTGATCGTCGTCTTTTCGAGCCCGCCGCCGGTATTGCTCGAACCGGTGTTCGATCCGCCGCATGCCGCGAGCGTGAGAGCCGCGGCCACGCCGACGATGAAGGTACGACCCCTAAAGCTTCTCATTGAGGTGTCCTATTAGTTGTGGGGGAAGAGTGCCGTGTCACCTGCATGTGAGCGGTTTCCGGCACGGCGAGCGTGAAGCTTAGCGGAGGAAGATCGGCGCTAACACGGAAAAGCCGCCTATGTCATGAAACTCGTAAGAAAGTCCACTTTGACCGTAATACTGAGTTGATGGCGGCGTTTGGTGCTCTGGAACGGTATAAATACGGCTTTGACTACGAACTGGCCACATCGGACCGGGTGTGCGGACGTGAGCTTGACATGCGAGACCGAATCGCATTCCAGGAACTGAATAATTTCTTGGAACGGTCCAAACACTCGCGGCTATTGATCGTGCTCGTAGGCTTGTGCTCCGATTGCCCGTCACTTGCCTTGTGTCACACACGTCAAGTGCGTCCATTCCCCACGCAGACCAGCTGGCGAGAGGTTGCGACCTGTGAGGACAGCAACAATCGAGAGCGGTCGCCGCGCCAAGCCGGACGCAGACCGATCGCCCTCCGCCCCGGACGCCCCCGCCGCCCCGCGTCAGTCGGCAGGAAGCTCGCTCGCGCTGCGTAACTGGCGGGTGCGCACCCGTCTCATCGCGCTCATCCTGGTGCCCACTCTGGTGGCCGTCCTATTCGGTGGTCTCCGGGTGGCGACATCGATCCAGAACGCGGCCGAGTACGACCGCGTCCGCACGGTGGCGCAGTTCGTGACCACCCTGGGCGATCTCGCCCACCAGCTCGACCTGGAACGTGACCTGTCGGTCCGGTTCGTCGCGAGTGGCCGGCACGGAAGCCAGGCCAGACTGCTGCTGCGCGACCAGCAGAACGCCGTCGACGCGCTCGTCCAGATCGTCCAGGACCACCGCGCCACCGTCGAGCCGGCCCTGCGCGACAGCGGGCGCCTGCCCTACCAGCGGCTGCTCGACCGGCTGGCGCAGCTCGGATCCCTGCGCAAGACCGTGAGCGACTCCCAGCTCCCCGCGCTCCCGACGCTCCAGAAGTACTCCCTGGCCATCGACGACCTGCTCACGATGTTCGACGAGATCGGCCGCGGCAGCACCGACGCCACCCTCGACGCGAGCGCCTCCGCCCTGGCCTCCCTCAGCCGTGCCGCCGAACAGGCCTCCCGCCAGCGCGGCATTCTGAGCATCGGCCTGACGGTCCAGCAGTTCTCCCCGGCCGAGCTCGAAGCCTTCGACGCCGCGCGCGCCCGGCAGGACAGCGAGCTGCAGGCGTTCTTCTCCCGCGCCACGCTCACCCAGGGCCAGCTCTACCAGGACACCGTCAGCGGCCCCAAGATCGACGTCGCCGCGGCCCTGGTCGACCGGGCGCTGGAGCTCGTCCGGCAGGGCCAGTTCCTGCGCGGCCTCGGCGGTGGAACCAGCGATGTGGACTACTGGTTCGGTGCCTCCAGCGAGCGGCTGGACCGCATGCACGACGTCCAGCGCGCGCTGGGACGTTCCATCGTCGACCAGTCCGCCGAGCTGGCCCGCACCGAGCAGAACCAGGCCGCCATCAACATCGGCGCGGTGGTCCTGCTGATGATCCTGGTCCTCGTCATCACCTCCGTCATGGCCCGCTCCCTCGTCATCCCGCTGCGGCGCCTGCGCGGCGGCGCGCTGGAGATCGCCGGCCGCCGTCTGCCCGAGATGGTGCAGAAACTGCGCGAGTCGGAGGGCGCTGCGGGCCCGCCGGAGGTCACCCCCATCGGTGTCGTCTCCAACGACGAGGTCGGTGAGGTCGCCCGGGCCTTCGACGAGGTCCACCGCGAGGCGATCAGGCTCGCGAACGACGAGGCCCAGCTGCGCAGCAACGTCAGCGCCATGTTCGTCAACCTCTCCCGCAGGACCCAGACGCTGGTCGAGCGGCAGATCACCCTGATCGACGGCCTTGAGCAGGGCGAGCAGGACGACAAGCGGCTCGGCGACCTGTTCCGCCTGGACCACCTGGCCACCCGCATGCGGCGCAACAGTGAGAACCTGCTGGTCCTCGCGGGCCAGGAGCCCGCGCGCCGGTGGAGCCAGCCCGTGCCCCTGCTCGACGTCACCCGCGCCTCGCTGTCGGAGGTCGAGAACTACGAGCGTGTGGCCATGCACGTCCCGACCGGCGTCTCGATCGTCGGCCAGGCCGTCAACGACGTCATCCACCTGCTCGCCGAGCTCGTCGAGAACGCCATCTCGTTCTCCCCGCGCGAGACCCGGGTGACCGTCTCGGCCAACCGCATCGACGGCGGCGGCGTGATGATCTCCGTCACGGACGCCGGCATCGGCATGACCCAGGAGGAACTCGCCCAGACCAACTGGCGGCTGGCCAACCCGCCGGTCGTGGACGTGTCGGTGTCGCGCCGCATGGGCCTGTTCGTGGTCGGCCGCCTCGCGCTGCGCAACGGCATCCGCGTCCAGCTCCGCAGGCACGACGCCGGCGGCCTGACCGCGATGGTGCTGCTGCCCGAGTCGCTCATGGGCATGCCCGCGACCCCGGCGGGCGGCTCCTCCGCGTCCGGCTCGACCGGCTCGTCCGGCGGGCAGGCGTTCGCGGGTGCGGGTGCCCCCGCCTGGCCGGCGTCCGGCCAGCCCGGCGGCCAGAACCTGTTCGCCTCCGCCACACAGGGCGGCGGCGCGTTCGACGCCCAGGCCGGGGAGCTGTTCGGCTCGCCCACGGGCCCGGCCACGTTCGGCGCCAACGGGACGGGGCCCCTCGGCCCGACCACCGGCGGCGGCGGGTTCGCCGGGCCGGGCACCGCCGGTTCCTTCGGCGGCCCCGGTTCCTTCGGCGGGCCGGCGACCGGCGCGTTCGACGACGCGATGGGCCCGTCCGCGTTCGGGCCGCCCACCGGCGGTACGGGGGGCTTCGGCGAGACGGGGGGAGCCACGGACGTCTTCGGGCCGGTCTCGGGCCCCACCGGCTTCGGCGGTCCCTCGACGGGGTCGGCCTTCGGCGGGTCCTCGACCGGCTCCGGCGGTTTCACCGGGCCGGGCACCGGGCCGAGCCTGTTCGGGGGCGGCAACCCGCAGGAGCCTGGCACGGGGTCGGGCGGGTACGGCGGTCCTCCTACGGGACCCGGCGAGTTGCCGACCCGTATGCGGCCCCGCCGTTACGAAACCTCTGACCTGGACGCCGTCACCGGACCCCTGCCGGCCGTGCGGCCCTCCCCGATGGAACAGGAGGACGAGTTCCTGCCGATCTTCGCTTCCGTCGAGTCCGCCTGGTTCCGCCGCGCGGACCCGGTGCAGGACAAGGAGAAGGACACCGGCGCCTGGCAGCAGAACCCCGCCGACGCCGGCTGGCAGGCCGCGGCCGTGGTGCAGGAGCCCGTCCGGGACGGGACCACCACGGCGGGCCTCCCCAAGCGGGTTCCGAAGGCCAATCTGGTGCCCGGGTCCGCGACAGGTGCCGAGAACGCCACCTCGCCCGTCCCCGCCATGCCCGCGCTCTCGCCCGACCGGGCGCGCAGCCGGCTGTCCAGCTTCCAGCAGGGCATCCGCCAGGGCCGGGCGGTCGCCCGCGGGGAACTCAACGAGGACGAGGTGGCGTTCAACACGGACCTGCGGCGCACCCAGGGCGATAAGGAGGACAAGTGAGAGAGCTGAGCCAGGCCGCCCGCGGAGTCAACTGGTTGATCACCGACTTCGTCCGGTCGGTGCCGGGAGTGGCCCACACGGTGGTGGTGTCGTCCGACGGGCTGCCACTCGCCTATTCCGAGGGCTTCCCGAAGGACAGGGCCGACCAGCTCGCGGCGGTGGCCGCGGGTCTGATCAGCCTGACGCAGGGCGCCTCCCGGGTTTTCGAGGGCGGGGCGGTCACGCAGACCGTCGTGGAGATGCAGCGGGGGCTTCTGCTGATCATGTCGGTCAGCGACGGCTCCTGTCTCGCCGTGCTCGCCGCGCCCGACTGCGACATGGGCCTGGTCGCCTATCAGATGACGCTGATGGTCGAGCGTGCCGGTCAGGTGCTTACCCCGGCCGTGCGCGCCGAGCTTCAGGCGTCGTCGCCGCGGTGAACTCCATGGGCGGTCCGGGCTGGGAGGACGGTTTACGGCCCTACCAACAGGAACCTTCTTCGCCCGTCCGGCCCTTCACGGTCACCGGCGGGCGCTCGGCACCGCGGACGCACCTCGCCATGGAGACGCTGGTGCACTCCACGATTCCTCCTTATCAAGATATTTCCGGCTTGATTCCGGAGTACCAGGCGATCAACACGCTGTGTCGCCAGGTGCGCTCCGTCGCGGAGATCTCCGCGCTCCTGCGGGTTCCCCTCGGCGTGGCCCGGGTCCTCATCTCGGACATGGCCGCGGAAGGATTCGTCCAGCTACACCACCCGCAACTGGACGCCGGACAGCCGGACTTCAACCTGCTCGAAAGGGTACTCAGTGGACTTCGCAGGCTCTAGCCGCGGCGGGTTGACCTCGACGAAGATCGTCGTCGCGGGCGGCTTCGGCGTCGGCAAGACCACCTTCGTCGGGGCGGTCTCCGAGATCGTCCCCCTCACCACCGAAGCCGTCATGACCGACGCCAGCGCCGGCATCGACGACCTGGGGCTCATCCCGCGCAAGGCCACCACGACCGTCGCGATGGACTTCGGCCGCGTGTCGCTGGACAGCGAACTGATCCTCTATCTCTTCGGCACGCCCGGCCAGCACCGGTTCTGGTTCATGTGGGACGACCTGGTCCGCGGCGCCATCGGCGCCGTCGTCCTGGTCGACACCCGGCGGCTCGCCGACAGCTTCCCCGCGGTCGACTACTTCGAGGAGGCCAAGCTGCCGTTCGTCGTCGGCCTCAATGGCTGGGAAGGCCAGCACCCGTACGCCGACGAGGAGGTGCGCGACGCGCTCACGCTCGGACCGCATGTCCCCATCGTCAAGACCGACGCGCGCAAACGGGAATCGGTCAAGAGCACGCTGATCGCCCTGGTCGAGCACGCTCTGACGATGCGGGTCTCGGTGCCCGGCTGGAGGAGCTGACGCGTTCCCGGCCCCTCGCCCCGCGGCCGGGTACGCGTGACCGGCCTCAGGAGCGGATAGGCTGAGAGTTCGAGTCAACTCACCCCGGACGACCCGTGACACAGAGGCTGGCCATCACGTGTTCGAGACGCTTTCCGACCGCCTGACATCGGTCTTCTCATCCCTCAGGTCAAAGGGCAGGCTGTCAGACGCCGACATCGACGCGACCTGTCGAGAGATCCGCATCGCGCTCCTCGAGGCCGACGTCGCCCTGCCGGTCGTCAAGGACTTCGTGTCCCATGTCAAGGAGCGCGCGCGCGGGGCCGAGGTCTCCCAGGCGCTCAACCCCGCCCAGCAGGTCGTCAAGATCGTCAACGACGAGCTGGTGCGGATCCTCGGCGGCGAGACCCGGCGGCTGCGGTACGCCAAGAACCCGCCGACCGTCATCATGCTCGCGGGCCTGCAGGGCGCGGGCAAGACCACGCTCGCCGGCAAGCTCGCCCGCTGGCTGCGCGAGCAGGGCCACGCCCCGCTCCTGGTCGCGGCCGACCTCCAGCGGCCCAACGCCGTCCAGCAGCTCCAGGTCGTCGGGCAGCGCGCCGGCACCCCGGTCTACGCGCCCGAGCCCGGCAACGGCGTCGGCGACCCGGTCGGCGTGGCGCGCGGCTCCATCGACCACGCCCGGCGCCAGCAGCACGACATCGTCATCATCGACACCGCCGGCCGTCTCGGCATCGACCAGGAGCTGATGAAGCAGGCCGCGGACATCCGCGACGCCGTCAGCCCCGACGAGGTCCTGTTCGTCGTCGACGCGATGATCGGTCAGGACGCCGTCACCACCGCCCAGGCCTTCATGGACGGGGTCGGGTTCGACGGCGTCGTGCTCACCAAGCTCGACGGCGACGCCCGCGGCGGTGCCGCGCTGTCGGTGCGGCACATCACCGGCCGTCCCATCATGTTCGCCTCCACGGGCGAGAAGCTCGAGGACTTCGACGCCTTCCACCCCGACCGCATGGCGAGCCGCATCCTCGACATGGGTGACATCCTCACCCTGATCGAGCAGGCGCAGCGCACGTTCGACGAGCAGGAAGCCGCCAAGATGGCGGGCAAGCTCGTCTCCGGCGACGGCTTCACGCTCGACGACTTCCTCGAGCAGATGATGATGGTCCGCAAGATGGGGCCGCTGAAGAACCTGCTCGGCATGATGCCCGGCATGGGGCAGATGCGCGACCAGCTCAACCAGGTCGACGAGCGCGACCTCGACCGCGTCGCCGCCATCATCCGCTCGATGACCCCGGCCGAGCGCCAGGAACCCAAGATCATCAACGGCTCGCGCCGCGCCCGCATCGCCCGGGGCTCCGGCGTCACCGTCACCGAGGTCAGCAACCTGGTCACCCGCTTCTTCGACGCGCAGAAGATGATGAAGCAGGTCGCCGGGGGCATGGGCATCCCGGGCATGCCCGGCGGGCGCAAGGGCGGCAAGGCCGCGCAGAAGAAGGCCAAGAAGGGCCGCAGGGTCAGCGGCGACCCGCGCAAGGCCGCGCTCGGCAAGGCCGGCGCCGCGAGCGGCGGGTCCTCCGAGCCGCTGCCGCCGGGGCTCGCCGGCCTGGGCGGCGTCGGCGGGCAGCTGCCCCCCGGCCTGGAGCTCCCGCCCGGCTTCGACCCGTCCAAGTTCCGCCTTCCCGGCCAGGGGTAGTCCGCCGGTGGCGGCCCGGCTCGTGTGCCGGGCGTGGCCTTTCGGGTGTCTCGGCTCGGGCGTCCGGCTGAGGCTTTCCGGCCGGGCGTCTGCCTGATGTCTGGTTGGGCATCTGGCGCGGGCGTCTGGGTGGGCGTCTGGCTCGGGTGGCGGTCCGACACGGTGTGAGGTCGCGCCGATTCGGAAAGCGGTCGGAACATCTGGCAGAATGTCATGTTGGAACACCGTGGCCGTGGGTGCCCTCTCACCCCCGCGGATCACGCTTGTCCCTCGGGCGGTCATCCCGTCGTGCCCCACTCGGCGAGACGCCCGTCCACCCACGCTCAAAGCCCAGGAGAGACCACACCCGTGGCAGTCAAGATCAAGCTCAAGCGGCTCGGCATGATCCGCAACCCGCAGTACCGCATCGTGGTGGCGGACAGCCGCACCAAGCGTGACGGCCGTGCGATCGAAGAGATCGGCCTCTACCACCCCAAGGAGAACCCCTCGTTCATCAAGGTGGACTCCGAGCGGGCGCAGTACTGGCTCGGCGTCGGCGCTCAGCCGACCGACCCGGTCCTCAAGATCTTCAAGCTGACCGGTGACTGGCAGAAGTTCAAGGGCGAGCCCGCCCCCGCGCCTCTGCTGGTCGCCGAGGCCAAGCCCGACCGTCACGCCATCTACGAGGCCGCGGCCAAGGAGGCGCTGTCCGGTGACACCGGCACCGGCAACGCCACCACCGCCCGCAAGGCCAAGAAGACCGTGAAGGCCGACGACACCCCCGCTGCTCCGGCCGAGCCGGCCGCGGAGGAGAAGCCGGAAGGCGAGGTCTGAGGTGCTTGAGGAAGCCCTCGAGCATCTGGTCAAGGGCATCGTCGAGCACCCCGACGACGTTCTTGTGCGCGCCCGTCGCATTCGCACCGGGCGTGTCTTGGAGGTCCGGGTTCACCCCGAGGACCTCGGCAAGGTCATCGGCCGTGGCGGCCGCACGGCCAAGGCGCTTCGCACCGTCATGAACGCTTTGGCCGACGGCAAGTACGTACGGGTCGACCTGCTCGACCTGAACGAAGCCCGGTAACGAGGCTCAGAGGGCACCAGCCCTCTGGACAGGGGACCCCCGGCAGCCGGGCGGTCCCCTGTCGCGATTCTGCGGCGCCCTCCCGGGCTCCTCAAGTTCAGAACGAGTTTGGAAGGAGCAGCGACGTGCAGCTCGTCGTCGGCCGCATCGGCCGCCCGCACGGCATCCGTGGCGAGGTGACGGTCGAGGTGCGCACCGACGACCCGGGGATGCGTTTCGCCCCCGGCGCGTCGCTGGCGACCGACCCCGCGGACGCCGGCCCGCTGGTCGTCGAGACCGCGCGCTGGCACAAGAACATCCTGCTGCTCGGCTTCGAGGGCGTCCTCGGCCGCGACGGCGCCGAGACGCTACGCGGCACGATGCTGGTGATCGACTCCGACGACGTCCCCCCGCCGGAGGACCCGGACGAGTTCTACGACCACCAGCTCATCGGCCTGGCCGTGGTCACCGTCGAGGGCGAGCCCGTTGGCGAGATCACGGACGTCCTCCATCACGGGCAGGATCTGCTGGTGGTGCGGCGCGGAGGCGGCGAGGTGTTCGTCCCCTTCGTCAAGGCCCTGGTGCCCGAGATCGACCTGGCCGCCGGCCGTGCCATCGTGGACGCCCCGCCCGGGCTGCTCGACCTGAACGAGGCGAGCTGACATGGGCCTGGACTCGAGCCCGGACCAGGGGCCTGATCTGCGCCTGGACGTGACGCCCGATGTGGCGGCGGACCTGTCCCCGTTCCCAGGGGCTGGGCGGGACGCGGGCATGCGGGTGGACATCATCACGATATTTCCCGAATACTTCGCCCCGCTGGACGTCTCGCTGATCGGCAAGGCGCGTCAGAGGGGCATCCTCGACATCCGGGTGCACCAGCTCCGCGACTGGACCCACGACGTCCACCGCACCGTCGACGACACGCCGTACGGCGGCGGGCCGGGCATGGTCATGAAGCCCGAGCCGTGGGGCGAGGCCATCGACGCGATCACCGGCGCCGCCACCGCGCCGCCCCGCCTGATCGTGCCAACGCCCAGCGGCCGCCCGTTCACGCAGGAAGTGGCGCTCGAATACGCCAAGGAGCCCTGGCTGCTGTTCGCGCCCGCCCGCTACGAGGGCATCGACGCCCGCGTCATGGCCGAATACGGCTCTCGCCTGCGCGTCGACGAGGTCGGCATCGGCGACTACGTGCTCGCGGGCGGCGAGGCGGCGGTGCTGGTCATGGTCGAGGCCGTCGGGCGCCTGCTGCCCGGCGTGCTCGGCAACGCCGACTCCGTCGCCGACGACTCCTTCGCCCCCGGCGCCATGGCCTCCCTCGTGGAAGGCCCGGTTTACACCAAGCCCCCGGTCTGGCGCGGCCACGAGGTGCCGCCCATCCTGCTGTCGGGCAACCACGGGGCCATCGCCCGCTGGCGGCGGGACGAGGCGCTGCGCCGCACCGCCTCCACCAGGCCCGAACTGCTCGCGCGCCTCGGCCCCGGAGCCCTTGACAAGCGCGACCGCGAGGTCCTCGACGACGCTTCGTTTCGCTTCCCGCCGGAAGATATGGCAAACTGAACTGCTGCCGTCGGCCCGTCCATGGTCGATGCGCGGCTGGCTCGGGCAAGAGCGACGCCCGGCCTCCCAGACGTATTCAGCCCAGCGCTCGTGTCCACCTCGATGCCGTGCTACGCGCATGGCCGGGCGGACCTCCGGGTGCTCGCTTCAATCGAGGAACCGCTGCCATGCACACGCTGATCCAGGAGCTTGAGAAGGCCGCCGTACGCAGTGACGTCCCGAGCTTCCGCCCGGGCGACACGCTGGAGGTCCACGTTCGCGTCGTCGAAGGCAACCGGTCCCGCATCCAGGTCTTCAAGGGCTTCGTCCTGCGCCGCCAGGGCAGCGGCGTCCGCGAGACGTTCACCGTCCGCAAGGTGAGCTACGGCGTGGGCGTCGAGCGGACCTTCCCGGTGCACAGCCCGGTCATCGAGAAGATCGATGTCGTGACCCGCGGTGACGTCCGCAGGGCGAAGCTTTACTACATGCGCGACCTGCGTGGCAAGGCCGCCCGCATCCGCGAGAAGCGCGACGCTCTGCCCACCAGCAAGTAGCCTTCACGTACAGGTGGCCCGCATCCCACCAGGGATGCGGGCCATTTTGATGGGGTTCTGCCGGGGCCTGCTCGGGCGGCCCCGCCGGGCCGGGAGCCCCAGCTGGAACGTTCCGTCGTCCACCGGCGGCCTCACAGGTCAACCCCCTGGAAGTGCCCAGTTCTTTGGACGTGAAGCCGAGTCGGCGACCCGGCGTGGAGCGGGCATCATTTAGGCTCGACAGCGATGACTAGCGATGGCCAGGGGGCCGGCGGGCCGCGCCGCCCCGTCGAGGACGAGGTAGACGTGGTCGCGGAAGACACCAAGCCGGCTGCCAAGGGCGGCAAGGAAAAGAAGGGCTCGTTCTGGCGCGAGCTGCCGGTGCTGGTCGTGGTGGCGCTGCTGCTGGCGCTCATCATCAAGAGCTTCGTGGTCCAGGCGTTCTACATCCCCTCGGAGTCCATGGAGAACACCCTGCTCGTCAACGACAGGGTGCTGGTCAACAAGCTCGTCTACCACACGCGTGACATCGAGCGCGGCGACATCGTCGTCTTCTCCGGCGTCGACTCCTGGGCCAGTGAGATCGACGTCCCCGAGCCGTCCAACCCGGTCGCCGGCTTCTTCCGCTGGGTGGGCACGGCGTTCGGCGTCGTCCCCGGCGAGAAGGACTACATCAAGCGCGTCATCGGCCTGCCCGGCGACACGGTGAAGTGCTGTGACCCCCAGGGGCGCATCACGGTCAACGGCGTCCCGCTCGACGAGAAGGCCTACCTGTATCCGGACGACCAGCCGTCCCAGAAGTTCTTCGAGATCAAGGTCGAGAAGGACCGCCTGTGGGTGATGGGCGACCACCGCTCCGTGTCCCTGGACTCGCGGTCCCACCAGGGCGACCCGGGCGGCGGCGCCATCCCGAAGGACAGCGTCGTCGGGCGGGCCTTCGTCATCGTCTGGCCCTTCGGCCGCGCGACCACCCTCCCGATCCCGGACACCTTCACCCAACCCGCCCTCAAGGCCGTGGCCTTCGCCGAGTCCTCGTCCCCTCTGCTTCTCGGCTTCGCCGGCGCCTTCCCCCTGGTAGCCTTCCGCCGCCGCTACCTGACCAACCCCAAACTCCCCACCACCCTCTAACCCCCACCCCACGTCCCGCCGCCACCTCATCCACGTCGTGCTGCTCGGCGGCCAGACCTGGCAAGCCGTCCCGGCTGTGACGCTGCCTTCGCCGAGGGTGTTGGGGGTGGGCTGATCAAGAGGTGTGCGTGTTCTCCTGGTGAGGAGTCGGTTGGGGAGACCCTTGGGCCGGCCACAGGCTCGATGCGGGGGTGTTTCTGGTGACTTCGGACATTCGGCACCCTTTCCACCCCTATGATTCGGAACCGTTGTTCCGTGCAGTGAGTGCGAAACGTTCCTCCACGCCCGAGAGGCGCGGAGCCGTCCGTCCATCCCCGAGAGATTTGAAGGAGACGGGGCCGTGAACCTCTCCCGGCGCCTCACCGGGAATCCGCCCCAAAGTTCCGATGAGCGTCACAGAGCACAAGCCCGAGCCCGACCCCGGTACTCCTGACCCCGGCGGTGCCGATGCGCCCGGCTCGTCCAGCTCTGCCGCCTCCGCGCCTGACTTCAGTGGCTCGAACGGCACCGCGGCCTCTGGGCCGGGCGCTGCCTTCGGCGCGGAGGACCACGTGGAGCCGGTGGCGGAGGAGCGTCCGGGATCGGCGTCCGGCTCGGATGCGCCGTCGTCCGACGAGCCCGAGGCCGCCAAGTCCGGCGCGAGGAGCAAGAAGTCGGGGTGGCGGGAGTCCGTGCTGCTCGTGCTCGGAGGGGTCGTCGTCGCGTTGCTGGTGCGCGTCTTCGTCCTGGACTCGTTCTTCATCCCGTCGGAGTCCATGGAGAACACGCTGCTCATCAACGACAGGGTGATCGTCAACCGTCTCACGGGGGATCTCGGGCGCGGCGAGGTCGTCGTCTTCAAGGGCTGGGACGGCGCCACCACGATCAAGCGGGTCATCGGTATCGGGGGCGACCATGTGAAGTGCTGTGACGCCCAGAACCGGATCACGGTGAACGGCGTCCCCCTCGACGAGGAGTCGTACCTCAACCCACAGGACTTCCCGTCGCAGGAGAAGTTCGACGTCACCGTGCCCAAGGGCCGTCTGTGGCTCATGGGTGACCACCGCGCCGCCTCGGAGGACTCCCGCGCCTTCATGAAGAACGGCTCCCACGGGACGATCGCCACCAGCGATGTCATCGGCAGGGCCTTCGCGGTGTACTGGCCGTTCTCCCGCCTGACGACGCTGCCGGTCCCGGAAACCTTCACCAAGATCCGCTAGCGCGTACGAAGGGTCCGGATAGGCCGCGCAGACCGGGCGCGTGGCCGCCCGCATCCCTATCCCGTGCTCCCAGGATCGTCCGCGGTGCCCCGGTCTTCACTTCAGGCCGGAGGTGGAGTGTCAACGGACATGTGTCGAGCCGGTCGCATGGCGGCGCCAATCTGTGCCCCCACCTCGCGTCGTCCCGGCACGGCCATGGCCTCGACGTGGCGTGGGATGGAAGGTCGTGCAGTTGACGTAGCCGGAGGGATCTCGCCCTCAGGCGCGCCGGTCTTGGCCGTTCTCCCTGGTGGCTGCGCGTGCAGGCCGGGCAGAGAGGGGGCCGGGGAGGTTCTCAAAGGGGCGATAGCGTACCTCCGTAGCCGTTTCGGGCGTAGGCTTGGCCCATGGTCGTGCTCGCATCGCCGTTCACCGGCCGGGGGGTCCGACCGTCCCGCGGGTTGATCCCTTCGCGGCGGGGTTCCGTGCCGCTTGGCTTATGACTGTTCTCTACCGTCCGCGCCCCAGCATCGTACGCCGCGATTCTGGTCTGTACGGATATGAGCGTGCGCTCGCACGGCGGGGACTGTCGCCCATCGCCGGTGTCGACGAGGCGGGCCGCGGGGCCTGCGCCGGGCCGCTCGTGGTCGCGGCCGTGGTCCTGCGCGCCGAGATCGACGGCCTGGCCGACTCCAAGGCGCTGACCCCCGCCCGGCGTGAGGAGCTTCACGAACGCATCATGGCGACCGCGCGCTCGGTGAAGGTGGTGACGATCCCGCCGGAGGAGATCGACGCGCGCGGCCTGCACAAGTGCAACATCGCGGGGATGCGGCGGGCCGTCGCAGGTCTTCAGTGCGATCTCGGGTACGTTCTGATCGACGGGTTCCCGGTTCCTGGCCTGCCCGCCCCGTCGCTGGCGGTGTGGAAGGGAGACCAGGTCTCGGCGTGCGTGGCCGCGGCGTCCATCGTCGCCAAGGTGACGAGAGACCGCATGATGACCTCGCTGGACGACCTCTACCCTCAGTACGGCTTCGCCGACCACAAGGGGTACGTGACGGCGGGGCACCGTCGCGCTCTGGCGGCCCATGGACCCAGCCCGCATCATCGGTTCTCATTCGTAACCGTGAACACGGTGGCGCGGTCCGGAGCGGGGGCCGGGATAGGCGAGAATGAAATGGGGGCCGGTGTCGCCTGAGCGGCCGCACCGGGGGAGGAAGGAAAGTGGAGGGCCGGGATGAGCGCAGAGGATCTCGAGAAATACGAGACCGAGATGGAGTTGCAGCTCTACCGGGAGTACCGCGATGTGGTGGGCCTGTTCACCTATGTCGTCGAGACCGAGCGGCGCTTCTACCTGACCAACTCCGTCGATCTCGACGTGCGCACCGCCGAGAACGGTGATGTCTTCTTCGACGTGAAGATGCAGGACGCCTGGGTGTGGGACATGTACCGCCCTGCCAGGTTCGTCAAGAACGTCCGTGTCGTCACCTTCAAGGACGTCAACGTAGAAGAACTGGCCAAGCCCGACCTGGAAATGCCCAAGGAAGGCTTCTCCAGCTGACGCGCAGGCCCACACCCGACTCGCAGGCCCACAGCAGGCATCACTACACCAATCCGGCACCCCAAACACCGGCACCACACGCCTGCACCGGCAACTCACCCCCCACCAGGCCGCACCAGCCGGTAACCCACCCGCAGGACACCGGTAACGCACATCGGTGCCCCCGGCCCCGAACATCAACTCACGCACATCAACTCACGGCCTCGAGTGGCACGGTCACCGGGTAGCACCGGGTACGGGTCGCTCGCTTCTACCCTCTCCCTTGCCTGCGCGGCACCGGCGGCAGTCACCGGCACCCGCGCCACGCCCCGACGACCCGAGCTTCGTCCCCAGCACCCGACGCACGGCAAGTCGTCGGAGCGGGCTCGCCGGGGGAATGGATTAATGGGTCATGGGTGGGGGTTTGGTCTTCGGAGGCGCTGGGTCATGGGGCGGGCGTTGATCTTCGGAGACGCCAACCTCGGGGGGCGCGTTCGACGTAGCCTGCGGCGGCCAGGCCTCCCAGACAGGCCAGAGTGGTCATCAGGTCGAGCCCGGCATCGAGGGCGATGGTCGCGGGACCGGTTCCTCCGCGCGCGGGGACCGCTTCCAGGACCTTGCGGGTGTCCTCATCCAGGGCGTCCCTGGCGAGGACCGGGCCTCTGGGCTCCGGCGCGAGATCGTCTCCGATCGCCCCGACCAGCTCGATGACCTCCCGCGCCGACGTCACGCAGACCGCTTCCGCCCGGCGGATCAACCGATGGCAGCCGGTGGAGTTCTCTGAGGTCACCGGGCCGGGCACGGCGGCCAGGTGACGCCGAAGGGCGACGGCGTGGCTCGCCGTGTTGAGGGCTCCGCTGCGCACGGCCGCCTCGACGACGACCGTTCCCCGGGACAGTGCGGCGATCAGCCGGTTGCGGACGAGAAAGCGCAGCCGTGTCGGGCGGACGCCCATGGGCGACTCGCTGACCACCACGCCCCTGGCCCGGATGGCCGCGAAAAGATCCTGATTGGCGGCGGGGTAGGCGATGTCCGTGCCACAGGCCAGCACGGCGATCGTCCGGGCCTCGCCGGCCAGGGCTCCTCGATGCGCCGCCGCGTCCACTCCGTGGGCACCACCGGAGATGACGGTCCACCCTCCTTCGCTGAGATCGGCGCCGAACTCCGCCGCCACATGGGTGCCATACGGGGTGGCGGCCCTGGAGCCGACCACGGCCACCGACCGAAGACACGAGAAGCGGAGATCCGCGTCGCCGTGGAGCCACAGCCCGAAAGGCTTCTCCGGACCCAGGTCGTCCAGTTGGGTGGGCCATTCGAGATCACCCGGCACGATCAGACGGGCACCCAGGTCCTGCCCCTCGGTGAGGTCGGCCACCGGGTCGGCGACCAGGAGCCGCGCCCGCCATCCACTCAGCATGCGGGCGATGTCCGGTGTGCGGCCTCGCTCGCGGGTCAACTCTTCGACGAAGCTCGGATCAAGGTGACCACGCCGTACCTGGCCGAGCGCGCCCTCAGGCCCGTACGCGGCGACGAGGCGGCCCATCACCGCGTCTCCGGCGTCCGCCACACGCATTAACGTGACTCGGGCCAGCCGCACCGCGTCCCACTGAAGATCGCCCGGGTTCGCGACGGCCTTCCGCTCGACCGCATCGGTCACCGCACGGCCGGCCACCACAAGACCATCGGACACCGTCACGGCACGCTGGTCGGGTGCGCTCGCGGCGTGGTCGTCGGGTGCCGGCGCGCCGCGGGCGTTGGGCACCGCCTCTGTGCTCTGATCGGATTTCGTGCTGCCTTCAGCCTGGGCCTGCACATCCTGGGCAGGCCCATGCGCGCCGGCCGAATCGTCCAGCGCCGCGCAGCCGGCCGGATTCTCAGGAGCGGTACTCGCGGTCGCCGTCGGCGGCGCCGCGGGGGTGCGGTTCCGGCGGTCCGGGTGGGTCTCGTCGGGGAATGGTGTGGTGTTCATTCGGCCCCCAGCCACAGGCCGAGGGCGGTGGTGCTCTCGGCGATGTCAGGTTTGTCCTTGCCAATGAGGTCCGCGAGGGTCCAGGCGACACGGATCACCCGGTCCAGGCCCCGGGCACTGAGCTCGCCGGTGTCGAGACAGCGATAGAGGGGCGCCATCGCGGATGCGGGCAGCCGGAAGTCAGCGTGCAGGGACGCTGTGGGGATCTCGGCGTTGCACCGCCACGGTGTTCCGGCCAGCCGCTTGAGCGTGCGTTCCCGTGCCAGCGCCACTCTCTCGGCCACGACGGCGCTGGGCTCGATGAACTGCCGGTCCGCCAGCAGTTCGCGCCGGGTGGAGCGCGCGAGGCGGACCTTGACGTCGATGCGGTCCACCAGCGGCCCGGACAGGCGAGCCAGGTAACGCCGCCGCTGGGTGGGTGTGCACTGGCAGGGGTGCTCGGGAGTGGACGACTGGGCGCAGGGACAGGGGTTGGCGGCGAGCACAAGCATGAAACGGGCCGGAAAGCACACCGTTCCCGCCGCCCTGGCGACGATCACCTTGCCGGACTCCACGGGTTGCCGCAGCGAGTCGAGCACCCGTGCCGGGAACTCGGGCGCCTCGTCGAGGAACAGAACCCCGCGGTGCGCGAGCGAGACGGCCCCCGGCCGGATCACCCCGCTTCCGCCTCCCACGATGGCGGCGATCGTGGCCGTGTGGTGGGGGGCCATGAACGGTGGCCGCGTCAGCAACGGCCGCCCGGCGGGAAGGGCGCCGGCTACCGAATGGATCGCCGTGATCTCCAGTGCCTGGTCACGGTCCAGAGGGGGCAGGAGCGTGGGGAGCCGCTCGGCCAGCATGGTCTTCCCTGTGCCGGGCGGTCCCAGCATCCAGAGGTTGTGGCCCCCCGCGGCGCAGACCTCCAGCGCACGCCGCGCCGTGGCCTGGCCGGCGACGTCCGCCAGATCGAGCGGAGAATCGCCAGGAGGAAGTGAATCCGTCGACGCCATCGGGTCGCCCGCGCCCGCCGGAGTCGGCTTGCTCATCGGATCGCCATTGCGCAGCCACTCGACCAGCTCGGCGAGCGTGAGGATCGGCACGACGTCCACGCCTGGCACGAGCCCGGCTTCGGCGGCGTTCGCGATCGGCACGACAACGCAACCGGCACCGGCCTCCGCCGCGGCCATCACGGCGGGCAGGATGCCGCGGACCGGCTTCACCGTTCCGTCCAGCCCGAGCTCTCCGAGAAAGAACGGCCGGGAGATCGGTTGCCGGGGGACGAGGCCGGCCGCGCCCAGCAGCGCGACTGCGATCGCGAGATCGAAAAGGCTGCCCCGTTTGGGGAGGCTGGCAGGGAACAGGCTGATCGTGACCCGGGCGTCGGGCCAGGCGAACCTGCTGTTGACGATGGCCGAACGGACACGGTCACGGGCCTCGCTCAGCGCCGTGTCCAGCATGCCGATCAGGCTGACGCCGGCGATGCCCTGACCCACATCGGCCTCGACCTCGACGACGTGACCACTGACGCCGACCAGCGCGACACAGCGCGTGCGGGCGACGGTCATTTACGAAACCCCCCGATCATGCCGGATCGAGAACTCGCCGGCGAAGCGCTCCAGCGCCACCACGTCGATGCGGATGGCGGAGAACCATTCGGTCTGGCCGTTGAGCCAGCGGGCTGCCAGAGTGCGCAGGCGCGCCAGCTTCGCCGGGGTCACGGCCTCGAACGCGGTGCCGTGGCTCCTGCCCGACCGAGTCTTGACCTCCACGACCACCAGGGCGGATCCGTCACGGGCGAGGATGTCGATCTCCCCCTCATGGCAGGACCAGTTGCGATCAATGATCTTGAAACCGGCTGCCCGTAGATAATCGGCGGCGAGTTGCTCGCCGTACCTTCCGAGCTCATGTGCCGCGGCCATGTGACCACCTCCGGCAGCGACTTTCGCGCACTTCGCCCGCCGCGCCGGCCGTAGAACCGGGTTCTGGGGACAACGGACCGAGTCGCGTTCGGATTCGAGGGGAGGACGGAAGGGGCAGTCATGGCATCCCTGCAGCTCAGCGTTCCGGTCTGGGGAGGGAGGAGAACGCACGGACGGGCGGAGCCCCGCCGAGCTGTGGATAACCGCGATGGCGGGCAGGTAGTTCAGTACGTCAACAGGTTGTTCTGATGCGCTGACGTGGGAGAACGGCCGCCAGGCCGACGGGCGTGGTCGACTGGCCGTGAGGTGCGGGGCTGACCCATGACCTGCACGCGTGGCGCGCCGAGGGATCTTCGTGGACCTTCACGCCATGGTTGGGATGAGGGGGACGAGCATGCGCATCGCGGTCGTTGGCGGACTCGTCGGTGCGCTGGTCGCCGCTCGGCCATCCCTAGGCGCCGGCGTGGGCTCGCACGAGTGATCATCGGCCGCGCGCTCGGGGATCGGCACCAATGCCAGCGGCAGAGGGGCGGAGCTTGACCTACGTGGATACTGTCGAGGCGGCGGTCGCCAAGGCCAGGCCCGGGGCCTTCGCGGTCACCGGATACACCTCCGAACGGGCGGCTCGCACGGCGCTGCTGGACCGCGAGGCGGACGGGGTGCTCGTCCCCCAGAGCGGCAAGCTGATCGTCGCAGGCGCGGCGGGACGGACGCCGAGCGTGCGGGCCTGCACGTCCTGTGGCCGACGCGTGGCCGGCGGTTCGTGAACAGCCGGCCGCCTGCCAGTGAAAATCCGGGGAGCGAGTAGCGTGGGGCCTGGAGCGATCAAGACCTCAGGGGGCATCCGATGTCGACACCGCACGACCAACTGGCCTTCAACCGTTCGATCATCGAGGAGTTCCGGTCCGGGAACGGGCAGGTCAAGAACGACATGCTCAAGGACGTGCCGCTGGTTCTGCTCACCACCACCGGCGCCCGCACCGGTCGGTCACGCACGACGCCCCTGGGCTTCCTGACCGACGGCCCTGGCCGTATCGTCCTCTGGGCGTCCGCCATGGCGGCTCCGTCGCACCCGGCTTGGTACCACAATCTGGTCGCCAACCCCCATGTGACCATCGAGCTGAGGACCGACGCCGGTGTGCTGAAGACCTTCCAGGGCGTGGCCACGACTGCCCAAGGGGCGGAGCGTGAGCGTCTGTTCGCCGTCCTCCAGGCGGCCAACCCCGGCGTCGCGGACCATCAGACGCGAACCGAACGCGAAATCCCTCTCGTCATCGTCGAGTACACGGACTGAGCGTCAGCTACACGGACTGATCACCCTCCGCAGACATCTACACGCGCTCGCCCGTCATCACCGGGCCGTGGTGAGCGGCTCCTGGAGTCGTGGCCGCTCACGGCGTTATGGCGGTCCGAGCGGCGGATCTGCCAGGGGTGTCGCGTCGGGACCAGGAGAGGGTGACCACCTTGGCAGGAGGCGTACCTGGCCGAGGCCGATCAGGAGAAGAGCGTCCAGGTAGCGGGTCCGGTTGATCAGGCCCCAGTGGAGGCATGAGGTGGGGCAGTGGCCGTTGCCCGGCTCCACCGAGCCGATGACGTCGCCGAGGCGCACGACCTGCCCGCGCCGGACCGAGGCGCGAACCGGCAGGTAGGTCGTTCGTAGGCCCTCAGCGTGGATGATCATCACGACGCCACGGCCCGCGAGGGGATCCGCGTACCCGACGATGCCGTCACCGGCCGCTCTCACCTGCTGCCCTGGCCTCGCGTCGAGGTCGACCCCGCGATGACCCGCGTACCACGGCTGGGCCGGTGGGGAGAAGCGACGCAGGGCCCGCCGGTAGGGGACGTCGAGCGGCAGCCGCCAGCGGGGCCGCTCTGAAGGCGCTGGGCCGACGGCGTGCGCCGGACGAGCTTGAACGCCCTGGTCCGGCGTGCTTGAGCTGGATGGCGAACGGCCCGGCGAGGCCATTTGGAATGGCGAACGGCGCGGCGCGGCCAGAGGGGGAGGTGAACCGTCCGGCGTGATCAGAGAGGCTGGTGAACGGCCCGGCGTGGCGGGGGTGGACGGGGAACGGGCACCTGAATCCGGCTCTGTCACCTCTCGGGGGCGGTGTCCGATGACGGGGCGGGGCGGTGGCGGCACCGATGCGCTACCCATGACAGCCTCGGCTTCATGACCATGCCGAGGGACGGCGGCCACGGCCGGAACGGCGGACGCCAGGCATGGAAGGCCCGCCGTGGCCGCCACGGCAACGGTGACCGTGACGAGGAACACCGCCGTGAGGCGAATTGAGACCTGAGGCACACGAGCACACTGACGCATAGGGCCGGTGCGTAGACGGGTCGAACGCGATTCTGTGGACAAGTCCTGAGGACGGACGCGAACGACTCGGACTCGTGCGGCGAAACGCGCGCCCGGTTGTGGATGACCAGAAGCGTCCGGGCGGCAGGGAAGGCGAAGGTGGGGAGGGGCATGGAGGGCGCCGGGATGGCGGGGCGGGGTGTTGGAAAGGCCATCGCCGAGATCGTCCGGGATCTGGGCGCGGGAGTTGGTCTCGATCTTCCGGCCGTCGAGGTGACCGGTGAGGATCCGGTTCTGCCCTCCGTGTTCCGGGTGGGGACGGCGGCAGCCGCCACGGTCGGCGCCGTGACGGCGGCCGTCTCGTTGTTCTGGCGATCTGGGGGAAGTCCGGACGGCTCGCCGTCCGGGGCGAACGCCGCCGACGGATCCCCGAACACAGGCCCGTCGGACGGACCTCGCGGCCCAGAGGCGGCTCACGGGCCCCTGGGCCCAGGCGTGGCAGGCAGTTGTCGGGACCCAGGCGGAACAGGCGCCCGTCCGGCCCCAGGTGATGTAACTGCGGGCCCAGGTATGACCGGTCGGCCTGCGGAGCCAGGCATGACGGGCGGCTCTCCTCATCCAAGCGCGATGGGTGGATCCCCGGCGTCGGGGCCGGGTGACAGGCCCTTCGGCCCTGGGCCGACCGTGGCCGCAGCGCGGCGTCGTGATCGGGCGGGGAAGGTGACCGTGGACATGCGGGAGGCGGCGATCGCCTTCCGGGACGAGCGGTACTTCCGGGTGGGCGGTGAGGTGGCGGCTATGTGGGCGCCGTTGTCGGGGGACTACCGCACGGCTGACGGGTGGGCCCGTCTGCACTGTAATTTCGACCACCACCGGGATGCCGCGTTGCGTGCGCTCGGACTTCCCCTCGACGCGGACGAAGCGGCGGTCGCCGAGGCGTGCGCCGGCCGGACGGCGCTGGACGTGGAGGAGGCGGTCACCGAGGCGGGGGGTTGCGCGGCCGCGATGCGGAGCCGTGCCGAGTGGAAGGCCCACCCACAGAGTGCCGCCGTGGCGGACACGCCGCTGATGGCGATCGGACGCATGGACGATCACGGTTCACGGGCCGCCCCCGGTCTGCCCGGAACAGACACCGGCCTCGGGGCGGATACCGAGCCTGGGGCAGACGTCGCGCCCGCGGGGGTGGGTGGGGGGCCGCTCGGAGGGGTTCGGGTGCTCGATCTGACGAGGGTGATCGCCGGGCCTGTGGCGAGCCGCGCGCTCGCCGCCTACGGGGCCGACGTGCTCCGAGTGGGCGCCGCGCATCTGCCTGAGGTACCGGGGCTGGTCGTGAGCACGGCACTCGGCAAGCGATCGTGTGAGATCGACCTTCGGACGCGCGAGGGAGCCGCCACGTTCAGGGAACTCGTCGCCGGAGCGGACGTCCTCATTCAGGCGTACCGGCCAGGGGCGCTGGCCGCGCTGGGGTTCGGCCCGGACGACCTCGCCGCTATCAGGCCCGGCATCGTATGTGTCGACATATCCGCTTACGGGACGCGCGGCCCGTGGGCAGGACGGCGCGGCTTCGACAGCCTGGTGCAGATGGCGACCGGAATCGCCCACGAGGGCGGGGACGGCGACCGCCCCGTCCCGCTGCCCGCCCAGGTCCTGGACCACGCCACGGGCTGGCTCGCCGCGCTCGGAGCTCTGGCCGGCCTCCAGCGCCGCCGTTCCGAGGGCGGCTCGTGGCATGTGGAGCTGGCCCTCGCCCGCGTCGCCCAATGGCTGGACGGGCTGGGCCGCGTGGACGGCCGGGACGTCGCCGAGCCCGACGCGTCGGACCTTCTGGAGACGATGCACACCCCGCAGGGACGGCTGACCTATGTCCGCGCGCCAGGTGTCATCGGCGACCTCAGGCCACGCTGGACCTCGCCGCCCCCCGGCCGTGGTGAGCACCCGCCCGCATGGTGGTGACCCACCCCGCAGCGAGCGACCGCCGGACGGAATCCTCTCGCGGGCTGTGATCGTCTTCGGTCGGGATCCGGTGAGGTGCGGCCGTGCTGAGGCCTGATCGGTGAGGGCGTCACTCCGGGGGTGATGATCGCTACGGAGGGTGGTGATCTTAGAGGGGGGCTTGGTGCGGAGGGAGCTCAAGGAGGGTGTCGGCGGGTGGCCGGGTGGGGGAGGGCGGGCGTTCGCGTGGCCGGGGGGAGGTCGGGTTCCGGGTACACTTTTTGATGGCTCGTCAGGCGGGCCGACTTCGCACGCCCACAGGCGAATCGTCCTCTCGGTCCGGGTCGCCGACCCGGATAGGACGACTCAGGGCGTCAGGGCGAAGGCCGCAGGCCTTCGCGCACAACCGAGACACGCGTCTTCAACGGCGCTCTACCCAGGAGGACCATACACATGGCCCCCGTCGTCACCATGCGGCAGATGCTCGAGAGCGGTGTTCACTTCGGGCACCAGACCCGTCGCTGGAACCCGAAGATGAAGCGCTTCATCCTCACGGAGCGCAACGGCATCTACATCATCGACCTGCAGAAGTCGCTGTCCTACATCGACCGCGCCTACGACTTCGTCAAGGAGACGGTCGCCCACGGCGGCACCATCCTGTTCATCGGCACCAAGAAGCAGGCCCAGGAGGCCATCGCCGAGCAGGCCGCGCGGGTCGGCATGCCGTACGTCAACCAGCGCTGGCTGGGTGGCATGCTCACCAACTTCTCCACCGTCCACAAGAGGCTTCAGCGTCTGAAGGAGCTCGAGGAGCTCGACTTCGACAACGTGGCAGGCTCCGGGCTCACCAAGAAGGAGCTCCTGATGCGCCGCCGCGAGAAGGACAAGCTCGAGCGCACCCTCGGCGGCATCCGCGACATGTCCCGCGTCCCCAGCGCGGTGTGGGTCGTCGACACCAAGAAGGAGCACATCGGGATCAGCGAGGCCCGCAAGCTGAGCATCCCGGTCGTCGCGATCCTCGACACCAACTGCGACCCCGACGAGGTCGACTACCCGATCCCGGGCAACGACGACGCGATCCGCGCCGTCAGCCTGCTCACCCGCGTGATCGCCGACGCGGTCGCCGACGGCCTGATGGCCCGTGCCGGTGCGACGCGCGGTGACGACAAGCCGTCCGGTGCCGCCGCCGAGCCGCTGGCCGAGTGGGAGCGCGAGCTGCTCGCGCGCTCGGACGAGGAAGCCACCGCTCAGGACGCCGCGCCCGCCGCCGAGGCTCCGGCGCAGGAGGCCGCCGCCGAGGCCCCCGAGGCTCCGGCGCAGGAGGCCGCCGCCGAGGCTCCGGTGCAGGAGGCCGCCGCCGAGGCCGCCGCGCCCGCCGAGGGCACCGACCAGCAGGGCTGAGTCTCGCCTCAGGTCGTGCGGGAATCGTCCGCCCGGCCGGCAAGGCTCCTTCCGGGTGGGTGTGCCTGACGCGGCGCACCCACCCGATCCACGACGACATCTCGACGAGGAAAAGACAATGGCTTCCGTGAACATGGCCGACGTCAAGCGGCTTCGTGAGCTCACCGCCGCCGGAATGATGGACTGTAAGAAGGCCCTGGAGGAGTCGGACGGCGACTTCGACAAGGCCGTCGACTTCCTTCGCGTCAAGGGCGCCAAGGACGTCGGCAAGCGCGAGACGCGCACCGCCTCCAACGGCCTGATCGCCGTCAAGCACGAGGGCGACTCCCTCGCCGCCCTCCTTGAGCTGAACTGCGAGACGGACTTCGTCGCCAAGGGCGAGCGCTTCCAGGAGTTGGCCGCCCTCGTCGTCGGCCACATCCTCGCCGCCCGGCCGTCCGACGTGCCGGCGCTGCTCGACTCCGAGATCGACGGCAAGAGCGTCAAGGAGCACCTCGACGAGGCCAACGCGGCCCTGGGCGAGAAGATCGAGATCCGCCGGTTCACGGTGCTGGACGGCGGCTACATCGTGTCCTACATGCACAAGACCGACCCGCAGCTTCCCCCGGCCGTGGGCGTGCTGATCCAGCTCGACGGCTCGAACGCCGACGTCGCCAAGGACATCGCCCAGCACACCGCGGCGATGGCTCCGAAGTACCTCAGCCCGAACGCCGTCCCGGCCGACGTGGTCGAGAAGGAGCGCACGGTCTTCGAGCAGATGACCCGCGAGGAAGGCAAGCCGGAGGCCGCGATCGCCAAGATCGTCGACGGCCGCATCAACGGCTGGTACAAGGACTTCACGCTGGTCGAGCAGTCGTTCGTCAAGGACCCCAAGAAGACGATCGGCAAGTACGCGTCTGAGGCGGGTGTGAAGGTCCTGGCCTTCGCCCGCTACAAGGTCGGTCAGGCATAGGCTTAGCCCAAAGGAAGCTGACCAGCTGAGAACCGTCAACGAGGAGGCCGCCGCCGTGCAGGAGAACCAACGACCCGCTACGTCGGCGGCTTCGTCGTTCAAGTCGTACAACTGGCCGCTTCGCTGGAAGCGCGTCATGCTGAAACTGTCCGGTGAGGCGTTCGCGGGCGCCGAGCCGCTCGGAATCGACCCCGTGGTGGTCGCCAAGCTCGCCGACTCGGTCGCCGAGGCGGTGCGCGAGGGCGTCCAGGTCGCCGTCGTCGTCGGCGGCGGCAACATGTTCCGCGGCGCCGCGCTGTCCGAGCGCGGCATGGAACGCGCCCGCGCCGACTACATGGGCATGCTGGGCACGGTCATCAACTGTCTCGCCCTGCAGGACTTTCTGGAGAAGCGGGGCATCGAGACCCGCGTCCAGACCGCGATCACGATGCAGCAGGTCGCCGAGCCCTTCCTGCCCCGGCGGGCGATCCGCCACCTGGAGAAGGGGCGTGTGGTGATCTTCGGTGCGGGCCTCGGCTCGCCGTTCTTCTCCACCGACACCTGCGCCGCCCAGCGCGCGCTGGAGATCGGTGCCGAGGCGCTGCTCAAGGGCACCCAGGTCGACGGGGTCTACGATTCCGATCCCCGAAAGAACCCCGACGCCGTCCGCTTCGACCAGCTCGAGTACAGCGAGGTCCTCACGCGGGGCCTCGGGGTGATGGATGCCACGGCGATCAGCCTGTGCATGGACAACGGCCTGCCCATCGTGGTCTT
The DNA here is from genome assembly GCF_040653595.1 of Sphaerisporangium sp. NPDC051011. Lineage (NCBI taxonomy): Bacteria > Bacillati > Actinomycetota > Actinomycetes > Streptosporangiales > Streptosporangiaceae > Sphaerisporangium > Sphaerisporangium sp. NPDC051011. The sequence goes on along the minus strand of NZ_JBFAGG010000005.1, from coordinate 16,938 downwards.
CGACCTCATGGGCGAGGGCAACATCCTGCGGGCGGTCCGCGGTGAAAAGATCGGCACGCTGGTGAGTCCGGCAGGGAAATAGGGAGCCGCTGTGATCGACGAAACCCTCTTCGAAGCCGAGGAGAAGATGGACAAGGCGGTCGCGGTCGCCAAGGAGGACTTCGCGGCGATCCGCACCGGCCGGGTCAGCCCGTCGATGTTCAACAAGATCAATGTTGACTACTACGGGTCTCCGACGCCGGTGCAGCAACTGGCCTCGTTCCACGTCCCCGAAGCCCGCATGGTCATCATCCAGCCCTACGACAAGGGCTCGATGGGCGCCATCGAGAAGGCCATCCGTGACAGCGACCTCGGGGTGAACCCCGGCAACGACGGCGCGGTGATCCGCGTGGTGTTCCCCGAGCTGTCGGAGGAGCGCCGCCGCGAGTACATCAAGGTCGCGCGGAACAAGGCCGAGAGCAGCAGGGTCTCGGTGCGCAACATCCGCCGCCACGCCAAGGAGACCCTCGACAAGATGGTCAAGGACGGCGAGGCGGGCGAGGACGAGGTCCGCCGCGCCGAGAAGGAGCTCGACGACCTCACGCACAAGCACGTCGCCAAGATCGACGAGCTTCTCAAGCACAAGGAAGCCGAGCTGCTCGAGGTCTGAGCGCGCATCAGCCACGGTCAGGTAGGGGCGCTGCCACTCCGGTGCCTGCCGCGGGTGGGGCGCCTCGCCGCGCCGGGCCCATCGCGCTCCCTCCCCGCCGTCGCGGCGGGCCAGGCGTAGTGGGCCGTCGAGCGTGGCCGGCGGTACGAGGGTGGGAAACTGTGGAAGGTACGACGGCGGACGGTACCGGGCCGGCACCAGGTCGGCGGTCCGGGGCGCGTCCGCCCGCGGCTCCAGGCGGCCGTGTGGAAGGCCCTGAGGGGGGCGCCGACACCTCCTCCGCGGGAGGCGGCGACATCGGGGCTTCCGGCCCGGCGGGGCTCGTGCGGGCGCAGGCCAACGGCACCGCCCACGACGATGGAGTGGGCGACCCTGGGGACCACGGCCCGGTCCCGGCGGCCGGAAAGCCGAACGGCATTCGTACGGGCCGCAACCTCCCGGCTGCGATCGGCGTGGGCCTAGCGCTGGGGGCCGCCGTCCTCGGCACCCTCTACACGCAGAAGGCCCTTTTCCTCCTGGTGATCGGCGCGGCCGTCGGCATCGGCGTGGTGGAGATGATCCGCGCGTTCGGCGTGCGGGACATCCAGGTGCCGCTGAAGCTCCAGTTGACGGGCCTGGCCGCGATGCTCGCCGGGGCGTACTGGGGCGGCCCGATCTGGTTGCTGGGCGCGTTCACGATCACCGTGCTGATCATGCTCTGCGAGCGGATGTTCAAGGGCGTGGACGGCTACGTCAGGGACGCCGCGGGAAGCGTCCTTACCTCGGTGTACCCCTCCCTGATCGCCGGGTTCGTGCCGCTGATGCTGGCCAAGCCGGACGGTGCCGACCGCGTGGTGCTCTTCATCGCCGTCACGGTGTCCAGCGACATCGGCGGCTACTTCGCGGGCATCCTGTTCGGCAGGCACAAGATGTCGATCATCAGCCCGAAGAAGACCTGGGAGGGTTTCGCGGGGTCCATCCTCGCCTGTGTGATCTGCGGGTCGCTTTTGATGCGGTTCCTGCTCGACGGCCAGTACTGGCAGGGCGCGATCATCGGTGTCGTTGCGGCCGTGTGCGCCACCCTCGGCGACCTGGTCGAGTCGGTCATCAAGCGCGATCTCGGCATCAAGGACATGGGCAGCCTGCTCCCCGGGCACGGCGGCCTGATGGACCGCCTGGACTCCCTGCTCGCGACGCTCGTCCCGATCTGGCTGCTCCTGGCGGCCTTCCTGCCGGGCTGAGAGGGCTTCAGAGGATCCGCCCGGGCAACGACAGCGACAGGGCCTCGTGCCCGCGTTCGGCGGCGATCCGCAGTTCGTGGTCGGTCAGCGGGATCAGCCAGAGCCAGCGCACCTCGTCGCCCCCGAACGTGAACCCCGACAGATCGGGCAGCCCGGGGATGGTGTCCAGCATCAGCACGCCCTCGTAGCCGCGGCCGAGCGGGAAGGTCGCCGGGGCGCCGTACCAGCGGGCGGTGTGGCCATGCCCGAGCCAGGTGATCGAGTGCCACGGGTACCGCGCCAGCCACAGGAACACCTGAGCCGCCTCCGCGGGCTCTCCCCGGGTGGCGATGGCCAGTTCGATGCGGGCGTAGGCGTCGGGCCGGTCGATGTACTGCTCCACGGTCGGCATGCGCTGGCAGCTCATCCCGACCGTCGACAGCACCGTGTAGCCGTTCTGCGGGCGCTCGGTGATGCCCACGGTGGGGAGCCGGTCCCCGCCGATGTCCCAGTACCGCGCCGGCGGGCCGACCCGCGTGTCCAGGTGGCTCATGACGAACTGCTGGAACGACTGCCACGCGCCGTCGCCGTGCCGCCATTCCCAGTACGAACGGGCCTTGGCGATCCGCGGCGCCAGCCCCTCCAGGGCCTCGTCCAGGGACCACGCGAACGGGGACTCGCCGACCGCGTCCCTGGCGTATCCGGGCATTCCGCGCTCCAGGTCCGCCCAGCCGGGAATGACCGCCAGGAGATCGCCGTTGCGAAACAGGGCCGCCCCGTCGCCCTCCTCGAACCAGAGCACCTCCAGTTCGGCGGCCGTGAACGGCGCTGTGCCCTCCGGGAGGCGCGTGTTGGCCACGGGCATGACGGGAGCGTGGCCCCGGCCGATCTGGTCCATGTCGACGAAGGGTGGCGCCTGTCCATGGTTGGCGAGCCACACGGCGCCGTGGATCCCGCCGTCGGCGCCGCGCAGGTAAGCTACCGAGGACGCCCCCTCGTACTCGACGGTCACCATGCGACTGCCATAAGGGCTGGTGTCGGTGAGGACGACATCGGTGGTGCCCAACGCCTATCCGCCTTTCCGGTGTACGTCTCCCGTTCGGCCGTGGATCGCAATAGATCACAACAAGGGGCTGTGTAGTGCAGCTTCCGGCAAACTGTTAAGAGAAGGACATGTCCGCCGAGCTAACCTTTGTCGCCCCCCGGCGTGCGAAACCATCCCGCCACCTCGCTGACCTGACGATGGCCGAGCGGCGTACGGCCGTCGCCGAGCTGGGGGAGAAGCCGTTCCGCGCCGAGCAGCTCTCGCGGCACTACTTCGAGCGGCTCACCACCGACCCGGCGCACATGACCGACCTCCCCGCCGCGTCCCGCGACCGCCTCGTGACGAGCCTGATGCCCGGCCTGCTCACCTCGGTCAGAGAGATCACCTGCGACGGCGGCACGACCCGGAAGACCCTGTGGAAGCTCTTCGACGGCGCCCTGGTCGAGTCGGTCCTGATGCGCTATCCCGACCGGGTGACCATATGCGTGTCCTCCCAGGCAGGATGCGGCATGAACTGCCCCTTCTGCGCCACGGGACAGGCCGGGCTGACCCGGAACATGTCGACCGCCGAGATCGTCGAGCAGGTCGTCGCGGGCGCCCGCGCGCTGGCCCGCGATGAGGTGCCCGGAGGTCCGGGGCGGGTGAGCAACATCGTCTTCATGGGCATGGGGGAGCCGCTCGCCAACTACAAGGCGGTCATCGGCGCCGTCCGGCGCATCACCGAACCCGCCCCCGAGGGGCTCGGCATCTCCGCCCGGGGGGTCACGGTCTCGACGGTCGGGCTCGTCCCGGCGATCGAGAAGCTCGCGAACGAAGGGCTGCCCGTGACGCTCGCCGTCTCCCTGCACGCCCCCGACGACGAGCTGCGCGACACGCTGGTGCCGGTCAACACCCGCTGGAAGGTCGCCGAGGTCCTGGACGCGGCCTGGAACTACGCGGCCATCACCAAGCGCCGCGTCTCCATCGAATACGCCCTGATCAAGGACATCAACGACCACGAGTGGCGGGCCGACCTGCTGGGCCGCCTGCTCAAGGGCAAGCTCGTCCACGTCAACCTGATCCCGCTCAACCCGACCCCGGGCTCGAAGTGGACCGCCTCGCGGCCCGAGGACGAGCGCGCGTTCGTCCGTCGCCTGGAGTCCCACGGCGTCGCCGTCACCGTCCGTGACACGCGCGGCCGCGAGATCGACGGCGCCTGCGGCCAGCTCGCCGCCGCCACCCCGGAGTCCTAGCCTGGCCGGCACATCCGATCGCGGAGGTGCCGGCCTCAGATGTATCTGAAGGCGTTGACGATCAGGGCCAGAAGGGCCAGCGTCACCGCGCCGATGAAAATCATGCGCCGCACCGCCGCCCAGGCCGAGGATTTCGCTCCGGGGATTTTGTCCGCGGCCTCTTTGGCGGTTTGGATGGCTTTGCCCCAGCCCGCCCAGGTGTCCACGGTCCGCTGGAAATTACGACCCACGACGAACAGAATCGTCGCGACGATCACAATGATCAGCACACGCCCGTCGGGGCTGTCCATGGAGGCCTCCTGCCTGGGGAGAGGGCGTTCGGCTCCCAAAGTTATTGCACGGTCGACTGGCTCGGCAGAGAAAACATAATTTGAGCCTGCTTTGCCGTGTGCCTAGATTTGTGTATCCATATAATTGTTCACCATTTGCGGCTTTGCGGATGAACTGTGGTCGTATAGTCGTATTACCCTTTTGGTCGACGTGCCGCAGATGCGAGTTGTTGGTCACTGATTGAGATGAATGTCTATAGGGTCGTCCGGATACTCGAACGCGATTTCTTCTCGAGCGGCAAGGGGCAGTGTGAGGCGGCCCTTGACTCATGTTCAGGCCGCATAATGGCATGACAGGCGCTGACCGCGAGACCGATGGAGTAGGAGGACGTGCCGGCTGTGGAGGGCCAGGAGCAGGTGGCCGGTCGGGTCGTGGACATATACACCGACGGCGCGTGTAGGGGTAACCCGGGCCCAGGCGGCTGGGGGGCGGTGTTGCGCTACCGCCACACAGAGAAGGAGATCTACGGCGGTGAGGTCGGTACGACCAACAACCGCATGGAACTCATGGCCGCCATCATGGCCCTGGAGATCCTCACCCGGCCGGTTACCGTCCGCCTGCACACCGACAGCACATATGTCCGCAATGGCATCACCCAGTGGCTACACGGCTGGAAGCGCAACGGTTGGCAGACGGCCGGCAGGCAGCCGGTCAAGAATATGGACCTCTGGCAACGCCTCGACGTGGCGGCCGCTCGGCACACCGTCGAGTGGCTCTGGGTCAAGGGCCACGCGGGCCACCCCGAGAACGAACGCGCCGATGCCCTCGCGCGCCGCGGCCTCGAGCAGGTCCTTAACGCCTCCAGGTGAGCGGATCAGCTGTACGAGTCATTGCATTGGTGACAGCCGGCGGCCCCGGCTGAGGGTCGGGGGCCGTGTGGTCCGTCAGGCTCGGCAGATGATTTCTCCGTGCAGGACGGTGAACCAGCCGTCGTCGGACGCTCCCCACGCGCGCCAGCCGTCCGCGATGCGCTCCAGATCGGGGCGGGTGGCGAAGCCGTACGAGACGATCTGCTCGGCCATGGCCGAGGACGTGATGCGCTCGGCCCACAGGCCGCTCCACCACGCGCGGTCGGCCGGGGTGGCGAAACACCACACCGCGCCGGAGGCGGTGATGTCGCTGAACCCGGCCTGGCGAGCCCAGGACAGCAGGCGACGGCCCGCGTCGGGCTCGCCCCCGTTGGCGCGCGCCACCCGGTGGTACAGGTCCTGCCACTCGTCCAGGGCGGGCACCTGCGGATACCAGGTGAAGGTGGCGTAGTCGGAGTCGCGCGCGGCGACGATGCCGCCGGGCCTGCAGACGCGCCGCATCGCGACCAGCGCGCCGACCGGGTCGGCGACGTGCTGCAACACCTGGTGGGCGTGGACGATGTCGAACGACCCCTCCGGGTACTCCAGCCGGTACACGTCCCCGGCCTCGTAGACGACGTTCCGCAGCCCACGCCCCGCCGCGACGTCCCTGGCCTGCGCCAGGACTCCTTCGGCGGTGTCGATCCCCGTGACCTGCCCCGGAGCCACCACCTCCGCCAGATCGGCCGTGATCGTCCCCGGCCCGCACCCGACGTCGAGCAGGGACATTCCGGACCGCAGGTGCGGCAGCAGGTACGCGGCCGAGTTGGCGGCCGTGCGCCAGGTGTGCGAGCGCAGCACCGACTCGTGGTGACCGTGCGTGTAGACGGCGGACATGCCGATCAACTCCTCTGGGATCCGAACCGCTGCCAGCCTACGCTGGTGTCCACGATACGAGCGAGTATGTCTCGCATTTCGAGATGACCAAGCCGAAACGGCGCCGCCCCCTCGCGACGGGACGTCCCGGCGAGGAGGCGGTCTCGGAAGGAAGGGCTACGGGCGGGTGCGGCGTAGGTAGGTGTACGTGAGGAAGGCCAGCGTGCACCACGCGAGGGTGATGGCGGCGAGGCCGGGGAGGGCGGAGGTCAGGAAGGCCGGTCGCCCGGCGTCGCGCATCCAGCTGATCAGCGGGACGGTCAGCCACGTGACGGGGGCCAGGCTGATCAGGAGCATCGCGACGTAGGCGCCGAGCATGACGAGCGTGGACGTCGCCTGGTCGCGCAGGATCGGGCGGCTGGACAGCGCGCCCAGGGCGGTGCCGGTGAGCAGGGAGAGGACGTGCAGGGCCAGCCCGCCGGCCACCACCGCCCCGCCCGGCGTGACGGCGAAGCCGATGCCGAGGGGGGCGAGGACGGCCAGGCAGGCGAGGACGGCGTTCACCGCGGCCGAGGCGAGCAGGCCGGCCGTCACCTCGCGGCCGGGACGTCCGGAGGCCGTCACCGAGAGGAGGCGCTGGACGTCCGGCTCGGTATCGAGCAGGCCCCGCGCCGCCCAGGCGAAGACCGGGACCAGCAGGGCGGCGGAGTCGCCGTACGAGGAGAGCTCGTGGCCGGCCAGGACGCGCGTCGAGTACAGGATGATCAGGATGGCCAGCAGTCCCACGAACGGCTGGACGATCCGGTGGGAGCGCAGGTACGCGGCGGTCTTGAACCGCGCGAGCATCAAGGTCGGCTTCATCCTGGCACTCCTCGGATGTGGGCGTCGTAGCCGTCGGCGCGCAGTTTCTGGGCCACCGTGTCCGCCTCGTCCGCTTCCACCAGGACCTCGATCACGGCTTTGCCTGATATATCGGAAATATCGGTCAGGGCGCGGTCGGTGGGCGCGATGAGGCGGACGGTGTTGTTCTCGACGGCGAGGCGGGTGAGGCCGGGGTGGTCCGCCAGGCCGCTCTGGTGATCGCTGACGACGACGATGCCCCCGGCGGCGGCGACCTCCTCGATGATCCTGGGCAGTTCGGCGCGGGTCTGCGCGTCCAGGCCGGAGAAGGGCTCGTCCATGACCAGCAGGCCGGGCGGCGCGAGGAGGGCCTGCGCGAGCCCCACCTTGTGCGCGCTCCCCTTGGAGAGGTCGCCGAGCGGAATGTCCAGCAGGGATGTCATGCCGAGGCGCTCGGCCCACGGCGCGACGGCGGACGTGGACACGCCCCGGACGGCGGCCATGTGGGCGAGGTAGGCGGCGACCGTGAACGGCTGGCCCACGGGAAAGATCTCGGGCGCGTATCCGACGATCGGCGGGCGGTCGGCGATCGTGCCCCGGGTCGGGCGCGTCGTGCCGGCGAGGAGTCTCAGGAGGGTCGATTTGCCGGCGCCGTTGCGGCCGGTGACTTCGGCGACCGTGCCGGGCGGCAGGTCGAGACGCACGTCGTGGAGCACCCAGGGGGCGCGGCGGGCGTAGCGGAATGAGAGGTTCGCGAGCCGCATAGATCAGGAAGCTTACTCCCCTAGGGCTGACTGCCTGGATTTCCTTAAGTCATCCAATAAGAATGGTAAAGAGGATACGTATGCGGGGGCTGTGAACCGGGAGGACGCGGTTTGAACCGCTTTCCACGTGTACTTGCGTTACGCACCGGATACGACCCCGGGCAGGTCGATGCTCTCATCCGGCGGATCGAGGCGACCCTGGGCCGGGGCGCGCTGGAGGGCCCTCCGGTGACGGCGGACGAGATCCGCATGGCGGGCTTCGGCGCCAAACGCGGCGGCTACAACGAGATGGCGGTCGACTACGCGCTGGACGCCTTCGTGGTGGCCGTGGAGACCTTGCCCTTTCGTCCCGCGATGACCGCCGGGGCCGCCGGGACCGCCATGACGACGGCGGCGACGGCAGGGCCCGGCGATGGCGGCCTGGCCAGGTTGCCCGGCATCCCGGAGCCTCGCCGGTACCCGGGAGGGCAGACGTTCCACGCCGCGCCGGTGCCCGCGTCCGAACTCGCCTACGGCGGGACGAGCGCGGGGCTGACGGACGAACCGGACGAAGAAGAGGAGGAGGCCCCGACGCTGCCCGGGATGCCCGCGGTGCGCTCAGAGGGAGGAGGCCGGCGGATCGCCGCCGCCGAGGGCAGGCCGCTCCACCCGCAGGACGTCGTCGCGCCCGTGGCGGGCGCCTGGGATCCCCTGGGACGCAACGAGCGGGTGCCCTGGACCCCGGCGCGCGCCGGGTACGGCCCTCCGGAGCCGGAGGCCGTGCGGAGCCTCCACGTCGGCCAGTCGGCCGAGGAGGCGCCGTCGGCCGACGAGGCGCTCGCCGCGGCCTGGCTGGAGGCCCAGGCGGCGAAGGTCGAGCGGATGCTCTTCCGCCGGGGACGCTTCGGAGCGGGATACCACGAGGGCCAGGTCGACATCTTCCTGGACCGCGTGGTGGCCACCCTGCGCGGCACGACCGATCTTCCGCTCACGGGGGACCAGGTCAGGGCGGCCAGGTTCGCGACGGTCCTGTTCAGGGCAGGGTACGCGGTGCCCCAGGTGGACGCCTTCCTCGCCGAGGTGGCCGACATCCTGGACCGCCGCGACGTCCTGACGGCAGAGCGGGCGCAGCGCGTCTGAGGCCGGCCGGGCGTCCCGGGCCGCCGCGCGTCCGAGCCGTCTCGCGGGCCGGGTAGCCTGGCCGGCGAAGGCGTCAGGGCAGGTCAGCGGGGTGACCCGGGCCACCGCGAGGCGCTTGGAGGAAGGAGGTCAGCGGGTGCCCCAGGAGTAGGACTGCTTGCGGAGCTTGAGGTAGACGAACGTCTCGGTGGCACGGACGGTGGGGATGGCGCGGATCTTGCCGAGGATCTCCAGCAGGTGGGAGTCGCCCTCGCAGACGACCTCGACCATGATGTCCAGCGATCCCGCGGTGAGCACGACGTAGTCGATCTCGTCGATGGACGACAGGTTGTCGGCCACCGTCTCCAGGTCGCCCTCGCACTTGATGCCGATCATCGCCTGGCGGGGGAAGCCGAGGGTGAGCGGGTCGGTCACGGCGACGATCTGCATCACCCCGGCGTCGAGGAGCCGCTGGACGCGCTGGCGCACGGCGGCCTCCGACAGTCCGACGGCCTTGCCGATGGCGGCGTAGGGCTTGCGCCCGTCCTCCTGGAGTTCCTCGATGATGCGCTTGGAGATATCGTCCAGAACCACGGGCCCCGGCCTGGCGTCGTTGTGGTTGTTGTCCCGTCGCGCTTTCGGCGGCGTGGTCATCTCCGTGCGTCCTCCCTGCGACCGGACGGCTACAGCAAGCTGATTACGTGGCCGTTCCGATGATGTTGCCGTCCTGGTGCGACATGTTGTCAGCTCACCGCGCCCTGTCAAGCGATTTCGTAGCAATTTGATATATTCGCGACGAAATCCCTTGTCGTGGCGTCCGACCTCTGTCAGAGTCGCGACAACTCAGCCCACTCACGAGGAGGTCGAGCTTTGACCACCCGTCTCCAGAACTTCATCAATGGCGAGCTCGTGGATGCCAAGAGCGGTCGGTTTTCCGATGTGATCGATCCGAGCACGGGGGAGGCCTACCTTCAGGCGCCGGTCTCCGGTCAGGAGGACGTTGACGCAGCCTACGCCGCGGCGGTCGCCGCGTTCGAGTCGTGGGGGCAGACGACGCCGGGTGAGCGTGCCGGGTACTTGTTGAAGATCGCCGACGCCATAGAAGCACGGGCCGAGGAGCTCGTCGAGGCGGAGTGCCTCAACACCGGCAAGCCGCGGGCGCGCATGGCCGAGGACGAGATCCCGCCCGCCGCCGACCACTTCCGCTTCTTCGCGGGCGCCGTGCGCACCCTGGAGGGCCCGAGCTCGGCCGAGTTCCTGGCCGACCACACCTCGGTGATCCGCCACGAGCCGATCGGCGTGATCGGGCAGGTCACCCCGTGGAACTACCCGCTGATGATGGCGGTATGGAAGATCGCCCCGGCGCTCGCCGCGGGCAACACGGTGGTGCTCAAGCCGTCCGACACCACGCCGGTCTCGACCCTGAAGATGGCCGAGATCGTCGGCGAGGTCCTCCCCGCGGGCGTTTTCAACGTCGTCGCCGGGGACCGCGAGACCGGCGCCCTGGTCGTGGGCCACCCGTCCGCGTCGATGGTCGCGATCACGGGCTCGGTGGGCGCGGGCGTGCAGGTCGCGCGGTCCGCGGCCGACGACGTGAAGCGCGTGCACCTGGAGCTCGGCGGCAAGGCGCCCGTCGTCGTCTTCGAGGACGTCAAGGACGTCGCCGCCGTGGCCGAGGCCATCGCGGGCGCGGGCCTCTACAACGCCGGCCAGGACTGCACGGCGGCCTGCCGCGTGCTGGTCCACGAGAGCATCCACGAGCCGTTCGCGGCGGCCCTGGCCGAGGCGGCCGCGGCCACCAAGACCGGCCTCTACGGCGACGAGGACGCGTACTACGGCCCGCTCAACAACGCCGCCCACCTCGCCCGCGTCGAGGGGTTCCTGGAGCGCGTCCCCGGCCACGCGAAGGTCCTCACCGGGGGCAGGCGCATCGGGGAGAAGGGTTACCTGTTCGAGCCGACCGTCGTGGACGGCCTGCGGCAGGACGACGAGATGGTGCAGACCGAGGTGTTCGGCCCGGTCATCACGATCCAGACGTTCAGCGACGAGGCCGACGCGCTCGCCAAGGCCAACGACGTGAAGTACGGCCTGTCGGCGTCGGTGTGGACGTCCGACCACGGGCGGGCGATGCGCCTGTCCCGGCGGCTGGACTTCGGCGTGGTCTGGGTGAACACCCACATCCCGTTCGTCTCGGAGATGCCCCACGGCGGCTTCAAGCACTCGGGCTACGGCAAGGACCTGTCGGTCTTCAGCCTGCACGACTACAGCCGCGTGAAGCACGTCATGCACTACATCGGTGAATGACCACCTGCCCCGCGCGCCGTATCGGTGCACGGATTCAGATTTCAGATGAGGGATAGCCTGGAATGACCGATATCCAGGCGGGCAAGGAGGCGGCCGCTCCGGCCGCCTCCGACATCTCCCCGGTGCCCGCCATCGAACTCGACGGAGTCGTCAAGGAGTACCACGCGCACGGTGAGGTCGTGCAGGCGGTCAAGGGCGTGAGCCTGTCGATCGCCGAGGGAGAGTTCTTCTCCATGCTCGGACCGTCGGGCTGCGGCAAGACCACCACCATGCGGATGATCGCCGGGTTCGAGGACCCGTCCCGGGGGACCGTACGCCTGCACGGGCAGGACGTCACCAACGTGCCGCCCAACAAGCGCGACGTGAACATGGTGTTCCAGTCCTACGCGCTGTTCCCGCACATGAACGTGTGGGAGAACGTCGCCTTCGGGCTCCGGCGCAAGCGCGTCCCCGAGCAGGAGATCAAGCGGCGGGTCGGCGAGATGCTGGAGATCGTCGACCTCACCGGCCGCGAGAACCGCCGGCCCCGGCAGATGTCGGGCGGCCAGCAGCAGCGCGTGGCGCTCGCCCGCGCCCTGGTGAACAACCCCCGGGCCCTGCTGCTGGACGAGCCGCTCGGCGCCCTCGACCTCAAGCTGCGCCAGGCCATGCAGATGGAGCTCAAGCGCATCCAGCGCGAGGTCGGCATCACCTTCGTGTACGTGACCCACGACCAGAACGAGGCGCTCACCATGAGCGACCGTATCGCCGTCATGAACGACGGCCTGGTCGAGCAGCTCGCGGGGCCGAGGGAGATCTACGAGCGCCCGGCGACCACGTTCGTCGCCGGTTTCATCGGGACGTCCAACCTGCTCAGCGGCACGGCCGACCACGTCAGCGGAGGCACTGCCGTGATCCGCGTCGCCGAGGGTGAGCGCGTGCTGGTGCCGGTCGGCGGCCAGACCCGCGAGGGCGGCCAGGTGGAGGTCACCGTCCGCCCGGAGAAGATCCGGATCTCCCGCGAGGAGCCGGCCGCGGACGTCAGCGCGGTGCGCGGCGTCGTGTCCGAGGTGGTCTATCTCGGCACCTACAACAGCTACGCCGTCAACCTTTCGAGCGGTGCAGAATTCACGGTGTTCGAGCAGAACGCCCGGGACAGCAGCATCACGGCGGAGCGCGGTGAATCCGTCTGGTTGTCATGGCAGCCGCAGCACTCGTACGCGATTGGAAGTCGAACCACCTCATGACCAGCCCTCCACGTGATCTCGCGTTCCTGCGCGGCCTGACGCAGAGCCGCACCCGATCCTCCCTCACCCGCCGTGACGCGCTGCGCCTCGGAGGGCTGTCCGCCGCCGCGCTGGGCCTGGCCGCGTGCGGAGTCCAGGGGAAGAAGGTCGAGCCTCCGAAAGCGAGCGCCGCCGCCGGGTACTGGGCGGACAAGAAGAAGAACGGCGTCCTGCGGTGGGCCAACTGGCCGCTGTACATGGAGAAGAAGGGGAACTCCTACCCGACCCTGGAGGCGTTCACCAAGGACACCGGCATCCAGGTGACCTACCAGGAGGCCATCCAGGACAACTCCACCTGGTTCGGCAAGATCCAGCCGCAGCTCGCCGCCGGGCAGGACATCGGCTTCGACATGATGGTGATCACGAACGGCATCCACCTCGGCCGGGCCATGGCGCTCGGCTACCTGGTCCCGCTCGACCACTCCAAGCTGCCGACGTTCAACGCCAACGTGGGGGCCAAGTACAAGAACCCGTCCTACGACCCGGGCAACACCTACACCGTGCCCTGGCAGTCGGGCCTGACGGGCATCGCGTACAACCCGAAGTACGTCGACGGGGACATCACCAGCATCGAGGAGCTGTGGAACCCCAAGTACAAGGGCAAGGTCGGCATGATGATCGACACCCAGGAGATCGCGAACTTCGCGTTGTTCGCGCTGGGCATCGACCCGGACAAGTCCGTGCAGGCCGACTGGGAGAAGGCCGGGCAGAAGCTCCAGCAGCAGCGCGACGCCGGTCTCGTCCGCAAGTACTACGAGAACGACTACGTGGACGCGCTGGTCCGCGGGGACATCTGGATGTGTATGGCCTGGTCCGGCGACATCTACCAGCAGAACGCCGAGGGTCAGGACCTCAAGTTCGTCGTCCCCAAGGAGGGCGCGACGATCTGGACCGACAACATGTGCATCCCCAAGACCGCGCAGAACCCGGTCGACGCGCTGGCGATGATGGACTACGTCTACAAGCCCGAGATCGCCGCGCACCTGGCCGAGTACATCACCTACATCACCCCCGTGCCCTCGGCGCAGGAGATCATCAAGGCCGACGCCGCCAAGGCGAGCGGGGACGACAAGAAGGCCCTGGAGATGGCCGCCACCAGCCCGTTGATCTTCCCCGCCGAGTCCGACATGGCCAGGCTGCGCTCCTACAAGTCCCTGACCACGGCCGAGGAGAAGGCCTTCGAGGGGATTTTCCAGCCGATCACGCAGGGCTGACGCCATGAGACAGAAGATCGCGCCGTACCTGCTGATCCTCCCGGGCGGGCTCTGGCTGCTGTGCTTCCTGGTGGTGCCGCTGGTCTTCATGGCGTCGGTCTCCACCCAGGAGGGCGACGTCGTCAACGGCTTCGTCCAGACCTTCCACCTGGCGAACTTCGGCGACGCGCTCGGCGAGTACAAGACGCAGTTCCTGCGCTCGGCCGGGTACGGGCTGGCGGGGACGGTGCTCACCATCCTGCTCGCCTACCCGGTGGCCTACTGGATCGCCTTCAAGGCGGGCGCGCGCAAGTCGACGTACCTGCTGCTGGTGCTGCTGCCGTTCTTCGTCTCGTTCGTGCTGCGGACGGTGTCGTGGAAGTTCCTGCTCGCCGACGACGGCATCCTGCTTCAGCCGCTGAAGGACGCCGGGCTGCTGCCCGCGGACTTCCACGTGCTGCAGACGACGGTGGCGGTGATCGGCGGGCTGACGTACAACTACCTGCCGTTCATGGTGCTGCCGATCTACGTGGCGCTGGAGCGCGTGGACCCGCGGGTCGTCGAGGCGGCCCAGGACCTGTACGCGACGCGCCGCGACTCGTTCCTCAGGATCGTGCTGCCGCTGTCGCTGCCCGGGGTGTTCGCGGGCGTCCTGATGACATTCGTCCCGATGACGGCGGACTACGTGAACGCCTCGATCCTGGGCGGCCCGGCGAATACGATGATCGGTAACATCATCCAGACGGAGTACCTCGTGAACAACGACTATCCGGCTGGCGCGGCGCTGTCGTTCATCCTCATGGCGGCGATGCTCATCGGCATCTTCGCCTACGCCAAGGCCCTCGGCACCGAGAACGTCTTGGAGGCGGCGGCGCGATGAGCGGTTCACTCAGCCCGGCCCTGCCCGCCGAGGCACGGCAGGCGCACGTGGGCGTGCCGAGGCGCCCGCGCGCCCGGTGGGGCGACCGGCTGCTGTACGGCTACACGTGGCTCGTCCTGCTCTGGCTGTTCGCGCCCATCGCGGTGATGATCGCGTTCGGCTTCAACGACACCAAGAGCAAGTCGAACGTGAGCTGGCAGGGGTTCACCTTCAAGTGGTGGGGCCGGCTCGGGGACTACCCCGACCTGACAACCGCCGTCACGAACTCGATCAGCATCGCGCTGCTGGCCACGCTCATCACCACCGTGCTCGGCACGTTGATGGGCATCGCCCTCGGCCGCTACCGCTTCCGCGGGCAGGGGCCGACCAACCTGGTGATGTTCGCCGCGATCTCCTCGCCCGAACTGGTCATGGGCGCCTCGCTGCTGTCGCTGTTCATCAGCCTCGGCGTGCAGACGGGGTACGCGACGATCGTGCTGGCGCACGTGCTGTTCTCGGTGTCGTTCGTCGCGGTGACCGTGCGGGCGCGCGTGGTCGGCCTGGACGGGTCGGTGGAGGAGGCCGCGCGCGACCTCGGCGCCTCCGCCTGGATCACGTTCTGGCGGGTCACGTTCCCGATGATCCTGCCGGGCGTGGTCTCCGGCGCGCTGCTCGCCTTCGCCCTGTCGATCGACGACTTCGTCATCACGCAGTTCACCAGCGGGGCGACGATCACCTTCCCCCTGTGGATCTACGGCGCGGTCCGCATCGGCGTGCCCCCGCAGGTCAATATCCTTGGCACCCTCATCTTCGCGGTGGGCGTGGTCATCGCGGTCATCAACACCCTGACCTCGCGCCGCCGCACCTAGAGACGGGAAACACCCGCCTGGCACCGGGAACACGGCGTTCCCGGCCCAGGGAAAAACGACGCTGTTCGTTGGGACGTGAAATGTGTGGATCCGCTGAAAGCACTGGCTGACGCGGAGCGTAAGCCGTACTGGTTGGACAGTCCGGACAAACCCGAGCCGCTACCGCGGCTCTTCGACAGCACGACCGCCGACCTGGCCGTGGTCGGCGGCGGCTTCTCCGGCCTCTGGGCGGCCTTGATGGCCAAGGAACGCGACCCCTCGCTCGACGTCGTCCTGCTGGAGGGCAGGCGCGTCGGCTGGGCGGCCTCCGGCCGTAACGGAGGCTTCTGCGTCGCGAGCCTCACCCACGGGCTCGGCAACGGCCTCAGCCGCTGGCCCCGCGAGGTCTCCACGCTCGTTCGCCTGGGCGCGGAGAACCTCGACGAGATCGAGGGGACGGTCGCCAAGTACGGCATCGACTGCGCGTTCGAGCGCACCGGCGAGCTGCACGTGGCCACCGAGCCGTGGCAGCTCGACGCGATGGCGGAGGAGACCGGCATCGCCCGCGAGCTCGGCCTGGACATGCGCCTGCTCAACGCCGAGCAGGTCCGCGCCGAGGTCGACTCGCCGACCTACGTCGGAGGGCAGTGGGAGCGGGACGGCTGCGCGATGCTGGACCCGGCCCGCCTGGCGTGGGGGCTGCGCGAGGCATGCCTGTCGCTGGGCGTCCGCATCTACGAGCGCAGCCCGGTGCGCTCGCTGCGCGACGACGGCACGACCATGGAGCTGATCACCCCGCACGGTGGCGTGCGGGCGGCCCGGGTCGCGCTCGGCACGGGGGTGTTCCCGCCCTTGCTCGGACGGCTGCGCAACTTCCTGGTTCCGGTGTACGACTACGCGCTGATGACCGAGCCGCTCACGCCGGAGCAGCTCGCGTCGGTGGGCTGGCACAACCGGCAGGGCGTCGGCGACGGCGGGAACCAGTTCCACTACTACCGGCTCACCACGGACAACCGTATCCTGTGGGGCGGGTACGACGCGGTGTACTTCAACGGGGGCAGGGTCAGGCAGGAGTACGAGCAGAGGGACGCGACGTTCGCGACCCTGGCCGCGCACTTCTACACCACCTTCCCCCAGCTCGCCGGAGTGCGGTTCACGCACCGCTGGGGCGGGGTGATCGACACCTGCAGCCGCTTCAGCGCGTTCTTCGGCACGGCGCACAAGGGGCGGCTCGCCTACGCGGTCGGGTACACCGGGATGGGCGTGGGCGCGACGCGGTTCGGCGCCAACGTCATGCTGGACCTGCTGGAGGGTGAGCCGACCGAGCGCACCGAGCTGCGCATGGTGCGCGAGAAGCCGATACCGTTCCCGCCGGAGCCGATCCGCTCGGGCGTCATCCAGCTCACCCGGTGGTCGATCGCCCAGGCGGACGCCCACCAGGGGCGGCGCAACCTGTGGCTGCGCACGCTCGACCGGCTGGGACTCGGCTTCGACTCCTGAGAACCCGCCGTGCCGGAGGCGCGGTCATAAGTGCTGTTCGGGGCGCGGCGGTGTTCTGGAGTCCTCGCGGGCAAGGGTGAGGAACGATCCCTTGCCCGCGAGGGCGCACCAGCGCCGGGTGCCCGCCCACCAGCTCCCCCAGCTTCGC